>NZ_JAZARE010000008.1:0-319450 GCF_036231905.1 Ideonella sp. BN130291 | reverse complement strand
CATCCAGAGCCGCCTGTCCGACGGCCTGGCCTTCCTGGCCACCGTGGGCTCCACCGCACCGTTCGTGGGCCTGTTCGGCACCGTCTGGGGCATCTACCACGCGCTGACCGCCATCGGCATCGCCGGCCAGGCCTCCATCGACAAGGTGGCCGGCCCGGTGGGTGAAGCACTGATCATGACCGCCTTCGGCCTGGCCGTCGCGGTGCCTGCGGTGATGGGCTACAACTGGCTGGTTCGCCGCAACAAGGGCGCGCTGGAGCGTGTGCGCGCCTTCGCCGGCGACCTGCACAACGTGCTGCTGGCCGGTTCGGCCAAGGTCGTTCGCTGATTCAAGGGCACCGGCCTGCCTTGCGCCGCTGCGCTGCCCATCGGGTGGGTGCAGCCAGCCGCCTCAACGCAGCAAGGCAGCCGGCCGGAACCCGCACTGAAGTTGGAGAGCCGTCATGGCAATGAACGTCGGAAGCCCCGATAGCGACGAAGAAGAGGTCAACTCCACCATCAACACCACGCCGCTGGTGGACGTGATGCTGGTGCTGCTGATCATCTTCCTGATCACGATTCCCGTGGTCACGCAGTCGATCGCGCTGGAGCTGCCCAAGGAGCGCAACCTGCCCACGCAGACCAAGCCGGAGAACATCCTCCTGGCCGTCAGCAAGGACGGGGACATCTACTGGGGCGTCAAGCTCATCCCCACCATCGACGAGCTGGTGGAGCGGCTGAAGAAGGAATCGGTCAAGGAGCCGCAGCCGGAAGTGCACATCCGCGGCGACCAGGAAGTGCGCTACGAAAGCGTGGGCCGCCTGGTGGTGGCCTGCCAGCGCGCCGGCATCCTCAAGGTCGGTTTCATCACCGAACCGCCGCCGAACGTAGCGCAGTAAGGAGTACTGACATGGCAATGAGCGTAGGTTCCGCGGGCGACGGCGAGGTGATGGTGGACATCAACACCACGCCGCTGATCGACGTGATGCTGGTGCTGCTGATCATGCTGATCATCACCATCCCGATCCAGACCCATGCGGTGAAGATGAACATGCCGGTCGGCCCGAGCGCACCGCCGCCCAAGCCGCCGGAGATCATCCGCATCGACGTGGACTTCGACGGCACCATCGGCTGGAACGGCACCATCGTCGGCACCGATGCCGAGCTGCAGGCCAAGCTGGCCGGCGTGGCCGCCCAGGCCGACCAGCCCGAGGTGCACCTGCGGCCCAACAAGCTGGTGACCTACAAGCACGTGGCCCACGTGATGGCCACGGCCCAGCGCCTGGGTGTCACCAAGATCGGCCTGGTCGGTAACGAGCAGTTCCTGCAGTAATCCCCCAAGGGGCCTGCGCCGTTTTGACGGTGGCACGCCCCTTTTCCCTTTTTTGAGGCCCGCATGATCCACACGTCCTTGCGCCTTCTCCCCGCCGCTCTGCTCGCCGCGGGAATGCTGTTCAACATCGCGCCCGACGGCGCGGTCGGCGTCGCGGCCGCGCAAGCGCAGGCGCAGGCAGTGAAGCCGGACATTGCCAAGGCACTGAAAGCCGCCGCAGACCTGATGCGTGCGGGCAAGTTCAAGGACGCGATGGCCAAGGTGCGTGAGGCCGACGCGGTGCCCGGCAAGACGCCGGCCGAGCAGCTCACCATCGAACGGGCCCGCGGCTCGGCCGCACTCGGCGCCGGGGACTACGACACCGCCGCGCGGGCGTTCGAGCAGGTGCTGGCGTCGGGCAAGCTGCCCGCGGGTGAGGAAGCCAAGATCGCCGAAGCGCTGGCCGGGGCCGAATACCGCGCCGGGCACTATGCCAAGTCGATCCAGTGGGCCCGGAAGGCCGGCAACAGCCCGGCGATGCGCCAGCTGATCGTCCAGGCCTCGTTCCAGTCGGGTGACTTCGCCTCGGTGGCCAAGCAGATGCAGGCCGACGTCTCCGCCGACGAGCAGGCCGGCCGCCGCCCCAGCGACCAGGACCTGCAGCTGCTGGCCAACGCCTACCAGCGCCTGAACAACAACGCCGGCTTCGCCAGCACGGTAGAAAAGCTGCTCGCCTACTACCCCAAGAAGGAGTACTGGGTCGACATCCTCTCGCGCCTGCCGCGCAAGCCGGGCTTCTCCGATCGTTTCGCGCTGGACATCTACCGCCTGCAGATCGCCACCGGCAACATGACCAAGCCGAACGACTTCATGGAAGCCGCCCAGCTGGCCCTGCAAGCCGGCCTGGCCTCCGAAGGCAAGCGCATCGTGGAAAAGGGCTTCTCCACCGGCGTGCTGGGCACCGGGGCGGAAGCGGAACGCCAGAAGCGCCTGCGCGACCTGGCGCTCAAGCAGGAGGCCGAAGCCACCGCCAACATCGAGAAGGAAACCGCCGAGGCGAAGGCCGCGAAGGACGGCAACGGCCTGGTGAAGGTGGGCTACCAGTACGTCACCATGGGCCAGGCCGACAAGGGCCTGGCGCTGATCGAAGAAGGCATCGCCAAGGGCAGCCTGAAGCGCCCGGAGGATGCCAAGCTGCGGCTCGGCCTGGCGCAGATCCAGGCGGGCAAGAAGGCCAAGGGCATCCAGACGCTCAAGAGCGTGCAAGGCACGGACGGTGCCGCCGACGTCGCGCGCCTGTGGGCCATCCAGGCCAACCAGCAACCGCTGTCCTGACCGCCCGCGGGCGGGGCGGCTGCTATACGCTAGCAGGCATGCCGCCCCCCGCCGATCCTGCCGCTGTCGACCCGGTCAGCGTCGACTCCGAAACCCGGGCCACCGCCGACGACCACATGGCCTTGCGCCTGTGGTTGCGGCTGTTGGCCTGCACCAACCTGATCGAAGCGCCCTTGCGCACCCGGTTGCGCACCCAGTTCGACGGTTCCCTGCCCCGCTTCGACCTGATGGCCCAGCTGGACCGCCATCCGGACGGCCTGAAGATGCGCGAGCTGTCGCGCCGGCTCATGGTGACCGGCGGCAACATCACCGGCCTGACCGACAAGCTCGTCGCCGAAGGCCTGGTGGAGCGCCGGGACGACCCGAGCGACCGGCGTGCCTACACCGTGCGGCTCACTGCCGAGGGCAAGCGCCAGTTCCGAACCATGGCCAGGGCCCATGAAGGCTGGGTGGTGGACCTGCTCGGCGGGCTGGCGCCGGCACAGCAGGCCGCGCTGTTCGATCTGCTCGGCGAGCTGAAACGGTCACTGCCGCCTGCAGATCCGCCGGCCTGACACCGCCGCACTCGCGGTGATGAAGTCACCTTGCCGGCGCGCCGCACGCACGCGCCGACGCACGAACCCTCAGGCCGGCGTCTGCGCGACGAGATCGCGGCCGATGATCAGGCGCTGCACCTCGGTGGCGCCTTCGTAGATGCGCAGCGCGCGGATCTCGCGGTAGAGCGACTCCACTGCCGAGCCGCGCTGCACGCCGCGGCCGCCGTGCAGCTGCAGCGCGCGGTCGATCACGCGTTGCGCGTTCTCGGTGGCCACCATCTTGGCCATCGCCGCCTCGCGCGTGGTGCGGCCACCTTGCACGTCGCGCTGCCAGGCCGCACGATAGGTGAGCAGTGCCGCCGCATCGATGTCGCTCGCCATGTCACCCAGGGTCGCCTGGGTGAGCTGGAAGTCCGCCAGCGCCTGCCCGAACATGCGGCGCTGGCTGGCATGCGCCAGCGCTTCGTCGAGCGCGCGGCGCGCAAAGCCCAGCGCGGCCGCCGCCACCGAGGCGCGGAAGATGTCCAGCGTGCGCATGGCGAGCTTGAAGCCCTCCCCGGCCGCGCCCAGGCGCTGCGCCTTGGGCACGCGGCAGTCGGTGAAGCGCAGGCGCGCCAGCGGATGCGGCGCCATCACTTCGATGCGCTCGGCGATCTCGAAGCCCGGCGTGCCGGCATGCAGCACGAAGGCCGAGATGCCGCGCGTGCCGGGCGCCTCGCCGGTGCGGGCGAACACGCAGTACACGTCCGCGATGCCGCCGTTGGAGATCCAGGTCTTCTCGCCGTTGAGCACGTAGTGGTCGCCCTGGTTCACGGCCTCGCAGGCCATGGCGCCCACGTCCGAGCCGGCCTCCGGTTCGGACAGCGCAAACGCAGCGATCCACTCGCCCGCCGCCACCCGCGGCAGCACCTCCGCCTGCAGTTCGGGCGAACCGGCCAGCGTGATGGCGCCGCTGCCCAAACCCTGCATCGCAAACGCAAAGTCCGCCAGCCCGTCGTGGCGGGCCAGGGTTTCGCGGGCGATCACCAACGAGCGTGAATCCACCGCCTCCAGCGCGCCGCCATGCGCCTTGGGCACGCAGTAACGCAGGAAACCGGCTTGCCCGAGCGCACGCACCAGCTGCCGGCAGCTTGCGTCCGTCTCCTCATGGTTCACATGCTGGAGTTCGCGCGCGCCCCAGGCGTCCAGCGCGGCGGCCAGCGCACGGTGGCCGTCATCGAAGAACGGCAGCTGCAGGTGGGACAGGCGTGACATCGGGGCTCCGGCTCAATGACCCTCGAAGCGCGGCGCCTGCTTGGCGGCAAACGCATCGAAGGCGCGCTTGAAGTCCTGCGTCAGCATGCACAGCGCCTGCGCCTGCGCTTCGCTCTCGATCATCTCCTCGATGCCCATGGCCCACTCCTGGTTCAGCATGGTCTTGGTGATGGTGTGCGCGAACCACGGCCCGTCGGCCAGTTGCCGCGCCATCGCCTGCGCCGCCGGCAGCAGCGCCTCCGGCGCATGCAGGGCATTGAAGAAGCCCCAGGCGGCGCCCTCTTCCGCGCTCATGCTGCGCCCGCTCATCAGCAGCTCGGTGGCCCGGCCCTGGCCGATCACGCGTGGCAGCAGGCCGCAGGCGCCCATGTCGGCACCGGCCAGGCCCACGCGGGTGAAGAGGTAGGCCGTCTTCGCACGCGGCGTGCCCAGCCGGAGATCGGCCGCCAGGGCCACCATGGCGCCGGCACCGGCACAAATGCCGTCGATGGCGGCCACCACCGGCTGCGGCGCCCGCTTGATCGCCTTCACCAGGTCGCCGGTCATGCGCGTGAACTGCAGCAGCTGCGGTGCGGCCATGCGGGTGAGCGGCTCGATGATCTCGAACACGTCGCCGCCGGAGCAGAAGTTGCCGCCCGCGCCCTGGATGACCACGCAGCGCACGTCGCTGGCGTAGACGAGCGCGCGGAACAGGTCGCGCAGCTCGGCGTACGACTCGAAGGTGAGCGGGTTCTTCTTCTCCGGCCGGTTCAGCGTGATGGTGGCCACCCGGCCATCGTCGCTGCACTGCCAGCCGAAGTGGCGCGCCGCATAGTCGCGCAGCGGGCGTTTGTCGTCGTGCATGGAGGTCTCCGTCACATGATCTCGCCACCGGCCACGGCGATCGCCTGGCCGGTGATGGAAGCGCTCTCGTCGAGGCACAGCCACAGCACGCTGTGCGCCACTTCCGCCGGCTGCACCAGGCGGCCTTGCGGATTGTGCTGGGCCAGGGCGGCACGGGCCGACACTTCGCCCTGCCCGGTCTTGGCCACGATGTTGTGCACTGCATCGTCCAGCAGCGGCGTGTCGGTGTAGCCAGGGCACACCGCGTTCACCGTCACGCCCTTGCGCGCCAGCTCCAGCGCCAGCGCCCGCGTGAAGCCCACCACCGCATGTTTGGCCGCGCAATAGGCGCTCACATAGGCATAGCCGGTGAGGCCGGCCGTGCTGGCCACGTTCACGATGCGCCCGCCGCCGGCTTGCAGCATGCCCGGCAGCACCGCGTGGCTGCAGTGCACCGTGCCCATCAGGTTCACGTCGAGCATCTCACGCCAGTGCGCCGGGTCGCTCTTGAGAAAGGGCTGGCTGCGCGCCTGGCCGGCGTTGTTCACCAGCAGGGTGACGGGGCCGCGCGTGTGCTGCGCCTGGCCCACGCACTGGCGCACCTGCGCCTCATCGGACACATCGGCCACGCACACCGCATGGCGCTCCGGCTGCGGCAGGCGTTCGCGCGTGGCCTGCAACGCGGCCTCGCGCCGGCCCAGCAGCGTGACGTGCGCGCCGGCCTCGGCCAGCGCCAGGGCCACGGCGGCACCGATGCCGCTGCCGGCGCCGGTCACCAGCGCATGGCGGCCTCGCAAGGGTTCGCTCGTCATGCCCCAGGCGCCTGGTAGTGGCGGCGCAGGTTGGTCTCGTACTGGCGCCGGCCCGACTGGTACTGCGGCGGCCAGGCCAGGCCGTCGTAGCCGATGCGGGCCGCTTCGTGCAGCGTCCAGGCCGGGTCGGCCAGGTGGGGCCGCGCGACGGCGCACAGGTCGGCGCGACCAGCCGCAATCACCATGTTGGCATGGTCGGCTTCGAAGATCGCGCCCACGGCCACCGTGGGGATGCCCACCTCGTTGCGGATGCGGTCGGCGAACGGCGTCTGGTACATGCGGCCGTACTGCGGCTTGTCGTCGGGCCACACTTGGCCGGAGGAGCAGTCGATCAGGTCGGCGCCCGCGTCCTTGAAGGCCTGTGCCATCGCCACCGCATCGTCGGCGGTGTTGCCGCCGGGGAACCAGTCGTGGCAGGACAGCCGCACCGAGATCGGCTTGTCCTGCGGCCACACGGCACGCACCGCGGCAAACACCTCCAGCGGATAGCGCAGGCGATTGGCAAGCGAGCCGCCGTAGTCATCGGTGCGCCGGTTGGTCAGCGGCGACAGGAAGCTCGACAGCAGGTAGCCATGCGCGCAGTGCAGCTCCAGGATGTCGAAGCCGGCCTCGGCGCCCATGCGGGCCGCGCGCACGAACTCGGCAGTCACCCGATCCATGTCGGCGCGGCTCATCTCGCGCGGCACCTGCGACTGCGGCAGGTAGGGCAGCGGCGAGGCGGAGACCAGCGGCCAGGCCTGCGTGTCATCCAGCGGCTCGTCGATGCCCTGCCAGGCCACACGGGTGGCGCCCTTGCGGCCGGCATGGCCAAGCTGCAGGCCCACCTTGGCCGGTGTGTTGGCGTGGATGAAGTCCACGATGCGCTTCCAGGCCTGCACATGCTCGGGCGCATACATGCCGGCGCAGCCGGGCGTGATGCGCGCGTCGGCCGACGGGCAGGTCATCTCGGTGTACACCAGCCCGGCGCCGCCCATGGCGCGCGCGCCCAGGTGAACCAGGTGGAATTCACCCGCCACGCCGTCCTGTGCGGAGTACATCGCCATCGGCGACACGATCACCCGGTTGAGCAGCGTGAGCCCGCGCACGGTGAGCGGGGTGAACATCGGTGGCGGCGGCACGTCGTCGGGCCTCAGGTGCATGCCCGCGCGCAATGCGAACCAGCGTTCGTAGCCCTGCAGCCAGGCGGCATCGCGCACCCGCAGGTTCTCGTGCGAGATGCGCTGTGAGCGCGTGAGCATGGAGTACATGAACTGCTCGGGCTCCAGCTGGTCGGCATACCGCCGGCCGACCACCTCGAACCACTCCATCGCGTTCCAGGCCGCGTTCTGCAGGCGCAGCACGTCGATGGCGCGCACGGCCTGGTACTGCCGCAGCACCTGCGGGATGTGCTCCACCGTGTCGCCCACTGCCTTGAACTGCTGCACCAGCTCGATCGCATCCTCCAGCGCGAGCTTGGTGCCCGAGCCGATGGCGAAGTGCGCGGTATGCACCGCGTCGCCCATCAGCACCACATGGCTGCGGCCATTGAAGTGGGACCACTGCTCGCACTTGATGCGCTGGAAATTGAGCCACGCAGAGCCGCGCAGATGGCGTGCATTGCTCAGCAGTTGGTGGCCGTCGAGGTGATCCTTGAACAGCTGTTCGCAGAAGGCGATGGAAGCGTCGGTGTCGGCGCGGTCCAGGCCGTGCGCCTTCCACACATCTTCGGGTGTCTCGACGATGAAGGTCGTGGTCTTGTCGTCGAACTTGTAGACGTGGGCCTGGAACCAGCCGTGCTCGGTGCGTTCGAACAGGAAGTTGAAGGCGTCGAACAGCTTGGTGGTGCCCAGCCAGATGTAGCGGTTGGGCCGCGTCACGATGTCGGGCTCGAACACGTCGGCGTACTTCTGGCGGATGCGCGAGTTGATGCCGTCGCTGGCGATGATGAGGTCGGCATCCGGGTACTCGGTGTCCGACTCCACCTCGCGTTCGAACACCAGCTCCACGCCCAGCGCCTCGCAGCGCGCCTGCAGGATGTTGAGCAGCCGCTTGCGGCCGATGCCCACGAAGCCGTGGCCGCCCGAGCGCAGGGTGCGGCCCTTGAAGTGCAGCTCGATGTCGTCCCAGTGGTTGAAGGCCACCTCGATCTCGTTGGCGGTGACCGCGTCCCACTGGCGCATGCGGTCCATGGTGGCGTCGGAGAACACCACGCCCCAGCCGAAGGTGTCATAGGGCCGGTTGCGCTCCACCACGGTGATGTGGTGCGTCGGGTCCAGCTGTTTCATCAGGAGGGCGAAGTACAGGCCGGACGGGCCGCCGCCGATGCAGACGATGCGCATGATGAATCCATTGTGCGGGGAAAATACTTTAGAAGTAAAGCAAATTCCCCGCTGCCTAGAATGCCGCGGTCTCCGTCGATTCTCCAGCCTCCGAGCCCATGACACCCCTGCCCGACTTCGTGGAGCCGCTGCACGCCGGCCTGTACGCCATCGACACCGGTTTCCACCGCCCGCAGTTCGATGCGGCCTACCTAATCGTGCACGAGGGCCGCGCGGCCTTCATCGATACCGGCACCAACCATGCGGTGCCGCGGCTGCTGCAGGCGCTGGCATCCCTGAACCTGGCGCCCGACGCGGTGGACTACGTGATCCCCACCCATGTGCACCTGGACCATGCGGGCGGCGCCGGGCTGCTGATGCAGCAGCTGCCGTCAGCGCGGCTGGTGGTGCATCCGCGCGGCGCGCGCCACATGGTGGACCCCAGCCAGCTCTACCAGGGCGCGCTCGCGGTGTATGGCCAGGCGGAGATGGACCGTTCCTACGGCACGCTGGTGGGCGTGCCTGCCGAGCGGGTGCTGCACAGCAGCGACGGCATGACGCTTCAGCTGGCCGGCCGCACGCTGGAGTTCATCGACACGCCCGGTCACGCGCGCCACCACCACTGCATCTGGGACGCCATGAGCCAGGGCTGGTTCACCGGCGACACCTTCGGCCTGAGCTACCGCGAGTTCGACACGCTGGAAGGCGCGTGGATCATGCCCACCTCCACGCCGGTGCAGTTCGAGCCCGAAGCCCTGCGCGAGTCGGTACAGCGCCTGCTGGCACGGCAGCCGCGCTGGATGTACCTCACCCACTACGGCCGGGTGGGCGACGTGCCACGCCTGGGCCAGCTGCTGCTGGACCAGGTGGAGGCCATGGTGATCCTCGCGCGTGCACTGCGCGATGTACCCGAGCGCCACCAGCGCCTCAAACACGGCCTGCTCGCGCTCTACCAGGACCGCCTCGCCGGCCATGGCATCAACGACGCAGCGCTCGTTGCGGAGCTGCTGGCCATGGACGTGGAACTCAACGCCCAGGGCCTGGGCATCTGGCTGGACCGCAACCCGGACGCCTGAGCTGGCCTTCGGCTCATCCCCACGAAGCGGACTTCGAAAAGCTGCTCGCGCCAACCGTCCGCCTAGGCCGCGGCCAGCACGCCCACACCCAGCACCAGGAACAGCAGCGCGGCCACCGCGTGCACCACGCGTAGGGGCACCTTCTTCGTGACCTTGTCGCCCAGCAGCACCACCGGCACGTTCGCCAGCATCATGCCCAGCGTGGTGCCCGCCACCACCGGCCACAGGTCGGCGTAACGGGCCGCCAGGGCCACGGTGGCCACCTGCGTCTTGTCCCCCATTTCCGCCAGGAAGAAGGCGATCAGCGTGCTGAGGAACACGCCGTGCGCGGCCTTCTGCACGGCAGTGTCCTCGTCGAGCTTGTCGGGCACCATCGTCCAGGCCGCCATGGCGATGAAGGACAGGCCGAGCACCCAGCGCAAGGTGTCGTGCCCCAGCCAGTGCGTGACCCAGGCACCCACGGCGCCGGCGCCGGCATGGTTGAGCAAGGTGGCCACCAGGATGCCCAGCACGATGGGCCATGGGCGCTTGAAGCGCGCGGCCAGCACCAGGGACAGCAGCTGCGTCTTGTCGCCCATTTCGGCGAGCGCGACGATGCCGGTGGAGACGAAAAAGGATTCCACTTCAAGGGGTTCCGCGGCCGGACCGAATACCGATGACCGCACCGCGTCTCCGGCCGAACAGGAGGCAGTGCAGTCAAAGGTCTCGCCAATTGCCGCCTGCGCCATGCCCGTGGACGGGCAAGTCTGTTGACGCAGGGCCCTCTCGCTTCGGCGCTGTTCCGAAGGAAGGGAGGCTACTCCCCCATGACAGCGCGCGATTGTAGTGGCGGGCCTGCGCGCCGGCTCAGGCCGGCTCGTCGTCGCCGAGGTCCAGCACAGCCATGCACTCGTCCACCAGCGCATGCAGCGCCGCCACCCGCTGCGGGCCCAGCCGCGCGTTCAACGCGAGTTGCGCCTGCTTCCAGGCGCGCTGGCCTTCCGCCCGTTTGGCGCGCCCCTGGTCGGTGGCGCTCACCAACCGGCTGCGCGCGTTGTCGCCCGGCCCCTGCACCAGCCAGCCCTGGGCGATCAGCGGCTGCAGGTTGCGCGTGAGCGTGGAGGGGTCCAACCGCATGCGCGCCGCCAGTTCGGACGGCTGGATAGGACCGAACAGCACCGCGTTGGACAGCAGCGCGTACTGCGTGTTCTTCAGCCCGGTGGTGGCGATGTAGGCGTCGTAGTGGCGTGTCACGGCGCGGCTGAGCTGGCGCAGCTTGAGGTTGGTGCAGCCGCGCGGCACGGCAATGGATGCGATGGCGGTGTCGGCCTGTGGCATGTCGATCATTGTAGCTACAATGATTGCATATACAACCGCATCGAGGCCTCGCATGACCACCGTCAACGACCTTTCCACCACCGAGCGCACCCTCGCCGAATGGCAGGCGCGCGATGCCGAGGTGCGTGCGCGCATCCGCCACACCGGCTTGGGCCGCCCGGAGCAGTTCGCCGGCAAGACAGGCATGCAGGTCTTCGAGGCCCTGCTCGCAGGCGAGATCCCGGCACCGCCGATCAGCGCCACCCTCAACTTCTCGCTCGTGGAGGCGACTCCCGGCCGCGCGGTGTTCCAGGGCCGGCCGCTGTTCGAGCACTACAACCCGCTGGGCACGGTGCACGGCGGCTGGATCGCCACCCTGCTGGATTCGGCGGTGGCCTGCGCCATCCACACCCTGCTGCCCGCGGGCAAGACCTACACCACGCTGGAGCTGAAGGTGAACTATGTGAAGGGCCTCACCGAGCAGGTACCGCTGGTGCGCGCGATCGGCGAAGTGATCTACAGCGGCGGCAAGATCGGCACTTCGCAAGGGCGGCTGGTCGGCCCCGATGGCACACTGTTCGCCCACGCCACCACCACCTGCATCGTGCTCGATGCACGATAGCGACATGAAACCCCCACGCTCACTTCGTTCGCTGCCCCCATGGACCTCGAAGAGGGCCACTCTCGTGGCCCTCGGGGCGCTTCAGGGCCTTCGGGCGGCCGGGCGGCCCTCATCATGAGACTGCTCCACACCATGCTGCGCGTTGGCCACCTGCAGCGCTCCATCGACTTCTACACCCAGGTGCTGGGCATGCAACTGCTGCGCACCACGCGGCGGCCTGAACAGCAGTACGACCTCGCGTTCGTGGGCTACGGCAGCAATCCGGAACACGCCGAGATCGAGCTCACCTACAACTATGGCGTGGACCGCTATGAACTGGGCACCGCCTACGGCCACATCGCCATCGGCGTGCCGGACGTGGCCGCCACCTGCGCAGGGCTGCGCGACAAGGCGGCCTCGCTTGGCGGCGCCATCACCCGCGAACCGGGCCCGGTGAAAGGCGGCAGCACCGTCATCGCCTTCATCACCGATCCGGACGGCTACAAGATCGAGCTGATCGAACGCACGGGCGACTGATGTACCAGCCGCGCCATTTCGTGCAGGACGACCCGACCGAGCTGCAGGCGCTGATGCAGGCGCATCCGCTGGCCACGCTGGTGCGCCAGGCGCCGGACGGCAGCCTGAGCGCCGACCACATTCCGCTGCTGTACGACGCGGCGGATGGCGAGCACGGCACCCTGCGTGGCCACGTGGCACGCGCCAATCCGCTGTGGCAGGAGCTGGCCGCAGGGGCGCCGGTACTCGCCATCTTCCAGGGGCCGCAGGCCTATGTGTCGCCGGCGTGGTACGCCAGCAAGCGCGAACACGGCAAGGTGGTGCCGACCTGGAACTATGCGGTCGTGCATGCGCACGGCCGCTTCCATGCCAAGGACGACCCGGTGTGGCTGCGTGCCTTCCTGCAGCGCCTCACGGCCCGCCATGAAGGCCCCCGTGCCGAGCCCTGGCAGATCGACGATGCGCCGGCGGACTTCACGGCCCAGCTGCTGGGCGCGATCGTGGGCATCGAGATTCCGCTGCTGCGGCTGGAAGGCAAGTGGAAGGTGAGCCAGAACCGCCCCGCCGCCGACCGCGAGGGCGTGACCCAGGGGCTGCTCGCCGAAGGCAGCGATGCCGGCACCGCGGCGATGGCGCAGCTTGTGCGCCGGCCCGGCATGGCTTGAACAGCGCCGCGCAAAGCCTGCTTCTCGTCAAATCACTGTCACACGGCGCCCGCACAATAACGACATTGCTGACATGAACCGGCCGCACCAATGGGCGGAATCATGGAACCCGTCACCGTTGTCAGCAAATCCCGTCCTGGAGGCCTGAAGGCTGTTCCCCAGGCCCGGTGAACGAAGCCCGTTGCCACCCGTGGTGAACGGGCTTTTTTCAATCCCAGGCGTTTGTATACATGTATACAATGAACGGATGCGCACCAGTTCCCCCACGGCCGCAGCCTCGCTCACCAGCGCGCTGCGGGACGCCATCAACGCTGGGCGCTGGCCGCCGGGCGCGGCGCTGCGCCAGGAAGAGCTGGCCGCCGAGTTCGGTGTCAGCCGCATCCCGGTGCGCGATGCGCTGAGCGCGCTGCAGGCGGAAGCCCTGGTGGTGGTGGAGCCGAACCGCGGGGCCTTCGTGGCCGGCTTCAGCGCGCAGGAGATGAGCGAGGTGTTCGACCTGCGCGTGCTGCTGGAGTGCGAGGCGCTGCGCCACGCCGTGCCGCGCCATACGGAGGCCACTGTGCGCCGGCTGGCCACCCTGCAGCGCCAGCTGGATGCCGAAGATGACGTGCAGGGCTGGGCGCGTGGCGACCGGGCCTTCCACGACGCGCTGTATGCGCCCTGTGAACGCCCCCGCACGCTGCAGATCATCGCGAGCCTGCGCGGCTCGGTGCAGCGCTTCTACGTGGCCCGGCTGCAGCCCGGCTCGCGCCGGGCCGGCTGGCACGACGAACACCATGCGCTGCTGAGCGCCGTGCAGGCACGCGATGTCGACAAGGCCGTCGAGGTGCTCACCCGGCACCTGCGAGAAACCCAATCCCTGGCCGTGGCCGCCGTGGCCTGACGGTCGTTCAACAGGAGCCTGCGATGCACCTCTACACCGCCCAGATCGACTGGACCCGCGGCGACGCCGCCTTCACCGACAACCGCTACAGCCGCGCGCATGAATGGCGCTTCGACGGGGGTGCGGTGGTGCCGGCGTCGAGCTCGCCGCTGTCGGTGCGGGTGCCGTATTCCAATCCGGCCAACGTGGATCCGGAAGAGGCGTTCGTGGCGGCCCTGTCGAGCTGCCACATGCTCACCTTCCTGTGGCTGGCGGGGCGCGAAGGCCTGTGCGTGGACCGCTACAGCGACGCGGCCGAAGGGGTAATGGAGGACATCGGCCACGGCCGCCAGGCCGTGACCCGGGCCACGCTGCGCCCCGAGGTGGTGTTTTCGGGCACCAAGCGCCCGAGTGATGCAGACGTGGAGCGCCTGCATCACAGTGCACACGAGCAGTGCTACATCGCGAACTCGGTCAAGACGGAGATCACGGTGCAGGGGCGCTGGCAGCACGCGGGCTGACGTCCTGCCCGCGCGTTGCCAGTCTGAGAAACGGCTTACGGGGTGGTCTTCGGAGCGGAAGCCGCGTCGGCCGGCATCGTGGCAGAGGTGCTGCCGGTCGTGCTGCCCGCCGTGCCGGTGGTGTCGGTGCCGGACGTGCCGGTGGTGGACGAGGTGGAGCCGCTGGTGGCGCCGCCCGTGGTGCTGCCGGTACCGCTGGTGGTGGAGCTGGTGTCAGCGCCGGTAGGAGCGGTGGTGCTGGTGCCGGTGGTGCTGCCGCTGCCGGCGTCGTTGGCCTTGTTGCAGGCCGAGAGCATCAGTGCGGCCGACGTGGCGGCAACAAGGGCGGTCAGGCGGAACAGGGAAGTGGTCGATTGCATGTGAGAGCTCCTGGGCTGGGGGTTGGAAACAGCAGCAGGCCAGCACACGCCGTGCCCGTACTTTCCCGGATGCGTCGGCGCCGGCCCCGTGGTGCGCCGCCCCCGAGGGCGGCGACCCCGGATGTGACCAAGCCCTACGAACGTGAGCAATCGCAGGGCCGTCACCTGGACGGCTTTGCAGCAAGCCTTCCAGGCTCCACTCCCGCCGCAATCAGCGCCGCTTGGCGAGGATGGCCTCGATGTCGTCCATGATCTGGTTCATGCGCGCCACCAGCGCCTGGTAGGGCGCGGGCGTGGCCAGGTCCACCCCGGCGCGCTTGACCAGGTCGTAGGGGTAGCCCGAGCCGCCCGCCTTCAGCAGCCCGAGGTAACGCTCCAGCGCCGCCTTGTCGCCGCCCGCCACCGCCTTCGCGAACTGCTGGCTGGCGGCGATGGAGGTGGCGTACTGGTAGACGTAGAACGCGTTGTAGAAGTGGGGGATGTAGGCCCACTCGGTACAGTA
Organism: Ideonella sp. BN130291; assembly: GCF_036231905.1. Classification (NCBI taxonomy): domain Bacteria; kingdom Pseudomonadati; phylum Pseudomonadota; class Betaproteobacteria; order Burkholderiales; family Sphaerotilaceae; genus Ideonella; species Ideonella sp. BN130291. The sequence goes on along the minus strand of NZ_JAZARE010000008.1, from coordinate 304,705 downwards.
GGCCTCGTCGATGGCCACCACGCCCTGGTCGGCGCCGTGGTAGCGCTTGAGGATGTCGCAGTAGGTCTTGGTGAGCGCCTCGCCGGTGAGCGGCTCGCCGCGGTCGGCTTGGGCGTGGATGGTGCGCTCGAACTCCGCGAACATCGCCTGCCGGAAGAAGGTGCCGCGCAGGCCTTCGAGCGCCGAGCCCAGGTAGAACAGGCGCTCGTCGTCGGTTTTGGCGGCCCTGAGCATGCGGTCCAGCAGCAGGGCTTCGTTGAAGGTGGAGGCGATCTCGGCGGTGAAGGTGGCGTAGTTGGCCGTCACGAAGGGCTGGGCGCGGCTGGCCAGGTACGAGTGCATCGCATGGCCCCATTCATGGGCCAGGGTGGTCACCGACTCGTAGTCGTCGTTGTAGTTCATCAGCACGAAGGGGTGCAGGTCGTAGGCATAACCGGCCATGTGCGCACCGGAGAGCTTGCGCGGGCGCGGGTAGGCGTCCATCCAGCGGCTGTCGAAGCCCTTGCGCATGGCCTCCACGTACTCGGTGCCCAGCGGTGCCACCGCCTCCAGGGTGAACTGCTTGGCCGCGGCGAGCGGGAACTTGAAGTTCTCCCCGCGCACCAGCGGCGGGTAGATGTCGTAGTAGCGCATGTCGCTCACGCCCAGCAGCTTCGCGCGCAGCTTGAAGTAGCGGTGCAGCGTGGGCAGGTTGGCGTTGGTCTGCGCGATCAGGGTGTCGATCACCGCCACCGGCAGGTTCTCCTGGTCGAGCGAGCGGGTGATGGAGTCGGGGTACTTGCGCACCGCGGCGTACACCTTGTCCTGCTTGAGCTGCGCATACAGCGTCACGCCCATGGTGCGCTCGTAGGTCTTGAAGGTGCCGAAGAACGCGTCCATCACGCGCTTGCGGTCCTCGCGGTTGGGCGCCTCGCGGTACTTGGTGTAGGCCGATGCGTCCAGCGTCACCTCCTCCCCGCTGGCGAGCTTGAGCTTGGGCCAGGGAATGTCGGCGTTGGACAGGATGTTGTAGGCCGCCTGGCCGCTGTCGTTCATCAAGCCGAAGGCGGCGATGATGCCCTCGCCTTCCGCGCTCAGCGTGTGGGCCGCGGTGCGCAGCGTGCGTTCCAGGCCGAAGCGGTGGACGCCCAGGCCCTTGTCCTGGGCGAGGAACTGCTTCACCTTCGGCGCACCGATGCGCAGGATCTCGGGCTCCATGAAGGCGACCGTTTCGCTCAGGCGGTTCTGCAGCAGGTCGACGCGCTGCTGCAGCGCCAGGCTGGCCGACACGCCGGTGTCCTCGGCCAGCCGCTCGGCGGCGTACACGTACAGGCGGTACAGCCGCTTGGTCATGTCGGCGTTGAGGTCCAGGCATTCGCGCAGGCGCGCGGCGCTGCGGCCCAGCTGCCCCTTGCAGGCGCCGAAGGCCTTGAACTGGGACTCCAGCTTGGCGGCGTCGGCATCCCAGGCCGCCTGCGCCGGGTAGATGTCGGCCAGGTTCCAGCGGTCGGCTTCGGATTCGGCGGCCTGGGTGGCGGGTGACAGGCCGATGGTGACGGCCAGGAGTGCCGCGGTGAGGCACAAACGCATGGGAGCTCCCTGTGAGGCGGAAGCCGGGGATTCTAGGCAGCAGCGCCTTCCGGCAAGGTGTCACACACCTGCTGGTAAGCCCGGGTTGAGGCCCCCTCCTGCCCGGGTAGCATCCTGCAACAACCCCTCCCGCAAGAGCGCGAATGGCCACTGGCGGCGAACTGGTCGAGTTCTACGGCGACGACACCGCCGCCAATGCGCCGGACTATGCCGCTCCGTGGAAGATCCTGATCGTCGACGACGACCAGGATGTGCACCGCAGCACCGAACTCGCGCTGCGTGCCAGCCGCATCCTGGAGCGGCCACTCGCCTTTCTGCATGCCGCCACCTCGCACGAGGCCGTGGCCTTGTTGCGCGAGCACCCCGACGTGGCGGTCATCCTGCTGGACGTGGTGATGGAGCGCGAAGACGCCGGCCTGGCGATGGTGCGCGTGGTGCGCGAGGTGCTGGGCCTGGCGGAGGTGCGCATCATCCTGCGCACCGGCCAGCCGGGCTATGCCCCGGAGATCGAAACGATCTGCCACTACGACATCAACGACTACAAGACCAAGAGCGAGCTCACCCGCACCAAGCTGCTCACCGCGATGATCGCCGCGGTGCGGTCCTTCGACCAGCTGAGCCGGCTGCAGCACAGCCGGCGCGGCCTCAAGCAGATCGTCAACGCCTGCAACGACTTCATCTCGCTGCAGGGCATCACGGAGTTCAGCGAGGGCGTGCTCACCCAGCTGGCCGCGCTGATGGGCATCGCGCCGGCGGGCCTGGTGTGCGCCAGCGCCAACCGGGCGCAGCCGGGCAACGGCCTGGTGATCGCGGCGGCCGGGCGCTGCGCCGGTTTCCTGAACCGGCCGCTGTCCGAGATCGACGACCCCCAACTGGTGGCCAGCTTGCGCCGCAGCTTCGACACCGGCGCGCGGCAGATCGGCCCGCGCCACCTCACCCTGCACTTCAGCGGCCGCCAGGGGCGCTCCTTCGCGGTGTACCTGGAGTCGGCCGCGCCGCTGCGCCACGTCGATGAGCAACTGCTGGAGGTGTTCTGCTCCAACATCGCCATCTGCTGCGAAAACGTGGAGCTGGTGGCCGAGCTGCGCGAGCATGCCTTCACCGACCGGCTGCTGCGCCTGCCCAACCGGCTGGCCTTGATCCACCGCATCGACACCCTGCGCAGCGCCGGCCAGCAGGCCGGCAAGGCCGTGGCGCTGCTCGACGTGGACCAGTTCTCCGAAGCCAACGACATGTTCGGCCACGCCTATGGCGACGCACTGCTGCAGGCGATCAGCGCCCGGCTGGTCGATGGGCTGGGCGCGCACTGCGTGGTGGCGCGCGTGGCCGGCGACGTGTTCGGTGTGCTCGGCGACGAGGCCCAGGTGCGGCCCGAGGTGCTGCGGCAGCTGTTCGCCCAGCCTTTTGCGCCCGCGGGCACCGACCACATGGTGTCCGCCTCCATCGGGCTGGTGCGCCTGACCGGTTATGGCGGCAGCGGGGCCGACCTGCTGAAGGACGCCTCCATCGCGATCAAGCGCGCCAAGGCCGCCGGCCAGGGCCAGGTGGTGTATTTCACCGACACCATCGCGCACGAGACCCGCCACCGCACCCGGCTGCTGGCCGACCTGCGCCATGCGTTCCAGTTCGAGCGTTTGTACATGGCCTTCCAGCCGCAGGTGGAGCTGGCCAGCGGCCGCATCGTGGGCGTGGAGGCGCTGATGCGCTGGCCCACGTCGGAAGAGTCCCTGGTGTCGCCGGAGGTCTTCATCCCGGTGGCAGAGCAGTCGGGCCTGATCGTCAACCTGGGCGAATGGGGCCTGCGCGCCGCACTGCAGATGCTGCAGCAGGTGCAGGCGCAGGGGCTGCCACCGCTGCGCATGGCGGTCAACGTGTCACCGGTGCAGTTCCGCCACCCGGCGTTCCTGGAAGTGCTGGACCGCGCCCTGCGCGACCACGCCACGCCGGCCCAGGCGCTGGAGCTGGAGATCACAGAATCGGTGGCGATGACCGGCTCCAGCGCGATCGAGCGCGCGCTGCACGAGGTGAAGGCCCGCGCGGTGGCGGTGGCCATCGACGACTTCGGCACCGGCTATTCGAGCCTGTCCTACCTGGACCGCTTGCCGGTGGACCGCATCAAGATCGACAAGGCCTTCATCCGCCCGCTGGGCGCGCCGCAGCCGGACACCCGCATCGTGGAGATGGTGATCGCGCTGTCGCACAAGCTCGGCCTGAAGGTGATTGCCGAAGGGGTGGAGACACAGGCCCAGGCCGAGCTGCTGCGCGGCCTGGGCTGCGACGAGGCCCAGGGCTACCTCTGGGGCAAGCCCATGACCGGCGAGGCGCTGCTGCGCCTGCTGGCCGAGCGCTGATAGGCACAGGAGGCATCCATGGCCGTGATCGCCCGGTCCGCCAGTTCGCTCGCATCCGACCCCTACCGTGCCGGCATCGAGCTGGGCACCGCGCTGGCGCCGGTGAAGCCCGAGCTGGTGCTGCTGTTTGCCGCGGTGGCGCACGCCCGCAACCCGGAGCTGCTGGAAGGCCTGTACGACGCGCTCGGCAACCCCGACGTCATCGTGGCGGGCAACTCGGGGGACGGCTACTTCGTGCCGGGCGAGGTGTCCAACCTGGGCGTGGCCGCGCTGGGCATCAGCACCGAAGGCGCGGTGACCTTCCATCTCGCCAGCGCTGGCGGCGTGGGCACCCAGCCCGAAGCGGCGGTGCGCCACTGCCTGGCCCAGCTGGCACCGCGGCTGAAGGCCAAGCCGGCGCTGTATTTCATGTTCTCCGACTTCCGCACCGATGCCAGCCGCATCGAGACCGTGGTGCGCGACGAGGTGGACGTGCCGGTGATCGGCGGGCTGGCCGCCGACGACAACCAGATGGTGCAGTGCTTCGTGTTCGCCAACCGCGAGATCCAGACCCACGGCGTCGTGATGGTGGCGGCCGACGGCCCGCTGCACTTCGACATCGCGATCGGCAACTCGCTCACGCCGGTGGGCCGCGCCGGCCAGGTGGAGCGCGCCAGCGGCACCAATGTGATGCAGATCGACGGCCTGGAGGCCATGGGCTTCATCGAGCGCGAGACCGGCAAGCAGGTGCTGCAGACCGACCGCGGCGTGCTGGCGCTCACCGTGACCGACAGCGAACGCGAGGGCGAGAAGATCCTGCGCACCATCGTGCCGGACTTCAGCGTGGAGTCGGGTTCGCTCGGGCTGTATGGTGGCATCCAGGCGGGCAAGCAGGTACGCGTGTGCCTGGCCGAGCCGGAGCAGCTGGTGAGCGAGGTGTACCGCATCGCGGCCGAGGCGCGATCCCACGCCTTCGAGCCGGCTGCCGCCTTCGTGGTCAGCTGCAACGGCCGCAAGTGGCTGCTGGGCGAGCAGATCCGCCATGAGACGCTGGCGCTGTCGCAGACCTTCGGTGCGCAGCTGCCGCTGGTGGGTTTTGCATCCTTCGGCGAGATCGGCCCGCTCAAGCGCGCCGACGGCAGCTACACCCGCAACCTCTTCCACAACATGACCTACGTGCTGCTGCTGGTGGGCCAGCCACCCGCGCCCTGAACCCGTGGATCCGCGCCAGCTCTTCTACAGCACCATCGCACCGCCCCCGCCGGGCTTCGAGCATGTGCAGCTGTGCAAGCGGCACCTGCTCGACGGCACGGTGGTGATCCTGGTGCGCTCGCTGGACGAGCTGCAGCAGCTGTTGCCGGACTTCCGCGAGCGCATGCGGGGCGTGGTGCTGGTGCAGGGCGTGCCATCGAGCGCCCGCTCGCTCGGGCCGCTGCTGTGGCTGCTCACCCTGCGGGTCGAGCGCATGACCACGCTCAACGACTGGCTGGCCGGCTGGCTGGAGGCCATCCGCCAAGCCTGCGCGCACGAAGAGGCGCACCGCGTGGCGCTGCTGGACAACGACCGCCTGCGCTTCGAGCTCGGCCGCGTGCGGGAGGACTACAACCGCGTGACCACCCGGCTGCAGAAGCAGGTGAACGAGCTGATCGAAGCCAAGCGCCTGCTCGAATCCTGGAACGAACAGCTGGAAAGCAAGGTGGGCGAGCGCACCGCGGAGCTGGCCCGCTCCAACGAGGAACTGGCGGTGACGCTGAGCACGCTGGAGCAGACGCAGGAACAGCTGCTGCGCTCCAAGAAGCTGGCCAGCCTGGGCTCCCTGATGGCGGGCTTTGCGCATGAGCTGAACACGCCGCTGGGCAACGCGCTGCTGTCGGCCACCACGCTGGGCGACACCGCGCAGCAGGTGGACACCGCGCTGGCGCAGCAGCGCCTCACGCGCAAGGACCTCGACACCCATCTGCAGACCTGCCGTGACACCACCGACGTGATCCAGCGCAACCTGCGCCGGGCGGCCGACCTGATCCAGCACTTCAAGCAGGTGGAGGGTGACGCCGGCACCGGCGAGGCGCGCCAGCGCTTTCGCCTGGCCGACGCGGTGCAGGACGCGGTGAAAAGCTTCGCGCCCACGCTGCGCAGCCACGGCCACGAGGTGCACACCGACATCCCGCCCGACCTGGTGCTGGAGGGTTACCCGGGTGCGCTGGGCCAGGTGCTCACCAACCTGATGAGCAATGCCGTGCGCCATGGCTTCGACGGCCAGGCCCACGGCCGCATCAGCATCCGGGCCCGGGCCAGGGACCAGGACACCGTGTTGCTGGAGTTCAGCGACAACGGGGCCGGCATTCCGAGTGGCCGCCTCGACAAGATCTTCGACCCCTTCTACACCACCAAGCTGGGCCACGGTGGCTCCGGCATCGGGCTGTACCTGGTCTACAAGCTGGTGCACCGCGTGCTCGGCGGCACGGTGGACGCGCGCAGCGAACCTGGTGAGGGCACGCACTTCGACATCACGCTGGCCAGGCAGGCCGCGGCACCGGGCGCCTGAAGGCCACGGCCAGCCAAGGCGCGCGCTTCAGCCGGCCGCCTGCAAAGCCGGCGCCACCGACGGCGCGGCCGGCACCGGCCCGCTCTTGCTGCGGTACAGGTGCGGCACCAGGAAGCCGATGCACAGGCCGATGGTCACCGAGGTGAGCACCATCTGCGGCAGCCGGCGCATCCATTCGTCGTGCTGCGCCTGCGACGCGCCGCTGACCATCAACTCCACCACCATCCACTGCAGCAGCGCAAACACGGTCGCCATGCCGGCCGCCTCGGCATGGCGCAGCCAGCGGGGCACCGGCGTGCTGGCCAGCAGGTGGTCGTCGGCGGCCCAGGCGATCGCGATGGTGGCGAACAGCGTCATCAGCAGCCAGGGCCAGCGCTGCAGCGTGGTGAACCAGGCATTGGAAAACCGGCCTGGTGTGGAGAGCATGTGCAGCAGGTTGCCCGGCTCGTCCAGCACGAAGCGGAACAGCAGCGACACCACCAGCGCCGCGCCCGCAGCGGCCACGCCGGAGACGGCATAGGCGGCGACCGGGCGTCGCCCCGCGGCGCGGATGTCGGCGAAAGGCCAGACGGCCTTCGGGTAGATCGCCAGCACGATGGCGATCACGTAGATGAGCGTGACCATCACGGTGACACGAAGCCCGTTGTTCAGGGGCTCGGGGTCGACGAACCGGCGCGCGATGAGCGTACCGAACATCATCGCGAAGAAGATCAGCCCTCCCACCAGCACCAGCTCGTGCGAACCCAGCGCGTGGCGAGGGCGCTCCAGCCCCACGAAGCCCAGCGTCGCCAGCGCGGCGTAGCGCCCGCGCGGCCCCCACTCGGTGTGCAGCACGCCGCCGCTGGCGAAGTCGCATACCGCCTGGTGCACCTCGTCGATGTCGCGGCGCAGCTTGCGCCGGAACGGATCGGCCAGGGAGGATTCGCCGCTGTGGTCCAGCTCGTTGAGGGTGCGCCGGTCCAGCAGGCTGGCCAGGGATTCGAAGCGGGCGCTCAGCTCCGCAAGGCGTGCGTGCTGGCTGTCCACATAGCGCAGGTAACCGCGCGAGCCCGACCAGGCCTGCACGCTGGCGAACAGCACCGCGGCCTGGCCCCAACGCAGGCGGAAGCTGCCGCGCGGCGCCTCCAGCAGGCGCTCGTCGATGCCCAGCTCCTCCAGGCGCGCGCGCAGGCGGGCCAGCGTGTCGGGCGAGGGCCGGAATTCGGCATTGCGCATCTGCCCGCTGAGCTCACGCACCTCGAACGGGATGTTGCCCACGCGCTGGAACCACAGCTTGACCGAATCGTCGATCTTGCTCAGGTAAGGAAAATGCGGCAGCAGCGAGGTGAGCACCAGGGCGGACAGCAGCGGGCCCGGCAGCGCGGCCGAATCCTTGGCCACCGCGTCCAGGTCCAGCAGCTGCCACAGCGGCTTCAGGTCCAGGTCGGTGACCGCACCGCCCAGCACCAGGAAGATCGCCAGCATGGAACCGATGTAGCCCAGGCGCGCCACCCAGTAGCGGGTGAAGGTGGTGGTGCAGCGGGCCGCCAGCGGTGAGTCGAAGCGGTCGCGGGCGTACAGGCCCACCACCACCGCGCCGAAAAGCCACTGCAGCAGCAGCGTATGGTCGATCGCCTGCGTGGGGTTCATGGGCCACCTCCTGCTGCAGTTGTAGGCGGCAGGTCAGCACAATCCAAGTGCTTGCTCACATCCTGGGGGCTCGGTATCCCCAGGATGAAGGAGGCCCGCGGCTCCCTAGCGGGTCGGCTCAGCGGCTCAGGCGCGCAGGCGGCCCGCGGCCCGCGCCAGCTCGCGGATGCGCGCCCAGTCCTTGCGGTCCACCGCGTCCTGCGGCGTGAGCCAGGAGCCGCCGCACACCTTCACGTTGGGCAGGGCCAGGAACTGCGGCGCCGTCTCGGGCGTGATGCCACCGGTGGGGCAGAACGCGATGTCCGGGAACGGCCCGGCCAAGGCCTTGAGCATCGGGATGCCGCCCGCGGCCGTGGCGGGAAAGAACTTGAGGAAGTGATAACCATCGGCATGGGCCGTCATCACTTCGCTGCCGGTGGCCACGCCGGGCAGCAGCGGCAGGCCGATCTCCAGGCAGGCGCGGCCGATCTCCGAGGTGTAGCCCGGGCTCACCGCAAACTGGCAACCCGCGTCGCGCACCGCCTGCAAGTCGGCCACCGAGCGCACGGTGCCGGCGCCCACGATGGCCTCGGGCACCGCCTTGGCGATCGCTTCCATGCTCTTGAGCGCCACGGGGGTGCGCAGGGTCACTTCCAGCACGCGCACGCCGCCTTCGACCAGGGCCTGGGCCAGGGGCACGGCGTCCTCCAGGCGCTGGATCACGATGACAGGGATCACGGGGCCGTAGTTGGCCAGTTCGATGGTGTTCATGTCTTGTTCCTTGTTCCTGGCCAAGCGCCTCACAGCCAGCTGCAGGCGCCCTCTTCCGCAGTGACCACGTTGCGGCGCATGCCGGCAAACAGCTCGCGGCCCAGGCCGTGGTTGTTGATCTCCGCCCGCTCGGGCGACAGCGTGGCCACTTCGCGTGCGGCCCACTCGGCCGGGTCCACCAGCGCATTGAGCGTGCCGGCGTCGGCGTCCAGCCGGATCACGTCACCGTCGCGCACCTTGCCCAGGGCACCGCCGGCCAGCGCTTCGGGGCTCACGTGGATGGCTGCCGGCACCTTGCCGGAGGCGCCGCTCATGCGGCCGTCGGTCACCAGCGCGACCTTGAAACCCTTGCCCTGCAGCACGGCCAGCGGCGGCGTGAGCTTGTGCAGCTCCGGCATGCCGTTGGCGCGCGGGCCCTGGAAGCGCACCACCGCCACGAAGTCGCGGTCCAGTTCACCGGCCTTGAAGGCCTGCTGCAGCGATTCCTGGTCCTCGAACACCCGCGCCGGGGCTTCGATGATGTGGCGATCCTCCGGCACGGAGGACACCTTGATCACCGAACGGCCCAGGTTGCCGGTGAGCAGGCGCAGGCCGCCGCTGGGGCTGAAGGGCTCGCTGGCCTTGCGCACGATGCTGCGGTCGCCGCTCTCGGCGGGCAGGCGCTGCCACACCAGGCGGTTGCCTTCCAGGTGCGGCAGCTCGGCATAGGCGCGCATGCCACGTTCGTCCACCGTCATCACGTCGGTGTGCAGCAGGCCGCTGTCCATCAGCTCGCGCAGCACGAAGCCGGGGCCGCCCGCATCCTGGAACTGGTTCACGTCGGCCTGGCCGTTGGGGTACACGCGGGCCAGCAGCGGCACCACGTGGGACAGGTCCGAGAAGTCGGTCCAGTCGATCAGGATGCCGGCCGAGCGCGCCACCGCCACCCAGTGGATGAGGTGGTTGGTGGAGCCGCCGGTGGCCAGCAGCGCCACCATCGCGTTGACGATGGCACGTTCGTCCACCAGGCGGCCGATCGGCGTGAAGCGCTTGGCGCGGGTGATGGACAAGGCCGTGCGCACGGCCTCGCGCGTGAGCTCCTCGCGCAACTGCAGGTGCGGGTGCACGAAGGCGGCGCCGGGCACGTGCAGGCCCATGGCCTCGAGCAGCATCTGGTTGCTGTTGGCGGTGCCATAGAAGGTGCAGGTACCGGGGCCGTGGTAGGCCTTCTGCTCGGCCTCCAGCAGCTGCGGCCGGCCCACCTGGCCCTGGGCCGCCAGCTCGCGCACCCTGGCCTTTTCGCTGTTGGACAGGCCGGTGCTCATCGGCCCGCCCGGCACGAACACGCAAGGGATGTGGCCGAAATGCAGTGCCCCGATCAGCAGGCCGGGCACGATCTTGTCGCAGATGCCCAGCAGCAGCGCGGCATCGAAGACATCGTGCGTCAACGCGACCGCCGTGCCCAGCGCAATGGTGTCGCGCGAGAACAGGCTGAGCTCCATGCCGGGCAGGCCCTGGGTGACACCGTCGCACATCGCCGGCACGCCGCCGGCCACCTGGGCGGTGGCGGCATGGCGGTGGGCTTCGTCCTTGATCACCGCGGGGAAGGATTCATAGGGCTGGTGCGCCGACAGCATGTCGTTGTAGGCGGTGACGATGCCGATGTTGGTGGCCCGCTCCACCACGATGCGGATCTTGTCGTGCTGCGGCATGCCGGCAAAGGCATGCGCCACGTTGGCCGGGCTGAAGCGGTCGGCACCACGCTCGCGCTGGGCGAGCTGGTCGATGCGCGCCAGGTAGGGGCGCCGGGTGGCGGCGCTGCGTTCCTGGATGCGCTGGGTGATCTCGACGAGGGCTTGTTTCATGGACGCGAGTCTCTGGAGAGATGAGGCTGTAACCGTGAAATCGATTATCTGGTAACCGAGTTACAGCGTCAAATCAGGATAGAAGGTACTCGCGCATCAATTGCCGTGCCCGATGGAGGCGGCTTTTGGTGGCCGGCACGGTGAGGTTCAGGGTGGCCGCCATCTCGGCGATGGTGCGCTCCTCGAAGTCGCGCAGCAACACCACCTCGCGGTAGTGCGCCGGCAGCGCCTCCAGCGCCTGCGCCAGCTCATGGCGCAGGGTGTCGTCGTCGCGCGCACCCAGCCAGGCCTCCAGCGTGGCCTCGTCGTAGGGGTCGTAGCGCAGGGTGATGCGGCCCAGCCGGCGGCACTCGCGCTGCACGATGCGCACCAGCCAGCCGGTGAAGGCCGCCGCCACGCGCAGCGAGCCCAGGTGGCGCGACACGCTGAGCAGCGCCTCCTGCACCGCATCGTCCACGTCGCTCAGCAGGCAGTGGCGCTGGGCGTAGCGGCGCACGTTGGGGCGGCAGGCCGCAAGCAGCCGGTTCAGCGCCGCCGGATCGCCGGTGCGCGCCGCCTCCAGCAGCGGCGCCTGGGTCTGTGGGTTCCACATGGCGCCGCAGTATCAGGGCTTCAGGCGCCGGCCGACCATGGCGCAGGCGGGACAGAAGCCGCACAGCCCGGACAGCACCAGCCCAGCTCCGGAGGCGCCTACCAGCCAGCCTTGCCAGCCGCCGCCCAGCAGCGACAGCGACGCCGCCACCGTGGCCGCGCCCACGATCAGGCGCAGCGCGCGTTCCCAGCCGGGTACGTTTTTCACATAGAACATGGTTCACTCCTGTTGCCGAGGCACCTGCCTCCCCTTCCAAGAGGCGGCCCAACCCCAAAAGGATTCGCGCATCGGTTTGATGCGCAAAATGCACGACACGCCGCCGGCCTTGCGGCACCCTTCCCAGCCATGAACGACAGCGCCCCCTCTTTGAGCCCCCCAGCCCTGCGCGACCCCGCCGCCTTGCTGCTGCGCACCCTGGCGGAATGGGGCGGCAGCAGCGACCTGTGGGTGTTTGGCTATGCCTCGCTGATCTGGCGGCCGGAGTTCGAGGCGGTGGAGCACCTGAGCGCCTCGGTGCACGGCTGGCACCGGGCGTTGCGGATGCGCTCGCGCGTGAACCGCGGCACGCCGGAGCGCCCTGGCCTGGTGTTCGCGCTCGTGCCCGGGGGCTCCTGCCGCGGCGTGGTGTACCGCATCCCACGCGAGCGGGCGGCCGACGAATTGCAGCGCCTGTGGGCGCGTGAGATGCCCAACGGTGTTTACGACCCGAAATGGCTGCCCTGCCGCACACCGCGCGGCAGCGTCTCTGCGCTGGCGTTCACCCTGAGCCGGCGCAGCCCGAGCTATGTGCCGCGGCTGTCCGACGAGGACATGGTGCAGATCCTGCGCGCCGCCAGCGGCCGCTTCGGCACCACCCTGCAGTACCTGGTGGAAACCGCCAACTGCCTGCGCGAACGCGGTGTGCGCGACCGTGAGATCGAGCGCCTGGTGCGGCTGGCGCGCGAGCACCAGCTGATCTGAACGCCGCCAAGGCGCTCAGGCGGCGCCTTGGTTCACTGCAGCGGGCGCGCCGCGTCCGGCGGCTGCTGCGCCTGCCGCGCACGCACGGCGCTCAGGTCCTCCAGCGTGTCCACATCCACCAGCACGCCCGGATCGTCCACCTCCACGCCGTAGGCCGGGTAGCGCGCGGTCAGGCGCCGCGCACCTTCGTCCCCGCTCAGGGTGGCGAGCTCGGAATACAGCTCTGCGGCAAAAGCGACCGGATGGCCGCGCCGCCCGCGATGCTGGGCATAGGCCACCGGATGATGGTCCAGCGCCTGCGCCACCGCCACCAGCGTGGCGCCCTGCACCAGCGGCATGTCGGCCGGCAGGATGAGCCAGCCCGAGGCATCCGAGCGCGCGCACACACCGGCGGAGATGGAATATCCCATGCCGAGCATGGCGCTGCCATTGGCCTCGGGCACCACCACCACATCGCGTGCGGCCACGTGGCGGCGGGTGGCGGCTTCCAGCGGCGCAGTGGTCACCACCAGAAAGGGCAGCCGGCTGGCGAGCACATTTTTCAAGGTGCTGGCGAGCACGCTGCCGCTGCCGATGTCCTGTTCGAGCTTGTGGCTGTCGCCCCGGAAACGGCTCCCTTTGCCGGCGGCCAGCACGATGATGGTTGGTCGCGAGGTCATGACCTGCTTTCTTCGTTTCTTCTGCTCCCTGGCGTGCGGCGTCCTCGCCGCACCCTTGCATCAAGCATCGGCGGGTGCGCCGGCATGGACCAGTGGGATCAGTACCTAAGGCATTCCCCTGGGCTTGGCGGGCCACCAATGAAAAGAGGCCGCGGCACTTGCCGTGCCACGGCCTCCTGCGTGAAAAACCGCACCGCTTTGGCGTGTGCGGAGCCAGGTATCACGCCATCTGGAAGGGCAGCTGGCGCGGCGTCCTGCCGGTCAGGCGGGCCAGCGCGTTGGCAAAGGCGGGCGCCAGCGGCGGCAGGCCGGGCTCACCCATGCCGAAGGGATCGTCGTTGCTCGGCACGATGTGCACCTCGATCTGCGGCATCTGCGGCATGCGGGCCACGGTGTAGTCGCCGAAGTTGCTCTGCTGCACCACGCCGTCCTTCAAGGTGATGGCCGCACCGGGCAAGGTGGTGCCCAGCCCCATGAGGGCCGCGCCCTGCACCTGGGCCTCGATGTTCAGCGGGTTGATCGCACGATTGCAGTGCACGCCCGCCGTCACCTTGTGCAGCACCGGCTGCCCGTTCTGCAGCGAGGCCTCCACCACATAGCTCACCACCGACCCGAAGGACTCGTGCACCGCCACACCCCACGCATGCCCTGCAGGCAAGGCCTTGGTGCCGTAGCCGGACTTCTGCACCGCCAGGTCCAGCGCCGCCAGGTGGCGCGGGTGTTTGTCGCCCAGCAGCCGGCGCCGGTAGGCCACCGGATCCTGCTTCGTGGTGCGCGCGATCTCATCGACCAGCGTCTCCATCACGTAGGCCGTGTGGGTGTGGCCCACCGAGCGCCACCACAGCACCGGCACATTCATCTTCGGATGATGAATCTCCAACGCCAGCGGCACCTGGTAGGGTGTGTCGGCCACACCTTCGACCATGACACCGTCGACGCCGTTCTTCACCAGGTACTGCTCGAAGGGCGTGCCCATCAGGATGGACTGGCCCACGATGCGGTGCTGCCACGCCAGCACATTGCCCTGCGCATCGAAGCCGATCTCGGCGCGGTGCAGGTGCATCGGGCGGTAGTAGCCGCCGCGGATGTCGTCCTCCCGGCTCCACACGATCTTCAGCGGCGCGGTCTGCCCGCTGGCGCGCCAGGCCTTGGCGATCTGCGCCGCTTCCATCAGGTAGTCGGAGCTGGGCACGGCGCGCCGGCCGAAGCCGCCGCCGGCCATCATGGTGTGCAAGGTCACCTGCTCGGGCTTGAGGCCCAGCACGCCGGCCACCGTCATCTGGTCGATGGTCTGGAACTGGCTGCCGACCCACACCTCCGCCGCGCCGTCCTTCAGCTCGATGGTGCAGTTCAGCGGCTCCATCGGCGCATGGGCGAGGTACGGAAACACGTACTCCGCGCTCAGCTTGTGCGGCGCATCGGCGAACTTGGAGGCGTCGGCATCGCGCACCTTGATGCCCGGCCTGGCGGCCAGCTCGCGGTACAGGGCCAGCTGCTTGTCGCTGTCGACCTTGTCCACGCCGTCGGTGTTCCACTGGACCTGCAATGCGTCGCGGCCCATCTTGGCGGCCCAGTAGCCGTCGGCCACCACCGCCACGCCGCTGGCGCCACGGTCCAGGGGCACCTGCAGCACAGCCGCCACGCCCTTCACCGCCTTGGCAGGCGTCGCGTCGACAGAGGCCACCTTGGCACCGAACACCGGCGGGCGGGCAATCACCACCGTCTTCATGCCGGGGCGCTGCACATCCATCCCGAATGCCTGCCGGCCGGTGGACTTGGCACTGCCACTGATCTGCCGCACCGGCTTGCCGATGAGCTGGTAGCGCGCCGGGTCCTTCAGGCGCACCTGCGCCGGCACCGGCTGCTTCATGGCGCTGTCGGCCAGCTCACCGAGCGTGGCCTTGTGCCCGCCTGCAGACACCACGCCCTGCGACACCTGCACCTGCTCGGGCGCCACCTTCCAGCGTTCGGCGGCCGCTGCGACGAACATCGCACGCGCCCGCGCACCGAGTTCGCGGTACTGCTGCCAGGAGTTGTGGATGGAGTTGGAACCACCGGTCATCTGGATGCCGAAACCGGCGTCCTTGTAGGCCTCACCCGCCGGTGCCAGCTCGCTGCGCACCTTGGCCCAGTCGGCGTCCAGTTCCTCGGCCACCAGCATCGGCAGTGCGGTGGCGATGCCCTGGCCGAAGTCCAGCCGGTTCACCAGCACGGTGACCTCGCCCGTGGGCGCCACCTTCAGGAACGCCGGCGGCATCTGGCCCGGCTTGAGGGCCGCAGCCGGTGTTTGCGCCGTGGCCGGCAGCACACCGAGTGCAAAGCCGCCGCCCACGCCGACACTGGCACCCAGCTTGAGGAAAAGGCGCCGGTCCAGGCCGGCGTCGGTGGCGCGCTGGGTCTTGGCCACACGGGCCATCAATTGGGAATAGTTCATGACCGTGCGCTCCTCATGCCAGCGACTGGGCCGCTTCCTTGATGGCCGCACGGATGCGGGCGTAGGTACCGCAGCGGCAGACGTTGCCGGCCATGGCGCCGTCGATGTCGGCGTCGGTGGGTTTCTTGTTGGTGCGCAGCAAGGCTGTGGCGCTCATGATCTGGCCGCTCTGGCAATAGCCGCACTGGGCCACGTCATGCTTGACCCAGGCCGCCTGCACCGCCTTGCCGACGCGGTCGGTGGCGATGCCTTCGATGGTGGTGATCTTCTGGCCGGCGACCGACGAGATCGGCGTGACGCAGGAGCGCACCGGCTGGCCGTTGACATGCACGGTGCAGGCGCCGCACAGCGCCGCGCCGCAGCCGAATTTGGTGCCGGTCATCTGCAGCGAATCGCGCAGTGCCCACAGCACAGGGGTGGACGGATCGGCATCGACGTTGACCGCCTTGCCGTTGACGTTGAGTGACGTCATTGCAACCTCCGGGAGCAGGGTGTTTATTGGTGTGAGCGGCGCATGCTAGTACTGAACGAGATTTCTTGCTGACGGATACTCGCCAGCCATGGACAACGAGCAACTCGCCGCATTGCGCAAGAGTTATGAGCGCGCCGAACTGAACGAAGAGGCTTCGGCAGCAGACCCGCTGAAGCTGTTCGAACTCTGGCTGCAGCAGGCACTGACAGCGCAACTGCCCGAGCCCAACGCGATGACCCTGGCCACCGTGGGCCCGGACCAGCGGCCGTCCACTCGCGTGGTGCTGATCAAGGGCTTCGATGCGCGTGGCATCGTCTGGTACACCAACTACGACAGCCGCAAGGGCCGCGAGCTGGCCGCCCATCCGTTTGCCGCCTTGCAGTTCCACTGGGTGGAGCTGGAGCGTGTGGTGCGCATCGAGGGCCGGGTGGAGAAGGTGAGCGCGGAGGAGTCGGATGCCTACTTCGCGTCGCGCCCGCTCGACTCCCGCATCGGCGCATGGGCGTCGCCGCAAAGCCAGGTCATTCCATCCCGCGCGGTGCTGGTGGCCAACGCGGCGCGTTATGGCGCTCAGTTCGCGCTCAAGCCGCCGCGTCCGCCGCACTGGGGCGGCTACCGCCTGCAGCCGGATCGCTGGGAGTTCTGGCAGGGCCGCAAGTCGCGCCTGCACGACCGGCTGCGCTACCGGCTCGAGGCCGGCCAGTGGCTGCGCGAGCGGCTGGCGCCTTGAGCCGCGCCATGCACTCGCCGGGCTTCAGCGCTTGAGGCGTGCCGCAAAGGTCTTGCGGAACTTCTCCACTTTCGGGCCGACGACGAAGGCGCAGTAACCCTGGTCCGGGTGGTTGGCGTAGTAGTGCTGGTGGTAGTCCTCCGCACGCCAGTAGTTGTCCACCGGCTTGAGCTCGGTGACCACGCGGCCGCCGTGCGTCTGGTTCGCCTCGGCGATCACCTCTCGCGCCACGCGCTCCTGCTCAGGCGTGTGCACGTAGATGCCCGAGCGGTACTGTGTGCCCACGTCATTGCCCTGCCGGTTCAGGCTGGTCGGATCGTGGATGGTGAAGAAGATCTCCAGGATCTCGCGGTACGAGATGCGCTGCGGGTCGAAGCTGACCTTCACCACCTCGGCATGGCCGGTGCTGCCGCTGCACACCTGCTCGTAGCTGGGGTTGGCCACCGGCCCGTTGCTGTAGCCGGATTCCACCGCCTCCACGCCATCGACCTGCCCGTACACCGCCTCCAGGCACCAGAAGCAGCCGCCGGCCAGCGTGGCCTGTTCGAGGTTCGTGCTCATGCGCATCCTTTTTTGTGGGTGAGTTGCATTGTCGAAGACCGGCGCAAAACCTTTCAGCGCGCGCTGTCACCGGCATGACGAGGGCCCGGCAACCCACCGCCTATCATTCCAGGCTGAGACCAAGGAGACACCATGAGCAAAGCCAGCTTCAAGTGGGACGACGCGCTGCTGTTCGACGAACAACTGAGCGACGAGGAACGCGCGGTGCGCGATGCGGCGCAGGCCTACTGCCAGGACAAGCTGCAGCCGCGTGTGCTGATGGCCGCGCGCCACGAGAAGTTCGACCGCGAGATCATGAACGAGATGGGTGCGCTCGGCCTGCTGGGCTCCACCATCGAAGGTTATGGCTGCGCGGGCCTGAACCACGTGTGTTACGGCCTGGTGGCGCGCGAGGTGGAACGGGTGGATTCCGGCTACCGCAGCGCGATGAGCGTGCAGAGCTCGCTGGTGATGCACCCCATCCATGCCTACGGCAGCGAAGCGCAGCGCCAGAAGTACCTGCCCAGGCTGGCCACCGGCGAATGGGTGGGCTGCTTCGGCCTCACCGAGCCCAACCACGGCAGCGACCCGGCCAGCATGCTGAGCCGCGCCCAGCCGGTGGACGGCGGCTTCCTGCTGCGCGGCAGCAAGATGTGGATCACCAACTCGCCGATCGCCGACGTGTTCGTCGTCTGGGCCAAGCTCGAGGACGGCAACGGCCAGGTGGGCGGGCAGGAAGCGATCCGCGGCTTCATCCTCGACAAGGGCATGCAGGGCCTGTCCGCGCCCAAGATCGAAGGCAAGATGAGCCTGCGCGCCAGCATCACGGGTGAGATCGTGATGGACAACGTGTTCGTGCCGGCGGAGAACCTGCTGCCCAACGTGAGCGGCCTGAAGGGCCCGTTCGGCTGCCTCAACAAGGCGCGCTACGGCATCGCCTGGGGCGCACTCGGCGCAGCCGAGTTCTGCTGGCATGCCGCGCGGCAGTACACCCTGGACCGCCAGCAGTTCGGCCGCCCGCTGGCGCAGAACCAGCTGGTGCAGAAGAAGCTGGCCGACATGCAGACCGAGATCACGGTCGGCTTGCAGGCCTGCCTGCGCGTGGGCCGGCTGATGGACGAAGGCAAGTGGGCGCCGGAGATGGTGAGCCTGATCAAGCGCAACAGCTGCGGCAAGGCACTGGACATCGCCCGCGTGGCGCGCGACATGCACGGCGGCAACGGCATCCATGACGAATACCACGTCATCCGCCACATGATCAACCTGGAAACCGTGAACACCTACGAGGGCACGCACGACATCCATGCGCTGATCCTCGGGCGTGCACAGACCGGCCTGCAGGCCTTCTTCTGACCCTCCTCCGACCACGACACGTTCGGAGACGTTTCTTTCAGATCCGGCCCCTGCAAACACGGGGGCCGGCTGCGTTGAAGACGAGTGACCTTCCGTAGCATCGCGCCGCGGCAACAAGCCGCGCCGTGTCCCGTTGGGAGGAGACCATGAAATCATCACTCGTCACACTGTCGTGCGCCGCCGCTGCGCTGTTCACCAGCCTGGGCTGCGCCGCGGCGACGACGCCGGCCTACGTGGCCAGCAGCTTCGGCAGCAACAGCATCTATTACCTCGACGAAGACCTGAACCCCTTGAGCAGCTTCGCGGTCAGCGATGCGTTTCCGAACGGCGTCAGCAGCGACGGCACCCTGATCTTCGCTGCCTACTTCATGAACTCGTCGGTGGTGGCGTACGACCGCACTGGCCAGGAGCAATTCCGCTGGAGCGATCCGGGCCTGTACCGGGTGCAGGGCATTGCCTTCGTCGACCACTACATCGCCGCGGCGTCCGACGACACGCTCTACCTGTTCGACGCGCGCCAGGGCACCTACACGGCGCAGCTGTCGCTCGGCCAGGACAGCGTCGAAGGCCTGGCCTACGACGGCCACTTCCTCTGGTCCATCGGCAGCACGCTGGTGGCGCGTGACTTCGTCACCGGCGCGGCGGTGAAGTCCATTCCGAACGCCGCCTCGGCCTGCCCGATGGGCGGCACCGGCATCGCGGCCGGCGCGCCGGGCACGCTGGTGCTCAGCTGCAGCGATGGCCGCTGGTTCAAGGTCTTGCAGGCCGACGGGTCGGTGCTGGCCTCAGGGCAGAACGACATCGACATGTTCGACCTGGCGCGTATCGCCCCGGTGCCCGAGCCCGGCACCGCCGGCCTCGCACTCGCCGGCCTCGCGGCACTGGGTGTCGTGGCCCGGCGCCGGCGCGTACGCTGACAGTCGCATCCCCCGCAAAGCAGTGGTCGCACCTGGCCCTCCAGTGGCCGGCACGCGGTAACACTCCGGCACAATCGCCGCCCATTGCAGGCAGCGCGTGCGGAGCGTTTCGTTGAACGACCTTTTGGTTCTTCTGGGCATGGAATCGTGGAAGCCGGTGCTCGGGGCCTTCCTGCTGCCCCCTGTGCCGCTGCTGCTGCTCACGCTGGTCGGAGCCCGCATGATCCTGTGGCGCCGCGGCTGGGGGTGGCTGGTGGTGGTGCTGTCGCTCACCGGCTTGTGGCTCAGCGCCTGCAGCGGCGTGGGGGATTGGCTGGTGCGCGCGGCGCTCAAGCCACCCATGGCGCTGGGCACGGACCGCCTCGCCGAACTCAAGCGAGAAAGCGCGAGCGTGAAGACCGCAATCGTGGTGCTGGGTGCCGGCCGCGAACCCCTGGCCCCTGAATACGGCATCTCCAACCTGCGCCCTGCGTCGATGGAACGGCTGCGCTACGGCGTGTGGCTGAGCCGTGAAACCGGCGTACCGATCGCGTTCAGCGGCGGCAGCGGCCATGCGGCCACCTCGGGCGCGTCCGAAGCCGACATCGCGGCGCGCATTGCGGCACGTGAGTTCGCGCGGCCGCTGAAGTGGACCGAACCGGAATCGCGCGACACCCGCGAGAACGCTGCGCACACGATGGCGCTGCTGCGCGGCCCGGGCATCGAACAGATCCTGCTCGTCACCCACGGCTGGCACATGCCGCGTGCCATCCGCGCCTTCGAGCAGGCCGCACAGCGCACGGGGACCCCGGTGCGAGTGATACCCGCGCCCATGGGGCTCGCCCCCACCGAGGACCGGCCCGTGTTGCGCTGGCTGCCTAGCAGCGAAGGCCTGCGGTCCACCCGCCAGGCGCTGCACGAGTTGCTCGGGCTGCTGGTGGGCGCCTAGAACCGGGTCACTCCACAAAGCGAAACCCCTCCACACCTTTGACAGCATGGAGGGGGCGGGCCACGAATGACCATTGGAGCTCCAGAGGAAGTGAGTCCGGGGCTCCTGGTGCGCAGAGACTGCGCCCATGGGGTGTGCCTGCTTGGCAGGCAGGCCAAAGTTAATGCATGTGCGGCGCCAGATCAAGGCCGCGGGCCTATGGCGCGCCGCCGGTCGATTGGGAGGTGGCCCCCCGCGTCAGGCCGGGCCCATCAGCGCATCGAACAGCGCTGCGACGCGCTGCTCCACCGATTTGTCCATCGTGATCACACGGCCCCATTCCCGGCTCGTCTCTCCGGGCCATTTGTGGGTGGCGTCCAGGCCCATCTTGCCGCCCAGCCCGCTCACCGGCGAAGCGAAGTCCAGGTAGTCGATCGGCGTGCTCTCCACCAGGGTGGTGTCGCGCACTGGGTCCATCCGGGTGGTGATCGCCCAGATCACCTGCTTCCAATCCCGCACGTCCACGTCGTCATCCGTGATCACGATGAACTTGGTGTACATGAACTGGCGCAGGTAGCTCCACAGGCCGAACATCAGGCGCTTGGCGTGGCCGGCGTAGCTCTTGCGGATCGAGATCACCGCCATGCGGTAGCTGCAGCCTTCGGGCGGCAGGTAGAAGTCCACGATCTCCGGAAACTGCTTCTGCAGCAGCGGCACGAACACTTCGTTGAGCGCCACGCCGAGCACCGCCGGCTCATCCGGCGGCTTGCCGGTGTAGGTGGAGTGGTAGATCGGGTCGCGGCGGTGCGTGAGGCGGTCGATCTGGAAGACCGGAAACCAGTCCTGCTCGTTGTAATAGCCGGTGTGGTCGCCGAAGGGGCCCTCCAGGGCATGCAGGTAGCCGCCGCTCTCCTTCAGGCGCACGCCGTGTTCGCTTTCGCCTTCATATCCAGGCGCGGCCGGCGGGATGTGGCCTTCCAGCACGATCTCGGCGGTGGCCGGCACCTGCAGCCGCAGTTCGCCTTCGCCCACGCCGCTGGCGGCCAGTTCGGTGCGGCCGCCGCGCAGCAGCCCGGCGAACTGGTACTCCGACAAGGTGTCCGGCACCGGGGTCACCGCGCCCAGGATGGTGGCCGGATCGGCGCCCAGCGCCACGGCGATCGGAAACGGTTGGCCCGGGTTTGCCAGGCTGAAATCGCGGAAATCGAGCGCGCCGCCGCGGTGCGCCAGCCAGCGCATGATGACCTGCCGCCGGCCGATGACCTGCTGGCGGTAGATACCGAGGTTCTGCCGCAGGCGCGGCTGCGGCACCGACTGCGGCCCGCGCGTAATCACCAGGCCCCAGGTGATGAGCGGCCCGGCGTCGCCCGGCCAGCACCATTGCACCGGCCAGCGGCCAAGGTCGACATCACCGGCCTCGAGCACGACCTCCTGGCACGGCGGTTGCCGCACGATCGCCGGCTTCATGTCCCACAAGGCCTTGGCCATCTGTAACAGCTTGCCGGCGTCCTTCAGGCCGCGTGGTGGCTGGGGCTCTTTCAGGTTGGCCAGGAGCTGACCCACGTCTCGCAAATCGCCCAGGTCTTGCGCACCCATGCCCCGGGCCACTCGTTCAGGGGTGCCAAAAAGGTTGGCCAGGACCGGGAATTTGTAACCGGCGGGCTGTTCGAAGAGCAAGGCTGGTCCCCCTGCCTGGAGGACCCGATCTGCCAGCGCGGTCATCTCCAGGCGCGGAGATACCGGCTGTAGCACGCGTTTGAGCTCACCAGCTGCCTCCAACTGGTGAACGAACTCACGGAGGTCGCGATACTTCATACACAAAAGAAATAACAACGCGTTTGCATATCCTTGACTGGTTATGAAACAGCTTCCTAGAATTCGGGCGTTCCTGATCCAGATCAGGGTTAACCCGCGCCCCGCCCACCAAGGGATGGATCAGGGCGCCACGCTGCCAACGAGGCCGCCGCCCCACACCGTGTGTTCTTGCCGGTGTTCTGGAGGCTCCGGCCGATTATCAACGTCGCTGTAGGCGATGCCCGGCTCGATGAGCCGCTGGTCTGCGTCGGATGGCGACGACGAAAGGAGTGACATGACAGCGCTAGGTTTGATCCGTTCGCTGCCCCAGGCATGTGGACGTTCCGCCGCGGTGTTCCTGCGCGATGTGGGACAAGGCCTGCTGGAGGTGAGCCACAACACCCTCGCCCTGGTGGGCCTGGCGGTGGTGGCGGTGCTGGTGTTCGCCGGCGGCCGCGCCGACGTGCGGGCCTCCGCCGAGCAGTACGCCTACCACTGGCTGCACGCCCGCCAGGAAGCCAAAGCCGAACGCGAAGGCAACCTGCTGGTCAGCCTGACCGAGCCCCAGGCGGTGTCGCGCGCCACGGCGGCCGATCCGCGTGAGCTCACCCGGCAGCAGGCGGCGGTGGCCACCTGGATCTCGCACCGCTACCGCGTCGCGCCCGAGCCGATCAGCCGCCTGGTGCAGGAGGCCTGGAGCGTGGGCCAGCGCGCCAGCCTGGACCCGACGCTCATCCTCGCCATCATGGCGGTGGAGAGCAGCTTCAACCCGTTTGCGCAGAGCTCGGTGGGCGCCCAGGGCCTGATGCAGGTGATGACCACCGTGCACGATGCCAAGTACGAAGGCTTCGGCGGCCGCCATGCCGCCTTCGACCCGGTCACCAACCTGCGAGTGGGCGTGCAGGTGCTGAAGGAATGCATCCAGCGCGCCGGTGGCCTGGAAGCCGGCCTGCGCTTCTACGTGGGCGCTGCCAACCTGGAAGACGACGGCGGTTATGTCTTCAAGGTGCTGGCCGAACAGAGCAACCTGAAGCGCGTGGCCAGTGGCCAGCGCGTGTCGCCGACCGCGCCTATGCCGGCCGCCCCGATTCCCACCACCGCACGCCCGGCGCCCGAGGCCGAGCCGCTGCCCGCCGCCGCGCCCAAGGAAGCCAGCGCGTCCACCGCGCAGCGGCTGGCGCTGCTGCACTGACCACCCGGCGAACGCCGCGCCTTCCGCTAAACTGGCAGGCCGCGCGACTGGCGATAGGGTTCCAACGCGAACCCGAGGTGACATAAGCACCGTGGAGCGCGGACGGCTGCCGCCAAGGCGCCGTTGCCCGCCGTTCGCCTGGGCAGCCCTCGGTCCGCCGCTTCACGCTGGCGGGCGATGGCCCTTCACCGTATGCGCCGGCGAGCCGCTTCCAGGCGTCTTGGGCGCAGTTTGAGAGGACTGCCATGTTCGACCGTTCCCAATCCACCGTTGCTTCCGTCGACCCGGAAATCTGGGCCGCGATCCAGGCCGAGAACCGCCGCCAGGAAGAGCACATCGAGCTCATCGCCAGCGAGAACTACACCTCGCCGGCCGTGATGCAAGCCCAGGGCTCGCAGCTCACCAACAAGTACGCCGAGGGCTATCCGGCCAAGCGCTACTACGGTGGCTGCGAGAACGTCGACATCGTCGAGCAGCTCGCGATCGACCGCTTGAAGCAGCTCTTCGGCGCGCAGTACGCCAACGTGCAGGCCAATTCCGGCTCACAGGCCAACCAGGCGGTGTTCTTCGGGCTGCTGCAGCCCGGCGACACCATCATGGGCATGAGCCTGGCCGAAGGCGGCCACCTCACGCACGGCATGTCGCTCAACATGAGCGGGAAGTGGTTCAAGGTGGTGAGCTACGGCCTGGACGCCAACGAAGCCATCGACTACGACGCCATGGAACGCCTGGCGCACGAGCACAAGCCCAAGCTCATCATCGCCGGCGCCTCGGCCTACAGCCTGCGCATCGACTTCGAGCGTTTTGCCAAGGTCGCCAAGGACATCGGCGCGTTCTTCATGGTGGACATGGCGCACTACGCCGGCCTGATCGCCGCGGGCGTGTACCCCAACCCGGTGCCGCACGCCGACGTGGTCACCTCCACCACCCACAAGAGCCTGCGCGGCCCGCGCGGCGGCATCATCCTGATGAACGACGAGGCCATCGCCAAGAAGATCAACAGCGCCATCTTCCCCGGCATCCAGGGCGGCCCGCTGATGCATGTGATCGCCGGCAAGGCCATCGCCTTCAAGGAAGCGCTGTCGCCCGAGTTCAAGGCCTACCAGCAGCAGGTGGTGAAGAACGCCGCCGTGCTGGCCGACACGCTCACCGAGCGCGGCCTGCGCATCGTGTCCGGGCGCACCGAAAGCCATGTGATGCTGGTCGACCTGCGGCCCAAGGGCCTGACCGGCAAGGAGGCCGAGGCCATCCTCGGCGCGGCCCACATGACGTGCAACAAAAACGGCATCCCCAACGACCCGCAGAAGCCGATGATCACCAGCGGCATCCGCCTGGGTTCGCCCGCGATGACGACGCGCGGTTTCAAGGAAGAACAGGCTCGCCAGACCGCGAACCTGATCGCCGACGTGCTGGACAAGCCGCACGACGAAGCGAACCTGGCCGCCGTGCGCGCCAAGGTGGCCGCGCTGACGCGCGACTTCCCTGTCTACAAGTAAGACCGGCGCCGCATGCGCTGCCCCTTCTGCAGCAATGAGGAAACCCAGGTCGTCGAGACCCGGGAATCCGATGAAGGCGACGTCATCCGGCGTCGCCGCCGCTGCCTGAAGTGCGACAAGCGCTTCACCACCTACGAGCGGCCCGAGATCGCGCTGCCGTCGGTGGTGAAGAAGGACGGCGCGCGGGTGGACTTCGACCGTGCCAAGCTGCGTGCCTCCATGCTGCTGGCGCTGCGCAAGCGGCCCGTCAGCGTGGAGCAGGTCGACGCGGCGCTGGAGCGCATCGAGGACAAGCTGCTCACCAGCGGCGCGCGTGAGGTGCCCTCCACCCGCCTGGGCGAGCACGTGATGCGTGAGCTCAAGCGCATGGACAAGGTGGCCTACGTGCGCTTTGCGTCCGTCTACCGTTCCTTCGAGGACGTGGACGAGTTCCGGCAGCTGATCCGGGACATCTGACCCCCCTCCTCCCTCCTTCGGGGGAGCAGCCCTTCACCCCTTTCAGTGGGTGCCGCATTCGCGGGGATTCGGCCCCCAAGGGGGAATGCCAACTCCATCACGCTTCCCTACAGTGCGCCTCGTTCAACGACAAGCACTCAGGGGGAACTCATGCAACACGCCGAGGGAGGCGTCACGCTCATAGAAGCGTGCGTGGTGGTGGTGATCTGCGCCGTGGTCGCCGCAGCGGCCGTGCCGTCGATGCGCGCGTTGATGGACCGCCAGACATTGCGCGGCAGCGCCGATGAACTGCGCACGGACCTGCACTACCTCCGCTCGGCCAGCATCAGCCGGGGCGAGCGCCTGTGGCTGGCCGTGCAGGCAGGCGCCGAAGGCAGCTGCTACCTCATCCACACCGGCCACCAGGGCGACTGCCGCTGCGACGCCAGCGGCCAGTCCACCTGCAACGACGGCGCCCAGGCGCTCAAGGCCGTGGGGTTCAAGCCCACCGGCCGTGTGCAGCTGCAGTCCACCAGCGCGGCGCTGGCCTTCGAGCCGGCGCGCGGCACCGTCACCCCCACCGCCACGCTGAAGCTGGTCAACACCGCCGGTGAGGCCGTGCACCAGGTGCTGAATGTCATGGGCCGGGTGCGCGCCTGCTCGCCGGGCGCCAAGGTGCCGGGCTACAAGGCCTGCTGAAGGGTGCCGCGATGACACACACCTTGCCCGCCCGCCGCGCGGTCCGCGGCTTCACCCTGGTCGAGCTCCTCATCGTCGTCACGATCGCCGGCGTGCTTGCCAGCGTGGCACTGCCTTCGTTTGCCGACGCCCTGCGGCGCGGTCGGCGTGCCGAGGCCGTGGCCGCGCTGATGCAGCTGCAGCTGGCGCAGGAACGCTGGCGTGCCGACCATCTGGACTATGGCGCCGACCTGCGCTCGCTGGGCCTGCCGGCCACCACGCCGACCGGCCTGTACACGCTGGCCATCACCGAGGCGGATGCCGAAGGGTATGTCGCCACTGCCACCGTGGCCGCCGGCCAGAGCGGCGACCGCAGCTGCCAGGTGCTCAAGCTGACGCAGGCGGGCGGCCGCGTGGTCTACAGCTCGATCGACGCGGCGAAGGTCGAGTCCACCTCGGGCACCAGCCGGTGCTGGAACCTGTGAGCCGCCACCAGCAAGGCGTGTCGCTGGTCGAGCTGATGGTCGGCATCGCCGTCGGGCTCTTCATCGTGGCCACCGCCTCTTTCGCCGTGAGCAACCAGCTCAACGACAACCGCAAGCTGGCACTGGAGGCGCAGGTCGAGCAGGACCTGCGCGCCGCAGCCGATCTGATCGCACGCGACCTCCGGCGTGCGGGCTACTGGCAGAACGCCGCGCTGCAGTTCGCGTCCTCCGGTTCGGCCACCAACCGGTACGCCGCCGTCACGGCAGCCGGCCAGAGCGCCAGCTACGCCTACTCGCAGGACGCGCCGGGCCATGACAACGACGTGCTCGACAGCAATGAGCAAAGCGGCGTCAAGCTCGACAGCGGCACGCTGAAGCTCCTGATGGGCGACGGCGGCTGGCAGGCGATCACCGACCCGGCGGTCGTGACCGTCACCGGCTTCAGGCTCACGATGAACACGCATGAGCTGTCGCTGGCCGCGTACTGCGATGCGCCTTGCCCGCCCTCCGGCACGCCGGCCACTTGCCCGCCGGTGCAGCAGGTGCGCGAGCTGCAGCTGCAGATCAACGGTACGGCCGCCAGCGATGCGCGCGTGACGCGGTCGCTGAACACGACCGTGCGCCTGCGCAACGACCGCGTGGTCGGCAGCTGCGGAGCCTGAGGCCATGGCCCGCCTATGCCCTGCGCGCCAGCAAGGCGCTGCCTCGTTGGTCGTCGTGATGCTGCTGCTGTTCACGATGATGCTCACGGCCGCCTACGCCAGCCGCTCGCTGGTGGTCGAGCAGAAGAATGCCGCCAACCAGCTGCGCGCCACGCAGGCACTGGAAGCCGCGGAGGCCGGCCTCGAGTGGGGCCTGGCGCAACTGAACGCGGGCCATGTGGACGAGCAGTGCAGCGCCACCGAGGCGAGTGGCAGCCTCTCCTTCCTGGAACGGGTGCTGCGGGTGGCCGACCGCGACAGCGGCCGCTTCGACGAGCATGCGGACGCCACACAGACCGGTGCGCCGGCCTGTGTGCGAGACCCGGCCGGCCAGTGGCAATGCACCTGCCCCAGCGCTGGCAGCCGCCGCCCCGGCGTGCAGCCCGGCACGCACGCGACACCCGCGTTCCAGTTGCACTTCCAGGGCGTTGCGCCGCCCGCAGGCGCGGCATCGGCGCCCAGCCTGGTGCAGATCACCGCGCAAGGCTGCGCCCGGGCGGGCGCATCCATGGCCTGTGAACCGAGCGCTGCCACCGATGTGGCCCTCGCCGTGGCCCAGGTGCAGGCGGCCTTGCTGCCCGCGCTCGCGACGCCGCCGGCCGCCACCTTGACCGCCAGCGGAAGCATCCGCACCGGCACCGCCGCGGTGGGCCTGTACAACACCGATGCTCGCGGCAGCGGCCTGGCCGTGCACGCAGGCGCCAGCGTGCAAGCGGAGGGCGCGCGGGTGGCCGGGCCGCCGGGTGCCATGTCGGCCGTGCTCGCCAACGACTCGGCCCTGGCCGCCCGGTCTTTCGAACGCCTGATGCTGTCGCACCTGGGCGTGCCGAAGGACAGCTATGGGCAGCTGCCGAGCGTGCGCACGCTCCAGTGCGCCGGCGATTGCACGGCCGCGGTGCAAGCGGCAGTGCGGTCCGGCATTCGACAGTTGTGGATCGTCGGCGATGCCACGCTCGCCGACGTCGAACTGGGGACCACCGCCGCGCCGGTCGTGCTGGTGGTCGATGGTCGCCTCAGCCTGAGCGCCGGCGTGCGCATCACCGGCTTCATGCTGGCCCGCTCGCTGCAATGGGACCACGGCGCCAGTGGCAGCGCCTGGCTGCGCGGCGCCGCCATGGTGGCCGGCGATGCGCAGCTGTCCGGCACACCGGACCTGATGTACGACGCGGCGGTGCTGCACACGCTCAACCGCCTCACCGGCAGCTTCGTCAAGGTGCCGGGCAGCTGGAAGGACGCTTCATGAGAACCGCACGGTCGGCCCAGCGCGGCATGTCGCTGGTGGAGGCGCTGGTGGCGTTTGCCATCAGCTCGGTCGGGCTGCTCGCCATGGTGGGCACCCAGACGGCGCTTCGCCAGAGCGGCGACACCGTGCGCCAGCGCGCCGAGGCGGTGCGGCTCGCGCAAGGCGAGATGGAACGCCTGCGCGCGCTGGCACCGGCCGAGCTGGCCGGCGCGACCGACACCACATCGGCCACACAGCAGTCGAACACCCGCTTCGTGATCGAAAGAACCGTGGCACCGCAGCCCGACGCCGCCTACGTGGCCGCGTCGGTGCGCGTACGCTGGACCGACCGGCGAGGAGAGTCCGCAAGCCTGGGGCTGGACAGCGTCATCGCCGCCATCGACCCGGTGTTGTCGGGCCGGCTTTTCACACCCGCTGCCGCCAGCGCCTACACCGCCCCGCTGGGGCGCTCGGCCGCCATTCCGCTGCAGGCCACTGACCTGGGTGACGGCCGCAGCGCCTTCACACCACCGGGTGCCGCGGGCTTTGTTTGGGTCTTCAACAACCAGAGCGGGCAGGTGACCGACATCTGCGCCGTGCCGCCAGGCACCACCGTTTCGGCCGCCACCCTCACCCAGTGCAGCACCACTCACGCGCTCCTGTTGAGCGGCGCCGTGCGTTTTGCGACCGGCGCCACCGCGAGCGCAGCGGACGCCGAGCGACCCGGCAGCGCGGCGCTCAACCTCGACATGCAGCTCACGCTGCGCCACGCCGACGGAACACCCACATCCGCCACCTGCGTGGACGACGCCGCCGGCGCCACCACGCGCAGCGTCGTCGCCTACCACTGCCTGGTGACCGTGAGCGCCGGCAGCCCTGGCTGGTCGGGCCGGCTCGACGTGCTGCCCATCGGTTGGACTGTGGGTGCGGATGCCGCCGCCTACCGCGTGTGCCGCTATTCAGCCGACCACGACGGCAACCATCATGTGAGCAACGAGGAGCATCCGCTGGACTACACCCAGGTGCATGGTCCCCTGACACACCAGAACTTCCTCGTTATCCGCGGCGGCAACGCCTGCCCGGCTGACGTGCCGGCCGACCCGGCGCGCGGCGACATGGTGAACAGCAACACGGTGGAACACGCCCCGCGTGCCACACCGACGCCGGCCGCCTGAGCCGCAGCGCTGACCGACAATCGCCGGCATGCCGGCAGCCCCCTCCTCCGAACGCGACCAGGCCGCGATGCAGGACGCCCTGCGCCTGGCCGCCCAGGCCATCGGCGTGAGCGACCCCAACCCCCGGGTCGGCTGCGTGCTGATCGGCCCGCAAGGGCAACGGGCCGAAGGCCACACCCAGGCGGCCGGCCAGGCACATGCCGAAGTGATGGCATTGCGCGATGCCGCCGCCCAGGGCTGGGATCCGCGCGGTGCCACTGCCTACGTCACGCTGGAGCCTTGCGCCCACCATGGCCGCACGCCGCCCTGCTGCGACGCACTGGTGCAGGCCGGCATCGCCCGCGTGGTGGTCGCGCTGAACGATCCCAACCCGTTGGTCGCCGGCCAGGGCAGCGCGCGCCTGCGTGCCGCGGGCATTCAGGTGCACACCGGCCTGCTGGCGGAGCAGGCCGCCGAGCTCAACATCGGCTTCCTCTCGCGCATGGTGCGGGGCCGGCCCTGGGTTCGCCTGAAGGTGGCGGCCTCGCTGGACGGGCGCACCGCCCTGCCCGACGGTCGCAGCCAGTGGATCACCGGCGTGCCGGCCCGCACCGATGGCCACGCCTGGCGCAGGCGCGCCGGCGCCGTGCTCACCGGCGTCGGCACGGTGCGTGACGACGACCCCCGGCTGGACGTGCGGCTGGTGCCCACGCAGCTGCAACCCCTGCGGGTGGTGATCGACTCGCGGCTGGACACGCCCTTGACAGCCAGGCTGCTGGCGCCGCCGGGCGCCGTGCTGCTGTATGCCGCCCATCCGGACGCTGCCCGCGTGGCGGCGCTGCGGGAGGCCGGCGCCGAAGTCGCCGACTGCGCAGGGCCACATGGCAAGGTCGACCTCGCTGCGGCGCTCACGGACCTGGGCCGGCGCGGCATCAATGAACTGCATGTGGAAGCCGGCCACAAGCTCAACGGCTCGCTGCTGCGCGAAGGGCTGGTCGACGAGCTGCTCGTGTACCTGGCGCCCAAGCTGCTCGGTGACGGCCTCGGTTTGGCCGCACTCGGCCCGCTGGGCGGGCTGGACGAGGCGCCGGCGTGGCGCTTCACCAGCACCGACCGCGTGGGGGATGACCTGCGCCTGCTGGCACGCCGCCCTGCAGGTGCCGCGCACGACGCCTGGCTGGCGCCGCTGCTCACGTCGCCCGGGTGACCACGCCAGCCCAGGTGCTGAAGGACAATGGCCGCATGTTCACCGGCATCATCAGCGGCCTGGGCCGCATCATCGACGTGCACGACCTGGGCGCGGACGCCGCGCACGGCAAGCGCCTGACCATCACAACGCCTGCAGGCTACCTGGACGACGTGGCGCTGGGCGACAGCATCGCGCTCAACGGCGCGTGCATGACGGTCACCTCCTTCGATGCGGCTGCCGGCCGCTTCACGATCGACATTTCGGCCGAGAGCCTGCGCCTGACGGCCGGCCTGGGCGCGATCGGCCCGGTGAACCTGGAAAAGGCCTTGCGGGCGCACGACCGCCTGGGCGGCCACCTCGTCAGCGGCCATGTGGACGGCCTGGGCACCGTGACGCACTTCGCGCCGGTGGGCGAATCGTGGGAATTGCGGGTGCGGGCACCCCAGGCGCTGGGCCGCTACCTGGCCTACAAGGGCTCGATCACCGTCAACGGCGTCAGCCTCACGGTGAACTCGGTGCGCGACGAGCCCGAGGGCTGCGAGTTCAGCATCAACCTCATTCCCCACACCCTGGACAACACCACCCTCGGCAGCCTGAAGCCGGGGGCGGCCGTGAACCTGGAAGTCGACCTGATCGCCCGCTACGTGGCCCGCATGCTCGAGGGCAGCGCCCCTGTGGGCGAGAGATAATCCGCCCCTATGCCGATTTCCCCCGTACCCGAGCTGGTCGCCGAACTGGCAGCCGGCCGCATGGTCATTCTGGTCGACGAGGAGGACCGCGAAAACGAGGGTGACCTCGTGCTCGCCGCCGACCATGTGAGCCCCGAGGCGATCAACTTCATGGCCAAGTACGGCCGCGGGCTGATCTGCCTTACCCTCACCCGCGAGCGCTGCGAACGCCTGCAGCTGCCGCCGATGGCCACACGCAATGGCACCAAGCATGGCACCGCGTTCACGGTGTCGATCGAAGCCGCTGAAGGCGTGACCACCGGCATTTCGGCGGCCGACCGTGCGCGCACGGTGAAAGCCGCGGTGGCCCGCGACGCCAAGGCCACCGACCTGGTGCAGCCCGGCCACATCTTCCCGTTGCAGGCCCAGGATGGCGGCGTGCTCATGCGCGCTGGCCACACCGAAGCGGGCTGTGACCTCGCCGCCATGGCGGGCCTGACGCCGGCTGCCGTGATCTGCGAGATCATGAAGGACGACGGCACCATGGCGCGCCTGCCGGACCTGGAGCTCTTTGCACGCGAACATGGGCTGAAGATCGGCACCATTGCCGACCTGATCCACCACCGCAGCCAGAACGAAAGCCTGGTGGAGCGCATCGGCCAGCGCCCGCTGGTTACCGCGCAAGGCCCGTTCGACTGCAGCATCTACCGCGACCGCACCGGCGGCCTGCACCTCGCGCTGGTCAAGGGCCAGTGGCAGCCCGGCCAGGAAGTGCCGGTGCGCGTGCATGAGCCGCTGTCGGTGATGGACCTGCTGGACGTGGGCCGTGCCGACCATTCGTGGTCGCTGCCCAAGGCGCTGGCCTTCCTGCAGGCCAGCGAGTGCGGCGTCGCCGTACTGCTCAACTGCGCCGAGGACGTGGACACCCTGCTGCCGCAGGTGCTGCGCTGCGCCGCACCAGTGCCCGCGCCGCAGCGCCAGATGGACCTGCGCATCTACGGCGTGGGCGCGCAGATCCTGCGCGAGCTGGGCGTCACCCGCATGCAGCTGCTCGGCAGCCCGCGCCGCATGCCCAGCATGACCGGTTATGGACTCGAGGTGAGCGGTTTCCTCTCCGCCACCGACGCAAAGGAAATCATCGATGCAAGGCGCTGACAAGGGCCAGGGCGCCGACCTGCGAGGCGATGGCCTGCACATCGGCATCGTGCAGGCGCGCTTCAACGACGCGCTGACCGGCATACTCGCCGAAGCCTGCCTGGCCGAGCTGGCCGCGCTCGGTGTGCAAGGCCGTCACGTGCAGCACGTGACCGTGCCGGGCGCGCTGGAGATTCCGGTAGCCCTCAAGGCCATGGCCGACAGCCAGGACTACGACGCGCTCATCGCGCTGGGCTGCATCATCCGCGGCGAGACCTACCACTTCGAGCTGGTGGCCAACGAAAGCGGCGCCGGTGTCACCCGGGTGTCGCTGGACCACCAGATCCCGATCGCCAACGCGATCCTCACCGTCGAGAACGAAGCCCAGGCCTGGGCGCGTGCCGAAGACAAAGGCCGTGATGCCGCCCGTGTGGCGGTGGAAATGGCCAACCTGCTGGATCAATTGTCGTGAGCAGTACCCCCCCGAAAAAACCGGCAGGCAAGCGCGCCGGTGCGCCCAAATCCGCCCGCCGCCGCGCGCGCGAAGTGGCACTGCAAGGCCTGTACGAATGGCTGATCTCCGGCGCCGACGCCGGCGTGATCGAAGCCCACATGCGCGAGCAGGAAGGTTTCGACAAGGCCGACAGCACGCACTTCGACGCACTGCTGCACGGCTGCATCCGCGAAGCGGCTGACCTCGACGCGGTGCTGTCGCGCCACGTGGACCGCAAGACCACCGAACTCTCGCCCATCGAGCACGGCGTGCTGATGATCGGCGCCTACGAGCTCAAGCACTGCATCGACGTGCCCTACAAGGTGGCGATCAACGAAGCGGTGGAGCTGGCCAAGAGCTTCGGCGGCACCGACGGCCACAAGTACGTCAACGGCGTGCTGGACAAGGCCGCCATCGACCTGCGGCCGGTGGAAGTGGAAGCCGCACGCAACGCGCGGCGCTGACGCGCGCCAAGGCGGCCGGCATGAAGCTCGCCTCGCGGCTTGATCACATCGAGCCCTTCTATGTGATGGAGTGCGCCAAGGCTGCGAGCGAGATCGCGCGCAGCCCCGCCTGCGACCCCGCGCAGGGCGGCTCGCCCATGATCTTCTTGAACATCGGCGAGCCAGACTTCACCGCACCGACGATCGTGCAGGCCGCGGCCGATGCCTGCCTGCGCGCCGGGCGCACGCAGTACACCGACGCGGTGGGCCTGCCCGCGCTGCGCGAGGCCATCAGCCGCTGGTACGGCACGCGCTTCGGGCTGGACATTCCGGCGCGCCGCATCGTGGTCACCGCCGGCGCCTCGGCGGCGCTGCAGCTGGCCACGCTGGCGCTGTTCGAGACGGGTGACGAGGTGCTGCTGCCCGACCCCAGCTACCCCTGCAACCGCCACTTCGTGGCCGCCACCGGCGCACGCGCGAAGCTGCTGCCGGCCGATGCGACGGCGCGTTTCCAGCTCGATGCGGCGGCGGTCCAGGCCGCGTGGAACGAGCACACGCGCGGCGTGCTGCTGGCCTCGCCCTCCAACCCCACCGGCACCTCGATCGCGCCGGATGAGATGCAGCGCATCGTGCACACCGTGCGCGAGCGCGGCGGCATGACCTTGGTGGACGAGATCTACCTGGGCTTGAGCTACGACGACGCCTTCAGCCACAGCGCCTTGCGCTTCGGTGACGACATCATCTCCATCAACAGCTTCTCCAAGTACTTCAGCATGACCGGCTGGCGCCTGGGCTGGCTGGTGCTGCCCGAGGCGCTGGTCGCGCCGGTGGAAAAACTGGCGCAGAACCTCTTCATCTGCGCCTCCAGCGTGGCCCAGCATGCGGCGCTGGCCTGCTTCGAAGCCGAAGCCATCGCGGAGTACGAGCGCCGGCGCGGCGAGTTCAAGCGCCGGCGCGACTTCATCGTGCCGGCCCTGCAGCGCCTGGGCCTGCCGGTGCCCGTGGTGCCTGACGGTGCCTTCTATGCCTGGGCCGACTGCAGCGGCCATGCGGCCAGCAGCTGGGATTTCTGCTTCGACCTGATGCAGCGCGCCCACATCGCGCTCACGCCCGGCCGCGACTTCGGCCCGCACCTGGGTGAGCGCTTCCTGCGCCTGTCCTTCGCGAGTTCGATGGCTCATCTGGAAGAGGCCGTGGAGCGCCTGCAACAGGCCCTGTGACCTTTGTCACTGAAACTCCGAAGCCTTGGTGAGCACGCGTTAAGAATGCCTTTGACCCGGCTATTTGGCTCGTACGTTCCTTCGCGCCGCGCTTAAGCTGCCCGGCGTGAAGCTGCCTGCTTTCATCTCCCGCAAACCGGGCGCCAATGAGGCGTCCGACTCGACCTTTGCCGCCACGGTGGCCGAGGACCCGGCCGCCAACGACAGCGGCACCGACGACATCATCCTCAACGACGCGCCGCCCCCGGACGACCGGCCGTTCGAGGAGTTGCCCACCATCGGCCACATCGGGCGCTATGCGCTGAAGTACCGCTTGGGCGAAGGGGGCCTGGGCACGGTGTACGCCGCGCTGGACCCGCTGCTGTCACGCCCGATCGCGGTGAAGATGCTGCATGTGGAGGTGGCGCCGGAACACCGCGCCGCGCTGGAAGCCAGCTTCCTGCAGGAGGCGCGTGCCGCGGCCGGCCTGAACCATCCGCACATCGTGACGGTGCATGACGCCGGCACCAGCGACCAGGGCCTGTACATCGCGATGGAGCGCCTGAAGGGCGCCGACCTGCGGCAGATCCTGCAGGGCGGCTGGAAGCCCACCCACCACCAGGCGGCCACCATCATCCGCCGCGTGGCCGACGCGCTGGCCTACGCCCACGACAAGGGCGTGGTGCACTGCGACGTGAAGCCGGCCAACATCTTCATGGTCAGTCGCACCTCGCCCAAGGTGCTGGACTTCGGCATCGCCCATGTGGCCAAGGGCTCCAGTGACAACGCGCAGGCCGCTCTTGCCGCCGGCTCGCCCTGCTACATGGCGCCCGAGCAGCTGCGCGGCGAGCCGCTGGACCGGCGTTGCGACGTGTATGCGCTGGGCGCGGTGCTCTACGAGCTGCTGAGCGGCCGGCGCGCCTTCACTGGCAGTTCGCTGGAAGAGGTGGTGGAGGCGGCGCTGAACCAGGACCCGGCGCCGTTGCAGGAGATCAGCCCCGACACACCCGCCACGCTGGCTGCGATCGCGCACCGGGCGCTGGCCAAGGACCCGGCCCAGCGCTTCCGCTCTGCCCGCCAGCTGGCGCAGGCCCTGCGGCTGTGGATGGCGGAACACCCTGCCAAGCGCAGCGGCCCGGCGCGCCGCACCGGCCTGCGCTGGGAGCACCTGGCCGCTGGCGCCACGGTGCTGGGCGGCCTGGGCATCGCGCTCGCGGTGTGGTGGCCGGGCAGCGCCTCCGAAGAAGCGCCTGCAGTTGTCGCGGAAGCGCCCGCGGCCAGCGCGGCCGTGTTTGAACCGGCAGCCTCGGCGGTCGCGCCGGCCGCGTCCGCCACCGAAGCTGCCGCGTCGGCTGCGCTGCCTGCCAGCGCGGTGCCAGAGGCCGGCGCCGCGTCCCAGCCGGCCGCGACCGCAGCCCTTGAAGTGGCGGCCGCGGCCAGCAAGCCGGCGGCGCCGCGTGAACGCAAGGCCAAGGAAAAGTTGGACCGCCGCGTGCAGCCCAGCGTGCCGGCTGCCACCGCCACCGGCGTGCTGCAGCTCGCGGTCAGCCCCTGGGGCGAGGTGGAGGTCGATGGTGCGGCCGCCGGCACGGTGCCGCCGCTCACCCGGCTCAACCTGAGCGAGGGAACGCATACCATCACGGTCCGCAACGCCGACTTCCCGCCCTTCACCACCACGGTGAAAATCACCGCCGACCAGCCCGCCACGCTGAAACACCGCTTCGGATCATGACCTCGCTCCTGCCCCTGCGCCGCCTTCCGCTGCTTGCCGCCTTGCTCACGGGCTCGCTGCTGGTCGCCTGCGTGGAAGCGCCCAAGCAGCCGCAGGGCCTGGCGGACGTGATGGAGCGCCCGGCCGAGAAGGCGCTGCTGGCCGGCATCCGCGCCTACGACGACGCCCAGTACACCGACGCGGAGCAGTCGCTCGGCAAGGCCCTGGCCGCCGGGCTGGCCAGCCCCAAGGACCGCGCCACCGCCAACAAGCTGCTGGCCTTCATCTACTGCACCAGCAACCGGGTGCCGGCCTGTGAACAGGCCTTCCGCGCCGCGCGCCAGGCCGACCCGGCCTTCGTGCTCACCCGGTCGGAAGCCGGCCACCCGCTCTGGGGCCCGGTCTACAAGCGCGTCGTGCCGCAGTGAACATGTAACGGGCGGAACCCTCCGTCCCGCATAATCGGTGGCTGCTCTGCCACCGATGACTCACGATCCCACCGCTTCCGTCCAGCACCGCCATCGTGTGCGGGTGTACTGGGAAGACACCGACGCCGGCGGCGTGGTGTTCTACGCCAACTACCTCAAGTTCTTCGAACGCGCCCGCACCGAATGGCTGCGCGGCCTGGGTTTCAGCCAGGAGCGCCTGAGAACCGAAGAAGGCGTGATGTTCGTGGTGAGCCGCACCGAAGTGAACTACCTGCGCCCCGCCCGGCTGGACGACGAACTGGAGCTCACCGTGAGCGTGCGCCATGCCGGCCGTGCGTCCATGACCATCGCGCAGCAGGCCTGGTGCCAGCAGGCCCTGCTGGCCGAAGGCGAGATCCGCATCGGCTGCGTGGACGCCGGAACCTTCCGGCCGCAGCGCATTCCCAGCCCCATCCTCGAACGCATCGCATGAACCAGGACTTTTCCATCGTCACTCTCGTGCTGCACGCCAGCTTCGTCGTGCAGCTGGTGATGGCGGGCCTGATGCTCACCTCGCTGGTGAGCTGGACCGTCATCTTCGGCAAGCTGTTCGGCCTGAAGCGCGTGCGCGGCATGAACGACGACTTCGAGCGCGAGTTCTGGTCCGGCAAGAACCTGGCGGACCTGCACCAGGCCGCGGCCACCAAGGAAAAGAGCTCGCCGATGGAGCGCATCTTCGCCAGCGGCATGCGCGAGTTCATGAAGCTGCGCGAGCGCCGGCTGGACGGCGGTGCGCAACTGGACGGCGCCCGCCGTGCGATGCGTGCCAGCTTCCAGCGCGAGCTGGACACCATCGAGTCGCACTTGAGCTTCCTCGGCACCGTGGGCTCGATCAGCCCGTACATCGGCCTGTTCGGCACGGTGTGGGGGATCATGCATGCCT
Organism: Ideonella sp. BN130291; assembly: GCF_036231905.1. Classification (NCBI taxonomy): domain Bacteria; kingdom Pseudomonadati; phylum Pseudomonadota; class Betaproteobacteria; order Burkholderiales; family Sphaerotilaceae; genus Ideonella; species Ideonella sp. BN130291. The sequence goes on along the minus strand of NZ_JAZARE010000008.1, from coordinate 267,130 downwards.
TCGTGGGCCTGTCCAACATGCAGCAGGTGACGCTGGCCACGGTGGCGCCCGGCATCGCGGAGGCGCTGGTGGCCACTGCGATCGGCCTGTTCGCCGCGATTCCGGCGGTGATCGCCTACAACCGCTTCGCGCGCGACATCGACCGCATCGCGATCCAGCTGGAGACCTTCATCGAGGAGTTCTCCAACATCCTGCAGCGCAACGCGGCGGTGGGCCCGGTACCCCAGCCGGCGACCGGCACGCGCTGAACCGGGAGCTCCACATGCCTGCAGTTGCGCACCGGGGCGGAGGACGCCGCCGCACCATCAACGAGATCAACATGGTGCCCTTCATCGACGTGATGCTGGTGCTGCTGATCATCTTCATGGCCACGGCACCGCTGATCACCACCGGCGTGGTGGACCTGCCCAGCGTGGGCAAGGCCAAGCAGAAGCCCACCAGCGTGATCGAGATCGTGATCGGCACCGACGAGAAGCTCAAGCTCAAGCGTGACGGGCAGACCGAGGCCAGCGCGGTCACCCTGGCCCAGGTGGCCTCGCGGGTGAAGAGCGCCCAGGCTGGCAGCGACGACACGCCCGTGGTCATCTCGGCCGACCGCAACGTCAAGTACGACAGCGTCGTGAAGGTGATGGACACCCTTCAGCGCAACGGCGTACAGCGCGTGGGCCTGTCGGTCAAACAAGGCAGCTGAACCCATGACGGTGGCCATCGTGCGCCGCGAGGCCGTGCTGCTGCCGCAGCGCGAGGACGGCCTGGGCGCGGGCGCCCTCGTCGCGCTGCTGGTGCATGTGCTGCTGGTGCTGGGCCTGGCGTTCGGTGTGAACTGGCATGCCAGCGAGCCCGAAGGCGTGACTGCCGAGCTGTGGGCCGCCGTGCCGCAAGTCGCCGCGCCGCCGGCGGCCGAACCACCGCCGCCGCCCGAGCCGGTGAAGGCCGAGCCGGTGAAACCGGCACCGCGGGTGGTGAAGGAGGAGCCAGTGCCGCAGAAGGCCCAGCGTGACGCCGAGATTGCGATCGAAAAAGCCAAGCGCGAAAAGGAAAAGGCGCGCGAGGCGGAAGAGGAACGCAAGCAGGCCGAGCGCGAGAAGGCGCTGAAGGAAAAAGCCGAGAAGGACAAGCTGGCCAAGGCCAAGGCGGACGCCGAGGCCGACAAGCGCAAGAAGCAGGAAGAAGACGCGCGCCAGGCCAAGCTGCGCGAGCAGCTGCGCCAGCAGCAGCTCGAACGCATCATGGGCCAGGTGGGCGGCACTGGCACGCCTACCTCGGCCGGCACCGCGGCCCGCGACGCCGGGCCGTCCGCCAGCTATGCGGGCAAGGTGCGGGCCGCGATCGAACCGAGGATCACCTGGATCCACACCACCGAGGGGAACCCAGTGGCCGAAGTGCTGGTGCGTGCGGCGCTGGACGGCACCATCATGAGCCGCAAGATCACCAAGAGCAGCGGCAACACCGACTGGGACGACGCGGTGCTCGATGCGATCGACAAGACCGGCCGCCTGCCGCGCGACGAGGACGGCCGGGTGCCCTCGGCCATCATCATCAGCTTCCGGCCCAAGGGCTGAAGCACTGCGCCTTCACGGCACCAGCTGCAACGGCCCCACGTGCGCCAGGCTGTGGCTCTGGGTGTTGTCGGCATCCCCACCCACCAGCACGCCCATGATCGGCGGCACCGTGTCGGCCTCGTCACCGAACAGGCGCTTGAAGTCGGCCGCCAGGTCGCGGGTTTCGCTCACCCACTGGTGCAGCGGGGTTTCAGCGCCGCGCAGCACCAGCATGCGGATGCGGCCGGTGTACGGGCTGTGCAGCGCGGTGCCTGGTGCCAGCTTCTGGTCCCAGATGTAGCACACGGTGGCCCCGGGCACCGGCTCGCCGCCGCGGGCCAAGAGCATCATCGCGCGGTCGGCCAGGGGTACCTTGTCCAAAGGCATGTCGAACAGCACGCACACCCGCACCGCCACGTCCTCGCCGCTGCGATGGTGCAGGTCGGCCAGCAGGTTGGGCTCGTCCATGGTCCAGCGCCAGCTGAGGTGGCGCAGCTGGCTGGCGGCCAGCGGATGCAGCAGGTTGCCGTAGGAGCGGTCGGCCTCCACCCGCAGCGCCGGCGTGCCGGCCACCGGCTCCACCGCGAAACGCGTGAAGGGCTTGCTCTGGTGCGGCAGGCCGCTCACATGCCAGGGCGCCGGCGGGTGGGAATCCTGCGTTGCCGACCAGGGTGTGAGCGCGTCGGCGGCATGGGCGCATGCGGCCAGCGCGAGCAGCACGGCGGCCAGCGTGCCGCGCTGGTGAGCAGGGAGGTCGATGCGATCCATGGGGCGTGTGTGCAGTCCGGTCGCATCATGCACGCACCGGGCGCGCCGCGCTCACGCCGGGCGGGTATGAGGCGCGCCCGCCTCGCCGAAGCGGCCCCGGAAGCGCTCGCCCAGCAGGCCATCCACCGACCAGCGGCCGGGGCCCCACAGCAGCAACCCCAGCAGCAGGCTGCCCCAGAACACATGCTGCTGCAAAGCGGCCTCGGTAATGTCCGGCAGGCTGAGCGCGGCCACGATATTCAGCACCGTGAGCCCTGCGGCGGCAAAGCGCCCGAACAGGCCCAGCACCAGCAGCACCGGCAGCACCAGCTCCCCACCGGTGCCCATGAAGGCCGCCAGCGCGGGCGGCAGCAGCGGCACCTTGTATTCGTCGGTGAACAAGGCGATGGTCGTGTCCCAGTCGCGGATCTTGGTGAGGCCGGAGAGGAAGAACACCTGAGCGACATACAGGCGCGCGGCCAGCTGGGCCAGCGGCTGCAGCGCCTCCAGCAGCGAGACGATGCGAGCCCGGGCATGGTGCGCGCGCTGCAGCAAGGAGTTCATGGGTTGTCCTCGATTGGTGTGAATGTGCAGCTAGTCGCGCCAGGCCGCGGTGGCCTTACAGCGGCTGCACACCGAGCACCCAGGCACATTGCAGCGCCTGCAGCAGCCAGGGCTCGAAAGCGAACGCATCCCCGGCCCGCGTGAGCGCATCAGCCAGGCTGCGGCCCGCCAGCAAGGCGTCGCACCAGCGTGCCTGCGCGTCATCGATCGCCTGCACACGGGCCTTCCAGCCCTGTCGCCACACCAGCGCGTTGTCGGCCTGCCCTTCGGCCAGCGCGGCGCGTGCAGCCTCCACGGCCTCAGGTTCCGTGCCCTGGTGCGCCTGCCACACCTGCACCACCGGATAGCGCGAGCGCAGCAGCGCGAAGCCGGGTGCGAGCCGCAAGCGCAAACCGGCGGGATCGGTGTCGGCCAGCAGGGTGAAGCTGTGCGGTTCGGCGGGCACGTCGGCGGCGGCTTCGGCTTGGGCCAGCAAGGCGTCCAGGCGGGCGCTGTCACCCAGGTACGGCACGTCGGCCAGCTGTGGGTCCGCCTCGATGAAACCTGGCAGCGACGCCCCAAAGCAGGCAAGGTCGCCGCGCTCGGGCGGCAGCGCGCGCCAGCGGGCGCGGGCCAGGCCGGCGAAGGCCTCCTCGCCGACCAAGGCCCGAACGGTCGGGAAAGACGCGGCCAGCGCACGCTCCGCACTGGCGCCCGCATTCGCGGCATAGGCACGCAAGCCGCGCCCGGTGAGCGCAGCGTCCGGCTCACGCAGCCATCCGGCCAGGGCTTGCTGCGCGCGCGCCTGGGGCTGCCACAGCGCCTGCAGCAAGGCCTGCTGGCGCCGGTGCTCACGCTCCAACGCGTCGTCGCTCATGGTCACGCGCCGCACGCGTTGATCGACAGCGCCTCGGCCGCCGCCTGCTGCGCCAGTGCCGCTTCATCGAGCAGCACCTGCAACGCGGGCACGCCGGTGTCCCATTCGATCAGCGTGGGCACTGCGCCCAGGCGGGCGACCGCATGCCGGTACACCTGCCACACGGGTGCATGCACCCGGCTGCCGTGGTCATCGATGACGATCTCGCCATCGTCGTGGTAGCCGGCGAGGTGGATCTCGCCCACCGCCGGCGCGTCGACCGCGTCCACGAAGGCGCAGGCCGAGGCCACCGGATCGGCAGCGGCGTTGAGCGCATTGACCACCAGGTTGTTCACGTCCAGCAGCAGCCCGCAGCCGGTGCGGCAGGCGAGCTGGTTGAGGAAATCGGCCTCCGCCAGCGTGTCGTCGGCCCAGGCCACATAGGCCGAGAGGTTCTCGACCAGGATGGGGCGTTGCAGCCGGTCCTGCACGCGCGACACATTGGCCGCCATGATGGCCAGGCTGGCCTCGTTGAAGGCCACCGGCAGCAGGTCATTGGCATGCACCACCGGCCCGCCGTCATGCAGGGGCGCGCGGGCAAAGCAGGCATGGTCGCTCACCTGGCAGGGTTGCACCCGGGCCACCAGCGCGGCCAGCTTGTCCAGGTGCCACGGGTCCAGGCCGGCCGCGGAGCCCAGCGCCAAGCCCACGCCGTGCAGGCTCACCGGGTAGTGCTCGCGCGCCTGCTGCAGCACCGCCAGCGCCGCGCCGCCCTCGGCAAAGAAGTTCTCGGAGTGCACTTCCAGGAAGGCCAGCGGCGGACGGCCTTCGAGCAGCTCACCGTAGTGCGGCTGCCGCAAGCCGATGCCCGCCATCGGACCTGCCGTTGCGAGCCCGCCCCCGCCGGGCGGGCGCCTTGCGCCGTCCGTGGGGGCCGGCATCTCGTCAGCCCTTCTTCTTGGTGTCGGCGAGCTTCGCCTTGGCCTCTTCGGCGGTCAGGCCGTTCATGGTCTTGCAGGTGCCCTTGGCCACGTACTTCCAGTCGTTGGCGTCCATGTCGGCCTTGGTCTGGCCGGCGCAGGAGTGGGTGCCCGACAGGTTGGCGCAATCGTTCTGCCCGGCCTTGGCAATGCCGTAGCACTTTTCCTTGCCCTTCTCGTCCGCGGCGGCGGCGGTGTTCAGCAGGCCGAGGGCCAGTGCGGACGCGAGGGCGGAAGAAACGATGAGGCGTTGGTTCATGGATCAGTCTCCAGGGTGGATGATGGTGGACGGCTCGGTGGCCGGCCTTGCGGCAGGGGTGAGTCGGCGCCGCTTCACAGTCCTTACACTCGCGCCTGTGTCCGCCTCGCCTTCCACCCCGGATTTTGCGCGCCAAGTCGAAAGCCTGCGGCCGCAATTGCTTCGTTTTGCACGCACCCAGCTGCGCAACGACGCCTGGGCGGAGGACGCGGTGTCCGACACCCTGCTCGCCGCGCTGGAGAAGCCGCAGTCCTTTGCCGGACAGTCGCAGCTGAAGACCTGGCTGGTGGGCATCCTCAAGCACAAGGTGGTGGACCAGCTGCGCCGCCACAGCCGCGAGGCCATCGTGCTGGTGGGCGAGGACGGCGAGGACATTGCGGACCTCTTGTTCGAGCCAGGCGGCCACTTCCGCCAGATCCCCGAGGACTGGGGCAGCCCGGAGGCGGCCTGCGGCCAGCGCCAGTTCTTCGAGGTGCTGGAGGCCTGCATGGAACACCTGCCGCCCGCGCAGGGCCGGGTGTTCATGATGCGGGAATGGCTGGAGCTGGACACCGACGAGATCTGTAAGGAACTGTCGATCAGCGCGACCAACCTGTGGGTCATGCTGCACAGGGCACGGCTCCGCCTGCGGGAATGCCTGCAGGTGCACTGGTTCAGCGCGGCAACGAGGCAGCGATGAGCTACTGGATCAGAAAGCTGTATGCCATGCGTGTGTGGCCCCGCCGTACCTGCCGCCAGGTGACCGAGATGGTGCTCCGCAACGAGGACCAGGCGCTGCGCTGGCACGAGCGCGTGGCCGTGCGGCTGCACATGCAGATCTGCGTCGCCTGCCCGCGCTTCCTCAAGCAGGTGCAGTTCATGCGCGAGGCGACGGGCCGCTGGCGGCGTTATGCCGAGGGCGGGGACGAGGCGCCCTGAGCACGCCTCGCCTCCACCACTTTCACAAGCCGGCCGACTTCAGCCGGTTGGCCTGCGAGCGGAAGAACGCCACCGGGTCGGGCGCAAACAGCCCGCGCAGCCCGAAGGCTTGGTTCACCTCGTCGAGGTGGTTCCACGGGTAGTCGTCGCGCAGCACCACGCCCCAGTGCGAAGAGCATTTGCTCACCAGCCCGTCGTTGGGCTCGCTGCCGAAGTAGGTGGCGGTGAGCGCCAGCGCCGGGTCCGACAGGTCGAAGATGTTGGTCCACAACGAGGTGCCGCCCACCGAGTAGTAGCGCACGCCGTTGGCCGTGGCCGGCCCCTGCCCGCAGCTGCTGGTGGGCGCGCCGGCGCCGTACTTGGCGTTGAAGGCCTGCGCTCCCGGCGTGTCCAGCGACTCCAGCGCGGCCAGTGAATCCTGCGGCAGGCTGGGCGCACCGGACACCCAGCTGATGAAGCTGGCCAGCGCGTCCACGATGGAAGCGATGAACTGGGTGGTGCCGGTGTTGGCGGCGTCACGCTTGATGCCGTCGGCCACCTTGCTGCCCTGGTGCGGCGTGCCGACCGTGGTGACCGAGGCCACCAGCTCCGGCGCCACCGCGGCCACGTAGCGCACGGTGAAACCACCATGGCTGTGGCCGATCAGGTTGAACTTGGTGTAGCCGTAGGCGGCCTTGAGCTGGCGCAGCTCGGCCAGCAGCTGCTCGCCGCGGACCTCGCTCGAATTGGCGGCCGACTCCTGCGACACGAACACCTTGGCGCCGCCCGCGCTCAGCGCCGACGGAATGCCGTACCAGTAGTTCACCGGCCCGATGGCGTCGAAGCCGAGCAGCCCGTGCACCAGCACGATGGGGTAGCGGGTCTGGGTGTAGGTGTCCGCACGCGCGGCCGGCGCGAGCAGCAGGCACAAGCACAGTGCCAGGAACAGTCGTTTCAGCATGCTGGGGTCTCCTTGGTCGTTCACGAGGTGGGTGAAAGCTGCAGCAGCGCCCGCACACGCACCGCCTCCTGGGCATCGAACTGCTGTGTGATCAGGCGTTCGAGCGCCTGCTGTCGCTGCAGGTCGGACAACTCGGGTGCCGCCTGCAGCGCACGGGCTTCACGCTGCGCCAGCGCCAGGCGACGCCGCCAGTCGGCCCAGGCAGCGTCTTCCTGCTGCAGGCGGGCGAGCGCAGCCGGGTCGAGCCGCGTTCGGTCGATGCGGGTGCTGTGGACTGGAGGCACCGCGGCGGCATCGCGTGGCGCGGCCTGCAGCAAGGCCTGCAACTGCGCCTGCTCCTCGGCAAAAAAGGCTTCGGTGAGCTGGGGCCCCAGGATGCGCTGGCGCAGCTGCTCGCGCTCGGCCAGCGCGGCCAGCCAGGCTTGCCGGTCCTTGCTGTTCGCGGCGGTCCTCAAGGGCGTGCGCTGCAGCGCGAGATAGCGCTGCCAGGCGTCGAGCACCGCGGCCGCGCCGGGCGCACCCACGAGATCGCGCACCTCGTGTTCGATGTAGGCGGTGATCTCGTCGACCGGCGCCTCGCCGGCCAGCGTGAGCAGCTGGTCGAAGCGGCGGCGCAATGCAAGCGTGGGTTGAAAGCGGCCCTGGCCATCGACATCCCAGCTGCCGTCCAGCTCGGCCATGCCGCGCAGGGAGCTCTGCTCTTCGAGCCAGCGCGTGAACTGCGCCGGGCCGCGCAAGCCGGCCTGCTGGGAGGCCGGTGTGGGCGCCAGCAGCGCAGGTGCGACGGGCGCCGCCGCAGCCAGCGGCGCGGCCGTGGCGCCCATGCGGGTGTCGTCCACCGGCGCCAGCCACCACCAGGCGGCCGTGACCGCCGCGGTGCCCATCAACGCCAACCCGCTCGTGGTTGCGATTCGCGCCATCGCCAGCCCCTTTGAAGCCATGCAGGGGCGCTATTTGGGACGATCGTTTCGTGAGGCGGATCAGGGTGATCCCGGGCCGGGATCACGCGGTCATCAGTCTGGCTTCAGCGGTCAGACGGGGGTTCAGGCCACCGGCGGCAGGCCTGCTGATTGCCTGCGGCGCGCGCGTTGATTCAGTTGGTAAAGCGATAGCGCGGTGAGCAATGCGGCCAACCAGGCGAGGCCATAGGCCAGCCCCGGATGCAGCGCGCCCAGGCCGGCATGCAGGGCGACGAAGAAGGCGGCAAAGCCGAGCAGCCCGCGCACAAACCCGCGCAGCAGGGCCACCGTGGCAGCCGGGCCGTGCTGGGCCTGCGTGAAGCAGGGCAGCACATTGCCGGTGATGGGCAGCGCCAGCAGCAGGCCGCTCACGCCCGCTGCCGCCACCCCGGCGCTGCGCATGATGAGCCAGGCCATGGCCACCGCGCCCACCACCCGGCAGGCCAGCTCCACGCGCGGAATGTGTGCGATGGACGCCGTCAGCGCGAGCTGCGGCATCAGCGCCTGCCCCGCCGCCGGTGTGACCAGCGCGAGCGCAAACACCACTGGCGCATTCGCGTCCAGGCGCACCAGCAACAGGCCCACCAGCACAAAGGCCGCATTGGCCGCCACGAAGGCCGCCCACCAGCGCCAGCGTGTCGCGCTCCAGGCAAACACCAGCATGTGAACGATGGTGGCCGGCAGGCACACCAGCGTGGCCAATGCGATCGCGCGCGCCTGGCCGGCCGGTGCCTGCAGCAGCACGAAGCCCATGATGGGGCCGGCGATCATCGGCATGCCGGCAATCGTGCCGCCCACCGCATGGCCGAAGCGGCGTGCTCCCAGCGAGGCGAGCAGCACCGACATGGCGACCAGTGCCAGCTTGAGGGGCAGCATCAATCGATCGTGCCGCCGCCGGTGCGCAGGTCCACCGAGGTGCGCAGGCTCACCTGCACGGCGATCTGCACCGCCTGCACCATCGTCACCAGCGGCATGCCGGGCCGCGGGCCCAGCGCAGCGGTTTGCTGCGGCAGGCAGGGCAAGTGGATGAAACCGCCGCGCACACCGGTGTGGCGTGTGGCCAGCGCATGCGCCAGGCCATAGAAGACATGGTTGCAGACAAAGGTGCCCGCGGTCTGCGACACCGAGGCCGGGATGCCGGCCTGCTGCAGCGCCACGACGATCGCCTTGATCGGCAGGCTGGAGAAATAGGCCGCCGGGCCACCGGGCACCACCGGCAGGTCGATCGGCTGCGCACCGGCGTTGTCGGGAATGCGGGCGTCGTCGATGTTGATCGCCACCCGCTCCACCGTCACCTCGTCGCGGCTGGCCGCCTGGCCGAGCGCGATCACCAGCTGCGGCTGCTCGCGCCGCAGCGCCTGCTCCAGCACGGCGATGGCCTGGCCGAAGACGCAAGGCAGCAGCTGCACCACCAAACTCGCGTCGCCGGCCGGACGCCACGGCGCCAACTGCGCCAGCACCTGCGCCGACGGATTGACCGCCTCGCCACCAAAGGGCTCGAAGCCGGTGATCAGGACACGCTGGTGCATGGCGCGGCAACGCTGCTGGCGCGGATGGCCTGCTGCAGCACGCGCTGCAGGCCGTCGATGCGCGGCGCGTGTTCGGCCAGCAGGCCAGGTTCGCACCAGGGGTAAGGCAGCCGGCTCAGCCAGCCGAAGACCTCCTCACCGCAGTGCGGCGGCAACAGCTCCATCGCCTCGATGGTGATGCGAAGGCCCTCCACCAGGCGCGGCGCGCCGGCCTGGAACTGCCACTCGTAGCGGCCCCAGCCCACGCGCAGTTCGCGGCTGGACTTGCTGGACATGCCCACCAGCCAGTCGCAGTTAAAGCGGTGCAGGGCTTCCTCGCCGGAGGGCCGCTGCAGGCAGAAGCTGTAGACGTTTTCGTAGTTGCACGCAAAGCGGCGCACCAGCACGTCGGTGATGGCCTCGCGGCCGCGTGCCCGCTCGGGAAAGACCATGGCGTCGGTCTTGACCACCATCTCCAGCGTGGCGTCGGACGCAAACACCTGCGCCATCAGGTGCGGGCGGTTGTCGTCCTTGGCGCGCAGGTAGGTCCTCACCCGCTCGGCCGCCACGGCAGCGTGCGACGCGCCCATGGCCTCAGCCCTGCCCGGGCGCGCCGTAGCCGCCACCGCCCGGTGTTTCAATCACGAACACATCACCCGGCGCCATGTCGGCCGAGCCGATGTGGCCGAGTGCCTCCACGCGGCCATCGGCCCGCTCCACCCGGTTGACACCCACCGCGCCCGCCGCGCCACCGGCCATGCCGAAGGCGCCATGGACCCGGCCGTTGCTCAGGATGGAAGCGGTCATGGTCTCCAGGAAGCGCACGCGCCGCACGCCGCCGTCACCGCCCTGCCACTGCCCTGCCCCGCCGGAGCCCTGGCGGATCTCGTAGCTCTCCAGGCGCACCGGGAAACGGAACTCCAGCACTTCGGGATCTGTGAGGCGGGAGTTGGTCATGTGGGTCTGCACGACGCTGGTGCCCTTGAAACCGCCCACCACCTGGCCTTGTTCGTCGATCAGCGCGCCGGCACCCGAGCCACCGGAGATGGTTTCGTAGTACTGGTAGCGCTGGTTGCCGAAGGTGAAGTTGTTCATGGTGCACTGGCTGGCCGCCATGACGCCGAGCGCGCCGTAGAGCGCATTGGTGATGCAGGTGGAGGTTTCCACATTGCCGGCCACCACCGAGGCGGGCGGGCGTGGGTTCAGCATGGAGCCTTCGGGGATGAGCACCTGCAGCGGCTTGAGGCAGCCCGCATTGAGCGGGATGTCGTCGTTGACCAGGGTGCGGAACACATAGAGTACCGCCGCCATGCACACCGCCGTGGGCGCGTTGAAGTTGTTCTCCAGCTGTGCCGACGTGCCGGTGAAGTCGATCACCGCGCTGCGCGCCGCCGCGTTCACCCGGATGGCCACCGTGATCTGCGCGCCGTTGTCCAGCGGCAGGGTGAACTGCCCGTCCTTCAGGCGCGTGATCACGCGGCGCACCGATTCCTCGGCGTTGTCCTGCACATGGCCCATGTAGGCCTGCACCACGTCCAGCCCGAACTGCGCCACCATCTTGCGCAGCTCCTGCACGCCCTTTTCATTGGCGGCGATCTGCGCCTTCAGGTCGGCGATGTTCTGCTCCGGGTTGCGCGAGGGGTAGTCGCCGCTCTTCAGCAGCGCCAGCATCTCGGCTTCGAGCAGGCGGCCGCGTTCGACCAGCTTCACGTTGTCCAGCTGCACGCCCTCCTCCTCGATGCGGGTGGAGAACGGCGGCATGGAGCCCGGCGTGGTGCCGCCCACGTCGGCATGGTGGCCGCGCGAGGCCACGTAGAAGAGGATCTCCTTGTCGTGCTCGTCGAACACGGGGGTCACGACCGTGATGTCGGGCAGGTGCGTGCCGCCGTGATACGGGTCGTTCAGCGTGTACACGTCACCCGGCTGCATGCGGCCCGCATTGCGCTGCATCACCGTCTTGATCGATTCGCTCATCGAGCCCAGGTGCACCGGCATGTGCGGCGCATTGGCGATCAGGTTGCCCTGGGCGTCGAACAGCGCACAGGAGAAGTCCAGCCGTTCCTTGATGTTCACCGAGTAAGCCGTGTTCTGCAGCTGCAGGCCCATCTGCTCGGCGATGTTCATGAAGAGGTTGTTGAACACCTCCAGCATCACCGGGTCCACGCTGGTGCCCACGGCCTTGCGCGCCTCGCGCGGTGCCACGCGCTGCAGCACCAGGTGGTCCAGGTCTGTCACGCGCGCCTGCCAGCCGGGCTCCACCACCGTGGTGGCGTTCTTCTCGGCAATGATGGCCGGGCCGGCGATCACATGGCCGGGCTTGGTGCGTTCGCGCACCACCAGGGCCGCGTCCCACCAGCGGCCGCCGCTGAACATCTTGACCGCCTCGGTCACCGGCGCCGGCACGTCCGGCAGCGCGGTGTAGCGCGGCTCGGCCGGTGCATCGCCGGCGGCCACGGCTTCCACCGACACCGCTTCCACCATCAGGCGCCGGCCGTCCATCAGGAAGGCGAAACGCTGGCGGTAGGCCGCCTCGAAGGCCGCACGCACCGCGGCGACGCTGCCGTCGCCATGGTTGACCACCAGGGCCGAGTCGGTGCCTTCGTAGCGCACATGGGCCCGCTTGATCACGCGCACCTCGCCGGCGCTGGTGCCCTGGCGGCGGATCTCCGCCAGCGCTTCATCAGCCAACGCGTCCAGGCGCTGGTGGATGCGGGGCAACGATTCCTCCGCCAGCGGCAGCTCGACCGCGGCCTCGCGCATCACGCTCTGGTCGGCCAGGCCCATGCCGTAGGCTGACAGAACGCCGGCCAGCGGGTGCACGAAGACGCGGTTCATGCCCAGCGCATCGGCCACGCGGCAGGCATGCTGCCCGCCCGCACCGCCAAAGCACTGCAAGGTGTAGCGCGTGACGTCGTAGCCGCGCGCCACCGAGATCTTCTTGATCGCGTTGGCCATGCTGCCCACCGCGATGTCGATGAAGCCTTCGGCCACCTCCTCCGGCGCACGCTTCACGCCGGTGGCCTTTTCGATGGCGCTGGCCATCTCACTGAACTTGCGCACCACGACCTCGCGGTCCAGCGCTTCGTTGGCAGCCTTGCCGAACACCTTGGGGAAGTGGGCCGGCTGGATCTTGCCCAGCATCACGTTGGCATCGGTCACGGCCAGCGGCCCGCCCCGGCGGTAACACGCCGGGCCAGGGTTCGCGCCCGCGCTCTCCGGGCCGGCACGGAAACGCGCGCCGTCGAAGCTCAGGATCGAGCCGCCGCCGGCCGCGACAGTGTGAATGCTCATCATCGGCGCGCGCATGCGCACGCCGGCCACCTGGGTTTCGAAGGCGCGTTCGAATTCGCCGGCGTAGTGCGACACATCGGTGGAGGTGCCGCCCATGTCGAAGCCGATCACCTGACCGAACTCGGCCAGTTCAGCGGTGCGCACCATGCCCACAATGCCGCCGGCCGGGCCGGACAGGATGGCGTCCTTGCCCTGAAAGGCATGGGCATCGGTCAGGCCGCCCGAGGACTGCATGAAGAACAGCTTCACCCCAGGCATCTCGCCGGCCACCTGCTCCACATAGCGGCGCAGGATGGGCGAGAGGTAGGCATCGACCACCGTGGTGTCGCCGCGGCTCACCAGCTTCATCAGCGGGCTGGTTTCGTGCGAGCTGCTCACCTGGGTGAAGCCGATGGCGCGCGCGATGCGCGCGGCGGCTTGTTCATGCTCGGTGAAACGGTAGCCGTGCATGAACACGATGGCCACGCTGCGGTAGCCCTCGTCATGCGCGGCCTGCAGCTGCGTGCGCAGGTGCGCCTCATCGAGGGGCTGCACCACGTCGCCATGCGCACCCACCCGCTCCTGCGCCTCGATCACCTGTGAATACAGCAGCTCCGGCAGCTGGATGTGGCGGTCGAACAGGCGCGGCCGGTCCTGGTAGGCGATGCGCAGCGCATCGCGGAAGCCGCGCGTGGTGACCAGCAGCGTCTTTTCGCCCTTGCGCTCCAGCAGCGCGTTGGTGGCCACCGTGGTGCCCATCTTCACGCATTCCACCTGCTCGGGCGTGATCGGCTCGCCGGCCTTCAGGCCCAGCAGGTGGCGGATGCCCGCCACGGCCGCGTCGCGGTATTGCTCGGGGTTTTCCGACAGCAGCTTGTGCGTGGTGAGCGTGCCGTCCGGCCGTTTGGCGACGATGTCGGTGAAGGTGCCGCCACGGTCGATCCAGAACTGCCAACGCTGGCTGCCTGCGGGTGCGTGTGTGTCCATGTGTCCTCAGGATATGGTTTTGTTCAGCGGCTCACCAGCGGCGTGCGAGCAGCCCCGGCGGTGTAATAGGGAATCAGGATGGTGCTGGCGTCCCGGCCGGTGGCGCGCACCCACTCGACCGAGAACTTGTCTCCGTAGCGACGCAGCTCGTTGCGGAACTCGAAACTCGGCGCCTCGATGTGCACGCCGTGGCTGGCCAGTTCGCGCAGCGACGCGGCGGACGCCTGCTCGCTGGCGGCCCAGCCGCGCTCTTCGGCCACCTGCGCCGCACGACGCACGGCCTCGCGCTGCTCGGCGGTGAGCGCATCGAAGCGGGCCTTGTTCACCAGCACCAGGTTCTTCGGGAACCAGGCCTTGATGTCGTAGAAGTACTTCAGGTGGTCCCACACCTTGTTCTCCACCCCGGTGACGCCGGAGGTGATCATGCTGTCCATGCGGCCGCTGGCCAGCGCCTTGCCCACGTCGGCCATGGGCACGTCGACCGGCGCGGCGCCCAGCAGCTCGGCGATGCGCACGGTGGTGGCGTTGTAGGTGCGCATGCGCGAGCCCTTGAGGTCGGCCGCGCTGGCGATGGGCCGCGTGGTGTACAGGCCCTGCGACGGCCAGGGCACCGCGTACAGCGGTACCAGGCCGCGCTGCGCCAGCGCCTGCTCCACCACCGGACGCTGGTGCTGCCACAGGCGCCGCGCGTCCTCATAGCTGCCCACCACGAAGGGCACCGAGTCCGCGCCCGCGACGGCCACTTCCTTCACCAGGCTCGTCATGATCACTTCGCCGGCGGCGATCTGCCCGGCTTCCACCTGGGCCCGGATGTCGTTCAGCCGCGCGAGCGAATTGTTCGGATGCACCTCGATCTGCAGTGCGCCTTGCGTGGCGGCGGCCGCCTCCCTGGCGAACTGCCTCAGGTTCTCGGTGTGGAAGGAGTCGGCCCGGTAGCCGGTGGCCAGCTGCCAGGTGGTCTGGCCCCAGGCGCCCGCCATGGCGGCCGCGAGGCCTGCTGCCAAGGCGCAGGAACGCAAGGTGTTGCGCATGTCCATCACCGGGTTCATCGTCGGCTCCTTCAGGGTTGAATCACATCAGGCCACGGTCGGTTCAAGGGGCAAGGTCGGGTCAGGGCTGGTGCCGGCGAGGTCACAGGCTGGCCAGCTGGTTGTTGAGCAGGTCGGTGATCAGCATGGCGCCGGGCGCGTGCGTGATGCAGAACTCCGGGCGTGCCGCCTGCACCACCGCCTGCGGCGTGACACCGCAGGCCCAGAACACCGGCAGCTCGTCGTCGGCCACGTGGATGGGGTCGCCGTAGTCGGGCGCCGTGATGTCGCGGATGCCGATGAGCTCGGGCCGGCCGATGTGCACCGGCGCGCCGTGCACATCCGGAAAGCGGGACGTGACCTGTACCGCACGGATCGCATCGGCCGGCTTGAAGGGCCGCATCGACACCACCATCGGGCCGCGGAACGGGCCCGCCGGCTCGCACTGGATGCTCGTCTTGAACATCGCCACATTGCCACCGCTTTCCACGTGGCGCAGCGGCAGCCCGGCCTCCAGCAGCGCCTGCTCGAACGAGAACGAGCAGCCGATGACGAAGGACACCAGGTCGTCGCGCCAGAGGCCGGTGATGTCGGTGGGTTCGTCCACCAGCTCCCCGTGGCGCCAGACGCGATAGCGCGGCACGTCGGTGCGGATGTCGATGTCAGCGCCCAGCGTGGGCAGCTGCGGCACGCCAGGCTCGGACACCGCGAGCAGCGGGCAGGGCTTGGGGTTGCGCTGGCAGAAGCGCAGGAAGTCGTGGGCCGCCGCGCTCGGCAGGATCACCAGGTTGCCCTGCACATGGCCCGCGGCCAGGCCGCTGGTGTGGCCCTGCCACTGGCCGCTGCGGATGGCTGCGCGGGCCGCAATGGCGCTGCGCAGCATGGGGGCCTGCTCGGCTTGTGAAGGGTGCGAAGGGTTGGACATGGCGGGGTTCGGAAACGATGGAATCGATTCTTGGTTTAGGCCTGCGGCGGCGCAAACGGGAAATTTATGAATCAGGTCATCGAAAGTTTCGATGGGGTGGATGTGAAGCGCTCCGCGTTCCGGGCACGGCGGTTCAGCCCAGCGTGCCGGAGGACGCCGACACGCCGGCGGCGACAAAGCGCTTCAGCGCATCCAGCCGCGGCTCGCCCGGCCAGTAGGCCAGCACCTCGTCGCTGCTGCTCCAGGGATAGCCCAGCGTGTTCACCCAGGCCAGCGCCGCCTGCCACATCGACGGCGGCAGCACCTCGATGCCGGCCACCACGATGTCCAGCCGCTGCACCAGCCAGCGGTCGGTGAAGCGAAAGCGCCAGTCGTAGCGGCCGCAGCCGATGCGCACGTCGCCGCTGCTGCGCTGGGTCATCACGAACAGCCAGTCGCAGGTGAAGGCGCTGGCCTTCAGCGGCTCGTCGGGGCGCTGGAGGCAGAAGGAATAGATGTTCTCGCACGCCTGGTCCACCTCGCTCACCAGCGCCGCGGTGATCGCCTCCAGCCCCTGCAGGCGCGCGGGCGGCGCAGCCGTCCTGCGCAACGACGCCACGTTCACCGTCGCGTCGGCGGCAAAGGCGCGCGCCATCAGGTGCGGCCGGTTGCCGTCCTTGGCCTGCAGGTAGGTCTCGATCAGGTACTGCGCACGGTGGCTGTCGATCCGGGTCTCGCGCCGCGTCATCGCTCGGTCTCGCGGCGGGGTCACAGGCCGAGATAAGCCTTCTTGACTTCCTCGTCGTGCAGCAGCGCGTTGGCCGCGCCGTTCATCACGATGCGCCCGGTCTGGATGACGTAGCCGTCGTGCGCGATCGCCAGCGCCTTGTGCAGGTTCTGCTCCACCAGCAGGATGGCCACGCCGGTTTCGTTGACCCGCTGGATCACGTCCAGCACCTTGGTCACGAACTTCGGCGCAATGCCCCACGAGGGCTCGTCCAGCATCAGCAGCTTCGGTTTGGCCATCAACCCGCGCGCGATGGCCAGCATCTGCTGCTCCCCGCCGCTCATGGTGCCGGCCAGCTGGGTGGCGCGTTCCTTCAGGATCGGGAACAGCTCGAACATCTGGTCGACGCTCTGCGCCACCTCATCGTCGCTGTCGCGGGTGTACGCACCCAGCTCCAGGTTGCGCCGCACCGTGAGCTTGGGGAACAGGCGCCGGCCTTCGGGCACCAGCGAGATGCCCAGCGGCACGCGTTTGTGCGCCGGCAGCGCGTGCACCGGCTGGCCATTGAAGCGGATGCTGCCCGCGTCCAGCGGGTTCAGGCCCGCCACGGCGCGCAGGGTGGTCGACTTGCCGTTGCCGTTGCCGCCCACCAGCGCCACGATGCGGCCCGGTTCGACCTTCAGGCTCACGTCCGACAGCGCCAGCACGCCCTCGTAGCTGACCCGCACATTGGTGACTTCGAGCATCACTCGTCTCCCAGGTAGGCGTGGATCACCGCGGGGTCGCGCGACACCTCGGCCGGCGGGCCCTCGGCAATCTTGGCGCCGCGGTCCAGCACCACGATCTTGTCGGCAATGGGCATGATCCCTTCGAGCACATGCTCCACGATCAGGCAGGCGATGCCCTGGTCGCGGATCTTCAGCACCACGTCCACCGTCTCGCGCACTTCCGACGGGTTCAGCCCCGCCATCACCTCGTCCATCAGCAGCAGCTTCGGTTCGGTGGCCAGCGCACGCGCCACCGCCAGGCGGCGCTGCTCGCTGATGGTCATGCTGCCCGAGGGCTTGTCGGCAAAGCGGTCGAGGTTAACGAACGCCAGCCAGCGCATCGCCGCCTCGCGCGCCTTGCGCAGCTTGCGCTCACGCAGCAGCGCGCCGCTGAGCACGTTCTCCGCCGCCGTCATGCTGGTGAAGGTGCGTGCGATCTGGAAGGTGCGGCCCACGCCGGCGCGTGCACAGGCCTCCGGCGGAAGGCCCGCGATCGGCTGGCCTTCCAGCGTGATGCTGCCGGCGCTGGGCGGAAAGTAGCCCGCCACGCAGTTGAACAGCGTGGTCTTGCCCGCGCCGTTGGGCCCGATCAGGCCGACGATCTGCCCTTTCTCCAGGCTGAAGGACACGTCCTGGTTGGCCGTGAGGCCACCAAAGCGCTTGCTGACCGATTGCAGTTCGAGCAGGCTCACAGTGCAGCCTCCGTGGACGGGGTGGACGGGCGCTGCACATTGCGCACAGCCTCGTGCTCGCTGGTGTCGCGTGCCTGTTCACGGCGCGACTTCCAGCGTCGCATGCGGTCCTGGTACCAGCCGATGATGCCGGTGGGGTAGAACACCGCGATGATGACGATCAGGCCGGCATAGATCACCGTGTCGGTGCCGCGGCCGGTGCCGCCGAAGGCCGCGCGCGTGAGCTCCTCGATCGTGGTGAGCACCACCGAGCCGATCACCGGCCCGAACAGCGTGCCGACGCCGCCCAGGATGGACACCAGCGCCATCTTGATCGACAGTGCGGTGGACAGCACGGAGCCGGGGTCGATGTAGAGCTCCTTCTGCGCATACAGGCTGCCGCCCAGCGCGGTGAAGAAGGCGCTCAGGCTCAAGGCCACCTGCTTGTAGCGCGCGATGTCCACGCCGATGCTGCGCGCGGCGTCCGGCTCGTCCTTGATCGCGCGCAGGTAGTAGCCCAGGTAGCTGCGTTCCACCGCCAGCGTCGCCAACAGGGTGACGACCAGCAGCGCCAGCGCCAGCCAGTAGTACGACTGCTTGTCGGCAAACACCATCGCCCCCAGGCCCTGCTTGTCCATCGGGATGTACAAGCCCACCGCCGTGCCGGCGTATTCCCAGTTGGTGAAAACGATCTGCACGATCTCCGCCACCGCGATGGTGGCCATCGTGAAATAGTGGCCCTTCAGGCGGAAGCACGACCAGCCAAAGGCGCCGCTCAACACCGCGGCCATGACGCCGCCTGCCAGCATCCCCAACCAGGGGTTCACGCCAAACTTCAGCAGCAGCAGCGTCGAGGTGTACGCCCCGATGCCATAGAAGGCCGCATGCCCCAGCGACGCCTGGCCGGCGTAACCGCCCACCAGGTTCCAGGCCACGCCGATCTGCGCGGCCATCAGCGCGAGGATGGCGACGTTGAGATGCGACGGGTCCTTCGTGAGGAAGGGCACCAGCAGCGCGGCAATGGCGGCCAGGACACCGAGTACGAGCGGCATGGCGACTCCGCGCGAGGTTGGAGAAGTCTTTGGATCGAAGCTCATGTCAGTGCTCCACCGGGGGATTGGCGATCTACGAAGACGTCTTGGCTGCGTGCGGGGTTGTGTGCGGCGAGGACGGCGGGCACCCGACTCCGTCCATGTCCCCCGGGCCAGGCTTCGCCTGCCCCTCCTCCTTTACTTCCCGGAGCCGGGTACCCACCGTCCTCGCTTCGATGCACCGTGGTTCCCGGCCCGTCGAACAGCCGCAGCGGTGCCGGATCGGGACGGTGGGGTGTTCTGCGTAGCGAAGTAAAGGAGGAGGCAGCGGCCGCAGGCCGTTGCCGGGGGACATGAGCGCAGCAGAGCACCCCAGCGTCCCGATCAAGCCCCAACCTCGGCATGCGGTGCAGTTCCATCACGCCCTCCCCATCAGCCCTTGCGGCCGGAACATCAGCACCGCCAGGAACAAGGTGAGCACCACCGCCATCTTGTATTGCGGCCCGAGCAGCAGCCCACCCAGCACCTCGATCACGCCCACCAGCATCCCGGCCCAGAAGGCTCCGGTGACGCTGCCGAAGCCGCCGAGGTTGACCACCACGAAGGCCAGCAGGATGAAGTTGGCTCCCACGTCGGGGAAGATGGGGAAGAAGGTGGACAGCAGGCCGCCCGCAGCGCCGGCACAGGCTGCACCAATGCCCCAGGCGAGCGCGAACATCTTGTTGGAGTCGATGCCCATCAGGCGCGCGGCTTCCTTGTCGGCGGCCGTGGCTTCCAGTGCCGCGCCCATCTTGGTGCGGTTGAGGAAGAAATAGACCACCGAGGTCACCAGGATCGCGCCGATGCCCGCGACCAGCTGGGGCCGGCCGATCTGCACGCCAGCGAACTTGACGCTGCCCGCCACCAGCGAGCCTTCGATGGTGCGGTAGTCGGGCTTCCAGAAGAACTGTGCCAGCCCACGAAACAGCAGCATCAGCCCGAAGGTGGTGAAGATCTGGCTCAACGGCGGCGCATCGATGATGCGCTTGATGACGATGCGGTACAGCAGCACGCCGAAGGCGAACAGCATGATCACCGTGAGCGGCAGGGTGAACATCGGGTCCAGCGCGTACAGCGAGAACATCCAGAAGCTGGCGTACATGCCCAGCATCAGGAACTCGCCGTGCGCGAAGTTGGTGATCTCCATCACCCCGAAGATCATCGTCAGGCCGATGGCGACGAGGGCGTAGATCAGCCCGATCAGCACACCCGAGGCGAGTGTCTGAAGCAAGAGGTCAATGGTCATGGCAGGCTCCTTGCCGCGGCGGCGGCCTGCACCCGGATCAAGCAGGGCACAAGCCGGCGCGGCGATCGACGATCAGCGGCGCTGGTCCCACTTCGGCATGGGCCACACCACTTCGCGGGTGGCCAGGTCGGCCGGCCAAATGGTGTTGTACTTGCCGTCGAGGATCTGCACCAGGATGCCGGCGCCCAGGGTGTTCTGGCCGCTCTCGTCGAACTTCACGCCCTTCCACGGCATGATGAGCTTGGCGGCCGGGATGTTGGTCTCGGTGAGTGCCTTGCGGATGGCTTCCGGGTCGGTGCTGCCGGCGCGGTTGATCGCATCGGCCATCACCATCAGGCCGGTGAAGCTGCGTGCGGAGTTGCCGGTGAAGTTGATCTTGTAGCGCGCGTTGAAGAGGTCGTTCACCTGCTTGATGATCGGCTTCTTCTGCGCCAGGTCCAGCGCCCACACTTCGCGCGAGATCACGTACTCGGCGTCCTTGCCCAGCGTCTTCACGAACTCGGTGTCCGCAAAGCCGGCATCGTTGGCCAGGATCATGTCCGGCAGGTAGCCCAGCTCCTTGTAGGTCTTCATCGACAGGATGGCCTCGGAGTACGAGTTCTGCACCAGCACCGTCGGGTTGGCCGCCTTCAGCGTCTGCACTTCCGAGGTGAGCTGCGTCGTCTTGGCCGGGTAGCTCACCTGCTTGACGATGTTGTAGCCCTGCATGCCGGCCATCTTGCTTTGCAGCTTGGAGGCCTCGTTGCCGAACAGCGTGTTCTCGCTGAAGGTGGCCACGCTGGCGATCTTGATGTTCTTCTTGCCTTCTACTTCCTTCAGGAACTCGAAGGCGTTGTGGGCAAAGAACTCATCGTGCGGCGTGGTGCGGAAGAACCACTTGAAGCCGCGCAGGGTGAGCGATTGCGACGAGGACTCCGGGTTCAGGAACGGCACCTTGTTGCGCTCGGCCACCTGGCTGGCCGTGGCCGTGACGTTGCTGTTGTAGGCGCCGACCAGCGCCACCACCTTCTCCTGGCTGATCAGGCGCTCGGCTTCGGTGGAGCCGATCTGCGGGTTGCCCTGGTGATCGGCAAACACCAGCTTGATCTTCGCGCCCTTCAGGTTGGGCAGGCCGCCGCCCGCGGCGAACGGCAGGTCGCCCACGCCCTTGGCCCCGTTGTTGATGATGTCGGCCGCCAGTTCGAGCGCGCTGCGCATCTCGGCGCCGGCTGCTGCCAGCGAGCCGGTGAGCGGATAGATCACGCCGATCTTGATCTCCTGCTGGGCCTGCGCCGAGGCGCCGAACGCTGCGGCGAACGCGGTGGCAACGAGCCTTGCTTTCCAGATTGCTTTCATGTGTCTCCTCGTTGAGGTGGTCATGCAAAGGGGCATGTGAACCATTGTGTTTTCGCTGCCCGGGCCGGCGCAAACGCAAATTCTTTTGGTCTGGCCATCAGTTTTTCTTGTGAGGCCGACCGTGCATCTGCACCGCTTTTGCGCAGGCGCGCACCACGGTGCGGCAGGCGCCTGGCAGTGGTCAGGCGAGACGCGTTCGGCTCAAGCCGAGCCGGCAGCGCGGGGGGCGCGCTTGCCGGCCGATTGGCCGGCGACGAAGTCGTCGATGAACTGCAGCGCGCCCCGCACCACGGCGGCCAGGGCCGACGAGCTCGGATCGAGCCGGTAGCTCGCATGCAGCGGCAGGGCCGGCAGCTCGGTGTCGCAGGGCAGGATGGCGACGTCGTGGCCGCGCACCAGGGTCTTGGCTGCCACGTAGGGCAGCGTGGCGATGCCGAAGCCGCTTTCGATCAGGCGCACCATCGCCGGGATGGACGACACCGTGTGCAGGCGCGGCGGCTCCACACCCGCGCCGCGCAGCAGCTCCAGCAGCGCCACGTGCGGCTGCGAGCCGCGCTGGAAGGTCATCAGTTCCTGGCTGACGATTTCGGCCAGTGAATACGGCTCGCGCCGCTTCATGCTGGTGGGCCCCACGAACACCATGGCCATGGGCGGCAGTGCGCGGGTGCGGATGCCGGTGGCGGCC
The DNA here is from genome assembly GCF_036231905.1 of Ideonella sp. BN130291. Classification (NCBI taxonomy): domain Bacteria; kingdom Pseudomonadati; phylum Pseudomonadota; class Betaproteobacteria; order Burkholderiales; family Sphaerotilaceae; genus Ideonella; species Ideonella sp. BN130291. Next base: position 245,189 of record NZ_JAZARE010000008.1, on the reverse strand, counting down.
AGCGACGAGGCCGCGAACACCAGGTCGAGGTTGCCGCGCTTGACCTGTTCGAGCAGCACCGGCGTGATCTCCACCGTGAGCTCGAGCTCGAGCTTGGGATGCTCCGTGCGCAGGTGCTTGAGCAGCGGGATCAGCCAGGTGTGCAGTGCCGACTCCACCGCGCCCACGCGCAGCAGGTGGGCGCTGCCATCCTCGGTGCCCAGTTCGTCGCGCAATTGCCGATGCAGCGCCATCAAGCGCTCGGAGTAGCTCAGGAAACGGACACCGGCGTTCGTGAGGCTGAACTGCTGCTTGTCGCGCCGGTCGATCAGCAGCACGCCGAGTTCCTCTTCCAGCGCGGAGATGCGGCTGGAGATGGCCGACTGCGTCATGAACAGCTTCTCGGCCGCGCGCGTCATGCTGCGCAGGGTGGCCACCCAGTAGAAGGCCTCGACAAAACGCTGGTTCATGGCAGTGCGGCCCGCTAAAGCGAGGTTGCCGCGCGTGCGGCCTGGTCGTACATGCCCGACATGGTGCGCAACAGGCGGGCCAGCTCCCCGATGTCGTGGTTGCGCTCGATGTCCAGGCTGCTCACCAGGCAGGCTTCGCGCACCTGGCGGTATTGCTGCACCGCCGCCTCGCCCGCAGGCGTGGGGCTGTAGGCCACCTCCTTGCCCACCTTGTCCGCCCGCGCCAGGCCGGCGGCCACCAGCTTCTTCAAGGAGTAGGCCACGACGTGCGTATCCTCGTAGTTCAACATGAAGCAAATGTCGGCAAGCTTCTTGTTGCGCGCACGGTGGTTCAGGTTGTGCAGCAGCAGCACGTCGGTGATGGCCAGGTCGGGGCAGCCGGCGGCGTCCATGCAGCGCACGGCCCAGCGCGAGAAGGCGTTCCAGGCCACGATCAGACCGAACTCGAACTCGCTCAGCTCCACGCTGCGCGGGGAGACCAGGTGGGACGACGACACGATGCCGCCGCCGGCGGGGCTGGAGGGTTTGCGCGGCATCGGTGGTTTCCCGGAATTCGTTGATGAGACGTTGAAGTTTTATTGACAATTTATCGTAATGATTTCTAGACTGGGGCACACCCGGGTCAACACCGATCCAGCGCTGCGCCGGCAGCCGCCATGCTCCGTTCCGACCTATTTCCTGCAGGAGTTCGCATGACCGCTCGACGTTCTCTGCTGCTGGGCGCCGCCGCCCTGGCCCTGGCCAGCGCCGCCAGCGCCCAGACCAAATGGGACCTGCCCAGCGCCTACCCCCCCTCCAACTTCCACACCGAGAACCTGGTGCAGTTCGCGGCCGACGTGGACAAGGCCACCGGCGGCAAGCTCAAGATCACGGTGCACCCCAATGCGTCGCTGTTCAAGGCCAACGAGATCAAGCGCGCGGTGCAGGGTGGCCAGGCCCAGGCCGGCGAGATCCTGCTGGCGAACTTCGCCAACGAAAACCCGATCTACGCGCTGGACGGCATTCCCTTCCTTGCCAATTCCTACGAGGACGCCCGGATCCTCTACGACGTGCAGCGCCCCGCGCTGGACAAGCTGCTGCAGTCGCAGGGCATGAGGCTGCTGTACGCGGTGGCCTGGCCGCCGCAGGGCATCTACACCAAGAAGCTGATCAACTCGGTGGCCGACATGCGCGGCATCAAGTGGCGCGCCTACAGCCCGGCCACCGCGCGCATCGCCGAACTGATCGGCGCGCAGCCGGTCACCATCCAGGCGGCCGAGCTGACGCAGGCGCTGGCCACCGGCACGGTGGAGAGCTACATGTCGTCGGGCTCCACCGGCTACGACACCAAGACCTACGAGCACATCAAGAACTTTTACGACACCCAGGCCTGGCTGCCCAAGAACGCTGTCATCGTGAACAAGAAGGCCTTCGAGTCGCTGGACAAGCCCACGCAGGACGCGCTGCTCAAGGCCGCCGCCGAGGCCGACGCGCGCGGCTGGAAGGTGAGCCAGGAAAAGAACGAGTGGTACAAGCAGCAGCTGGCCGACAAGGGCATGACCATCCACCGCCCGCAGGCCAAGCTCAAGCAGGACCTGCAGCAGGTGGGCGCCATCATGCTGGCCGACTGGGAAAAGAGCGCCGGGCCGGACGGGCAGGCGCTGGTCGCCTCCTTCAAGAAGGCTCAGGCCGCCGCGGCCGCCAAGGCGCCGGCCAAGAAGTGAGCCGCCTGTGAGGCGCCTGCTCGACGCGCTGTACGACGGTGCCGCTGCCCTGGCGGCGATCGCCATGGTGGGGCTGCTGGTGGCGGTGCTGCTGTCGGTGGTGAGCCGGCAGCTGGGCTTCAACGTGCAGGGTGTGGACAGCTATGCCGGCTTCCTGCTGGCCGCGGCCGGTTTCCTCTCGCTGGCGCACACGCTCAAGCGCGGCGAGCACATCCGCGTGACCTTGCTGGTGAACGCGGTGCCCCCGCGGCTGCGGCGCGCGCTCGAGATCTGGACGCTGGTGGCCGGCACCCTGCTGGCCGGGCTGTTCGCGTTCTACAGCGCCAAGCTGGCCTGGCAGTCGCATGAGTTCAACGACGTGTCCACCGGCACCGACGCCACGCCGCTGTGGATACCGCAGCTGGCGATGGTGGTGGGCGCGCTGGTGCTGCTGATCGCGATGCTGGACGACCTGGTGCTGGAGCTGCGCGGCCAGCGGGTGCTGCCGGCCACCGAGGAGCCGCTTCGCAATGAATGAGCCCGCATGAACGACCTGCTCGTCACCACGCTGCTGATCGCGGCGCTGTTCCTGATTCTCGCGAGCGGGGTCTGGATCGGGCTCACGCTCTCGGGCGTGGCCTGGATCGGCATGCAGCTGTTCAGCGCCCGGCCCGCGGGCGACGCGATGGCGCTCACCATCTGGGGCTCGTCCTCCAGCTGGACCTTGACCGCGCTGCCGCTGTTCGTGTGGATGGGCGAGATCCTGTTCCGCACGCGCCTGTCGCAGGACATGTTCAAGGGCCTGGCGCCCTGGATGCAGTGGCTGCCCGGCCGCCTGCTGCACGTGAACGTGATGGGCTGCGCCATCTTCGCCGCGGTGTCGGGCTCGAGTGCGGCCACCTGCGCCACCATTGGCAAGATGTCGCTGCCGGAGCTGGCCAAGCGCGGCTATCCGGACGACATCTCCATCGGCTCGCTGGCCGGCGCCGGCACGCTGGGCCTGCTGATCCCGCCCTCGATCATCATGATCGTCTACGGTGTCACCGCCGACGTGTCGATCGCGGAGCTGTTCATCGCCGGCGTCATCCCCGGCATCATGCTGGCGCTGCTGTTCTCCGGCTACATCGTGCTGTGGGCCTTGCGCCACCCTGGCGCCGTGCCGCCGCGCGACCAGCGCCTGTCCTTCATGCAGAAGCTGGCGGCCTCGCGCAGCCTCATCCCGGTGGTGCTGCTGATCGTGGCGGTGCTGGGCTCCATCTACACCGGCGTGGCCACCGCCACGGAGGCCGCGGCCATCGGCGTGGTGGGCTCGCTCGTCCTGTCGGCGGCGCAGGGGTCGATGGACTGGGCCACCTTCAAGCAGTCGCTGCTGGGCGGCACGCGGCTGTATTGCATGATCGCGCTCATCCTGGCCGGCGCGGCTTTTCTCACCTTGTCGATGGGCTACATCGGCCTGCCGCGCCACCTGGCCGAATGGATCGCCACGCTGGGCCTGAGCAAGGTGCAGCTGATCGTGGCGCTCACGATCTTCTATGCCATCCTGGGCTGCTTCCTCGACGGCATTTCCATGGTGGTGCTCACCATGGGCGTGATCATGCCCACCGTGCAGAAGGCCGGCATCGACCCGCTGTGGTTCGGCATCTTCATCGTGCTGGTGGTGGAGATGGCGCAGATCACGCCGCCGGTGGGCTTCAACCTCTTTGTGCTGCAGGGCATGACCAAGCGCGAGATCAGCTGGATCGCCCGCGTGACCCTGCCCTTCTTCTTCATCATGGTGGTGGCGGTGGCGCTGGTGTATGCCTTCCCGCAGCTGGTGACCTGGCTGCCGGCGCACATGAAGGGGTGACGGTCCGCTGGTGGTGGCGCGGCGGACGCGGCTGGCGGGCTGGTGCGGCGAGGGCGGCGGGTGCCCGACCCCGCTCATGTCCCCCGGCGCAGGCTGCGCCCGCGCCTCCTCCTTTACTTCCCGGGGTCGGGCACCCGCCGCCCTCGCTTCGACGCGCAGTGGCTTTCAACCGTCGAACAGCCCGGTGTTGCCAGATCGGGACGGCGGGGCGTTCTGCGTAGCGAAGTAAAGGAGGAGGTGACGGCCGCAGGCCGGCGCCGGGGGACATGAGCGCAGCAGAGCGCCCCGCCGGCCCGATCCCGCCGCACCCTCAGCGTCGCTTCTTCTGCCCCTGCTCGTACTTCTGCCAGTAGCCGAACTCGTCCTTGTGGCATTCGATGTCCAGCTCCTGCACCCGCATCAGCAGCCGTTCCTGCACGTCGGCCACCGCCTGGTTGTAGATGCAGGGGCCGACCTCCTCGAGAAAGAAACCAAGCAACCCCATCGCCTGGATGTTGCCGATCGGCTCGTCCATGTGTTCCTTGAAGTAGCGTTCGATGGAGAGGATCGCCTGGTTGCGTGCGTCCTTGTTCAGTTCGATGCCCATGGGTGTTTTGCCATGCTAGGGGATGTCGGTCACTGTAGTCCATCCTCCCAGAACCGCCACTGGTCGCATGCACGCCTGAGACCGCGCCGCCCCTCCTAAGATGCGCGCCTTTCATCCACCGGGAGTGCCGCCATGCGCACCATGATGTCCACGATCACCCTGTGTCTGTTGTTGGCCGCAGGCATGGCGCAAGCCCAGCCCGCCGCCGCGCCGCCGGCCACGCCGGCTGCCGTGTACGAGCCGGTGCGACTGCAGGCGGGCGTGTGGGACGCGGACATCAGCTTCTTCGACCCGGCCAGTGGCGAGCGCACCGGCGGGGCCAAGGGCGTGCAGACCAATGTGCTGCTGGCCAACGGCCATTGGGTGACCAACGACCTGCAGGTGCACGGCCCCGAGGGTGCCAAGGGCCAGCCCACTTTCCAGGGCCACGGCGTGTGGGGCTGGGATCCCGTGGCGCGGCAGTACGTGGACACCTGGGTGGACACCAACGACGGCGCGGTGCGCACCGACTACGGCTTCTGGAACGAACAGACGCGCACGCTGTACTGGACCGCCCTGCAGCCCGACGGCAATGGCCACTCGGTGAACTACCGCATGACCGAAGCGTACGAGGGCAACGACAAGCGCACCCTCACCTTCTACCAGGTGGCCCTGCAATCCGGCCGGCTGGTGAAGCTGGCCGAGATGCGCTTCACGCGTCGGCCCGGCTGATGCTCACGCTGACCTCCATGCGCTCCTCGCCACCTCCGCTGCGCATGCCGCGCACCGGCGCGCAGGCGGCGTAGTCGGGGCCCACCGCCAGGCGAACATGGCGTTCGTCGATGGCGCAAGCATGGGTGATGTCCATGCCCAGCCAGCGCCGCGCTTGCGTGTCCAGGCAGACCTCGGCCCAGGCATGGCTGGCCAGCGCAGGTGCGCCTGGCGCATGGAAATAGCCGCTCACGTACCGCGCCGGCAGGCCGAGGCTGCGGCAGGCGGCCACGAACACATGGGCCTGGTCCTGGCACACGCCGCTGCCATGGTCGAAGGCCTGTGGCGCGGTGGTGTGCACGCTGGTCTGCCCCGGCTCATAGCGCACCCGGTCGCGCACGCCGGCGGCCAGCTGCAGCACGGCCGCCGCGTCGGCTTGGGCAGGCGCCAGCAGGCTGCGCGCCCACTGGTGCAGCGGCGCATGGGCGCAGGCCAGCGGCGTGGGCCGCAGGTACAGCCAGGGCGGCGGCATGTCCGGTTCCTCGTCCACTGTCCACGGCGACGCATGGGTGCTCACCACGCCATGCGCGTGCACCCGCCCTCGCACCGCGCGTCGCGCTAGCGTGCAGGTGTGCATGCAGTTGCCGAAACCGTCGGTGCTGGCGAACAGGCGGCCCGGCCCGCTCACCTGCCACTGCTGCACCGTCTGGTGCGCCGACGAGCGCGGCGTGAGGCACAGCGTCTGGATCGCGTGCTTCAGCGGCTCGCTGTAGTGGTACTCGGTGGTGTGCGTGATCGCCAGGATCACGCGGCAACCGGCACGAGGAAGTCGCGGCTGATGCCATAGCCCACGTCGCCCACCCGGTCGAGGAACTGGGTGAGGAACGCGTGCAGCCCGGTGGCCAGGATTTCGTCGATGCGGGCGTACTGCAGGTCGGCATGCAGGCGGCCTGCACGCCGCAAGGTTTCACCGCTTTGCTCGTTGGCCACGTGGTGCAGGTTGTTCACCACCTCGCAGATGCAGGCGGCCAGCGAGCGCGGCATGTCTGCGCGCAGGATCAGCAGCTCGGCCACCTTCTCCGGCCGGATCACGTTGCGATAGACCTTGCGGTACACCTCGAAGCCGGACACCGAGCGCAGGATCGCCGACCAGTGATAGAAGTCGAATTCCGGCTGGTCGCGCGCGATCATCTGCGTCTGGCGCATGCCGTTCATGGTCTGCGTCTGCTGCATGCCATAGAACTCGCCGCTGGTCAGCGCATGGAACTTCACGTCCAGCAGGCGCGCGGTGTTGTCGGCCCGCTCCAGGAAGGTGCCGATGCGCAGGAAATGCAACGCCTCGTCCTGCAGCATGGTGCCCACCGTGACGCCGCGGCTCAGGTGCGAACGGAACTTCACCCATTCGAACAGCGCGCTCGGATCCTTGCGGAAGGCGGGGCCGGCGAGCAGGCGGTTGAACTCCAGCCAGGTCTGGTTCTGCGTCTCCCACACCTCGGTGGTGAGCGCGCCCCGCACCGCGCGCGCGTTCTCGCGCGCCGCGCGCAGGCAGGCCACGATGCTGGACGGGTTGGCGACGTCGCGCACCATGAAGTCCATGACGTTGTCGGCGCTCACCTTGTCGTACTTCTTGTGGAAGGCGTGGGTGAGCTCGGAGATGCTGAGCAGGCCGCGCCAGCCCTGCTCGGCCATGTCGGCCGACTGCGGCAGCAGCGCGGTCTGGTAGTTCACGTCCAGCATGCGGGCCGTGTTCTCCGCCCGCTCCATGTAGCGGGCCATCCAGTAGAGGTGGTCGGCGGTTCTTGATAACACGTCAGGCCTCCTGCCGGGCCGCCCCAAGGGAGGCCTGCGCCCCCTCGGGGGGCAGCGAACGAATGTGAGCGTGGGGGTTGTCCATCTCTAGCTCTCCAGGACCCACGTGTCTTTGGTACCGCCGCCCTGGCTGGAATTGACCACCAGGGAGCCTTCCTTCAGCGCCACGCGGGTGAGCCCGCCCGGCACCATCTGCACTGTCTTGCCCGACAGCACGAAGGGCCGCAGGTCGATGTGGCGCGGCGCGATGCCGCTGTCCACGAAGGTGGGGCAGGTGGACAGCGCCAGCGTGGGCTGCGCGATGTAGTTGCTCGGGTTGGCGATCAGTGCGCCGCGGAAGGCCTCGATCTCCGCCTTGCTGGCCGCCGGCCCCACCAGCATGCCGTAGCCGCCGGCGCCGTGCACCTCCTTGACGACCAGTTCGTCCAGGTGGCCGAGCACGTACTTCAGGTCCTCGTCCTCACGGCACAGCCAAGTGGGCACGTTGTTCAGGATGGGTTTTTCGCCGAGGTAGAACTCGATCATCTTGGGCACGTAGGGGTAGATGGACTTGTCGTCCGCCACCCCGGTGCCGATGGCATTGGCCAGCATCACGTTGCCGGCGCGGTACACGCTCAGCAGGCCGGCGCAGCCGAGCGTGGAATCGGGCCGGAACACCAGCGGGTCCAGGAAGTCGTCGTCGACCCGCCGGTAGATCACGTCCACCCGCTTGGGGCCCTGCGTGGTGCGCATGAAGACGAAGTTGTCCTTGACGAACAGGTCCTTGCCTTCGACCAGCTCCACGCCCATCTGCTGTGCGAGGAAGGCGTGTTCGAAGTAGGCGCTGTTGTACATGCCCGGGGTGAGCAGCACCACGGTGGGCTCGTTCACGCTGGGTGGCGCCACCGCGCGCAGGGTGTCCAGCAACAGGTCGGGATAGTGGGCCACCGGTGCCACGCGGTGCGCGCTGAACAGGTCGGGGAACAACCGCATCATCATCTTGCGGTTCTCGAGCATGTAGCTCACGCCGCTGGGCACGCGCAAGTTGTCCTCCAGCACGTAGTAGCTGCCCGAGCCGTCGGCATTGGCCGCACGCACGATGTCGATGCCGGAGATGTGGGAGTACACGCCGCCGGGCACGTCCACGCCCTGCATCTCCGGGCGGTACTGCGCATTGCGGAACACCTGCTCGGCCGGCACGATGCCCGCCTTGACGATGGCCTGCTCGTGGTACACGTCGTGGATGAAGCGGTTGAGCGCGGTCACGCGCTGGCGCAGGCCCTGCTCCATCTCACGCCATTCGGCGCTGGGGATCACGCGGGGAATGAGGTCGAAAGGGATCAGCCGCTCGGTGCCCGCGCCGTCCTCGTCCTTGGCGCCGTACACCGCGAAGGTGATGCCGACGCGGCGGAAGATCATCTCGGCTTCTTCGCGCCGCGCATGCATCACCTCGCGCGGCTGGCCCGCCAGCCAGCGGTCGTAGATCCGGTAGTGCTCCCGCACCGCGTCGGGGGCGGCCTGCATCTCGTCGAAGCTGGGCTTCATGGGTCTCGTCTCCTCAGGCCACTCTAGCAACTTCTAGTCCAACCGTACCGTGTTCACACGCACCGTGAGGGTGTGCCGGCCGCCACCGCGGATCACCCCGCGCAGCGGCGTCACGTCGCCATAGTCGCGGCCGACGGCCAGGCGCACATGCTCGGTGGAGGGCAGCAGGTTGTTGGTGGGGTCCAGCTCGAACCAGTCGCCCGGCACGCCCGGACAGTACACCGACACCCAGGCATGCGAGGCGTCCGCCCCCTGCAGCGCTGCCATGCCCGGCAGCGGCGTGGTCAGCAGGTAACCGCTGACATAGCGGGCCGCCAACCCGACCGAGCGGAGCGCACCGATCATCAGGTGCGCGAAGTCCTGGCACACGCCGCGCCGCTGCACCAGCACCTGCTGCAGCGGGGTGTCCACTGCGGTGCTGGCGGTTTCATAGCGGAAGTCGAGGTGGACCTGCTGCATCAGCGCGATGGCGGCTTCGCCCAGAGCGCGCCCGGGTGTGAACACCTCGGCCGCCAACTCGCGCAAGGCGGCCAGGCGCGGTACATAGGGTGAGGGTGCGGTGAACTCCGCCGCCGGCTCGAAGGGTGCACCGGCATGGAACACCAGCCGATCGCGCACCGCTTCCCAGGCCACGGTGGCCGCGGGATCGAAGGCCGCCGGCGCCACCAGCCGCACCCGGCTGCGCGCCGCCACCCGCAGCGCCGCATGGGGGCTGTGCACGCTGAACAGCACGCGCTGGTTGCCGAACACGTCGCGCCCGCTCGCATGGTGCGAGGGCGGCGGCTCCACCACCATCTCGAACGCTTCCACCTGCTGTCGTTCGTCCTCCAGCGGGCGCAGGAAGGCCACATGCTGCGCCTGCTCCACCGGCCAGGCATAGGCGTAGTGGGTGTCGTGTTCGACCTGGAGCACCGCGCTGGTCACCATCCCTCCTAGATTTGCTGGAGCTGGTCGCCACCGTCGGCATGGGCGAAATAGCGGTGGCCGATGTCGTCGGACAGCTGTGCGCCCGCTTCGGCCAGCTGGGTGGCCATGGCGGCCAGCCGCTGCGCCAGCGGCTCATCGCCCAGCGTGCGCAGTTCGTCCAGCGTGAGGCCCGTGCCCTGGCGCGGCAGGCGGGCGAGCAGCTCGTCCAGCGAGGCCACGGCGCCGGGCAGCTTGGCGCATTCGTTGCGCAGGCGGCGCAGCACGCAGGCCCAGGCGCGCGGGTTGGAGTTGTCCAGCACCAGCAGGTCGGTGAGTGCGATCAGGTCCTGGTGGCGCTGGTAGCGCGCGCGGAAAGTGATGGTGCTGTCGAACAGGTCCAGCAGCAGGTCGATGCCCGCCGGATGGGCCAGCGCGCCGCCTTCGAGCAAGGTGCCCAGTTGGTTGCTCACGCCGATCAGGCGCTCGATGAAGCGGCCCACGGTGAGCAGGCGCCAGCCGTGGTCGCGCGTCATGCGGTCGCTTTGTGCGCCGGTGATCGCCGCCAGCTGCACCGCCAGCGCGTCCAGCGCCGGCAGCACCTGCGCCACCGCCGGCACGCCGCCCGCCGCCAGCGTGCCGCCCAGGCGCTCGCGGAAGCTCTCGGCCATGGTGCGCACCAGGCCCCAGTGCTCGGGCGACAGGCGATCGCGCAAGGCACCGGCGGCGCCGGCCAGTGCTTGCAGGTTGAAGCCGATGCTGGTGGCACCCTGAGCGTCGCCCAGGGCGGCCAGCACGGCCCGTTCGAACACCTGCGGCGAGCGTGTGGCCGACGGTGTGCCGGCGGGTGCGAGGCCACTGTGTTCGGCCAGGGCGGACAAGGCGGCCAGCACCTCCGGCGGTGCGTCGGCATCGGCGTCCACCAGATTCAGCGTGGCGCGCGCCAGGCGCACCAGCTGCTCGGTGCGTTCGGTGTAGCGGCCGAGCCAGAACAGGTTCTCGCCGGTGCGGCTGGACACCGGCCGGTGCCGCGCCGTGATGTCGTCCACCGACAGCCGCTGCGGCAGCATCGAGAAGGTGTCCACCGGGCCGTTGGTCATCACCCAGGTGTCCAGGCTGGAGCCGCCTTGCTGCATGGACACGCTGTGCGCAGGCCCGGTGGCCACGCGCGTCATGCCGCCCGGCAGCACATGCCAGTGCCCGGCGCCATCGGCCACCGCGTACACCCGCAGCAGCGAGGGCGTGGGCTGCACCCGGCCGCGCTGCCACAGCGGCGTGTGCGACAGCGGCATGCGCGCCTGCACGGTCCACGCCTGCGGGTCGGCTTCAATGCGCGCGGCCCAGCTGCCCGAGTCGGCCGCATGCGGCAGCAGCCGCTCGTCCCCGCGGCGTGGGAAGCTGCGCCGCACCAGCTTGTCGTCGAGCCCGCCGCGCACCGCCTCCCAGGCGGCCGGCTCGCCGCACCACCACGAAGGCAGCGACGGCATCGCCAGCGCCTGCCCCAGCAGCCGCTCGCACACCGCCGGCATGAAGCCCTGGATGGCGGGCGATTCGAGGAAGCCGCTGCCCAGTGCATTGGCCATCACCACCGTACCGGCGCGCACGGCCTGCAGCAGGCCCGGCACGCCAAGGGTGGAATCGGCCCGCAGCTCCAGCGGGTCGCAGTAGTCGTCGTCCAGCCGGCGCATCACGCCGTGCACCGGCTCGAGGCCTTCGACCGTCTTCAGGTACAGGCGCTCGCCCTTGACCATCAGGTCACCGCCTTCGACCAGCGGCAGGCCGAGGTAGCGTGCCAGGTAGGCGTGCTCGAAATAGGTTTCGTTGTGCGGCCCGGGCGTGAGCAGCACGATGCGCGGCGGCACGCCCGCCTGCTGGCGCGCCAGCGCCTCCACCGTGTCCAGCAGGCGGCGGTAGCTGGAGGCGATGTGCTGCACCCGCATCTCGCGGAAGGCATCCGGGAACGCACGCGACACCAGCAGCCGGTTGTGCAGCACATAACCCAGGCCCGACGGCCCTTGCGTGCGCTGCGCCAGCGTCCACCAGCGGCCATCGGGCCCGCGCGCGATGTCGAACGCCACGATGTGCAGGTGCAGCCTGCCGGGCGGCACCACGCCGTGCAACGGCCGCAGGTAGCCGGGGTGGCGGAACAGCAGCGCCGGCGGCAGCAGGCCGTCATGCAGCAGGCGGCGCGGGCCGTACAGGTCGGCCAGCATGGTGTTCAGCAGCTCGGCGCGCTGCACCACGCCTTGTTCGATCACGGCCCAGTCGGCCGGCTCGATCAGCGCGGGCAGCAGCTCCAGCGACCAGGGGCGTGCGGCCGAGCCCTGCTCGCTGTAGACGTTGTGCGTGATGCCGTCGGTGCGGATCTGCTGCGTCAGCCCCGCAGCCGCCTGGTCCAGGCCCGCACCGCCTTGGCTGCCGGCCCACTGGAAGAAACGCTGCCAGCGCTCACGCAGTCGGTCGGGCGACTCGCGCAGTTCGTCGAAGGCACCGCCGGGCACCGGGCCGGCATGGCGCAGCACCTCGGTGGCCAGGCCGGCGCCGGCGGCGGAGTCGGTGTGCAGCGGCAGCGGCGAGGTGTGGGCCATCGATCGTGGGGCGATGGCGGCCGGTCAAGGCCGCCGCAGGTCGAGCGTGAAGGGGAACTCCAGGCTGGGCGAGGCCGGTTCCACCTGCACCGTGCCCGGCGTGTGGCCGAACTTGAAGAAGCGGGCCAGCCGCCGGCTTTCGGCCTCGTAGGCGTTGACCGGGAAGGTGTCGTGGTTGCGCCCGCCGGGGTGCGCCACATGATATCGGCAGCCCCCGATCGAACGCTGCAGCCAGCGGTCCACGATGTCGATGGTCAGCGGCGCATGCGGCGGGATGGTGGGGTGCAGCGCGGACGACGGCTGCCAGGCGCGATAACGCACGCCGCATACGTGTTCGCCTTCGCGGCCGGTGGGCTGCAGCGGCAGCGCCCGTCCGTTCACCGTGATCACATGGCGGTTGCCGTTGAGGCCGCTCACCTTGAGCTCCAGCCGCTCCAGCGACGAATCGACATAACGCACGGTGCCGCCCGCACCCCCCTCCTCGCCCATCACATGCCAGGGCTCCAGCGCATTGCGCAGGGTGAGCTGCATCCCTTGCGTGGCCAGCTCGCCGATCAGCGGGAAGCGGAACTCGAAGTGCGGCGCGAACCAGGCCGGATCGAACGCGAAGCCGGCATGCTGCAGCTGCGCCAGCACGTCGTCGAAGTCCTGCTGCACGAAGCTGGGCAGCACGAAGCGGTCGTGCAAGCTGGTGCCCCAGCGCGTGAGCCGCGTGCGCGCGGCCGGCCGGTACGGCGTGCGCCAGAACCAGGCCACCAGCGCGCGCAGCAGCAGCTGCTGGGTGAGGCTCATGCGCGCATGCGGCGGCATCTCGAAGGCACGCAGCTCCAGCAGGCCAAGGCGGCCGGTGGGGCCGTCGGGTGAGTACAGCTTGTCGATGCAGAACTCGGCGCGGTGGGTGTTGCCGGTCACGTCAATCAGCAGGTTGCGGAAGAGCCGGTCCACCAGCCAGGGCGGCACGTTGTCGCCACGCTCCTGCAGCTGCCGGTCCAGCTCGGTCAGCGCGATCTCCAGCTCGTAGACCTGGTCGTTGCGCGCTTCGTCCACCCGCGGCGCCTGGCTGGTGGGGCCGACGAACATGCCGGAGAACAGGTAGCTCAGCGACGGATGGTTGTGCCAGAACGCGAGCAGGCTGGCCAGCAGGTCGGGCCGGCGCAGGAAGGGGCTGTCGGCCGGCGTGGCGCCGCCCAGCACGAAGTGGTTGCCGCCGCCGGTGCCGGTGTGGCGGCCGTCCAGCATGAACTTCTCGGTGGACAGCCGCGTCTCGTGTGCCGCCTGGTACAGGAACTCGGTGTGGTCCACCAGCTCCTCCCAGTTGGCCGCGGGATGGATGTTGACCTCGATCACGCCGGGGTCCGGTGTGACCTGCAGCAGCTTCAGGCGCGGGTCGCGCGGCGGCGGATAACCTTCCAGCACCAGCGGCTGCTTCAGCTCGCGTGCGGTGGCCTCGATGGCCGCCAGCAGCGCCAGGTATTCCTCCAGGCGCGCCAGCGGCGGCATGAAGACATACAGCACCTGCGATTGGCCGCCATGCTGGCGCTCGGCCTTGGGGCCGTTGCCGCGCTGCGGGTCGCGCACTTCCACGCACAGCGCCGTGCGCACCAGGTCCTTGGCCGACTCGAAGCGCTGCGGTGGCGCAGCGTCCGGCTTGCTCGCGGGCAGGTGCGGCTGAAGCGTGACCACGCCGGACGTGGGAAGCGCCTGGCGGCCGGCGAACGGATCCTGCTCGATCACCTGCTGGCGCTCGCCCTCCTTGGCCCAGGGCAGTGCGTCCAGCGGCAGCCGGTAGCCCAAGGGCGAATCGCCGGGGATCAGGTACAGCCGTTCGTCGCGCAGGTGCCAGCGGCTGGTTTCCCAATCGGGCCCCTGCAGCTCGGCCGCGTCCTTGTGCTTGAGCGGCAGCACGTAACCCACCGGCTGGTCCAGGCCCTGACCGAAGACACGGCGCAGGCGGGCGCGTTCGAGCTCGTCGTCCAGGCGGGCGTCGAAGGGGTCCACGTTCACCGGCAGCTGGCGCTCGCGCCAGAGGTAGTAGAAGGTGTCCTCGTAGGCCGGCTGCACGGTGCTGCCGTCCAGCCCGAGCTGGCGCGTCAACGTGTCCATGAAGCGGCGCGCATCGGCGTCGGTGGCGTGGTGCGCCTGGCGTTCGTCGGCAAACAGCGCGGGGTCGTTCCAGCAGGGCTGGCCGTCGGCCCGCCAGGCAATCGACAAGGCCCAGCGCGGCAATTGCTCGCCGGGATACCACTTGCCCTGGCCGAAATGCAGGAAGCCGCCGCGGCCGTACTTGTCGCGCAGCAGGCTCACCAGGGATTGCGCGATGCCGCGCTTGGTGGGCCCGAGCGCGCTGGTGTTCCACTCTTCGCCATCGCGGTCGTCCACCGACACGAAGGTGGGCTCGCCGCCCATGGTGAGGCGCACGTCCTGCGCCTGCAGCTGCGCATCCACGCGCTCGCCCAGCGCCAGCACCTGCTGCCACTGCTGCTCGGTGTAGGGCTTGGTGACGCGCGGCGACTCATGCACCCGCGTGATCTCCATGTGGTGCGAGAAGGTCACCTCGCATTCGTCCACCGCGCCGGACACCGGCGCAGCGCTGGACGGCTCCGGCGTGCAGGCCACCGGGATGTGGCCCTCGCCGGCCATCAGCCCGGAGGTGGGATCCAGCCCGACCCAGCCGGCGCCGGGCAGGTACACCTCGCACCAGGCATGGAGGTCGGTGAAGTCCACCTCCGCGCCCGAGGGGCCGTCGAGCGACTTCACGTCGGGCTTCAGCTGGATCAGGTAGCCGGACACGAAGCGCGCCGCCAGGCCGAGCTGGCGCAGCGTCTGCACCAGCAGCCAACTGGTGTCGCGGCAGGAGCCGCTGGCCGTTTCCAGCGTGTGCTCCGCGGTCTGCACGCCGGGCTCCAGGCGGATCAGGTAGCGGATGTCGTTCTGCAGCCGCTGGTTGATGCCCACCAGGAAATCAATCGTGCGCTGTGGCTTGCGGTCGATGCTGTCGACGAAGGCCTTGAACTTCGGCGTGAGCTCGCCCGTCACCAGATACGGCGCCAACTCATGGCGCAGGCCGCTGGCATAGGCGAAGGGGAAGTTCTCGGCCTCGGGCTCCAGGAAGAAGTCGAACGGGTTGTAGACCGACATCTCGGCCACCAGGTCCACGGTGACCTTGAACTCGGTGGTCTTTTCCGGGAACACCAGGCGTGCCAGGTAGTTGGCGAACGGGTCCTGCTGCCAGTTGATGAAGTGCTGCACCGGCTCGATGCGCAAGGAGTACGACAGGATGGGCGTGCGGCAATGCGGCGCCGGGCGCAGGCGCACGACCTGGGGCGACAGCTGCACGCGCCGGTCGTAGCGGTAATGGGTGACGTGATTCAGCGCGACATGGATGGCCACAGGCAAGTTCCTTCGGGTGGGCGGATCCGCGCTTGCCGCAAGTTCCGGACCTATTCGGTGAAGTGCCAGTATCGGCGAGCCAGGTCGCGCTGGCATGCGCTTTCGTCGGCGCTCCACAGGAAGGCACCACAACGGTCGCTGCGCACCACCGCGATGCCGCGCTCGGCGTAACGCGCCATCACGTCGGGTGCCGGATGGCCGAAGCGACTGCGGTAGCCGGCCTGCACGATGGCCAGGCGCGGCGCCACCGCATCCAGGAAGGCGGGTGTGGACGAGGTGCGGCTGCCATGGTGGGGTACCAGCATCAGCTCGCTGTGCAAGCTGGCGTTGCCGCCCGCGGCCAGCATCAGCGCCTCCTGGGCGGCCTCGGCATCGCCGGTGAGCAATACGCTGTGGCCGGCCGCGTCCTCCACGCGCAGCACGCAGCTGAGCGCGTTGGGCTTGGGCGGCTTGGTGCCGGGCGGTGGCGGTTGCAGCGCCTGGGCCGATGGATGCAGCACGGTGAAGCGCACGCCATCCCACTGCCACTGCTGCCCGGCCTGGCAGGGCGTGTGCTGCACGCCCTTGGCCAGCAGCGCGTGGCCGGGCGGCAGAGAGCTGCTGAGCGCACTTACCGGCCAATGCGCCAGCAGGCTGGCGGCACCGCCCACATGGTCGGTGTCGCTGTGGCTAAGCATCAGCAGGTCCAGCGGCTCGGTGCCGCGCAGGCGCAGCAGCGGCAGCAGCACGCGATCGCCGGCGTTGCTCTCCGGCGAATACTGCGGGCCGGTGTCGTACAACAGCTGGTGCGAGCGGGTGCGCAGCAGCACCGCAGTGCCCTGCCCCACGTCGGCTGCCAGCAGTTCGTAGCGGCCGTGAGGTGGCTGCGGCACCGCCGGCCATAACAGCGGAAGCGCCAAGGGCATGGCCAGAAGCCGCCATCTCCACGGCAAGGGCAACAGCAGCAGTGCGCCCGCCAACAGGCCCGCGGCCTGCGCCCAGGCTGGCGCCTGCGGCACCGTCCATACCGCGCCCGGCAGCGCCACCAGCCAGCCCAGCAGCCCGGCCAGCGCCTGCACCACCCAGGCATCCAGCTGCCACAGCGGCGGCAGCAACAGGCCCAACAAGGCCAGCGGCGTGATGACCAGTGTGACCAGTGGAATCGCCACCAGGTTGGCCACGAAGCCGACCAGCGACAGCTGCTGGAAGAACACCAGCGTCAAGGGCGCCAGCCCGAGCGTGGCGATCGCCTGGGTGCGCACGCCCTCGCGAAGCGCGCGCGCAGCACCCGCGATGGCGGGATGCCAGCGCCCCGCCGGCGCCGACGGCGAAGGCGCCGCCCCGGGCGCTGACGACATCAGCAGCGCCACCGCCACAAAGGACAACCAGAAGCCCACCTGCAACAGCGCCCAGGGGTCGATGACCGTGACCACCGCCGCCGTCGCCAGCAGCACCAGCAGCCAGGGCCAGCGCGTGCCCATGCTGCACAGCGCCGCGGCCGTCAGCAGCATCCACACCGTGCGCTGCGAAGGCACACCCCAGCCGGACAGCAGCGCATAACCGGCCGCGGCCGCCACCCCGCCCCAGCGCGCCGCCCAGGGCGCCGGGCAGCGCAGCATCAGGCGGGCGCTGCGGCGCCAGGCCACGCCGATCAGCGTGCCGGCCAGCCAGGCGAACATGGTCACGTGCAGCCCGCTGATGCTCACCAGGTGCGCGATGCCGCTGGCGCGGAAGAGCTCCCAGTCCTCGCGCTCGATCGCACCCTGGTCGCCCACCGACAGCGCCGCCAGCACGCCGGCCGCACGGGGGTCGGGCACGCGTTCGAAGATGGCATCGCGCACCGACTGGCGCAGCCGCTGCAGCGCAAAGCCGGCGGCCTCCTCCAGCTGGCGCGCCGGCGTGGCGGGGGTGGCGCGCACATAACCGTTCGCGCGCACACCCTGCTCGAACAGCCACAGCTCCTGGTCGAAGCCGCCCGGGTTCATCGCGCCATGCGGCCGCTTCAGTCGCACCGGCAGTTGCCAGCGCTGGCCGGCGCGCAACTCCGCACGCGGATCATCCAGCGGGGTGTCGTCCTGCCAGTTGCGATACCAGCCGAGCGCCAGCAGCGGTGGCAGCTGCACCGGCTGGCCGCGCCACTGCGCACTGTCCACCCGGAAGAGGAAGCGGCTGCCAGAGGCGGACACCTGGGGCAGGCTCGCCACCACGCCGGTGACCATCAGGTTCTGGCCTTCCAGCGCAGTGGGCAGGCCATCGGCCAGGCGCAGCCCGGCGCGCCAGCCAGCCCAGGAAAAACCGACTGCGCCGACGGCCAGCATGGCGGCCAGCAACGCAGGCCACCCATGGCTCCGCGCGCGCCAGGCCAGGCCGACAAGGATGAACGCCGCGGACGCGATGCCGCCGTACAAGGCGGCTGACCACAGCGCCGGCTGCTGCAGTTGCAGCACCAGGCCACCCAGCCAGGCCAGCAGCACGCCGGCCAGGGCCGTGCCGGCGTAGGTCAGGCGGCTTGCCGGCCGATCGTGCCCGTGGACTCCTCCCGCTCCCATCGGCGCAGTGTAGAAGCCCGGTCCGACTCGGCCCGGCCCACCACGCGATAGATCTCTGCGCCCAACTTGGCGAGCATCAGCGGCTTGGTGACGAAGCCATCGGCGCCGGCCTCGAAACAGGCTGCACGGTCAGCGGGCGAATAGAAGGCGCTGGCCACGATGATCGGAAAGCGCGCCAGGCCCTCCTCACGCTGCAGCCGGCGCAGCTCGCGCGTGGCGGTGAGCCCGTCCATGCGCGGCATCTGCACGTCCATCAGCACGGCATTCGGCGGCCGCTTGGCGCACGCGGCCAGGGCGGCAAAACCGTCCTCGGCCACGCGCACTGCATAACCCAGGCGCTGCAGCATGCCGCCGATCAGCTGCTGCATCACCGGGTCGTCTTCGACGATGAGGAAATCCATGCGACAACCCCCTGCGCTGCATCATGAACCTCCCACATGACCGCTGCCAGACCCCCATTCGCCGAAGGGGCAAAAAGAGCCTGCGGGCACCGCAAATGCGTCGTGTAGCATCGCCGCTCATTGCCTTCTCCGCTTGCACAACAACCATGTCCAGCACCCCCCAAGACCGTCTCGCCGCCCTCGGCATCACGCTGCCGCCGGTGGCCGTTCCGGCCGCTGCCTACGTGCCCTTCGTGCGCACCGGCAACCTCGTCTTCCTGTCCGGCCACATCGCCAAGAAGGACGGCAAGCCCTGGGTGGGGCAGCTGGGCCTGACCATGGGCACCGACGAAGGCAAGGCCGCCGCGCGCGCAGTGGCCATCGACCTGATGGGCACCCTGCAAGCCGCGGTGGGGGACCTGTCCCAGGTCAAGCGCATCGTCAAGGTGCTGAGCCTGGTGAACAGCACGCCCACCTTCACCGAGCACCACCTGGTGACCAACGGCTGCTCCGAACTGCTGGGCGAGGTGTTCGGCCCCACGGTGGGCACGCATGCCCGTGCCGCCTTCGGCGTGGCGCAGATCCCCACCGGGGCCTGCGTGGAGATCGAGCTCATCGCCGAGGTGGCGTGAATGGGTTTGCTGGCCTTGCGTGAGCGGCCGGTGCTGCTGCTGGGCGGCAGCGCCGTGGTGTCCGTGGCCGCGATCGGGGCCGCCCTGGTGTCGCAGCATGTGTACGACATCCAGCCCTGCCCCTGGTGCGTGCTGCAGCGGCTGATCTTCGCGGTGATCGCGCTGGCCTGCGTGATCGGCCTGCTGATGCGCGGACGCACCGCACGCCGCATCGCCGGCGGCGCGGTGATCCTGCTGGCGATCGAAGGCATCGTGGCCGCGCTGTGGCAGCACTTCGTGGCCGCCGCATCGGCCTCGTGCAACCTCACCTTCGCCGACCGGGTGATGAACAGCCTGGGGCTGGACGCGATGCTGCCGGAGATCTTCCAGGCGCGCGCCAGCTGCGCCGACGCCGCGGTCAAGCTGCTGGGCGTGCCCTACGAGTTCTACAGCCTGGCCCTGTTCATCGGGCTGGGCGTGGCGGGTGCGCTGGTGCTGGTGCAGCCGATCGGGCGCGGGCGCTAGACAGCGGTTCGCCATCGGCAGGCGTCTTGCGCCGGCAGGAGCCGCGATGTGGAACAGAACCTCGCTCGGCTTGATGGCCGGATCTGCCCTTGCCGGCTTCAGCTTCTGGATCGACTTCCTCGCCATCCTGACCCTGGCCGCCTACGAGTACCGCGCCACGGCCGTCGAGATGGCGGGCATCAGCGCCCTGCTGCTGGTGCCAGGCATGCTGATCGGTCCGCTCGTCGGCCGGGGGGTGGACCGTGCACGACCGGCCCCCATCCTGCTGGTCACCTTGGTACTGCGCGCATCGGCCACTGTGCTGCTGCTGGCCGGCATGCCCTTGCCCTGGTTCTGCGCGCTGCTCGTACTGCGCTCCTTCGTGGCCGTGCCGGTGGAGCCGGCCAGCAACGTGCTGGTGTCGCGAACCATCGACCAGGCGGATGTGCAGCGGTATTTCGGCACCCTGGGCGTCCTGCGCAATGCCTCGAAGATCGCGGCGCCGGTGCTCGGCAGCGCCATTGCATCGCTGCTGGGGGAGCGGGCCTCGGTCGCTCTGTCTGTCCTGCTGACGTCCCTCGCACTCTGCTGCCTCGTGGTGGCGTTGCGGCAGCCGGGCCGATGGCTCGGTGAGCCATGCGTCGCAGACACCTCGAAAGGACGCCAGGCAGCCGAAGCGGCCACCACCGTCGCGCCGAAAAAACGGGCGCTGCTGCGGCAACTCCTGTGGACCGTGACGACGTATGCGTTCATGGTGTTTCTCATCAACAACCAATTGCCGGTGCTGCTGCACGGAGCAGGTTTCGACAAGGCACTGCTGGGCGTCCTGGTCTCCAGCTCCGGCGCGGGCGGCATCCTGGCCGCAAGCATCCTGAGCCGCCGCCGTCAACCTGAGGCAGATCCGATGCGGGCGACGGTGGTGTCGGTCGTGGCAGTGGCCGTCTGCTTCTGCCTGCTCGGCATCGCTTTCCTGTTGCCCACGGGCAGCGCAGAAGTGGCCGCCGCCGCCCTGTTCTTCCTCACCGGCCTGTTCTCTTCGGTGGAAGCGGTACGCGCCAACGTGGTGATCGTGCAGCAGTTTCCCGATGCCGTGGGCGCGGTCAGCGGCAAGGTGAGCGCCTTGCAAAGCGTGGCGATGCTGGCGGCGCCCTGGGTGGCGGCGCTGCTTCTGCCCTTCGTCTCCATGTCGGCCCTCTTTGCCATTGACGGTGGCATGGCCTTGCTCGTGCTGGGAGTGATCCACGCGGTGGCTTGGCGTGGCCGGGGCGCGGCGCCGCCGCACGCGGGCCCGGCAGACCCCGCGATGGCTGCGCCGGCCGAGTCAGGGACCGCAGCGACGCAGGCCGATCGCACTGCCCGCCGGCACGGGACGGCAGGTGCCTGAAGCGCAGGCGCGGTAACCCTTCGCGTGCCGCGAGTTGGCAAATTCAACGGCCGGCATCGCGGACGCAGCGGGCGCATGGCGCCACCAGCCGTCGGCCAGCACGGCGTCGGCCGGCGGCTCGACCCCGGCCCCGAGCCCGCGCACACCGACCTGGGCGAGCACCACGCCGGCTGGCGTGGCCTGGTACAGCTCCTCGATCCGGAAGTGTTCGACGCTGTGCTCCCACTCGATGCGCACCGGCCCTGCACTGCGCAGCCACAGCACTGTGCCAGCGGCCAGCCATACACACAGGTCCATCAGCGCAGAACCCCCATCTCTCGGAAATAGCGCTCGGCCCCGGGGTGCAAGGCGATCGGCCGGCTCGACAGGGCCGCGTCCCTCACGATGTCGCGGGCCGCCAGGTGGGAACGGCGCAGCTCGTCGAGGTGGCTGTAAAGCTGCTTCAGCGCCTCGTAGACCAGCGCGTCGGGCACGCCGCTGTGCGTGACCAGGAAGTTGATCAGTGCTGCGGTCGGGACGTCCTGCGCCTGGCCGGCATAAGTGTGTGCCGGCAGCGTGCCGGCAACGAACAGGCCGCCTGCCTTGGCCACCAGATCAGGTGTGATCGGCACGATGTCCACCGGCACCGAATCGGCCAGTTCGCTCACCGCCTTGACACCCAACCCCGCCGAGACGATCACGGCGTCGAGCTGGCCGTCGCGCATCAGCGCCACCGCGTCGTTGTAGGGCACGAAGTCGGCCCGCTTGAGGTCCGCGTAGCTGATGCTGGCCGCACCGAGCAGGGCGCGCGCATTGAGCTCGTTGCCACTGCGCGATGCACCCACCGACACACGCTTGCCCTTCAGGTCGTACACCGAGCGGATGCGGGCGCTCTTCAGCGCCACCACATGCAGGTAGTTGGGAAACAGCGCCGCGACCATGCGCAGCCGGTCGCGTGAGCTGGGAAACCCCGCCTCCACGTTGCCCTTGAAGGCCGCGGACATCACGTCGCCCTGGCCGAAGGCGAAGGTACCCCGCCGCTGCTGCAGCAGGTTGAAGTTCTCCACCGAGGCCTGGGTGGCCTGCACACTGACGTGGGCACCCGGGATGGTGCGTTCCCAGATCTTGCCGAGGGCGATGCCCATGGGGTAGTACACCCCGCCGGTGTTGCCGGTGAGCATGACGATGTCGGTGTCGGCGTGGGCCGCGGCCATCGCCAAACCCAGCAGGAGTGCGATCAAGGCTTGCATGGTTGACCCCCATGTTGTTCGGCCACACGATAGGGTACGCTTGCCCGGGGCGCCGGTCGAGTGCACACGGCCGGTCATCGGAGGGCCGATGTGTGCAACCACCAGAAGCAGGCTGCACGCATGCTCACTCGGTTGTCGATACGGCTGAAGGTGATGGTCGCGCCCCTGATCGTCATGCTGCTGTGCGTGGCGGTCTCGGCCGGCTCGATCTGGCTGCTGCGCGGCCAGGGCCAGGCGTTCCGCGAGGTGGTGGGCGGCGCCTTCGACACCGCCACCACCACCAGCCGGATGTCGCTGGCCGTGGCTGCCATCCACTCTGACGTGGTGCGCCACATCGACCTGCCCGGCAGCGACAGCGGCACCGAGGCGCGCGCCGAGCTGCGTGCCCGGCTGCCCGAACGCTTCGACAAGGTGGCATCGATGCTGCAGAGCATCGAGACCAACGCCATCTCGCTGGACGCGGACCTGCTCCATGCGATCGGCGAGTTCCTGTCGATCTACCGCATCGTCGCCACCCGCGCCATGCAGGACAAGCCCAATCCGGTGCTCGTGAGCAGCTTGATGGCCCACTACAGCCAGCTCGACACCTACCTCAACCAGCTGGCCGACATCACCACCCGTGCCGCGAAGGAGCGCCAGCAGCGCAGCGAAAGCTTCGTCGCGCGCTCGGTGAATCTGATGCTTTTCGCGGTGGCGACCGCCATAGCGCTCGGGCTGCTGGCCACCTGGTCGATCGGCCGCGCGATCTCCGCGCCACTGGTGCAGATGACCGACGTGATGTCGCGCCTGGCACAAGGCGAACATGAGGTGCACGTGCCCGCACGCGAACGGCTGGACGAGGTGGGCCGCATGGCCCAGGCGCTGGAGGCCTTCCGGCTCGCCAACGAGCGCCTGCGCATGCACGAGCGGGAGCTGGCCGAAATGGTGGACCGGCTCGCCGTGATGCGTGACCAGGCCGCCGAGGCCAGCCGTGCCAAGAGCGACTTCCTGGCCAGCATGAGCCACGAGCTGCGTACGCCGCTGAACGCCGTGCTGGGCTACGCGCAGCTGCTGCAATGGAACCCGGCCGCGCTCACCGCTCAGCAGCGCACGTCGCTCAAGACCATCGAGCAGGCTGGCCAGCACCTGCTGGAGCTGATCGACGAGATCCTGGACCTGTCTCGCATCGAGGCCGGCCGGCTGGAGCTTCACCTCACCCCGGTCGCGCTGCAGCCGTTCCTGCAGAGCATCGCCAACATCATCCGGGTGCGGGTCGAGCAGAAGGGCGTGCTGTTCTGCCACGAGGCCGAGGGCTTGCCCCCGGCCGTGATGGCGGACGAGCGGCGTCTGCGCCAGGTGCTGTTGAACCTGCTGAGCAACGCCGCCAAGTTCACCGACCACGGCAGCGTCACGCTGTGTGCGCGGGCCGAACGCGAAGATGCCGGCACCGTGCGGCTGGCGCTGGAGGTGACCGACACCGGCGTCGGCATCTCCCCCGCCGAACTGCGCACGCTGTTCCAGCCCTTCCAGCAGGTGGGTGACCAGCAGCGCCGCCGCGGCGGCACCGGGCTCGGCCTGGTGATCAGCCAGCAGCTGGTGCGCCACATGGGCGGCGAGCTCCAGGTGCACAGCGTGCCGGGCGAAGGCAGCCGTTTCGGCTTCGTCCTGCAGCTGGTGTCGGCCGGTACGCCGCAGCTCGCGGAGCACGACGCGCCCGTCGTGCTGGGCTATGAAGGGCCGCGCAAGCGGCTGCTGGTGGTGGACGACGTGCCCCAGAATCGCGCACTGCTGGCGGACATGCTGGGGCCACTGGGATTTGAGATCGAGGAGGCGGTCGACGGGGAGCAAGGTGTCGCGCGTGCAGCGGCGCATCCGCCGGACCTGGTCTTGATGGACTATGTGATGCCGGTGATGAACGGCCTGGAAGCCACGCGGCGCATGCGCCAGCTGCCGACGTTGCGCGACGTGCCCGTGATTGCGATCTCGGCCAGCGCGGTCAGCGATGGTCAAGCGCGCGCGCTGTCGGCCGGTGCCTCTGCCTTCATCACCAAGCCGTTCAAGGCCGGCGAGCTGCTGTCGCTGCTGGAGCAGCACCTGCACATCCGCTTCCTGCGCGCCTGAACCTCGGAGGCGCCGTGCAGCGCGCCAAACTGGGTTATGCTGCAGCGCATGAACGCCACCCAACGCAGCTTCTCGCGACGACTGTCCCGACGTCGACGTTGAGAGGTTTCGAGCGTTCACCCCCGAAGGCCACGAGACCCCTCGTGGCCTTTGTCATTGCGGTGATGCCCGAGGGGCCTGGTGCCTTCGTTTTCTCCTCCCTTCAGGAAGACGACACCATGCACGCCACCGCCCCTGCCCCCGCCATCACACCCTTCAGCGCCTACCCGGTGCAGTCGCTGATGACGGTGGCCCACAAACCCGCGCAGGTCTTCACCCGTGGCCGCGGCAGTTGGCTGTGGGACTCCGAAGGCCGACGCCACCTGGACCTGGTGCAGGGCTGGGCGGTGAACACCCTGGGCCACGCGGCGCCGGAGATCGCTGAAGCGCTCGCGGAACAGGCCACGCGCCTGGTGCAGGCCGGCCCGGGCCTGCACAACGACCGCGCGATCAAACTCGCCCATCGCCTGGCCGAGCTCAGCGGCCTGGAACGCTGCTTCTTCACCAGCAGCGGCGCCGAGGCGAACGAAGGCGCGATCAAGCTCGCCCGCAAGTACGGCCAGGTGCGCCGCGGCGGCGCCTTCGAGGTAATCACCTTCCACAACGCCTTCCACGGCCGCACCCTGGCCACCATGAGCGCGAGCGGCAAGCCAGGCTTCGACAAGCTCTTCGCGCCGCAGGTGCCCGGCTTTCCGAAGGCGAACCTCAACGACTTGGCGAGCGTGGCCGCATTGATCGGCCCGAACACGGTGGCGGTGATGCTCGAGCCGATCCAGGGCGAAGCCGGCGTGATCGAGGCCACGCCCGAGTTCCTGCGCGGCCTGCGTGCGATGTGCGACGAGCTCGGGCTGCTGCTGATCCTGGACGAAGTGCAGACCGGCATCGGCCGCACCGGCACGCTGTGGGGCCACAGCGAGGCCGGCATCCGGCCCGACATCATGACCCTGGGCAAGGGCCTGGGCGGCGGCGTGCCGATCGGCGCCTTGCTGGCACGCGAGGCCGTGAGCTGCTTCGCGCCCGGCGACCAGGGCGGCACCTACTGCGGCAATGCTTTGATGTGCGCGGTGGCGCTGGCCGTGCTGGACGCGCTGACCGAGCCCGGCTTCCTGCCTGCGGTGCAGGCGCGCGGCGCGCAGCTGCGCACGGGCCTGCAGGCGCTGGCCGACCGGCTCGGCACGGGCCGTGTGCGCGGCCGCGGCCTGCTGCTGGCGCTGGACCTGCCCCTGGCCGACCAGGCTGCCCAGGTGGCGGACGCGGCCCGCCAGCCCACCAATGCCAACACGCCCGGGCTGCTGGTCAACGCCGTGCGGCCACAGAGCCTGCGCTTCGTACCGGCCTTGAACATCGCCGGCGACGAGGTCGCACTCGCGCTGACGCTGCTGCAGAAAGCCCTGGTCGCCAGCTGATGCGCGTGGTGTGCCGATCTGCCTATCATCGGCACACCACAATGCACAGGGAGCTGGCATGACCTATGTCGAAACCCGACGCCATGAGCTGCGCAAACGCCGCCTGCTCATGGTGGACGGCAACCTCACGCTGAACTCGCAGACCGCCGACGCCGGCGCCAGTGCGCGCACCTACCAGGGCGGTTACTGGGGCTTTGCGGCCGCGCCCACGGCCGATGACGCGAGCGTGGAGCGGCTGCAGCGCCAGGCGCGCCAGAACGCTCAGGCCATGGCCCGCTTCGGGCAGAAGAGCGCGATGCCGCTGCCCGGCGGCAGCTACCGCGGCGAGCACGTGTTCCGCGGCCGGCCGGCCCTCTCGCAAAAGGATTGCGTGGACCGGCTCGCCGAGCTGAACGCATGGTGCAAGCGTGAATATCCTGGCCTGCGCTCGGCCAAGTTCGTGCTCTCCGACGAACACCACAGCAAGCGCCTGTCCACCAGCAACGGCAGCGAGGTGTTGAGCAGCATCCAGCGGGCGCTGTGCTACATCACCTTCACCGCCGAAGGCGCCGACGGTGCGCCGGTGGAGCTGATGGAACAGCTGTCGTGCAAGGGCAGCCTGGCGGACCTGGACCTGTCGATCGACACCCTTGCGCCGCGCCTGGACGAGCTGCACCGGCACCTGCAGGCCAAGCGCCAGGCCGTGCCCGCACGCGGCGGCCTGCACACCGTGGTGCTGGACGCATCGCTGGCGGGCATGCTGGCCCATGAGGCGATGGGCCATCCGTGCGAAGCCGACCTGGTGCTGGGCGGCGCCGTCACGCGCGACCTGGTGGGCCAGCGCGTGGCCAGCGACCTCATCACCATGGTGGACCTGGCGCACAGCTTCCGCGGCGAGGAAGTGATGATCCCGGTGTATGCCGACGACGAGGGCACGCCGGCGCGCGACGCGGTGCTCATCCGCAACGGCGTGCTCACCGAGTTCATGAACAGCCGTGAGACCGCTGGCCGCATGGAGCGCGAGCCCACCGGCAGCGCACGCGCCTACGCGCCCACCGACGAGCCGCTGGTGCGCATGCGCAACACCGCCATCCTGCCGGGCACCAGCCGGCTCGAGGACATGATCGCCGGCGTGGAGGACGGCTACCTGCTGCTGAAGACGGCCAACGGCCAGGCCGACTCGACCACCGAGTTCATGTTCGGCATCAGCCTGGCCTACGAGATCAAGGGCGGGCGCATCGGTGCCGCCATCCGCGACACCACCTTGTCGGGCTCGGCCATCAAGGTGCTGCAAAGCGCGGACGCGGTCTCCAGCGACATGGCCTGGAACTGCAGTGGCTATTGCGGCAAGAAACAACCGATGGTGGTGTCGATGGGCGGGCCCGCGTTGCGGGTGCGTGCGCATCTGGGAGGCCAGTGATGGAGTCGAGCATGTCTTTGCAGAACATTGCAGAGCAGGCGCTGGCCTGCATGCGCGAACAAGGGTTCGAGCACGCGCAGGTGTCCGCCAGCCGCACGGTGATGGACGAGCTGAACGTCAACCACAACGAACCCAGCCTGATGCGCAGCACCGAGATGCAGCGCCTGTCGTTGCTGGGCATCGTGGACGGCCGCATGGCCAGCACCGAGCTGGCCGACCTGGCGCCCGACGCGATGCGTGCGGCCGTGGCCGGGTTGTTCGCCGATGCGGGCTCCGCGCCGCAGGACGCAGCGAACGCCGTCTCCTCCGGCCAGGCCGTGCGCATCGAACAAGGCCCGCAGCAGGCCGACGTGCCGCTGCTGGCGGCCAAGGTGGGCGAGCTGCTGGAGTTCCGCGCCCGCGAGACGCCGAAGATGATGGTGGACGAGGCGAGCGCGCGCCACACGCTGCTGCGCAGCCACACGCTCACCACCGGTGGCAGCGACCTCTCCTGCAGCCTTGGCTGGTACGCCATCGACCTGTTCGGCACCGCGCGCGACGGCAAGCAGTCGAGCTCCTTCAACGAAACCGGCGGCTTCACCGACCAGCTGGCCGACCGCCATGCGGTGGAGCATTTCGGCATCGGCGAGATGCTGCGCGACACCGAGCAGCAGATCCACACCCAGCCGCTGGGCGGCCGCTTCACCGGCGACGTCGTGCTCACACCCAATGCCGTGAGCGCGCTGCTGGGCTGGCTGCTGGGGCAGCTGGGCGACACGCAGCTGATTGCCGGCAGCTCGCTCTACCGCCACAGCGTGGGCCAGGCCATCGCCTCGCCGCTGCTGCACCTGCGCAGCCGCTTCGACGCACCCGGTGTGGCCGCCATCTCCGCCGACGCCTTCGCCGCCGCGCCAGTGGAGCTGCTGCGCGCCGGCCAGCTGATGACGCTGACACCCAGCCTCTACGGCAGCCGCAAGACCGGGCTGCCGCACGTACCGGTGGCCTCGGCCGGCTGGGACCTGGACGCCGGCAGCACACCACGCAGTGAGCTGGTGGCCGGCGTGGCACGGGGTGCGCTCGTGGGCCGGCTGTCGATGGGCAACCCGGCCGCCAACGGCGACTTCTCCGGTGTGATCAAGAACAGCTTCGCCATCGTCGACGGCCAGGTGGGCCCGGCGCTGTCGGAGGTGATGATCAGCGGCAACATGGCGCAGATGCTGCGCGACGTGGTGGCCGTCAGCCGCGAGCGCATCGACACCGGCAGCGTGCGGCTGCCGTGGTTGCGCATCGGCAACCTGCACTTCTCCTGAGGCAGCGGCTCAGCCGTCCACCGGCTCGGCCGGCGTGTCCAGGGTGCGCTGGTAGAACGCCAGGTCCAGCCAGCGGCCGAACTTGAAGCCGGCCTGGCGCACCGTGCCGGCATGTTCGAAGCCGAGCTGCCGGTGCAGCGCGATGCTCGCGGCGTTGGTGGCGTCGATGCCGCCCACCATGACATGCACCTCGCGTTCACGCGCCTCGGCCACCAGCCGCTGCAGCAGCTGGCGCCCCAAGCCCTTGCCGCGGTGCTCACGCTGCACGTAGATCGAGTGCTCCACCGTGTACTTGTAGGCCGGCCAGGCGCGGAAGCTGCCGTAGCTGGCGAACGCGGCGAGTTCGCCGCTGTCCGTCTCCAGGCCGATCACCGGGTAGCCGTGCTGGCGCTTGGTGGCGAACCAGCCCACCATCGATTCCGGGGTCCGTGCGTGGTAATCCCACAGCGCGGTGGAGGTGGCGATCGCTTCGTTGAAGATCGTCAGGATGGCGAGGGCGTGCTCGGCTTCGGTGCAATGGATCAATCGCACGGCGTGCTCCGGAAGGACAACGCCGCCTAATGTAGTGGAGTGGTTCAGCGCAGGCCGGCGTTGATGCGCTCCAGCGCGGCCGATCCCGGGCAAAGTTGCGCCTCGGCCAGGCGGTTCAGCGGCGTGGCGGTGGTGTTCAGCGCGTCGTGCAGGTGGGTCGCCTGGGACTCGACATAGAGCAGGCCGGTGACCAGCTCGCCGTCCGCCTGGTGCTTGAGCAGCTGGGTCATCGCGGCCGTGCGGTCGCAGGGGTCGTGGTCATAACGCAGCTGGCGCAGCCGCATCACGCTGCCATCGGGCTGCGGCAGGTCCAGCACGGCGCCGGGTTCCAGCATGGCGCCCGGCACCGTATCCAAGGAAATGAAGTCGATGCGGTTCAGCGCCTCGTTGTGTTCGCGCACATGGTCATAGCTCTTGGTGCTGCCCGCATGGTTGTTGAAGGCCACGCAAGGGCTTACCACATCGATGAAGGCGGCGCCGCGGTGTTTCATCGCCCCCTTGATCAGCGGCACCAGCTGCTGCTTGTCGCCAGAGAACCCGCGCGCCACGTAGGTGGCCCCCAGCTGCAGCGCCATGGCCACCAGGTCCACCGGGTTGTCGCTGTTGAGCACGCCTTTCTTGCTTTGCGAGCCACGGTCGGCGGTGGCGGAGAACTGGCCCTTGGTGAGGCCGTAGACCCCGTTGTTCTCCACGATGTAGACCATGTCGACGCCGCGCCTCATCGCATGCGCGAACTGCCCCAGCCCGATGGACGCAGAATCGCCATCGCCCGAGATGCCGAGGTACAGCAGCTCGCGATTCGCCAGGTTGGCGCCGGTGAGCACGCTGGGCATGCGCCCATGCACGGTGTTGAAGCCATGCGAGGCGCCGAGAAAATAATCCGGCGTCTTGGAGCTGCAGCCGATGCCCGAGAGTTTGGCGACGCGGTGCGGCTCGATATCCAGCTCCCAGCAGGCCTGCACGATGGCCGCGGACACCGAGTCATGGCCGCAGCCGGCACAGAGCGTGGAGATCTTGCCTTCGTAGTCGCGCCGGGTGTAGCCGACGGCGTTGGGCTGCAGGCTGGGGTGGCGCAGTTTCGGCTTGGCGATGTAGGTCATGTCATTTCTCGGCTGTGGGGCTGACGCGCCCCATGCGACGGTTGGTGCGCGCCAAGGCCAGCGGGTGGCCGACTCCGCTCATGTCCCCCGGCCCGGGCTTCGCCCGCGCCTCCTCCTTTACTTCGCTACGCCGGCCACCCGCCGTCCTTGGCAGGACACGCGCGTGTTCTTCCACCGTCGAACAGCCTGGTGGGGGTGGATCGGGTGGGCGGGGCGTTCTGCGGAGCGAAGTAAAGGAGGAGGCGACGGCCGCAGGCCGGCGACGGGGGACATGAGCGCAGCAGAGCGCCCCGCCCGCCCGATCGCTTCCCACTCGCCGAGCGAGGGCTGTATTCATTCCGCCGCCAGTGGTTGAACCACCATCGCGTGCACCGCCTTCGTGATCGCCTGCGTGATGAAGCGTGCGGTGATCGGCGTGCCGTCGTAGTGCAGCACCGAGGGCAGCCGCATCGGGTCGATCTCGAGTTCGTTGACGAGCAGGCTGCGCATCTGCGCATCGCGGTTCTGTTCGACCACGAACACCGCATCGTGCATGGCGATGAAGTCGGCGACGCTCGCTGGGAATGGGAACGCGCGCAGCCGCATCGCGTCGATGTGGATGCCGTCGGCCGCCAGCACCGTGAGCGCCTCGGCCATCGCGGGCGAGGTGGAGCCGAAATACAGCACGCCCAGCCGCGTCTTCTGTGCCGCGGGTGCCAGCACCGGCTGCGGCACGAGTGTGGCGGCGGTGGCGAACTTCTTCAGCAGGCGCTGCACGTTGTAGAGGTAGTCCGGCCCGGCCTCGGAATAACGGGCGTAGGGGTCGCGTGTGGTGCCGCGGGTGAAGTAGGCGCCCTTGCTGCGGTGGGTGCCCGGCAGGGTGCGCCAGGGGATGCCGTCGCCGTCCACGTCCTTGTAGCGGCCGAAGTCGCGGCCGGCTTCCAGCTCCTCGGCGCTCATCACCTTGCCGCGGTCGTAGGCGCGGCTGTCGTCCCACTGGAAGGGCTGGCACAGGCGCTGGTTCATGCCAATGTCCAGGTCGGTCATCAGGAACACCGGCGTCTGCAGGCGGTCGGCCAGGTCCAGCGCGGCCGCGGCGTGTTCAAAGCACTCGGTGGGGTCCTGCGGGAACAGCAGCACGTGCTTGGTGTCGCCGTGCGACGCGTAAGCGCAGGCCAGGATGTCGGCCTGCTGGGTGCGCGTGGGCATGCCGGTGGACGGGCCGCCGCGCTGCACGTCGATGATGGTCACCGGTATCTCGGCGAAGTAGGCCAGGCCGATGAACTCCGTCATCAGCGACACGCCGGGGCCGGAGGTCGCGGTGAAGGCGCGCGCGCCGTTCCAGCCCGCGCCCACCACCATGCCGATGGAAGCGATCTCGTCCTCGGCCTGCACGATGGCGTAGCGGTGCTCGCCGGTGGCCGGGTCCACGCGCAGCTTCTGGCAGTATTTCTGGAAGGCCTCGGCCACCGAAGAAGACGGCGTGATCGGATACCAGGCCGCCACGGTGGCACCGCCGTACACGCAGCCCAGCGCGGCCGCGCTGTTGCCGTCGACGAAGATCTTGTCGCCCACGGCCTGGCTGCGCCGCACCTTCAGGCCGATGGGCTGCAGGTGCTCCTGCGCGAATTCGCGGCCCAGGTGCAGCGCGCGCACATTGGCGCCCAGCAGTTTTTCCTTGCCCTTGTACTGCTCGCCGAACAAGCGCTCGATCTCCGCCGGGTCGATGTCCATCAGCACCGACAGCGCGCCCACGTAGAGGATGTTCTTGAACAGCTGGCGCTGGCGTGCGTCGTCGTAGGTGGCGTTGCAGATGGCCGTGAGTGGCATGCCGATGAAGTGGATGTCGTCGCGCATCTCGGCCGGTGTGAGCGGCCGGGTGCTGTCGTGGAACAGGTAGCCGCCGGGCTCCACCTCCGCCAGATCCTGGGCCCAGGTCTGCGGGTTCATCGCCACCATCATGTCGATGCCGCCACGCCGGCCCAGCCAGCCCTGCTCGCTCACCCGTGCTTCGTACCAGGTAGGCAGCCCCTGGATGTTGCTCGGGAAGATGTTGCGCGGGCTCACCGGCACACCCATGCGCAGGATCGCCTTGGCGAACAGCTCGTTGGCGGACGCCGAGCCCGAGCCGTTGACGTTGGCGAACTTGATGACGAAGTCGTTCGTCGCTTCGAGGCGCTTCATACCGTGGCCTCCGGCGCGGCGCGCGTGGCGGGGTGGGCGTCGCGGCAGGACGGGCCGGCCTGCGTGGTCATGAACATCAGCTTCTGCATGTCCCACGCGCCGGTGGGGCAGCGCTCTGCGCACAGGCCGCAGTGCAGGCAGACGTCCTCGTCCTTGGCCATCACGCGGCCGGTCTTCAAGGGGTCGGAGACGTAGAGGTCCTGCGTGAGGTTGAGCGCCGGGGCCTTCAGCCGCGTGCGCAGCTCCGGTTCCGCCGCGGGCGGCACGAAGCTGATGCAGTCCATCGGGCAGATGTCCATGCAGGCATCGCATTCAATGCAGGCCGCCTGCTTGAACACCGTCTGCACATCGCAGTTCAGGCAGCGCTGCGCTTCCTTGAACGCCGTGGGCAGGTCGAAGCCCAATTCCACTTCCACCTTGATGCTGGCCAGCGCCTTCTCGGCCGCAGCCCAGGGCACCTTGAAGCGCTCGTCGTTGGACACCGCGTTGTGGTAGCTCCACTCGTGGATGCCCATCTTCTGCGACACCAGATTGGCCATGGGCGCCGGCCGCACATACGGCGCCTCGCCGTGCAGCAGGCGGTCGATGGACACGGCCGCTTCATGGCCATGCGCCACCGCAGTGATGATGTTCTTGGGCCCGAAGGCGGCATCGCCGCCGAAGAACACGTTCGGCAAGGTGGACTGGAAGGTCTTCGCGTCCAGCGCCGGCAGGCCGTGTTCGTCGAAGCCGATGCCGCAGTCGCGCTCAATCCAGGGGAAGGCGTTCTCCTGCCCCACCGCCACCAGCACCTCGTCGCATTCGATGAACACGTCCGGCTCGCCGGTGGGCAACAGCTGGCGCCGGCCCTTGGCAT
The DNA here is from genome assembly GCF_036231905.1 of Ideonella sp. BN130291. Classification (NCBI taxonomy): domain Bacteria; kingdom Pseudomonadati; phylum Pseudomonadota; class Betaproteobacteria; order Burkholderiales; family Sphaerotilaceae; genus Ideonella; species Ideonella sp. BN130291. The sequence goes on along the minus strand of NZ_JAZARE010000008.1, from coordinate 212,203 downwards.
CGCGCTCGGCCCGCACCAGCTGGAAGCTCATGCCGACCAGTTGGCCGTCGCGCACTTCGAAGCTGCGCGGCACGTGGTAGTTGAGGATGGGGATGCCCTCGTGCATGGCATCCTCCTTCTCCCAGGGCGAGGCTTTCATCTCCTCGAAACCGGAACGCACCACCACCTTCACCTCGGCGGCGCCCAGGCGGCGCGCCGAGCGGCAGCAGTCCATCGCCGTGTTGCCGCCGCCCAGCACGATGACACGCGGCTTCACCGAGGTGACATGGCCGAAGGACACCGAGGCCAGCCAGTCGATGCCGATGTGAATGAACGCGGCCGCCTCGTGGCGGCCGGGAAGCGCCAGGTCGCGCCCACGCGGCGCACCGCAACCCACAAAGACCGCGTCGTAGCCTTGCTGCAGCAGCGCCTTCATCGAGGTGATGGCCTGGCCGGCCCGGAACTGCACGCCCAGGTCCAGGATGTAGCCGGTCTCCTCGTCGATCACCGACTCGGGCAGGCGAAAGCGCGGAATCTGTGTGCGGATGAAGCCGCCGGCCTTGGCCTCGCCGTCGAACACCGTGACCTCGTAACCCAGCGGCGCCAGGTCTCGCGCCACGGTGAGCGATGCTGGCCCGGCGCCGATGCAGGCCACGCGCCTGCCGTTGCGCGGCCCAGGGCGCGGCAGCCTGGCGCGGATGTCCGGGTCCTTGAAGTCCGCGGCCACGCGCTTGAGGCGGCATATCGCCACCGGCTCGGGGCGTTCCCCATTCGAGTCCTCCACCCGCCCCCGCCGGCAGGCGGGCTCGCAGGGCCGGTCACAGGTGCGGCCCAGCACACCCGGGAACACGTTGGAGGCCCAGTTGACGAGGTAGGCCTCGGTGTAGTCGCCCTGCGCGATCAGGCGGATGTAGTGCGGCACCGGCGTGTGGGCCGGGCAGGCCCACTGACAGTCGACGACCTTGTGGAAGTAGGCGGGATCTTCGATGCCGGTAGGCTGCACGTCGTCTCCTGTGCGGAGTGCCGGCGGCCTTGTGGGCCCGGGTGGCTGGAAGCCGCCCGCTCAGGCACCCTCATCGTTCGTGACCCGGCCCACTCTACGCCCGTGTCGGCCGCACAGCAATCGGGCGCTGCGTCCAGTCGCGCTGCAGCAGGCCATACAGCGCGCTGTCGGACACCTGCCCGTTCACGATCCAGCGTTCGCGCAGGAACCCTTCCTGCTGGAACCCCAACCGCTGCAGCGTGCGGGCCGATGCGGTGTTGCGCGGGTCGATGTCGGCCTCCAGCCGGTTCAGGCCCAGCGGGCCGAACAGGTGGTCGACAAAGGCCTCCAGCGCTTCGTGCATGTAACCGCGGCCCCAGTGCGCCCGGCCTAGCGCATAACCGATCTCTGCACGCCGGTTCCCGGCCTGGACATCGAACACGGTGCAGGTGCCCACCAGCGCCTCGTCCTCGCTGCGCACGATGCCCAGCCGCATGCTGCTGCCGTCCGCATAGGCGATCTGCACGGCCGCCAGCGTGCGCTCCACCTGCGCCATGTCGGCCACCGGCGGCGTGCTCCAGTAGCGCATCACCTCGGGGTCGGAAAAGATGGTGAACAAAGCCGGCGCATCGGCCGCACCCAGCCAACGCAAGGTGAGCCGATCGGTGTGGATGACCGTGGGTTCGAAAGGCGTCATCGGCCGATTGTGTAACGCCGGCCGCGACACGCCGGCATGAAACGCCACAAGTTCACGCCGCGCACGGCGCCAGTGGTTCAAGCAGGGCCGGGGTGGCCGATAACCCGGCTAGCGGCCTTGTGGCCGAACCATGGATCCCATGCAGCCGAACAACGCGATCGATCACCTGGCCTCCCTCACGGTCCACCGCGACCGGGACCTGCTGGACGTGACGCTGGCGCATTCGATGCGTGAGCTGTTCCGCCCATCGCAGGTGTCCATCCACATGCTGGTCGGCCCGCCGGGGGCACCGCAGCGCTGGCTGCTGCGCGCCCGGCTGAAGGCCAAGGACGTGGCCGCCTCCTCCGACCCGAGCTGGGTGCGGTTGGACGAACTGCCCGAACGCGACGCGATGCCGGCGCACGCCAGCTGCGTGGAGCAGCAGAAGGTCATCCGCATCGACGACATCCCGGCCACCGATGGCGCGGCGGCCGGCGGCTGCATCGTGCTGTTCCCCATGGCGCTGGGCGAGCAGGCCAGCGTGCTGGAGCTGCGCTGCAGCGGGCCGTTCTCCAACGATGCGCTGCACACCGCCGACAGCGTGCTGCGGGTGTACCGCAACTTCTGTGGCCTGCTGGACTACAGCGAGCGCGACACGCTCACCGGCCTGCTCAATCGCAAGACCTTCGACGAGACCTTCTACAAGACGGTGCAGGCCACGTCCCAGCTGCCGGCGGTGGGCCGGCGCCAGGGCGTGGACGGCATTCACCACAGCCACACCGGCCACTGGCTGGCGCTGCTGGACATCGACCATTTCAAGTCGGTGAACGACACCCACGGCCACCTGATCGGCGACGAGGTGCTGCTGCTGGTGGGGCGCATCATGCGCAGCACCTTCCGCTTCCAGGACCGGCTGTACCGCTTCGGTGGCGAGGAGTTCCTGGTGCTGCTGCGCTGCCCCACCGAAAGCGACGCGCTGGTGGCGCTGGACCGCCTGCGCCTGAACATGGCCGACTACAGCTTCCCGCAGGTGGGCCGCGTGACGGTGAGCATCGGCTTCACCGAGGTGCTGCCCAACGACACGCCCACGGCGGCCTTCGAGCGCGCCGACAAGGCGGTCTACCACGCCAAGCAGCACGGCCGCAACCGCGTCTGCAGCCATGCCGCGCTGATCGCCTCCGGTGACCTCGAAGCCGCGCGGCAGGACAACGAAGTCGAGCTGTTCTGAACATGCCGACCACGCTTCACAACGCAGGGCCGACTTCGATGCGAGCCACCCCACGCGCGGACGCACGCGCCGGCAACGCACCGGCCCCGCGCACCCCGCGCGTCGACGACAACCGCGCCGAAGCCATCCGCACCGCCTGGCAGCGCAGCGCATTGCTGCGCATGGCAGCGGCCGGGCTGGTGGCGATGCTGGTGCTGGTCGCGGTCTGGTGGCTGGACCCGGGCAGCCTGCCCACCGCCCTGGTCGCCCTGGGCACGGTGGGCGTGGGCCTGGCCGCGCAGGCCTACCGCCGGGTGCTGGCGCGCGCGGCCGCGGCCGAGGCCAACATCGCCCGCCTGACCACGGAGGACGAGGTCACCGGCCTGCTCAACCGCAACGCGCTGCTGAAGGCGCTGGAGCAGACGATCGACCGCCACCGGCGCTACCAGGGCGCCTCCGCCCTGCTCTACCTGGACGTGGACGGCTTCAAGCGGGTCAACGACCTGTGGGGCCGCCAGCTCGGCGACCGCGTGCTGGGCGCCTTGGGCCACCGGCTCAGCGGCAGCCTGCGCAACTGCGACATCGCCGCCCGCCTGGGCGCCGACGAGTTCGCGATCATCCTCACCGGCACGCCCCTGCCCGACCATGCGGCGCGGGTGGCCGGGCGCCTGATCGCGTCGGCCTGCGAGCCGGTGACCGCCGGCGAAGCGCTGGCCCACGTGGGCCTGTCGGTGGGCATCGTGATGGTGGATGCCGGCAGCGCCGGTGCCGAGGAGCTGCTGCGCCAGGCCGAACTGGCGATGTACCAGGCCAAGGGCCAGGGCCGTGGCAACTGCCAGTTCTTCTCGCAGGAGCTGGGTGATGCGGTGCGCAAGCGCCTGGACACCGAGGCGCAGCTGCGCGTGGCGCTGCGAGACGACCAGTTCTTCCTGGAGTTCCAGCCGCAGGTGGACTCGCGCAGCGGCCGCTTGTGCGGCCTGGAGGCCCTGCTGCGCTGGCGCCACCCGGAACGCGGCGTGATACCGCCGCTGGACTTCATTCCCGTGGCCGAGGACACCGGCCTCATCATCCCGATCGGCCTGCGCGTGATCGACATGGCCTGCGCGGCCGTGGCCACCCTGCGTGCCGAAGGCCTGCAGCCGCCCTGCATGGCGGTGAACGTGTCGGCGCGCCAGCTCGACAGCAACGTGCCGCTGCTGGCCGAGCTGCGCGGCGCGATCGCGCGCCACGGCCTGCAGCCCGCCGACCTGGAGCTGGAGATGACCGAGAGCGTCATCATGAGCCGGCCCGACAAGCAGGCGCCGCTGCTGGATGCGATGAGCCGGGAAGGCTTCAGCATTGCAATCGACGACTTCGGCACCGGCTACTCGAGCCTGAGCTACCTGCAGAGCCTGCCGGTGGACAAGCTCAAGATCGACCGCAGCTTCGTGCGCGGCCTGCCGCACAAGCGCGAGAGCGCCGTCATCGTGGCCAGCATCGCCAGCATCGCGCAGTCGCTCGGCCTGGCCACCGTGGCCGAAGGCGTGGAGACCGAGGCGCAATCCGAGCACCTGCGCGAGCTCGGCTGCGACCACCTGCAGGGCTACCTGTTCGCCAAGCCCCTGCCGTTGCCCGTGCTGATGGCGTGGATCCGCGAACGCGAGCTGGCGCTCACCTGAACAGCCTCAGACCGCCAACACCCGCTGCGCCTTCGGGAAGCCCTCCACCTTCTTGCCCTTGCGCGCCCGTTTGCCTACGTGGCCGGCGAGCGCGTTGCCCTTGAGGTCCTCTTCCTTGGGCTTGGCAGACCGTCCCAGGCCCATCACCTTGACTGCCGAGCCCACGGTGGCCACGGACACCAGCGGGTCCTTGGCGTCCACGTCCATCAGGGTCAGGCCGCGGCCGCCGTTGGACTGCAGCTTCAGTTCGTCCAGCGCAAACACCAGCAGCCGACCGGTCATCGACAGGCAGGCCACCTGGGTGTGCTCGGGCAGGCGCACCGCCGGCGGCAGCACGTGGTCCTGCGGCTCCAGGCTGAGGAAGCTCTTGCCGCCGCGCTGGCGGCTCAGCATGTCGCCCACCTTGGCCATCAGGCCGAAGCCGCCGGTGTTGGCCAGCAGCAGCACCTGCTCGGGCGAGCCGGCGAAGTAGTGCACCACCTGGGTGCCGGATTCCAGCTCGATCAGGGTGGTGATCGGCTGGCCGTCGCCGCGCCCGCCGGGCAGGCCGCTCACCGCCACTGAATACACCCGGCCGTTGGAGCCGAACACCAGCAGCGGGTCCACGCTGCGGCAGGGGAACACGCCATAGAGCGCATCACCGCTCTTGAACTGCAGCGTGGCGGGGTCGATCTCGTGGCCTTTGAGCGCACGCACCCAGCCCTTGAGGCTGACCACCACCGTCACGGGTTCATCGACGATCCTCACCTCGGCCACGGCCTTCTTCTCGGCCTGGATCAGCGTGCGGCGCTCGTCGCCATGCACCTTGGCATCGGCTTCGATCTCCTTGATGACCGTGCGCTTCAGCGCGGCGGGGCTGCCGAGGATCTCATCGAGCTTCTTCTGCTCGTCGCGCAGTTGCTTGAGCTCCTGCTCGATCTTGATCGCTTCCAGCCGCGCCAGCTGGCGCAGCCGGATCTCGAGGATGTCCTCGGCCTGGCGGTCGCTCAAGGCGAAGCGCGCGATCAGTGCCGGCTTGGGCTCGTCCGCATTGCGGATGATGCGGATCACCTCGTCGATGTTCAGCAGCACCAGCTGCCGGCCTTCGAGCACGTGGATGCGGTCCAGCACCTTGTCCAGCCGGTGGCGGGTGCGGCGCTGCACGGTCACCAGGCGGAAATCGATCCATTCGGTGAGCACCTGGCGCAGCGTCTTCTGCACCGGGCGGCCGTCGCGGCCCACCATGGTCATGTTGATGGGCGCCGACGACTCCAGGCTGGTGTGCGCCAGCAGCGTGTGGGCCAGCTCCTGCTGGCTGATGCGCGAGGTCTTGGGCTCGAATACCAGGCGCACCGGTGCGTCCTTGTTCGACTCGTCGCGTGCCGCATCCAGCACGCCGAGCAGCGTCTGCTTGAGTTGAAGCTGCTCCTGGCTGAGCGCCTTCTTGCCCGCCTTGACCTTGGGGTTGGTGAGCTCCTCGATCTCCTCCAGCACGCGCTGGTTCGACACGCCCGGCGGCAGCTCGGTCACCACCATCTGCCACTGGCCGCGTGCCAGGTCCTCGATCTTCCAGCGCGCGCGCACCTTCAGGCTGCCGCGGCCGCTCAGATAGGCCTCGCGGATGTCGGCCGCGCTGCTGATGATCTGGCCGCCGCCGGGGAAGTCGGGGCCCGGCAGCAGCGCCAGCAGCTCGTCGTCGCTCAAGCGGTCGTTGCGGATCAGCGCCACGGCGGCAGCGGCCACCTCGCGCAGGTTGTGGCTGGGCACCTCGGTGGCCAGGCCCACCGCGATGCCGGAGGCGCCGTTGAGCAGCACGAAGGGCAGGCGCGCCGGCAGCTGGCGCGGCTCCTGCGTGGAGCCGTCGTAGTTGGGCACGAAGTCGACCGTGCCTTCGTCGATCTCGTCGAGCAGCAGCCGGGTGATGGGCGCCAGGCGCGCCTCGGTGTAGCGCATGGCCGCGGCGCCATCGCCGTCGCGCGAGCCGAAGTTGCCCTGGCCATCGACCAGCGGATAGCGCTGCGAGAAGTCCTGCGCCATGCGCACCATGGCGTCGTAGGCCGCCTGGTCGCTGTGGGGGTGGAAACGGCCCAGCACGTCGCCCACCACCCGGGCGCTTTTCACCGGCTTGGGGCCGGCCGCGGTGGTGAACGCCAGCCCCATGCGCTCCATCGCATAGAGGATGCGGCGCTGCACCGGCTTCTGGCCGTCGCACACGTCAGGCAGCGCGCGGCCCTTGACGACGGACAGCGCGTATTCGAGGTAGGCCCGCTCCGCGTAATGCGCAAGCGTGATGGCGTCGCCGGGGGTGTCGGTGGGGGTGAACAGGTCCATGGGGTGGGGAGCGACGGTGCGGGGCACCTGGGAAGGGGCGCAGTTTAGCGGGGTGCCCCCGGCCCGCTGCGCCGGCGCGCCGGGCACGCAAAAGCGGGGGGCCGACCGGGCCGCGGAGCGCTTACGATCCGGCGTTGCCCCTCCAGACCGCCTTTGCCATGCGCTTTCTCCTCGCTCCCCTTGTCCTGCTTTCCGGCTGCGCCTTCGTGCAACCGCCGATGAAGTTCACCGGCCCGCACGGACAGCAGGCCTACCTGATGCAGTGCAGCGGCATGTTCCGCAGCATCGAAGGCTGCAAGGAGCGCGCGGAGAAGCTGTGCCCCGCCGGCTTCGAGGTGGTGGACCGCCCCACCGGCGTGCCCGGCCTGCAGCAGATGGCCGGCGGCATGCTGATCGTGCCGGACAAGACCCTCGCGGTGGAGTGCAAGCCCGGCCAGGCCGGCTGAAGCCGCCCTGACGCGCCGGCGCCTACTTCACCTTCAGCACCCGCATGCCCAGGAGCTTGCCTTCCGGACGGTCCAGCACATGGATGGTGGCTTCGCGTGGGTCGAAGCCCTCGGGTAGCGCCAAGCCACCGCGCAGGCTTTCGAAGGCCTTCACCGAGATGGCCACCGGCTCCAGCTTCACGGTGGTGTCGGCGCCGCGTTTGCCGGCACCGGCCAGCACCACCTGCATCACGCCGCTGAGGGCCTTGCCGCCGGCACGTTCACGCGAGAGCACCACGTCGTAGAGAAGCTTCGCGCCTTCGGTGCGAAAGCGCGCCGCACGCACTTGCACCGCGCCACCGCGCGGATCGGCCGGCAGGGATTCCACCAGCGCCGCCAGGTCCTGCCGCAGGTCGTCGCTGGCGCGCCGGCTGGCGGCCAGCTCGTCCGCCAGGCGCTTGTTGTCGGCCACCGCACGCTCGAGCTGGCGCGCGGTGTCGGCCAGTTCGGCCTTCAGGCGCGTGCGCTCCTTGTCGGCCTGCTCGAACGAGGTCTTCAGGTGCTCCGAGGCCTCGGCGGACAAGCGTGGCGGCAGGTAGCGCTCCTGCACCAGCAGCACCGCCGCCGCGCCGGCCACCAGGCCACCGGCCAGCAGCACCAGCCAGGCGGGCACCTTGCGGTGCTTGCGGCGCCGGGCATAAGGGTCGAACGCGACCGGATTGAAACGACCAAACATCCTGCTACAGCCCGCTCTTCTTTGTGAACCCGGCAGGATAGAGCGGGTTGAGCGAGGGGCTGCAACACGATGTCTCAGCGCCTGTTTCGCGACGACGCCTCGCTGTGTGGCACGCCCGGGCGCCGCCCCCAAGGGACGGCGCTGCACCCGCCTCTTCAGGCGTAGCGGTCTGCCGCGTCCCTGAGCTGGCGGCTCACCCGCTGCACCAGCGCCTGGGGCGCCAGCACCTTCACCTGCTCACCATGGCGCAGCACGTCCATCACCAGCTCGGTGGCGTCGGCATAGGGCACCCGCAGCGTGAGCCCGCCATCGGGCTGCAACGTGGCCTGCTGCTGGGGATGCCACTGTTCGTGCGCCACCCACTGCGCCGCTTCGGGCGAGAACTGCAGCGTCGCCCACTGCACCTTCGCACCGCTGAACACGCCGTAGCCGGCGTCCAGCTCCGCCTCGATGGTCTTGACCGGGACGTCCTTGGCGCGCGGCTGCTCCAGCAGGCTGGCCTCGCGGATCGCGTCCAGCGCAAAGCGGCGCAGCGCGTCGCTGCTGTGGCACCAGGCGTCCAGGTACCAGGTGTTGCGGTAGTGGACCAGCCGCTGCGGCGACACGGTGCGCTGCGTTTCCTGCTGGCGGCTGCGCACCCAGTAGCTCATCTGCACCCGCTGTCGCCGGGTGAGCGCACTGCCGATCAGCTCGAAGTGGCGCGGCGCCACAGGCCGCCGCGCGGGGCTGGCGATGCGCACGCGCTTCATCAGCTCCTTGGCCTCGTGCTCGCTGGTGCCCAACATGCCGTGCAGCTTGTCCAGCAGCGGCTGCAGGTGGCGCGCCAGCACGCCGCCTTCGTCCAGGCCCTGGATGAGCTGGTGCATGGTGAGCAGCGCATGGATCTCGCGTTCGCTGAACCACACGCCGGGCAGCTCATGCTTCACCTGGCGCTGGTCGCGCGGGTCGGCCTGCAGCTTGTAGCCGTTGTCGAAGCGGTCATACACGATCGGCGCATCCAGCCGCGCGCGCAGGTACTCCAGGTCGCGCTTGAGCGTGGCGCGGCTGACGCCCAGCTCGTCCATCAGGGTGGCGAAGCTGACGCTGCCGCGCGTGCGGATGAGCATCTCGATCTTGTAGAAGCGTTCGGTGCGGTCCATGGGGCATCGGTCGGGGCAACAACCGCGATTGTGAGCCTGAGGTGGCTCACGCCTTGAGCCTGTGGCTGCCGACACTGGTGTTGCCGGATGTCCCGGTTGACCCACAGTGCAGGGAGCTCTCCATGTCTCAGGCCGCTTTGTTCACCACCGACACGCCTTCCGAAGCCCCCGGCTGGGATGCCCTCGGGTTCGAGATCGGCTGGGACCATGCCCACTACCGCGTGGTGCCGCCGGCTGAGCACCTGCACCAGGGCCACCCGGTGCGCCAGGGCTGGCAGGCGGGCCAGGCGGTGTTCGGGCCGCGCACCTTGCGCCCCACGCCGGCCGTGCGCCAGTGGTTGCGCCTGCGGCTGCAGGCCTGGCTGCGCGGCCAGGCCTTCGAGGCCATGCAGGTCACGCCCAACTTCCTCGCCCAGCTGGCGGTCACGCACTGCCCGGTCACCGGCGAACCGCTCACCGAAGGCACGGGCCAGGGCACCGACGCCGTGGTGGAGCGCGTGTTCCACGGCGCCGGCGTGGCCGCCGGCAACCTGGTGGTGATGAGCGCACGCGCCGCGGCCGCCAAGGCCAACTGCGGCTGGGACGATGCGCTGGATTTCGCCCGCCAGATCGACAGCGGCGCACTGCAGCGCATCGGCGGCTTGGACGCCATCGAGTGGTCGCGCCTGGGGGTGCTGATGAGCCTGGCCACGCCCTTGAAGCATGCGCAGGTGGCCGGCCTGCCGCTGCTGGTGCTGCCGCCCAACCGCCTGCGGGTGCTCAACCCGGTGCAGGCGCTGCAGACCCTGCTCACCCTGCTGTTCACCCAACCGGCCTATGCCCGCAACATGGCGGACCTGGCCGCGGTGATGCCCAGCACCGCCGCACGCCAGACCTTCCAGGTGTTCATGCACACCTTGCTGGCACGCCGGGTCGCCGCCGGGCCGCTGGCCACCGGGGTGGCGCTGCGCCGCGGCATGGAGCAGGCGTGGCTGCATCCGCTGGTGCAGCGGCGCTGGCAGCGCCTGGCGCTGTCCCTCAGCGTGGGCGAATGTGAGCACATCGTGCAGTACGCCGGCCGCCGCAAGCTGGCTGGCGCCGCCTGCCAGTGGCTCAGCCGGGCCAGCGCCACCGACGGCTGGGCGCTGGAGTCCCACGGCAAGCTCGCCGCCGGGGCGGTGGCCCAGGCCGCCCTGCCGCTGCCCGGCAATGCCGCCTACAGCGCCTTGCGGAAGGTGAGGTTCACCCGGCAGGCCCCCAGCAACGCATGTTCGCCGGCTGCCAGCGGGGCCACGCCGTGATAGGCCAGGCGCGACGGGCCGCCCCACACCACCACGTCGCCGTGGTCCAGCCGCAGGCGTTGCGGCCGGTCAGTGCGGCGAAGGCCGCCGAAGAGAAAGGTGGCCGGCAGCCCCAGGCTCACCGACACGATCGGCGCCTGGTGGTCGCGCTCGTCGCGGTCCTGGTGCAGCGAGAGCCGGCTGCCGGCCACGTAATGGTTCACCAGGCAAGCATCGGGCACGAAACCGGGGAAGCCGGCCGCCGCTGCCGCCTGGGCCGCCAGCTGCAGCAGCGCGGGCGGCATGCCGGGCCACGACTGGCCGCTCAAAGGGTCGACCGGGTCGTAGCGGTAGCCGCTGCTGTCCGACACCCAGCCCACGCGGCCGCAGTTGGTCATGGCCACCGACATCGTGTAGCCACCCGGGGTGACCAGGTGCCGCCACGGCGCCTGCGGCAGCACCTCGGCCTGCAGGCAGGCCCACAGGGCCGGCGCGTCGGCGGCAGCGAACCCGCGCAACACGCAGGCGCCCGGCGCCAGGGGCAGCAGGGCCGGCCCATCGAACAGCTCAGGTTGCGTCATGGAAGATCACGCCCAGCGTGTGGCGTTGCCCGGCGCGCAGCCGGCTCACGCCGTGCCGCATCGTCACCCGGTAGGGGCCGCGGGTTCCCTGCACCGGGCGCTGGTTCACCGCGAACACCACTGCGTCACCCTGGCCCAGCGGCACCACGTCGGCGCGGCTCTGCATGCGTGGCCGCTGTTCGGTGAGCACGAACTCGCCGCCAGTGAAGTCACGCCCGGGTTGGGACAGCAGCACGGCCACCTGCAGCGGGAACACCTGCTCGCCATAAAGATCCTGGTGCAGGCAGTTGTAGTCGCCTTCGCCATAACGCAGCAGCAGCGGCGTGGGCCGGCGCTGCCCGGCCGCGTGGCAGCGGGCGATGAAGGCGGCATGGTCCGGCGGAAAGCGCACCGCCAGCCCCATGGCGTCGTGCCAGCGGTTGGCAATGGCGGCCAGTGGCGGATACAGGCCGGTGCGAAGCTGCTGCACCGTGTCGGGCAGGGGATGGTCGAAGTACTTGTATTCGCCCTGCCCGAAGCCATGGCGCTGCATCACCACCCGGTTGCGGAAACGGGTGTCGTCGTCATAGCAGCCGGCCACCGCCTCGCAGGTCCGTGGCGCCAGCAGGGCCGGCAGCACCGCCCAGCCTTGCCGGTCCAGCGCCTGCCCGATGACGGGCCAGTCCAGCTGCGCCAGGCGCTCGTCCAGGCCGGTGGCCGGCATCGCGGATGCCAGCGCGCTCACGATTGCGCCTCGCGCTCCAGCAGGGTGCGCTTGCGTTCCACGCCCCAGCGGTAGCCTGAGAGCGCGCCGTCGCGCCGCACCACCCGGTGGCAGGGGATGGCCACCGCCAGCGGGTTGGCCGCGCAGGCCTGCGCCACGGCGCGCACAGAAGCCGGCTGGCCGATGCGCTGCGCGATCTCGGCATAGCTGGCGGTGCTGCCGGGCGGAATGTCGCGCAGCGCCTGCCACACCCGCTGCTGGAAGGCCGTGCCGCGCACGTCCAGCGGCAATTCCAGCCCCAGGGAGGGCGCCTCCACCAGCCCGATCACCCGGGCCACCCAGCGTTCGAACCCGGCGTCCGCACCCGCGAGCTCCGCCTTCGGAAAGCGGTCCTGCAGCTCGCGCACCAAGGCTTCCGGCTCGTCGCCCAGCAGGATGGCGCAGATGCCTCTGGCAGTGGCCGCCACCAGGATGGCACCCAGCGAACACTGGCCCACCGCGAACTTCAGGGCCGCACCGCTGCCGCCCGCGCGGAAAGCGCTGGGCGCCATGCCGAGCACCTGGGTGGCGGTTTCATAGAAACGCCCGTTGGAGCCGTAACCCGCGTCGTAGATGGCCGCGGTGACGCTGGGGCTGCGTGGCAGTTCGTCGCGCACGCGGCGGTGCCGCTGCGCCGCGGCATAGGCACGCGGCGTGAGGCCGGTTACCGCCTTGAACACCCGATGGAAATGGTAGGGGCTCCAGCCTGCGGCCTGCGCCAACTCGTCCAGGCTGGGCGGGGACTCAGCCGCTTCGATCTGGCGGCAGGCGGCGGCCACGCGCTGTGCCTGCTGGGCGGCGGTGGACGGCTGGCCCGGCCGGCAGCGCTGGCAGGCGCGGAAGCCCGCGCGCTCCGCGGCCTGGGCATCAGCGTGGAAAGCCACGTTCTCGCGCCGCGGCAGGCGGGCGCCGCAGGAAGGCCGGCAGTACACGCCGGTGGTGCGCACCGAGTAGAAGAAGTCACCGTCGGCGGCCGGATTGCGCTGGCTGACCGCGGCCCAGCGCGCGTCGTCCGTGGTGAAGGTGGGGGTCATTGGCTGCTCCATGTCGCCGCAACGGCGCGATGGATCTCACTGTGCCGGCCAGGCGGCCTGCGCGCGCTCCGCCGCTTGCGCTTGAATTCGGCCGCGTTGTCAGCGGGGCGTGTTGCCGGTCGCCGGATGCAACTGCATCTCCTGCGCCTTGCTGGGCAGGCTGCGCTGCAGCAGCGCCCAGTACAGCTCCAGCACCATGTGCACGTGCGCCTGGGTCTCCTCGAACGGCGGCATGTTGCCACCCGCCTTGCGCACGTTGCCTTCGCCCGCGTTCCAGGCCGCCAGGGCCACCTCGATGCGCCCGAAGCGCTGCGTCAGGTCGGCCAGCATGCGTGCGCCGGTGAGGATGTTGGTGCGCGCATCCAGCAGGCGCTGCGACGCCGGGCGTGCGGCCTCGCCACCCCTGGCATACCGGTCGGCGGTGTCGGGCATCAGCTGCATCAGGCCGATGGCGCCGCGCGGGGACACCGCATTCGGGTTGAAGCCCGACTCCACCGCGATCACCGCCTTCAGCAGCTCGCTGTCCACGCCGGTCTGGCGCGCTGCCTCGCGCAGCAGGTGCTGCACGGACTTGACCTCGGGCGCGAACTCCAGCCAGGTGAGCAGGCGTGCCACGCCGTCCGATTTGCCGGGCACCCGGGCGCCGGATGTGCTCACCTCGCCCAGCACCGGGCTGTACCGCGAATCGACCTGGTGGTCGGCCACGTGGGCCACCCCGCCGCCGTCCACATAACCCCACAGCACCGGCGCGGCCTGGGCCGGCACGGCCAGCGCCGCCAGCAGCACCAGGGCGACGGTGCGGACCATCAGCCCAGCTCCTGGCCCAGCGCCGTGCGGGCCTGGTACTCGCGATCGAGCATCGACATCACGATCAGCGAGTCGTAGCCATCGCCGGCGCGCACGCTCTCGCGCAGCCGGCCTTCCTCGACGAAACCCTCGCTCTGGTACAGCCGCTGCGCCCGCGTGTTGAGCGTCTTCACGTCCAGCCAGAAGCGGTGTGCGCCCAGGTCGCGGAACGCCATCTGCTTGAGCAGGCGAACGCAGGCGCGCCCGCGGCCGCGGCCCTTCGTCTGCAGCACCAGGCGCTTGAGCTCCACGCTCTTGTGGTTGTTGCGGCAGCCCTGGAGGATGACGAAGCCCGAGGGTTCGTATTCCACGCCCGCTTCCACGATGAAGTGGCGGAAGTCGGGGAAACGCACCGCGCCTTCGTGCTGGGTGCGCTCCCAGGGCGTGATGAAGGGCAGGTTCTGGGCGTCGTTCTCGACCGTGATCACGTAGTCCAGGTCGGACAACAAGGTGGGGCGCAGGTGAATGCGCTCGGCCGGCGAACTCATCAAGGCATTCTAGGAGTCGGCTCCGGGGCCCAAGCGTGAAACAACCCGCAATTCCGAAGGCAAAAGAAAACGGGGCCCGAAGGCCCCGTCCAGCTTGCACCCGCAGGTGCAGGCGATCACTTTCAGTTGCCGCAGCCCAGGCTGGCAATGCGGTCCAGCGCGGCCTTGGCCTGCACCAGGCCGTAGCCGAACTTGACGTCGCGGCCCGGGTCACCCAGGTCCTGCGCGCTCTTGTTCAGTGTGCTGCGCATCTGCGCGGCCGTGCAGTTCGGGTAATGGCTCCACACCAGCGCAGCCACGGCCGACACGTGCGGCGTGGCCATGGAGGTGCCGTCGAACAGCGCGTAGTTGCTCGCTGCCACCGTCACGGTGGCCGACTGGCCCAGCTTGGTCAGCATGTCGGCACCGGCGGTGTCGGAAGCGCTGACCGAGGGGATGGTGGTCACTGCGGTGCCCAGCGTGCCGAGGAAGCCGCCAGGGGCGTTGTTGTAGACGATGGCGCCCACGCCGCCGCTCGCCTGGCAGTTGGTGACCTTGGTGGCGAAGTCGACCGAGCCGCGCTGGATCAGGCAGACCTTGCCCGCGACGGCGGGGTCGGTGTGGTCACCGAGGCCAAAGTTGGCCAGCGGCGCGGTGGCCGTGCCCAGCGGCGAACCGGTGAAGCCGTTCACCTCGTAGGCGGTGGCGCCCACGGTGGCCGAGGCGGTGGTGCCAGTGCCCATGGGCACGGTGGACAGCACGCTCACGCCAGGGCCGGCGATTTCAACGTCGGGGTTGGTCTGCGAGAAGCTGGCCCAGGCCTTGTTGACGTCCAACGCAGCGACCGACACCACGTTCTCGAAGCCGGCGGGGTAGGACACGGTGCTGTTGCCTGCATTGCCGGCGGCAGCGATCACAAGCGTGTTGCGCTTGGTCGTCAGCCAGTCGGCGATCTTTTCCTGCAGTTTGTTGGGGCTGGAGCCACCCAGCGACATGCTCACCACGTTGGCGCCGTTCATGCCGCAACGCAGCATGGCCTTGGCGATCACCGACGACGGTGCGCTGCCGCTGGCATCGAACACCTTGACGATGTAGAGGTTCAGGTTCTTGTTGGGGTTGACACCGACCACGCCCACGCTGTTGTTGATGGCGGCGACGGTGCCGGCCACGTGGGTGCCGTGGTGGGCTTCGTCGGTGCTCCAGGAGCCGGAGGTGGTGAGGTTCTCGCCGCTCACATGGTTGGCGCTCAGGTCCTCATGCGCCAGGTCGTAGCCCGAGTCGATGATGCAGACCGTGCGGTTGGTGGTGGTGCTGTCGGAGACCTGGTCGGCCTGCACCATCTTGATGCCGTACGGCACCTGCTGGCCCGGCAGGTAGGGCGGGCCAGACGGATCGCTGAGCGCGAACGCGTACTGCAGCTTGTCCTCCTCCACGAACTCCACGTGGGGGCTGCGCTGCAGCAGCGCGACCGCCTTGCGCGGCAGTTCCACGGCAACGGCATTGAAGCCACCCACATCGAGCACCGTGCGTCCGCCGGCGGCGGCGATGGCTGCATGGCCGGCCGACACGGCACCTTGCTTGAAGGCCACGATCACGCGGACCTTGTCCGCGGCGGTGGCCGCTTGGGATGCCAGAGGAGCGGCACCGAAGGCCGCTGCTATACCCAGTACAACGGTGGCCAGGCGGCCATTGAACTTCGCCATGAGAGCGTCCCCAGTGTGGATTGTGAAGTCCGTCACTCTGGAGGGCCGCTTGTTACAGGTCAACCCCTTGGTTGAAGGCCAACTGGAAGGGGTTTTCCCTCTAGGTGCAATCGACCATCAGACGTCGATTTCCACCGCGTCGGCGTTCAGCTCCATCAGTTCGCGCCGCGATGCCGCCTCGCCCTTGCCCATCAGCTTGGTGAACGAGCCCTCGGTGGCGCCGAAGTCCAGCTCGCCATAGGCCACCTGCAGCAGGCGCCGGGTATCCGGGTTGAGCGTGGTGTCCCACAACTGCTCGGCGCTCATCTCGCCCAGGCCCTTGAAGCGGCTGATGCTCCAGCTGTTTTCCTTCGCGCCTTCCTTGCGCAGCTTGTCCAGCGTGGCGGTGAGCTCGCCTTCGTCCAGCGCGTAGATCTTGGCCGCGGGCTTCTTGCCGCGGGCGGGCGCATCGATGCGGAACAGCGGCGGCTTGGCCACGAACACATGGCCACGTTCGATCAGCTTGGGGAAGTGGCGGAAGAACAGCGTGAGCAGCAGCACCTGGATGTGCGAGCCGTCCACGTCCGCATCGCTCAGGATGCAGATCTTGCCGTAGCGCAGCTGGGTCAGGTCGGGGTTGTCCGCGGCACCGTGCGGGTCCACGCCGATGGCCACCGAGATGTCGTGGATCTCGTTGTTGGCAAAGAGCCGGTCGCGCTCCACTTCCCAGCTGTTGAGCACCTTGCCACGCAGCGGCAGCACCGCCTGTGTTTCCTTGTTGCGGCCCATCTTGGCGCTGCCGCCGGCGGAGTCGCCTTCCACCAGGAACAGTTCGTTCAAGGTGGTGTCGCGGCTTTCGCAGTCGGTCAGCTTGCCGGGCAGCACCGCCACGCCGGAGCCCTTGCGCTTTTCCACCTTCTGGCTGGCGCGCTGGCGGGTCTGCGCCTGCTTGATCACCAACTCGGCCAGCTTGCGGCCGTGTTCCACATGCTGGTTCAGCCACAGCTCCAGCGCGGGCCGCACGTAGGCGGTGACCAGGCGCAGCGCGTCGCGGCTGTTCAGCCGCTCCTTGGTCTGGCCCTGGAACTGCGGGTCCAGCACCTTGGCGCTCAGCACGAAGCTCGCGCGCGAAAACACGTCCTCAGGCATCAGCTTCACGCCCTTGGGCAGCAGGGAGTGCAGCTCGATGAAGCCTTTCACCGCGGCGAACAAGCCATCCTTCAGCCCCGCCTCGTGCGTGCCGCCGGCCACCGTGGGGATCAGGTTGACGTAGCTTTCGCGCAGCGGCGCGCCGTCCTCGGTGAAAGCCACGCACCAGGCGGCTCCCTCCCCTTCGGCGAAGTTCTCGGTCTCGCCTTCGGTGGCGAAACGCTCGCCCTCGAACAGCGGGATCAGCGGGTCGGCGGTCAGGCTCTGCAGCAGGTAGTCGCGCAGGCCGCCCTTGTAGAGCCACTGTTGCTGGTCGCTGGCCTTTTCGTTCTTCAGCGTCACGGTGACGCCCGGCATCAGCACCGCCTTGCTGCGCAGCAGGTGGGTGAGCTCGGTCCTGGGCAGCTCGGCACTTTCAAAATAACGCGGGTCGGGCCACACGCGCACGGTGGTGCCCTGCCTGCGGTCACCCGCGGCGGCCTTGCGCACTTGCAAGGGCTCGATCACGTCACCGCCGCTGAAGGCCAGCGTGGCCACCTGCCCGTCGCGGTACACCGTGACCTGCAGGCGCTTGGCCAGCGCGTTGGTCACGCTCACCCCCACGCCGTGCAGGCCGCCGGAGAAGCTGTAGGCGCCACCGGAGCCCTTGTCGAACTTGCCGCCCGCGTGCAGGCGGGTGAACACGATCTCCACCACCGGCACCTTCTCTTCCGGATGCAAACCGAACGGAATGCCGCGGCCATCGTCCTCCACACTCACCGAGCCGTCGGCATGCTGCACCACGGTGATGCGCCTGCCGTGGCCCGCCAGGGCCTCGTCGGCCGCGTTGTCGATCACTTCCTGCACCACGTGCAGCGGGTTGTCGGTGCGGGTGTACATGCCCGGCCGCTGCTTCACCGGCTCCAGGCCCTTGAGCACGCGGATGGAGGCTTCGCCGTAACTGCCGGGCGTATTCGTTTTGGTCGCCATGGCGGCGGATTCTAGGTGGGGGCCCTCCCGCGGCTCGCCGCGCGCGGGATGCCGGCGCAGCGGGTGGCGCCTTCTGCGTCGCCGCACAAACCGTTTGCACGCCCGCATGCACACGTTGGCAGCGGGTGCATCGCTTTGTCACTAGAGTCGCGCTCCATGAGCACGACCCTTGTTTCTCCCGCCCGGCTGTCGATGACGCAGGTGCTGGTCTGCGGCGCCGCCATCGTCACCCTGTCCATGGGCATCCGCCACGGCTTCGGCCTGTGGCTGCAGCCGATGACGATGGCCCGCGGCTGGACCCGCGAGACCTTCGCCTTCGCGCTGGCGATACAAAACCTGGCCTGGGGCCTCACCGGCCCGTTCGCCGGCATGCTGGCCGACCGCTTTGGCGCCTTCCGCGTCATCGTGATCGGCAGCCTGCTGTACGCGGCGGGCCTGGTGCTGATGGCGCTGTCGGCCTCCGGCATCGCCTTCACCGGCAGCGCCGGCCTGATGATCGGCATGGCGCAGGCCGGCACCACCTATGCCGTGATCTACGGCGTGATCGGCCGCAACGTGGCGCCGGAAAAACGCTCCTGGGCCATGGGCGTGGCCGCAGCCGCCGGCTCGTTCGGCCAGTTCCTGATGGTGCCGGTGGAAAACGGCCTCATCGGCCACCTGGGCTGGCAGAACGCGCTGTTCATCCTGGGATGCGCCGCGCTCGCCATCCTGCCGCTGGCCTTCGGCCTGAAGGAGCCGGGGCTGGCCAGTGGAGCGGCGAAGCCGCAGCAGAGCATTGCCGCGGCCCTGCGCGAGGCCTTCGGCTACCGCAGCTTCCAGTTGCTGATGGCAGGCTACTTCGTGTGCGGCTTCCAGGTGGTGTTCATCGGGGTGCACATGCCCAGCTACCTGCGCGACAAGGGCATGACGCCCGACGTGGCCACCACCGCGCTGGCGCTGATCGGCCTGTTCAACGTGTTCGGCACCTATGCGGCCGGCGTGCTGGGCCAGAAGCTCGCCAAGCGCCACATCCTGGCCACCATCTACCTGCTGCGCTCGGTGGCCATCGTCGCCTTCCTCACTGTGCCGCTGTCGCCGATGAGCGTGTACGTGTTCTCGGCGGTGATGGGTGTGCTGTGGCTGTCCACCGTGCCGCCCACCAACGCGGTGGTGGCCCAGATCTTCGGCGTGCAGTACATGTCGATGCTGGGTGGTTTCATCTTCCTCAGCCACCAGATCGGCAGCTTCCTCGGCGTGTGGCTGGGCGGGCGGCTGTACGACACCACCGGCAGCTACGACGTGGTGTGGTGGCTGGCGGTGGCGCTGGGTGTGTTCGCCGCGCTGGTGAACCTGCCGGTGCGCGAAGGGGCCATCGCCCGCGCGCAGCCGGCGGCGGCTTGAGGCAGCACGATGCGGCACAAGCGGGTCCTGTGGTGGAGCGTGAGCCTGGCGGCGCTGGCGCTGGTGTTTGCCAGCTACCTGCAGCGCGACTTCGTCTTCAACCTGGCCAACCAGGTGTGGGCCTGCTTCTGACCGCCACTTTGTCGGCTTGACGACAGACAGCGGCCCACCGGGCCATGCGACGATGCGCGCCTCGTGCAAGGCGGAGCAGGGCATGCAGAAGGTCATCATCATCACCGGCGCGTCCGACGGCATCGGCGCCGAGATGGCGCGCCAGTGGGCCGGCCGTGAAGGCGCCCAGGCCGCCCTGGTGCTGGCCGCGCGCAGCGTGGACAAGCTGGAGCAGGTGGCGGCCGCCTGCCGCGAGCGCGGCGCCACCGTGCTGGTGCGCCCCTGCGACATCAGCGTGCAGGCGGACTGCCGCGCCCTGATCGAGGCGACGGTTCAGGCCTTCGGCCGCATCGACGTGCTGGTGAACAACGCCGGCATGTCCGCGCACGCACTGTTCGAGCAGGTGGACGACCTGGGCTGGTACGAGACGCTGATGCGCATCAACCACTGGGGCGCGGTGTGGTGCACCCAGGCCGCGCTGCCGCACCTGAAAGCCAGCCGCGCCCGCCTGGTGGCGGTGTCCAGCCTGGCGGGCTTAGTCGGCGTGCCCGGCCGCACCGCCTACAGCGCCACCAAGTTCGCGATGACCGGCTTTTTCGAAGCGTTGCGCATCGAGCTCGCGGCCAGCGGCGTCAGCGTGACCATCGCCTACCCCGGCGTGGTGGCCACGCAGATCCGCTATCGCGGCTTCGACGCGCAGGGCCAGGCGGCCGGGCGCAGCGGACTGGACGAACGCGGTGCCATGAGCGTGGAGGAATGCGCCCGCCTCATCATCGACGGCACCACCCGGCGCCAGCGCGACATCGTCATGACGGCCCAGGGCAAGCTCGGCCGCTGGATGAAGCTGCTCGCCCCTGCCTTGGTGGACCGCATGGCACTCAAGGCCCTGAACCGGGAAGGCGCCCAGCCATGAACGAGGCATCAGCCTGGATCCGCCGCTGGTCGCACCTGGTGCCCGCAGGCGCCACCGTGCTGGACGTGGCCTGCGGCAGCGGTCGCCATCTGCGCTGGTTTGCCGAGCGCGGCGCACGCGTCACCGGCGTGGACCGGGATGCCGCGGCCCTGGCCGGCTTGCAGGGCGTGGGCGAGCTGGTGGTGGCCGACATCGAAGGCGGCCCCTGGCCTTTCACGGGCCGCCGCTTCGATGCAGTGGTGGTGACCCACTACCTCTGGCGTCCGCTGCTGCCGCTGCTGGTGGACAGCGTCGCGCCCGGCGGCGTGCTGCTGTATGAAACCTTCGCGGCCGGCAATGAATCCGTCGGCCGGCCGTCCCGGCCTGACTTTCTGCTGCGGCCCGGCGAGCTGCTCCAGGCCACCACGGGTGCGCTGCGGGTGCTCGGCTACGAGGACGGGTTCCTGAACGATCCAGCGCGCTTCGTGCAGCGCATCGCCGCCGTGCGGGAGCGCGCCGCGGCCGCCGATCCGGCACGTTTTCCCCTGCCGTCATGACCCG
The DNA here is from genome assembly GCF_036231905.1 of Ideonella sp. BN130291. Lineage (NCBI taxonomy): Bacteria > Pseudomonadati > Pseudomonadota > Betaproteobacteria > Burkholderiales > Sphaerotilaceae > Ideonella > Ideonella sp. BN130291. Next base: position 191,418 of record NZ_JAZARE010000008.1, on the reverse strand, counting down.
CGCCGCCCGCCCGGTGGCCCACAGCTAAAATCCACCGGTTCCCCTGCAGGAAGATCCATGACACCCATTGTTGGCAGCATCGTCGCGCTGGTCACGCCGATGCACGAGGACGGCAGCGTCGACTACGACGCGCTGCGCCGCCTGATCGACTGGCACATCGCCGAAGGCACCGATTGCATCGGCGTCGTGGGCACCACCGGCGAGTCGCCCACCGTGTCGGTGGCCGAGCACCAGGAGGTGATCCGCGTGGCGGTGGAGCATGCCAAGGGCCGCGTGCCCATCATGGCGGGCGCCGGCGCCAACTCCACCGCGGAAGCGATCGAGCTGTCCAAGTTCGCCAGGTCCGTGGGTGCGGACTGCACCCTGCAGGTGGTGCCCTACTACAACAAGCCGACGCAGGAAGGCATCTACCGCCACTTCAAGGCGATCGCCGAGGCGGTGGACATCCCGGTGATCCTGTACAACGTGCCCGGCCGCACCGTGGCCGATATGCTGCCCGAAACCACCTTGCGGCTGGCCCAGGTGCCCGGCATCGTCGGCATCAAGGAAGCCAGCGGCAACATCGACCGCGCGGCCTGGCTGATCAGGCAGGCGCCCCAGGGCTTTTCCATCTATTCCGGCGACGACCCCACCGCCGTGGCCCTGATGCTGCTGGGCGGTCATGGCAACGTGAGCGTCACTGCCAACGTCGCGCCGCGGGCGATGCATGGGCTGTGCATGGCCGCGGTGGCCGGCGACGCGAAGAAGGCGGTCGAGCTGCACATGCAGCTGCTGCCGCTGCACAAGCAGCTGTTCGTGGAGCCCAACCCCATCCCCGTGAAATGGGCGCTGGCGCGCATGGGCCGCATCGGCGGCGCACTGCGCCTGCCGCTCACGCCGCTGTCCGACGCGCACCATGCCGCGCTCGAACAGGCGCTGCGCGACGGCGGCGTGCTGTAAGGTGCGCCCTGTTTTGCCCACCCTCACCCGTTTTCCGACCCTGAAGATGCGCCGCGCCGATTGCGTGCGGATGCTGGAGATGCGCAACGTGAATCGATTCCCTTCCATCAGCCCGGTGCGGGCCGCCACCCTGGCCCTCGTCATGGGCCTTGCCGGCTGCTCCTCGATGGAGAACATGCTCTCCGGCGACAAGATCGACTACAAGAGCGCCGCCGCCAAGACGACACCGCTCGAAGTGCCGCCCGACCTGACCCAGCTGCAGCGCGAGGGCCGCTTCCAGCCGCAAGCCGGTGTGGTCAGTGCCAACAACTACCAGAACCCGGCCGCAGCCGGAGCTGCGCCGGTGGCTGCCACCGGCCCGGCGGTGGCGCCCCAGCAGGTGGGAGAAGTGCGCGTCGAGCGCAATGGCAACACCCGCTGGCTGGTGACCACCCAGTCGCCCGAACAGGTGTGGCCGCAGCTGCGCTCCTTCTGGCAGGACCGCGGCTTCAACATCGCCATCGACAGCCCCGAAGCCGGCGTGATGGAAACCGACTGGGCCGAAAACCGCGCCAAGCTGGCCAACGACTGGGTGCGCAACACCATCGGCAAGTTCTTCGACTCGCTGTATTCCACCGGCGAACGCGACAAGTTCCGCACCCGCATCGAGCGCACCCCGCAGGGCACCGAGATCTTCATCAGCCACCGCGGCATGGAGGAGGTGCTCACCGGCCAGGCCAAGGACAGCACCCTCTGGCGCCAGCGGCCCACCGACCCGGGGCTGGAGGCCGAGATGCTGGCCCGCTTGATGGTCAAGCTGGGCAGCAAGGAGCAGGACGCGCGCAGCGCAGTGCTGGCCACCGCACCGGCAGCGGCTGCCAGCGGCGCCGCACCCGCCACTCCCACCGCCGCCGCCACGCCGGCGGCCCCGGCGCGTGCACGCCTGCTCACCGACCTGCCGGCCGCCGCCTTGCAGGTGGACGAGCCCTTCGACCGCGCCTGGCGCCGCGTGGGCCTGGCGCTGGACCGCACCGGTTTCACGGTGGAAGACCGCGACCGCGCCAACGGCGTGTACTACGTGCGCTACGCCGACCCCAAGCAGGCCGGCAAGGAAGACCCCGGCTTCTTCTCCAAGCTGTTCGGCGGCGACAAGTCGGGCAGCAATGCGCCGGCGCGCTACCGCATCGAGGTCAAGCGCGGCGGCACCGAGAACACCACCGTGTCGGTGCTCAACGCGCAGGGCGCGCCCGAGAAGGGTGACATCGGCCAGCGCATCGTCAACCTGCTGGTCGACGACCTGAAGTGAGGTTCTGCAACCTCGGCAGCGGCAGCAGCGGCAACGCCACGCTGATCGAGGCGCAGGACGGCAGCACCACCGTCCGGGTGCTGGTGGATTGCGGGCTCACCTTGCGCGAGCTCACCGCCCGCCTGGCGCAGCGCGGCTGTTCGCCGGCCGACCTGGGCGCCGTGTTCGTCACGCATGAACACAGCGACCATGTGGGCTGCGCCACCGCGCTGATGCGCAAGCACCGGGTGCCGGTCTGGATGAGCGAAGGCACCTGGCGTGGCTTTGCGCGCGAGCACGCGCCACCGGCCGAGCTGCGCTTCGCGCGGGACGGCGAGCCGGTGGCGGTCGGCACGCTCGAGCTGCGCCCCTATACGGTGCCGCATGACGCGCGCGAACCGCTGCAACTCACGGTGAGCGACGGTCGGCACCGCCTGGGCGTGCTCACCGATGCGGGCGTGGAGACCGAGCGCATCGTGCAGGAGCTGCAGCACTGCACCGCCCTGCTGCTGGAGTGCAACCACGACCTGGACCTGCTGGCCGCCAGCGACTACCCCTACTTCCTGAAGCGGCGCATTGCCGGGCCGCGCGGGCACCTGTCGAACCCGAGCGCGGCCGGCATCCTGTCGCGCTGCCGGCATGCCGGGCTCAAGCATGTGGTGGCCGCCCACCTCAGCGAACGCAACAACCGGCCGGAGCTGGCAGCGGGCACGCTGGCCGAGGTGCTGGGCACGCGCCACGAGGACATCGTGGTCGCCGATCCCCGGCAAGGCAGCCCCTGGCTGGACCTGCACTGAGGGCCAGCGAGCGCCCACGAAAAAGCCGCCCGAAGGCGGCTTTTTTCTTTCATCGGCCGGACGAACCGGCTGATGAAGCAGCTTACTTGCTGGCAGCGGAAGCAGCAGCGGTCGCGGCGGTGGCAGCGGCCGTCGATGCGTCAGCGGCGCTGGAAGCAGCAGCAGCGGCGCCGGAAGCGGCGGCGTCAGCAGCGGCCGGAGCGGCAGCCGGCGGGGTCACCACGGTGGTGGCGGGCGCCGGAGCGGGAGCTTCTTCCTTCTTGCCGCAGGCGGCGAGAGCCACGGAAGCGACCAGGGTAGCCAACAGGAGCGACTTGTTCATGCTTGTCCTCAATGAAAGGTTCGACCAATTACCGGTAATTCTGGGAACCCGACCCCTCACAACTGCCGAGGATTCGTGCAAAGCTCCCTCTTGAAAAGACAAGGAACGCTCGAGCATTTCCTTTGCCTAGCCAACGATTATACGACGGCTAGGGAAGTTCCCTAGAGACCGAGCGTCGTGGCCGCAAACGCGGGCTCAGAGCGTTGCAAAATTACATCAAGCGCTTCCCGGCAGCGCTGGGCGTCGGCAGGCTCGTCGCTCACCTGACCGCGCCAGTGATCCCGGTCCACCAGCTCCACCGTGCGACGCCCGGCCAGCAGCAGGCTGGGGTGGTCGCTGGCCAGCAGCTCGGTCGGCGAGCGCGGCTCCACCAGGTGGCCCCAGGTGCGCCGCCATTGCACGAAGCGCGGATGCCGGCGCTGCAGCTCGCCGTAGTGCTGGGCCAGCAGCACCAGCCGGTGGTGCGGGCGGGTCCAGCGGGTGAGCGCCTCGATCAGCGCCGGTTCGTTCAGCGGCCAGTCCGCAAAGTCCACATCGGACCAGCGCAGCAGCGGCACACCCTCGGCCAGCGCCTGCTGCAGGTTGTCACGCAAGGCGGCGATCCATTCGCCGCGGGTGCTGATCGGTGTGGTGGCCATCGCCTGGGCTCCTGTTTCGTCTCACGCGGCCAGAGGCCGCAGCCAGCCGGCACACGCCCATTCGTCCAGCAAGGCACGCGCCTCTTCGCCCAGGCGTGCCACCTCGGTCGCCTGCAGCACCTGGCGGTCGGCCAGCCGGCGCATCAGCGACGCGTCGCGGCCGCCCGCACGAAATGACTCGCCATTGATGAACACATGGCGCGCGTCGTACATCATGCGGCTGCGCGGGTCCAGCTGCACACCCACGCCGGGCGCCAGCTGGGTGCCGGCGTCGAACCAGACCAGCGGCTTGGGTTCGGTGAGCGACTCGCCGAGCGCGCAGGCCAGCGCGTCGGGCTCGCGCAGCACCCGCTGCACCGCGTCGTGCGCAAACGCCGCCAGCGCGTCCGGAATGCGGCCGGGCGCATCGGTGGCGGGCTGGTGCGGGTCGCGGTACAGCCGCTCGGACACATCCGTGTCGAGCCCATCGATCATGTGCTGCAGCATGTCATGCGCCAGCGGTGCGGCAGCCGGTGCCTGGAAGCCGACGGAGCAGGTCATGCACTCGCCTTCGGCCACGCCGTCGTGGCCCCACAGCGGCGGCAGGTACAGCATGTCGCCCGGCTCCAGCACCCACTCGGTCTCGGGCTCGAAGTTGGACAACAGCTTCAATGGCGCGCCGTCCACCCACTGTGGATGCGGCACGCGCCCCACGCGCCAGCGCCGGCGGCCCTGCACCTGCAGCAGGAACACGTCGTACGCGTCCACATGCGGGCCGACGCCGCCACCATCGGTGGCATAGGAGATCATCAGGTCGTCCAGGCGCGCCTGCGGCACGAAACGAAAACGCGACAGCAGCTCATGCGCGGCCGGCACATGCAGGTCCAGTCCCTGCACCAGCAAGGTCCAGCCCGGGCGACTCACGGGCGGCAGTGCGCGCCGCGACAGTGGCCCGCGGCGCAGGGCCCAGCCGTCCTCGCGCTGCTGGATCAGGCGCGATTCCACGTCGTCGCGGGCGGCCAGCTCGAACAGCGCACTGCGCGACACCGGGGCGGTGGCGCCGGCCCAGGCCTGCCGCACCAGCAAGGGTTTTTTCTGCCAATGCCTGCGCATGAAGGCCTGCGGCGACAGGCCGCCCAGCAAGGCGGTGGGTGCTTCGATGTCCATGCCGGGATTGTCCATGGGCCAAGGCGGCGCACCGGTATGCGATCATCTTCCGATGTTGATTCAAGCACCCTGTGTCGTCAGCCTGACGTGGACCCTGTCCGACGCCCAAGGCCAGGCGATCGACGAACTGAAGGAACCGGTCGAGTTCTTTTTTGGCGGCGACGACCTGTTGCCCAAGGTGGAAGAAGCGCTGGCTGGCCAGGAGGCTGGCCACGAAGCCTTTCTGCAGCTGGAGCCCGAGCATGCGTTCGGTGACTACAACCCCGATCTCGTCTGCTACGAGGAGCGCTCCATCTTTCCCGAGCAGGTGGAGCCCGGCATGCAGTTCGAAGGCCTGCCCGAGGGCAGCAGCACACCGGACATGCCGCAGGACGTGATCTACACCGTGACCGAGGTGTACCCCTCGCACGTGGTGCTGGACGGCAACCATCCGCTGGCCGGCATCGCGCTGCGCCTGCAGATGCAGGTGCGCGACGTGCGGGAAGCCACCGAGGAAGAGATCGAGGCCGGCAGCGTGGGCGAAGCGGGCCTCACGGTGCTGAACACCATGCCCACCGGGCCCGGGGTGCACTGAGCCTTCTCAGCCTCAGTGCTTGCCGGTGGAGCCGAAGCCGCCCTCGCCTCGGTCGGACGCCTCGAACTCCTCCACCCGCCGGAACGCCGCCTGCACCACCGGCACAATCACCAGCTGGGCGATGCGGTCCATCGGCTGCACGGTGAACGCGGCGCCGCCACGATTCCAGCAGCTCACCATCAGCGGGCCCTGGTAGTCGCTGTCGATCAGGCCCACCAGGTTGCCCAGCACGATGCCATGTTTGTGGCCCAGCCCGGAGCGCGGCAGGATCATTGCGGCCAGCCCGGGGTCGCCAATGTGGATGGCGATCCCGGTGGGTATGAGCTCGGCCTGGCCGGGCTGCAGCACCAGCGGCGCCGCGATGCAGGCACGAAGGTCCAGCCCGGCGCTGCCGGCGGTGGCGTAAGCGGGCAACTGCTCGGCCATGCGCGGGTCGAGCACTTTCACGTCGATGGTGGTCATGAGGCGGTAGGGGAAGAAAGGCGTTGGGCGATCTCGCGCACCAGTTCGCGCGCCAGTGCTCGCTTGCTGGCCGTGGCGAGCTGGCGCTCGCCGTGCGCGTCCACCAGCAGCAGCGCGTTGTCGTCGCGGCCGAAGGTGGCGGGCCCGAGGTTGCCGACGATCAGCGGCACATTCTTGCGGATGAGCTTTTCGCGCGCGTGCTTGAGCAGGTCGTGGCTCTCGGCCGCAAAACCGACGCAGTAAGGCCGCTGGGGCAGCCGCGCCACCGCAGCCAGGATGTCGGGGTTTTCGGTCAGCTCGAAGCTCGGTACCTGCTTGGCACCATCTTTCTTGATCTTGTGGTCGGACAGGCTGGCCGGGCGCCAGTCCGCCACTGCGGCAGTGGCCACGAATACGTCGTGGATCGGCGCCAGCGGCAGCACCGCATCATGCATCTGCAGCGCGCTTTGCACATCGATGCGACGCACGCCCGCCGGCGTTGGCAGGTGCACCGGGCCAGCCACCAGGGTGACGGCCGCGCCCGCTTCCCGCGCGGCCCGCGCCACCGCAAAACCCATCTTCCCGCTGGACAGGTTGGTGATGCCACGCACCGGATCGATGGCTTCGAAGGTGGGGCCGGCGGTGATGAGCACGCGCTTGCCGGCCAGCCGCTTGGGCTCGAAGAAGGCGATCACTTCATCGCGCAGCGCCAGCGCCTCCAGCATGCGGCCGTCGCCGATCTCGCCGCAGGCCTGGTCGCCGGCAGCCGGGCCGAGCACCGTGGCGCCGTCGGCGCGTGCCTGGGCGATGTTGCGCTGGGTCGCCGGGTGCGCCCACATCTCACGGTTCATGGCCGGTGCCAGCAGCAGCGGGCAACGCTCGATCGGCCGCGCCAGGCACATCAGGCTCAGGATCTCGTCGGCCCGGCCCTGCACCAGCTTGGCGATGAAGTCGGCGCTCGCCGGCGCCACCAGCACGGCGTCGGCCTCGCGGGTGAGGTTGATGTGGGCCATGTTGTTGGGCGCGCGCGCATCCCACTGGTCCAGCACCACCGGCTGGTTGGACAGCGCCTGCATCGTCACCGGGGTGATGAACTGGGTGGCGGCTTGCGTCATCACCACCTGCACGCTGGCACCCGCCTTCACCAGCGCACGCACCAGCTCGGCGGACTTGTAGCAGGCGATGCCGCCGGAAAGCCCCAGCACCAGGCGCTTGCCCTGGAGGTCGGTCGATTCGTCCATGGGCGGCACTGTAACGGAGCGGGGTCCGCAGGAAGTGACCGCCATGGACGGAATCGGCGCAAGGAGCAGAAACTGCTGGCGTGCCGTTGTCGGGTGAAGCGCACCACCCGCCGCAAAGAGAAGGACACCTGATCCATGGACCCGCTGATCCTCGCCCGCCTGCAGTTCGCGGCGAACATGAGTTTCCACATCCTGTTCCCCACGATCACGATCGCGCTGGGATGGGGCCTGCTGTTCTTCCGTTGGCGCTGGCTGCACACCCGCAACGACGCCTGGCTCACGGCCTACCGCTTCTGGACCAAGGTGTTCGCGCTCAGCTTTGCGCTCGGCGTCGTGAGCGGCATCACCATGAGCTTCCAGTTCGGCACCAACTGGCCGGGCTTCATGGAGCGCGTGGGCAACGTCGCCGGGCCGCTGCTGGGCTACGAGGTGCTCACGGCCTTTTTCCTCGAAGCCACCTTCCTGGGCGTGATGCTGTTCGGCCACGGCCGGGTGTCGGAGCGCGTGCACTTCACCGCCACCTTCCTCGTGGCCTTCGGCACCACGATGAGCGCGTTCTGGATCCTGAGCCTGAACTCCTGGATGCAGACCCCCACCGGCCACGAGATCGTGAACGGTGAGTTCCATGTGCGGTCGTGGATGGAGGTGATCTTCAACCCGTCCTTTCCCTACCGGCTGACGCACATGCTGCTCGCCTCCTTTCTCACCTGCGCGTTCCTCATCACCGGTGTGAGCGCCTGGCAGTTGCTCAAGGGCACGGCCAGCGAGGCCACGCCCAAGGCGCTGCGCTTCGGCCTGAGCCTGGCCGCGCTGCTGATTCCGGTGCAGATCCTGGTGGGCGACCTGCACGGGCTGAACACGCTGGAGCACCAGCCGCAGAAGATCGCGGCGATCGAGGGCATCTGGCACACCGAACGCAGCGCGCCGCTGCTGCTGTTCGCCTGGCCGGACGAGGCCGCGCGGGAGAACCGTTTTGCCGTCGGCATCCCAAAAGCCGGCAGCCTGATCCTGGCGCACGATGCCAACGCGCAGATCCGCGGCTTGAACGAGTTCGAAGGTGCGCATCCGCCGGTGAAGCCGCTGTTCTTCGGGTTCCGCATCATGGTCGGCACCGGCGTGCTGATGCTGCTGACCAGCTGGGGCGGCTGGTTCCTCTATCGACGCTGCGGATGGGACGCGCAGGCGCTGCCGCGTCCGCTGCTGGGCCTGTTCACCGTGATGACCTTCTCCGGCTGGCTGGCCACGCTGGCCGGCTGGTACGTCACGGAAATCGGCCGCCAGCCATACATCGTGTACGGCCTGCTGAAAACCGCCGACGTGGCGTCCGGCACGCCGGCGCCCCACATCGCCCTCACCTTCGCCGCCTACACCGGCCTGTACGCGCTGCTGATTGTGGCGTATGTGAGCGTGCTCAAGTACCTGGCGGAACACCCGGTGGACACCGCAGCCAAACCGCCCGGCCACTCCGCGCAGGCGGTGGCCGAAGTGGCAGGAGGCACACCATGAGCTTTGAACAAGCCTTGCCCTTGGTCTTCATGGGCCTGATGGGCCTGGCCATGCTGACCTACGTGGTGCTGGACGGCTACGACCTCGGCGTCGGCATGCTGCTGCGCGGCGCCAGCGACACCGACAAGGACATGATGATCGCCTCCATCGGCCCCTTCTGGGACGCCAACGAGACCTGGCTGGTGCTGGGCATCGGCATCCTGCTGGTGGCGTTCCCCAAGGCGCACGGCATCGTGCTCACCGCGCTGTACCTGCCGGTGGCGCTGATGCTGATCGGCCTGATCCTGCGCGGCGTGGCCTTCGACTTCCGCGTCAAGGCACGGGACCAGCACAAACCGCTGTGGAACCGTGCCTTCTTCGTGGGCTCGGCGCTGGCCTCGGTGTCCCAGGGCTGGATGCTGGGGCGCTACATCACCGGTTTTGCCGAGGGCCTGGGTTTCCAGCTGTTCGCCGCCACCATCGCGCTCTGCCTGCCCGCTGCCTACCTGCTGATGGGCGCCAACTGGCTCATCATGAAGACCGAAGGCGAGCTGCAGGAGCGCGCGGTGCGCTGGGCCAAGGCCGCCTGGGGGCCGATGGTGCTGGGCATGGCGCTGATCTCCATCGCCACGCCCTGGGTGAGCCCCACCGTGCGCGAGCGCTGGTTCGGGCTGCCGCAGTTCATCGCCCTGCTGCCCATTCCGCTGATGACCGCCGCCGCGCTGCTGGCCGTGCGGGCGCTGCTCAATTCCCACCGCATCCGCGGCAAGCTGTGCTGGCTGCCCTTCGTGCTGACAGTGCTGGTGTTCGTGATGGGCGCCATCGGGCTGGCGTACAGCCTGTACCCTTACGTGGTGATCGACCGCATGACGCTGTGGCAGGCGGCCAGCGCGCACAAGTCGCTGGTGTTCATCGCGGTGGGCTGCGCGGTCACTGTGCCCGCGATCGGCGCTTACACGGTGTTTTCGTACTGGGTGTTCCGCGGCAAGGCGAGTGAACTGCGTTACGGATAGGCCTTAGACAGTTTTCTCAGATTCTTAAGGGCCATCCCCGGCTGAGGGAGAATATAGGGGTTAACCAACAGGCCCGCCCCGTCATGTCCAACCTCGGTACCGAACGCGTCCTGCACGTCCACCACTGGAACGACACCCTGTTTTCGTTCCGCACCACGCGCGACCCGGCCCTGCGCTTCCACAACGGGCACTTCGTGATGATCGGGCTGCCGGTGAACGGCAAGCCGCTGCTGCGCGCCTACAGCGTGGCCAGCGCCAACCATGAGGAACACCTGGAGTTCCTGAGCATCAAGGTGCAGGACGGCCCGCTCACCTCCCGCCTGCAGCACCTGAAGGAAGGCGACGAGATCTACGTGGGCCGCAAGCCGGTGGGCACCCTGGTCGCGCATGACCTGAAGCCCGGCAAGCACCTGTACCTGCTGGCCACCGGCACCGGCCTGGCGCCCTTCATGAGCATCATCAAGGACCCGGAGGTCTACGAACGCTTCGAAAAGGTGGTGCTGGTGCACGGCGTGCGCACCGTGAGCGAGCTGGCCTATTCCGAATACATCCAGCAGGAGCTGCCGCAGCACGAGTTCCTGGGCGAGCTGCTGCGCGACAAGCTGGTGTACTACCCCACCGTCACCCGCGAGCCCTTCCGCAACCGCGGCCGCCTGACCGAGCTGCTGGACACCGGCAAGCTCACCGACGACATCGGCCTTCCGCCGCTGGACCCTGCCGTGGACCGCGCAATGATCTGCGGCAACCAGGCCATGCTGGACGACTGCTGCAAGCTGTTGGACGCACGCGGCTTCCAGATCAGCCCGCGCCAGGGCGAACAGGGCGACTATGTGATCGAACGCGCCTTCGTCGAGAAGTGAGCACCAGGGGCCCCGCGGGGCCCCTTCTTCATAGCGCGTTCCAGAAGCGCGACAGTTCCTTGTAGTTGAAGATCACCCGGTCGGCCCGGCCGTAGAGCTCCTGCTCCGGCACGAAGCCGAACACGCGCGAATCGGCCGAGTTGTCGCGGTTGTCGCCCAGCATCAGGTAGTGGCCGGCGGGCACCTTGCAGTGCCATTCGCCCACCGCCTCGTTCACGCAGTCAGGTGCGTTCACCGCCATCGGCATGCCGCCTTGCAGCACCGGGTTGATCTTGATGGTCCGTTCCCGGCCTGCACTCTGTTCGCGCACCAGCCAGTGGCCCAGGTCCTCCGCCCGCTCGCCGGCGCCCAGCACCGCGGCCGAGAGCGGCTCGCCGTTCACCGACACCACGTCGCGCACGAAGCGCACCTGGTCGCCGGGCAGGCCCACCAGGCGCTTGACGAGATAACCGGACGCATCCTTCGGGTCGCGGAACACCACCACGTCGCCGCGCTGGGGCCGGCCCAAGGGCAGGGCCGTGTTCGTGAACGGCAGGCGCGGCCCGTAGGCCAGATGGTTGATGAGGATCACGTCACCCACGCGCACGGTGGGCTCCATGGACCCGGTGGGCACCACCTTCCAGTCGGCCAGGGCGACCCGGCAGCCGAACACCAGCGCCACCACGCCGAAGAAGTCGGCGCCCCAGGCCAGCCAGCCGGGCTTGCCGCCGGGCCGGGCACGGCGGCGCAAGCGCCACAGCACGGCCAACAGCGCGGTGGCCGCGGTCAACAGGGCGAGCACTTCGTTGAGGGAAAAACCGATTCGCATGCAGCCATTGTGGCCGCCGCCCCGCTGCAGCCATACCACCGCGCCTGCCGTTCGAGGCGCTATTTCAGCTGCTCGTGCAGAAAGTCCAGCAGGCGCTCGCGCGAGGCCTCGCGGGCCGCCGGGTCAGCCCCGACGTGCACACCGGCGCCGGGCTGCGCACCGTTGGGCACGTCGCGGCGCAGGCGAACCGGGGCGTCGCCATCGAAGCCGTGGTAGGCCCCCGGGTAGACCTGCAGCTGCACCGGCGGTGTGCCGGCCGCACCTCCAGCGGCTTCCGTCAGGCGAACGCAGGCTTGCGGCGGCGTCCAGTCGTCGCTGCCACCCACCAGCAGGAGCAAGGGCGCGGTCGGCCGGTAGCCGGCCTGAAAGTCCGTCTCGCAGCCGGGATAGAAGGCCACTGCCGCACGCGGCGCGATGTCCGACCGTGCGACTTCCGGGTGGTTGCGGCGGGTGCTCGCGAGCACCGTGCTGCCGCCGTTGGACCAGCCCAGCAGCACCAGGCGTTGCGGGTCCACATCCGGCCGTGCCGCCAACCAACGCAAGGCGCCCAGCGCGTCGCGCCGGCGCTGCGTCTGCGTGACTGCGCGGGTGCCGGTGCGCTGGGTGCAGAGTTCACGCTCGCCACGCGGCGTGAGCGAGTCGGTCACCAGCACGTGCCAGCCTTCCGTATTGAGCAGGCTCGCATAGCTGCGCATGCGTTCGGAGAGCTGGCCCTGCTGCTTGCCATACGGCCCGCCACACCCATGCAGCAGCACCACGGCCGGCCTCGGCCCGGTGGCATTCGCAGCGAACCAGAACGCCGGCAGCTGCAGCGCCGGGCCGCCGGGTGGGTCGAGGCTGGGCACCTGCACCGACTGCTGGGCCGAAGCGGCCAGGCTCAGTGTGGTCAGTGCAAGCAGCAGCACTCGGGAAACGATGGAAGCCATGCCGCATCGTAGCCGGCCGGGTGCCGCCACATCGGCGCCCTGCACACGCCTCAGCCGGGGGCCGACACGCGGGGCGGAGCCGGATGCCAGCGTGCCATCGAGTGCACGTCCACGTACTGGCCGTGCCGCATCGCATATCCGCGGTGGGTGCCTTCCACCTCGAAGCCGAACTTGCGGTACAGCGCCATCGCGCGATGGTTGTCGGTGAACACCGAGAGCTCCATGCGCAGCACCTGCACCCAGTTGTCGGCGTAGTCGCACATCGCGTGCATCAGCGCGCTGCCGACGCCGCGGCCTTGCGCCTCATGCGCCACGGCGATGCCCAGTGCCATCGCGTGGCGCCGGCGCAGTTGCGAGGCCGCAGGGTGCAGGCCGCCGTTGCCCACCACCTCGCCATCCAGCTCGGCCACCAGGTGCAGATCCGGTTTGCCGGGCGTGGCGCTCTCGGCGAGCCTTGCCTTCCACAGCTCCTCGTCGTTGAAGGGGACCTGCAGCAACTGGGGGAACACCTCCGGATGGCTCATGACGCGTGCATAGGCGGCGGCATCCTTCACGCTGGCGCGGCGGACAGTGATCGTGCTCATCGGTGCGCTCCTCGCGGCGGGTCAAGGCGCCGTGACCGACACCCCGAGCTCATGGAACAGGAAGGCGTATTCGTCGGTGGCCTGCTCGATCGCCTCGGACAGCGCGGTGCCGATGCCATGCCCGCTGGCGCTGCTGGTGCGCAGCAGGATGGGGCGGCCCTTGGGATCCGCGGCCTGCAGGCGCGCGACCATCTTGCGCGAATGCGCCGGGTTGACGCGCCCATCGTTGTCGCCGGTGACCATCAGCACGGCCGGATAGGCGGTGCCGTCCTTCACGCGGTGATACGGTGAATAGGCATACAGCGCCTCGAACTGCGCCTTGTCCTTCACCGAGCCGAACTCGGTGACATTGAAGGCGCCATTCGGATCGAGCTCCACCCGCAGCATGTCGTAGATGCCCACCGAGCTGTCCACCGCCCGGAACAGCTCCGGCCGCTGGGTGAGCGCCGCGCCCATCAGCAGGCCGCCGTTGCTGCCGCCCTGGATGGCCAGCCGTGCGGGCTGGGTGTAGCCGCGCTGAACCAGGTATTCGGCCGAGGCAATGAAGTCATCGAACACCGTCTGCTTGCGCGTCAGGTTGCCGGCCAGATGCCAGGCCTCGCCGTATTCACCACCACCGCGCAGGTTGGCCACCACCAGCACGCCGCCATGTTCCAGCCACACCCGGCGCGAGGCGCTGAAGTAAGGCGTCATGCTGACGCCATACCCGCCGTAGCCGTGGAGGATGGTCGGGTTGCTGCCGTCCAGTGCGGTGCCCTTGCGGCGGACGATGGTCAGCGGCACCTTGGTACCGTCCTTGGAGGTGGCGAACTCGCGCAGCACCTCGGTGTCGCCGTAGTCGGCCGCTGAAGTGACTGCCAGCGCGCTCTTGCGCGGCGCCTGCCCCACGGCCACGTGGTACCACGCCGGTGGTGCCACATAGCTCATCACGCGCGCCAGCACCTGGCCATGGCCGATGCGCACCAGCCCGCTCACGCCGCTGACATCCGGCAGTGAGATCTCGTCGACCTTGCCGCTTTGCAGGTTCACCGCGCGCAGGCGCGAGGGGCCGCCCAGCAGTTCGCTGACGAACAGCTGGCCGTCAGCCACCTGGAACGCCTCCACCGTGCCATCGCTTTCAGGCAGCACGACCTCGGCCTTCGCCAGCTGCGGTTGCTTCATCGACACACGCAGGATCCTGCCCTTGGGCGCACCCTTGCGCGACAGCAGGTACAGCCAGCCGTCGTTGCCGAAGCGGGCCTGCTTGATGCCATCGGCAAAGTCCGCGAGCTTGTGCCAGCGGCTGCCCTGCCGCAGGTACAGCGCATAGTCACCCCCGTCGCCGTTGGCCACCAGCGCGGTGGTGGCGGCGCCGTCGCGTGCGGTTTCCAGCACGGTCTCGGCAATGCGGGGGAAGTCGCGCCCGGCTTCGTAGCGGTCCTTGGCGGCCGGCGTGCCCAGCCGGTGGAACCACACCTGCTGGAAGAAGTGGACGTCGGCGTCCGGCCGCTCGCCGGGTGCCGGATAGCGGGTGTAGAAGAAGCCGCTGCCGTCGGCGTTCCAGGCCACCGAGCCGCCACCGGTGGGGTATGCCACGCGGGGCACCTCATCGGGCAGGGCCTTGCCGGTGGCCACGTCGTAGACATGCAGCGTGCCATCCTCGCTGCCATTGGCCGACAGCGACACCGCCACCTTGCGCCCGTCCAATGAGGGCTCGTAGAAGTCGATGGTGATGGCGCCGTGGTCGGACAGCGTGTTCGGGTCCAGCACCACACGCTCTTCGGTGGTGGAGTCCACCGACTTCAGCAGCACCAGCAGCGGTTGCTGCTTCGGCGGCTGGCTCTTCATGGCGAAGACCTGGCCTCCGCGCTCGATCAAGTCGAAGTAGGCATTCGAGTTCGACTTCATCAGGCGGTCGATGCGCTCACGCAGCAGCGCACGTCCGGGCACCGCGTCCAGCCACTGGCGGCTCAGGCGGTTCTCCGCGGCCACCCAGTCCTTGACCTCGGCGGCGCCACCCTGCTCCAGCCACTGGTAGGGATCGGTCACCGCCACGCCGTGGTAGATGTTCACCACCGGCTTCGTTGGCGCTTCGGGATAGTCGAGCGCGATCGCGCCCGTGCTCCACAGCGCGATGGCGCTGACCGCAGCCGCCCATCGTGCATGCCGTTGAATCTTCATGTGTCTCCCTCGCCTTGTGAGCTCGTTGGGCCTCCAGCCTGGAGGCAGCGAGCGGCGATGGTAGACGAGGCAGGCGCGCCTGGCGCCTGCGGATCACCGTAGCGTCACGCGCGCTCGGCCACCCAGCCCTGCACCGACTGCAGTGCGGCCGGCAGCTTGCTCGGGTCGGTGCCGCCGGCCATCGCCATGTCGGGCTTGCCGCCGCCCTTGCCACCCACCTGCTGGGCCACAAAGTTCACCAGGTCACCCGCCTTCACCCGGCCGATGCTGTCGGCGGTGACGCCGGCGGCAATCTGCACCTTGCCGCCGTCCACCGCGGCCAGCACGATGGCCGCGGTCTTCAGCTTGTCCTTGAGCTTGTCCATGGTTTCGCGCAGGGCCTTGGCATCGGCGCCGTCCAGCGTGGCGGCCAGCACCTTCAGGCCCTTGACGTCCACGGCTTGCGCGAGCAGGTCATCCCCTTGCGACGACGCCAGCCGGCTCTTGAGCGCGGTGAGTTCCTTCTCCAGTGAACGCACCTGGTCCAGCACCTGCTGCAGGCGCGGCGACACCTCGGCCGGCGTGGCCTTCAGCGTGCCGGCCACCTGGTTCACGGTGGATTCCAGCGATTGCAGGTAGGCCAGCGCGTTGTCGCCGGTCACCGCCTCGATGCGTCGGATGCCTGCGGCCACGCCGCCTTCCGCGACGATCTTGAACAGGCCGATGTCGCCGGTGCGCTGTACGTGCGTGCCGCCGCACAGCTCCTTGCTCGTGCCGATCTCCAGCACACGCACCACGTCGCCGTACTTCTCGCCGAACAGCATCATCGCGCCCGACTTCTGCGCTTCGTCGATCGGCATCACCCGCGCCTGCGTGGGCACATTGGCCAGGATCTCGGCGTTGACGATGGCTTCGATCCTTCGGATCTGCTCATCGGTAACGGGCGCGTTGTGTGCGAAGTCGAAGCGGGTGCGCTCGGGCGTCACCAGCGAACCCTTCTGCTGCACATGGCCGCCCAGCACCTCCCGCAGCGCCTTGTGCATCAGGTGGGTGGCGCTGTGGTTGCGGATGGTGCGCGCGCGCTTGTCGGCATCGACCTTCGCATTGAGCGTGTCGCCGATCTTGATGCTGCCTTCGACGATGCGGCCGTGGTGGCCGAACACATCGGCCTGGATCTTCTGCGTGTCTTCGACGATGAAGCGGCTGGTATTGCTGCGCAGCTCGCCGGTGTCGCCCACTTGGCCGCCGGATTCCGCGTAGAACGGTGTGTGGTCGAGCACGATCACCGCGTCGTCGCCGGAGTTCGCCTGCTGCACCGGCGTGCCGTCCACATAGATCGCGGTCACCGCCGCGGTGTCGTGGATCAGCTTGTCGTAGCCGTGGAAGGTGGTGGGCGAGCCGCTGTATTCGAGGCCCTGCGCCATCTTGAACTTGCCCGCCGCCTGGGCGCGCTTGCGCTGCTCGTCCAGCAGCTCGTTGAAGCGGGCTTCGTCCACCGTCACGCCGCGTTCGCGGCAGACGTCGGCCGTCAGGTCCACCGGGAAGCCGAAGGTGTCGTGCAGCTTGAAGGCTGTGTCGCCGTCGATCTGCTTCGTGCCCGAGGCGAGCGCGCGCTCCAGGATCTCCATGCCGTTGGCGATGGTGCGGAAGAAGCCCTCTTCCTCCTGCTTGAGCACGTCCATCGCACGCTGCGCGTTCTGGCGCAGCTCCGGATAGGCCTCACCCATCTGCTCCACGAGCGCCGGCACCAGCGTGTGGAAGAAGGGCTTGCGCGCACCCAGCTTGTAGCCATGGCGGATGGCGCGGCGGGCGATGCGGCGCAGCACATAGCCGCGGCCGGCGTTGCTGGGGATCACACCGTCCACGACCGTGAAGGTGCAGGCGCGCAGGTGGTCGGCAATGACCTTGAGCGACGGCGAGTCCTTGTCACAGTCACCCGCGCCCGCCACATCCACTGCCTTCTTGGCCGCAGCCAGCAGCGCCACGAACAGGTCGATCTCGTAGTTGGAGTGCACGTGCTGCAGCACCGCCGTGATGCGCTCCAGGCCCATGCCGGTGTCCACGCTCGGCTTGGGCAGCTTGTGCATCACACCCGCTTCGTCGCGGTTGAACTGCATGAACACGTTGTTCCAGATCTCGATGTAGCGGTCGCCGTCTTCATCGGGGCTGCCCGGCGGGCCGCCGGGGATGCCTTCGCCGTGGTCGTAGAAGATCTCGGTGCAGGGGCCGCAGGGGCCCGTGTCGCCCATCATCCAGAAGTTGTCCGACGCATACCGCGCGCCCTTGTTGTCGCCGATGCGCACGATGCGCTCGGTGGGCACGCCCACGTCCTTGTGCCAGATGTCGTAGGCCTCGTCGTCCTCGGCATACACCGTCACCCAGAGCTTGTCCTTGGGCAGCTTGAAGTGCTCGGTCAGCAGCTCCCAGGCGAAGGCAATCGCGTCCTTCTTGAAGTAGTCACCGAAGCTGAAATTGCCCAGCATCTCGAAGAAGGTGTGGTGCCGGGCGGTGTAGCCCACGTTCTCCAGGTCGTTGTGCTTGCCGCCGGCGCGGATGCACTTCTGCGCGGTGGTGGCGCGCGAATACGGCCGCTTGTCGAAGCCGAGGAACACGTCCTTGAACTGGTTCATCCCCGCGTTGGTGAACAGCAGCGTCGGGTCGTCGCCCGGCACCACCGGCGAGGAGGCCACGATCTGGTGGCCCTTCGACTCGAAGAACTTCAGGAACGTGTTGCGGATCTCGGAGGCTTTCATCCGGTTCTCTCTCGGCGGGGGCCAGTTAAGTGCTTGATTCGGCGGAACCTTTGATTATAGGAAAGGGGTGGTCGAGCGCGTTGGCAAGGCTGGGGTGTGGCCCACTTCGCTCATGTCCCCCGGGCCTGCGGCCCTCCTCCTTGACTTCGCTACGGGGCCACACCCCAGCCTTGCCACTCCACCACTCGTGGTGGGCGGGGAAGGAATAGCCACGATGGTGGGGGATCGGGCCGGTGGGGCGTTCTGCGGAGCGAAGTAAAGGAGGAGGGCCACAGGCCCGGGGGACATGAGCGCAGCAGAGCGCCCCGCCGGCCCGATCAGACGCGCCGGTCATCGCGGGAAGGCGTTTGCGCTACACCGTCGCCGGCTGCGGATGCAAAGCAATCTGCTCGGCCAAAAACCCGTACAGCCGCTCGTCGTCACTGAACGCCACGTTGAAACGCAGCCATCCGGTGGTGTGCGGCTCCACCAGGAACAGGTGGCCCGGGCCCAGCATGATGCCGGCCGCCGCCGCGCGCTGCGACAGCTCGGCGCTGTCGGTCAGGTCGGGGTGGCGCACCCAGAGGTACATGCCGGCCTTGGGCTCGTGGAAGATCTCGAAGCCCAGCTGGGCCAGCCGGTGCGACACCTGCCCATGCGCCGCGGCCAGCCGGTCGCGCAGCGACTTCAGGTGCTTGCGCCAGCGCCCTTCGGTGAGGGCGCCATAGGCCAGGCGCTCGGTGAGGTCGGACGAGGTCAGGCCGGACACCATCTTCAGCTGGGCCAGTTCGTCCACCAGCTCCGGCCGCGCCACCAGGTAGCCGACGCGGATGTTGGGCGAGATGGTCTTGGAATAGCTGCCGACATAAGCCACGCGGCGCAGCTGGTCCAGGCTGGCCAGCGAGGGCCGCGGCTCGGGGTCGATGTCGGCGTAGATGTCGTTCTCCACCAGCGCCACGTCGTGCGCCTCGGCCAGCTGCAGCACCCGGTACAGTTGGGCCAGCGGCGTGGTGGCGTTGGTGGGGCTTTGCAAGCGCGGCTGGGTGAAGAAGGCCACCGGCCGGTGCTCGATCATCAGCGCTTCCAGCGCCGCGAGGTCGTAGCCATTGGGCCGGCGTGGCACGCCCACCAGCCGCGCGCCCAGGAAGCGCAGCATGAACATCAGGTTGGGGTAGCCCGGGTCGTCCACCAGCACCGCGTCACCGGGGCGCACCAGCCGGCGCGCCACCAGGTCCAGCGCCTGACTGGAGCCCTGGGTCAGCAGCACCTGGTCGGCGCCCACCGAGATCTGGTGCTGCGCCAGGCCTTCGGCGATGAGCTGGCGCAGCGCCAGGTGACCGTAGGGCAGGCCGTAGCCGCCCAGCTGCACGCCGTCGCTCGCCAGGTGGCGCAGGCTGCGGCGCACGCCGTCCTCGAACAGCCAGTCGTGCGGCATCCAGCCGCAGCCGGCCTTCAGCGGCAGGTTGCTGTTTTCGAAGATGTGCTTGAGGTACCAGCGCGCGTCGAAGCGCAGGTCGGGCCGCGGCGCCTCGGCGGCAGGGGTTTCCTCACTGCGCCGGCGCACGAAGAAGCCCGCATGCGCCTTGGACGTGAGCCAGCCTTGCGCCACCAGCCGGTCGTAGGCCTCCACCACCGTGAACACGCTCACGCCGTGCGAGACCGCGAAGCTGCGGATGGACGGCAGCTTGGCGCCCGGCTTGAGCGCCCCGTCGGCGATGAGCCGGCGAAAGCCCTCGACGATCTGTGTGACAAGCGGCGTGGACGAAGCGGGGTCGACGTTCAGCATGGCGGGGCCGGAAAGCGATACGCGGGAGTGTGCCAAGCCGGCGCTGAGTCAGTGCCCGCCCGGCCGCCCGAAGGGCACTGGCGCCCCCTCGGGGGGCAGCGAACAACGTGAGCGTGTGGGTTCCATGTCAGGGGTTCCATGTACAGGGGCCGGCACCTGCACAGTACACCACGCGAGCCGCGTGGCTGTATATGGCGGCCCGCACCCCCGGTGCCTACAGTCGCCAGCAGTCCCAGCCCCGAGGAGAGCCCCATGCACCGCGAACCCCATCTCAGCAATGCCGCCCTGATGGCGCGCCGCCACGCCGCCGTGGCCCGCGGCGTCGGCCAGGCGCACGAGATCTTCGTGGCGCGCGCCGCCAACGCCGAGCTGTGGGACGTGGAGGGTCGGCGCTACATCGACTTCGCCGGCGGCATCGCGGTGCTGAACACCGGCCACTGCCATCCCGAGGTGATCGCCGCGGTGAAGGCGCAGCTGGACCTGTACACCCACACCTGCTTCCAGGTGCTGGCCTACGAGCCCTACGTGGAGCTGGCCGAGCGGCTGAACGCGCTGGCGCCGGGCCACTTCGCCAAGAAGACGCTGTTCCTCTCCACCGGCGCCGAAGCCGTGGAAAACGCGGTGAAGATCGCACGCAGCTTCACCCGGCGCGCCGGGGTGATCGCCTTCACCGGCGGTTACCACGGCCGCACCCTGATGACGCTGGGCCTCACCGGCAAGGTGGCGCCCTACAAGCTGGGCTTCGGGCCCTTCCCCAACGAGGTGTTCCACGCCCTCTTCCCCAACGAGCTGCACGGCATCAGCGTGGCGGATGCGCTGGCCTCGGTGGAAACCATCTTCAAGAACGACATCGAGGCCGAGCGCGTGGCGGCCTTCATCCTGGAGCCGGTGCAGGGCGAAGGCGGTTTCTATGTCGCGCCGCCGGAGTTCATCACAGGGTTGAAGCAAATTGCCGATCGCCACGGCATCCTGATCATTGCCGACGAGGTGCAGACCGGCGCCGGCCGCACCGGAACCTGGTTCGCCAGCGAGCAGTGGCCGGTGGCGCCGGACCTGATCACCACCGCCAAGTCGCTGGCCGGCGGCTTCCCGCTCGCCGGCGTGGTGGGCCGCGCCGACGTGATGGACGCACCGGCGCCTGGCGGCCTGGGTGGCACCTACGCCGGCTCGCCGATCGGCTGCGCCGCCGCGCTGGCGGTGCTGAAGGTGTTCGAGGACGAGCAGCTGCTGCAGCGCAGCCGGGCGATGGGCGAAGCGCTGGTGGCCGGCCTGCGGCGCATCGGGGCGCACACGCCGGCGATTGGCGACGTGCGCGGCCTGGGCGCGATGGTGGCGATCGAGCTCTTCGAAGGTGGGGACCTGGCGCGGCCCGACGCACAGCTCACCAAGCGGGTGGTGGCAGAAGCCGCCCGGCGCGGGCTGATCCTGCTGTCCTGCGGCACCTACGGCAACGTGATCCGCATCCTGGTGCCGCTGACGGCCGCCGACGCGCTGGTGGCCGAGGGCCTGCAGATCCTGGCCGACAGCCTGGCCGCGGCCCAATGAAGGCCGTGGCCGCCCCGCCGCTCGAACCTGCGGAGCGCCCGCTTGCCACGGCGGAGCCGCTGGTGCGCTTTCGCGGCGTGCAGAAAACCTACGACGGCGTGCACCTCGTGGTGCGCCAGCTTGACCTGGACATCCGGCGCGGCGAGTTCCTCACCCTGCTCGGGCCCTCTGGTTCCGGCAAGACCACCACGCTGATGATGCTGGCCGGGTTCGAGTCCCCCACCGCCGGCGACATCGTGCTGGACGGCAAGCCGATCACCCGCACACCGCCGCACAAGCGCCACTTCGGCATGGTGTTCCAGAACTACGCACTGTTCCCGCACATGACGGTGGGCCAGAACGTGGCCTATCCGTTGACGGTGCGCAAGGTCGCTCAGACCGAGCAGGCGCAACGTGTGGCCAAGGCGCTGGGCATGGTGCGGCTGGACGGCCTGGCTGATCGTTATCCGACCCAGCTGTCGGGCGGCCAGCAGCAGCGGGTGGCGCTGGCACGCGCACTGGTGTTCGAGCCGCAGCTGGTGCTGATGGACGAGCCGCTGGGCGCGCTGGACAAACAATTGCGCGAACACATGCAGATCGAGCTGAAGGAGCTGCACCGCCAGCTCGGCGTGACCTTCGTGTACGTCACCCACGACCAGGGCGAGGCGCTCACCATGAGCGACCGGGTGGCGGTGTTCAACGACGGCGCCATCCAGCAGATCGCGCCCGTGGAGCAGATGTACGAAGCGCCGGCCAACCGCTTCGTGGCCGGCTTCATCGGCGACAGCACCGTGCTCAAGGGCACCGTGCGCGCGGCCGACAGCGAACGCTGCGGCATCGTGCTGCCCGATGGCCGCGTGATCACGGGCCTGAACGTCAACGGCGCCCAGGTGGGCGAGGCTGTGGAGGCCTGCATCCGGCCCGAACGCATCGTCGTGCACACGCAAGCACCGGCCGAACGCGCCAATGTGCTGCAGGCACGCGTGGCCGGCGTCATTTACTACGGTGACCACCTGCGCCTGCTGTGCAACACGGGCCGGGGCCAGCCGGACAGCACCGTCAAGGTGCCGCTGGCGGCGGTGAAGCCGCTGCAGGCAGGCGACGACGTGTGGCTGGAGTTCCCGCCGGACCTGATCCGCATCTATTCCCTTCCCTCACCCACTCCCGAAGGAGTCTCCCCATGAACAAGACCATCCTGGCCATGGCCGTCGTCGTTGCGGCCGGCTTTGCGCTGCCCGCGCTGGCCCAGTCGCAGATCACGGTCGTGAACTTCGGCGGCGCCAACGCCAATGCGCAGAAGAAGGCCTACTACGAACCCTTCGAGAAGACCGGGGTGAAGGTGGTGCCGGTGGAATACAACGGCGAACAGGCCAAGGTGAAGGCCATGGTCGAGACCAAGAAGGTCACCTGGGACGTGGTGGAAGTGGAAAGCCCGGACGTCACCCGCGGCTGCGACGAAGGCCTGTTCGAGAAGATCGACTGGGCCAAGGTGGGCAACAAGGCCGACTTCCAGCCCGCCGCCGTGCACGAATGCGGCGTGGGCATCTTCGTGTGGTCCACCGTCATGGCCTACAACGGCGAGAAGATCAAGGATCGCCCCACCAGCTGGGCCGACTTCTGGGACCAGAAGAAGTACCCCGGCAAGCGCGGCATGCGCAAGGGCGCGCGCTACAACCTGGAGTTCGCGCTCATGGCCGACGGCGTGAAGCCGGCCGACGTGTACAGGGTGCTCTCCACCAAGGAAGGCGCCGACCGCGCGTTCAAGAAGCTCGGCGAGCTCAAGCCGCAGATCCAGTGGTGGGAAGCGGGCGCGCAGCCGCCGCAGTTCCTGGTGGCCGGCGACGTGGTGCTGAGCACCGCCTACAACGGCCGCATCAGCGCCGCGCAGCGCGAAGGCAAGTATCTGCAGGTGGCCTGGTACGGCGGCATCTACGACCTGGACTACTGGACCATTCCCAAGGGCACACCCAACCGCGACGCGGCCTACAAGTTCATCCAGTTCGCCAGCCAGCCGGACAACCAGGCCAAGTACGCGGAGGAGATCTCCTACGGCCCCACCAACAACAAGGCGCTGGCCAAGCTGCACCCGAAGGTACTGGCGAACCTGCCCACGTCGCCGGCCAATGCGAAGGACGCGGTGCAGTTCAACGTGAAGTTCTGGGCCGACCAGGGCGAGGAGCTGGAAAAGCGCTTCGCCTCCTGGGTCGCGCAATAAGCCGCAGCGCATGAGCACCCTCGCGGTTCCACTGCCCGTTGGTGGCACCAGCCTGCAGCGCTCGCTGGCGCGGGCCGAGCGCATGCGCAAGCTGCGTGCGTTTGCCCTCACCCTACCGCTGCTGGGCTTCCTGCTGCTGACCTTCCTGGTGCCGATCGGCGCGCTGCTCAAGCGCGCCGTGGAGAACCCCGAGGTGGCCAGCACCTTGCCGCGCACCGGCGAGGCGCTGCAGCGCTGGAACCGCGAAGAGGTGCCGCCACCGAGCGCTTTCGCGGCCGTGGCGGCCGACCTGGCCGCCCTGCCCGACCGCTCGGATGCCGGCGCCCTGGCGCGCCGGCTCAACAGCGAGGTGGCCGGCGCACGCTCGCTGATCCTCAACACCTACAAGGCACTGCCGATCGATGGCTCACCGGCCGAGGTGAAAGCCAGGATGCTGGCGCTGGACGAGCGCTGGGCCGAGCCGAAGTACTGGCAGGCGATCGCCAAGAACAGCTCGCGCTGGACCGCCGACTACCTGCTGGCCTCGGTGGACCTCAAGCGTGATGCGCAGGGTGACATCGAGCGCATGCCGGCCGACCAGCGTGTGTTCGCGCCCATCCTGGGGCGCACCTTCCAGATCAGCGCGGTGGTCACCGTGGTGTGCCTGCTGCTGGGTTATCCGCTGGCCTATTGGCTGAGCACGCTGTCGGCGCGGCAGGCCAATGTGCTGATGATCCTGGTGCTGGTGCCGTTCTGGACCTCCATCCTCGTGCGCGTGGCGGCGTGGATCGTGCTGCTGCAGTCGGGCGGGCTGGTGAACGGCGCGCTGCAAGGCCTGGGCCTGATCTCGCAGCCACTGCAGCTGCTGTTCAACCGCACCGGCGTGGTGATCGCGATGGTGCACATCCTGCTGCCCTTCATGATCCTGCCGCTGTACAGCGTGATGAAGAGCGTGCCCGGCACCTACCTGCGCGCCGCGGTGTCGCTGGGCAGCCCGCCGCTGGCCGCGTTCTTCCGCGTCTACGTGCCGCAGACGTACCCGGGCATCGGCGCCGGCGCCCTGCTGGTGTTCATCCTGAGCATCGGCTACTACGTGACGCCGGCCTTGCTGGGCGGTGGTGACGACCAGATGCTGAGCTACTACATCGCGCAGTACACCAACGTGAACATCAACTGGGGCATGGCCTGTGCGCTGGGCGCGCTGCTGCTGGCCGCCACGCTGGTGCTGTATGCGGTGTACCGCCGCATTGTGAAGTCGGAGCTGAGCCTCGGATGATGAAGCCCTCACGCTCACTTCGTTCGCTGCCCCCCGAGGGGGCCGCCAGCCCCCTTGCCTTCCTGAAGCCGCAATTCCCCGCCTACGCCACGCCGCTGGACAAGGCCGGCTGGTGGGCCTTCCGTGGCCTGTGCGTGGGCGTGCTGGCCTTCCTGCTGTTGCCCATCCTGGTGATCATTCCGCTGTCGTTTTCGGACAGCACCTTCCTGATCTACCCGATCACCGGCTGGTCGCTGCGCTGGTACCACAACCTCTTCGACTCGGCCGAGTGGGTGCGCGCGGCGAAGAACAGCTTCATCGTGGCACCCGCCGCCACGCTGATCGCCACCTCGCTGGGCACCTTGGCCGCCGTGGGCCTGGCGCGCGCGAACTTCCCGTTCAAGGGCCTGCTGATGAGCGTGCTGATCGCGCCCATGGTGGTGCCCATCGTGGTGGTGGGCGTGAGCACCTACCTGTTCTTCGCCAATGCCGGCCTGGCCGACACCTACACCGGGCTGATCCTGGTGCATGCGGCCCTGGGGGCGCCCTTCGTGCTGACCACCGTGCTGGCCACCTTGCAGGGCTTCAACCAGAACCTGGTGCGTGCTTCGCTGAGCCTGGGCGCCGGGCCGGTGCGCAGCTTCTTCCGCATCACCCTGCCGGTGATCGCGCCGGGCGTGATCTCCGGCGCGCTGTTCGCGTTTGCCACCTCGTTCGACGAGGTGGTGGTCACCCTGTTCCTCGCCGGGCCGCAGCAGGTGACCCTGCCGCGCCAGATGTTCACCGGCATCCGCGAGAACATTTCGCCCACGATCGCCGCGGTCGCCACACTGCTGATCGTTTTCACCACCAGCTTGCTGCTGGTGCTGGAATGGCTGCGGGGCCGCAGGCGCTGAAGGCTATGGACTTCAACCAACCGCTCAGCGGCAATGCCATGCCGCGTTTCGCCGGCCCGGGCACCATGATGCGGCTGCCGGCTGCCACCTCGCCGGCCGGCCTGGACGCCGCCTTCATCGGTGTGCCGCTGGACATCGGCACCTCCAACCGGCCGGGGGCGCGCTTCGGCCCGCGCCAGATGCGCGCCGAGTCGGCCCTGCTGCGCCCCTACAACATGGCCACCGGCGCCGCGCCCTTCGACATGCTGCAAGTGGCCGACCTGGGCGACGTGCCGATCAACACCTACTCGCTGCCCAAGTCGGTGGGCATCATCGAACACTTCTACGACGAGGTGCTGGCCTCCGGCTGCAAGCCGCTCACGCTGGGCGGCGACCACACCATCGCGCTGCCCATCCTGCGCGCCATCGCACGCCGCCACGGCCCGGTGGCGCTGGTGCATGTGGACGCGCATGCCGACATCAACGACGACATGTTCGGCGAAGCCATCGCTCACGGCACGCCCTTTCGCCGCGCGGTGGAAGAAGGCCTGCTCGCCTGCGACACCGTCTGGCAGATCGGCCTGCGCGGCACCGGCTACGCGGCCGACGACTTCGACTGGCCGCGCGCCCAGGGCTTCACCGTGGTGCAGGCGCATGAGGTCTGGTACCAGTCGCTGGCGCCGCTGATGGCGCAGGTGCGCGAACGCATCGGCCCTGACCGGCCGGTGTACCTGAGCTTCGACATCGACGGCATCGACCCCTCGTATGCCGGCGGCACCGGCACGCCGGAGATCGGCGGGCTCACTGTGCCGCAGGCGCTGGAGATCATCCGCGGCTGCCGCGGCCTCAACCTGGTGGGCGGTGACCTGGTCGAGGTGTCGCCACCCTACGACCCCAGCGGCAACACCGCGCTGCTGGGTGCCAACCTGCTGTACGAGATGCTGTGCGTGCTGCCCGGCGTGCACTACCGCTGAAGCCTGACACCGCGCATGGGCCGGCCCCGGCGCAGTAGAGTGAAACGAACCTCCAGACCTTGAAAGGCCCCCGCATGTCCCGCTCTCCGCTCGCCCAGTTGAAGGACCCCACGCTGCTCAAGACCGATGCGCTGGCCAACGGCGAGTGGCTGCGTGGCGCGGCGCGCTTCGAGGTGCACGACCCGGCCACCGGCGCGCTGCTGGCCGATGTGGCCAACATCGATGCCGAGGCCGCCCGCACCGTGCTGAAGGCAGCGCATGCGGCCTGGGCGCCCTGGGCGCGCAAGACGGCCAAGGAGCGCGGCGCCATCCTGATGAAGTGGTTCCACCTGCTGCACCAGCATGCCGACGACCTGGCCACCATCATGACCGCCGAACAGGGCAAGCCGCTGGCCGAAGCCAAGGGCGAAGTGAGCTACGGCGCCAGCTTCATCGAATGGTTTGCGGAAGAGGCCCGCCGTGTCTACGGCGAAACGGTGCCCACCACCGACAACAACAAGCGCTACCTCGTCATCCAGCAGCCGGTGGGCGTGTGCGCGGCCATCACACCCTGGAACTTCCCGATCGCGATGATCACGCGCAAGGTGGCGCCGGCGCTGGCCGCCGGCTGCCCGGTGGTCATCAAGCCGGCGGAGCAGACGCCGCTGTCGGCGCTGGCCGTGGCCGAGCTGGCACAGCGCGCCGGCATGCCGCCGGGTGTGTTGAACGTGGTGACCGCCGACGGTGCCAACTCCATCGAGGTCGGCAAGGTGCTGTGCGACAGCGACCTGGTGCGCCACCTCTCCTTCACCGGCTCCACCGAGGTGGGCCGCATCCTGATGAAGCAATGCGCGCCCACGATCAAGAAGCTCAGCCTGGAGCTGGGCGGCAACGCACCCTTCATCGTGTTCGACGATGCCGACCTCGACAGTGCGGCCGAAGGCGCGCTGGTGAGCAAGTACCGCAACGCCGGCCAGACCTGCGTGTGCGCCAACCGGCTCTACGTGCAGGAGAGCGTGTACGACGCCTTCATCGCCAAGCTCGCTGAAAAAGCCCGCGGCATCAAGGTGGGCAACGGCTTCGAGCCGGGCGTGAACCAGGGGCCGCTGATCGACCAGGACGGCCTGGCCAAGGTGGAACGCCACGTGGCCGATGCGGTGGCCAAGGGCGCCCGCGTGGTGGTGGGCGGCCACAAGATCGGCGAGCGCTTCTTCGAGCCCACCGTGCTGGCCGACGCCACGTCCGACATGCTGTGCGCCCGCGAAGAGACCTTCGGCCCGGTGGCGCCGGTGTTCCGCTTCAAGACCGAAGAAGAAGCCATCCGCCTGGCCAACGACACCGAGTTCGGCCTCGCGAGCTACTTCTACAGCCGCGACATCGGCCGCATCTTCCGCGTGGGCGAAGCGCTGGAGTACGGCATGGTGGGCGTGAACACCGGCCTGATCTCCACCGCCGAAGTGCCCTTCGGCGGCGTCAAGCAATCCGGCCTGGGGCGCGAAGGCTCGCACCACGGCATCGCCGACTACCTCGAGGTGAAGTACCTCTGCCTGGGCGACATCCAGCGCTGAGCTCTCGCTGCAGCCCTCACTTCACCGCCGAAAAGTTGTAGACGCCCAGCGCGCCGAAGGCCGCATCGTCCACCGCCACCGTGCCGCCCAGGTACAGCGGCTGGCCGGTCACTTCGGTGCTGACATGGGCGTCGATCACCCTCACCGTCACGCCGGTCGCCATGTTGCTGTGCCGCAGGTGCAGCCGACCAGTGGCCGGGCAGTACCAGCCGCGCACGGGCGCCGGGCCGATGGTGCCCTCCACCATCAGGCAGTCGGGGCCGCCGGCCGTGCCGGGGCCGCCCTGGCGCTGGATCACCAGCTGTTCCGTGCCGTTGTCGATGCGGGCGGTCCAGGTGGTGCCGGCCAGGTTGGCGGGCCGGGCGGCGTGCGCGTTGGCGCCGGCCAGGAGTGCCACGATGGCGGCCAGCCGGGCCGTGTGGAGCGAGGTGTGAGTCATGGTGCAGATCTCCATAGGATCGTTGCTGCAGCCAGCGCCAGGCGTTCATCGGCAGCAGCAGCAGGTGAAGGGTGAGCACAGGCGCAATGCCGGCGCCCGCGCCATAGGCGATGAAGGCCAGATTGCTGGCCATGGCCAGCAGCCGCAAGGCGGCCATGTCGCGCATGCAGAAGGTCGCCAGCACAAGACCGGAAGCGACATAGCCGACGAGGTCGATCACGGCCGCTGTCCGTCGTGTGCCAGGCCACGGGGGCGGCGCCGCGCCAACCAGCTGGCCGCGCTCAGCCCGGCCAGCAGCAGCGCGGGTGTCGGCAGCTCCGGCACCGGCGCCACGTCGGTGAACACCAGTCCATAGTTCCAGTGCGCATCGATCTGCGGCGGCGCGCCATCGGCCCGGTCGTCCTGCAGCCGGTTGAGCAATCGGTACCGGCCGGCCGCAAGCTGCCCGTCGATATCGAACGCCATGTCCAGCGTGTTCAGGTGGGACACGGTGCCGGTGTCCATCCAGCGCGCCTGCGGGTCGTCCCAGCGCTGCAGCTTGATGAACTGGCCGCCGCCGGTGTCGCCCTCCAGCTCGAAGCGGCTCGCCGCATCGAGCGTGAACACGAAGGCCTGGTCGTTCACCGCCTCGATGTACGAGCTGATGCCACCGGCCGGCTGGCCCAGGAAGATCAGCTCGGAGGCCAGGCCCAGTGCGGTGTGCCCCTCGGCGTTGAGCGAGCGCAGCCCGCCCACGCCGGGCTGCAGGCTGAACGCCTGCTGCACCGACCAGGCGACGTCGTAGGAGAAGCTCCACATCGAGAAGCTGTCGTCCCAGTGGTGCAAGCCGTTCAGGGCCAGCGACCGGTTGGCGTCCAGGGAGGTGACAGGGATTGGCGAGCCGTCGCTGCCCGAATCGCTGAGCGTCGAGAAGGCGCCGAAATAGCTGACCTGCGCGACCGACTCGCGTTCGGCCAGCGCCGGGCCGGCGCACGCGCCGGTGGTGGCCAGCGCCGCGAGCAGCGCGATGGCAATGGGTGATGTGCGCATCGTGGGGTCCTCCAAAAAAGTGTCGAGACCCCTGTACAGACGCGGTCCGGCCCGCCAAGCGGCCACGCCTGGGCGCAACGATCGTCTTCGATCTAGGGGGTGTGGCGCAGCGCCGCCCGGCATTGCGCCAGCGCCGCCGCGGCCGCTTCGGCCCAGGGCCCCGGCGCGTCGGCAGCCTGCCAGTAGGCATGGGCCCGCTCCAGCAGCGGCAGCGCCTCCTGCGCGCGGCCCTGCGCCAGGTGCAGCTTGGCCATCGCGACCAGCGCCTCGGCATGGGGGGGTGTCAGCTGGCGTTCCAGCCTGGCAAAGGCGGCCAGGGCGTCGCCGAGCCGGCGCGCGGCACCGGCTTGGTCTCCCTGGGCTGCGAGCAGAGCGCCCAGCTCGGCGCCGGCGCGCATGCGCTCGCGCTGCAGCTTGGGTGACATGTCGGTCGATTCGACCAGCCCCTCCAGCAGCGCGCCGGGCAGCGGCTGCGCGGACCGGCGCAGCACGAGGGCCCGCACATACGCCGCGCGGGCCTGCACGGCGGGCGCCACCCGGGTGCCGGCCAACTGCGTGGCCACGGCCTCGATGCCGGCGCGCGCCTGCGCGAGCTCCCCATTCAGGGCCTGCGCCAGGGCCAAGTGGCTGCGCGCGGTCAGGGTGGCCTCGTGCTGGGGCCCCAGCACGCGCTGCAGGATCTGCACCGCTTCCGTCAGCACAGGGGCCGCGCGGCCGGCCTTGTACTGCGCCAGCAAGGCCAGCCCGTGCGCGGCCAGCGTGCCGGCATAGGTGAACGACTCCTTTTCGACCTGGGCACCGAGGATCGCCAGGGCCTCCTGGCTGTTGCGCTCGGCCTGCGCCAGCTCACCCAGGTCGATCTGGTAGGCCACCAGGTTCTGCAGCAGCACGCCGGTGAGGTGGCTGTTGTTGCCCAGCAAGGTGCGTGCATCGGCCACCGCATGCTGCAGCTGGGCGATGCCGCCGGCCAAGTCCCCTGTGTCGGCGAGGGCGCGGCCGTAGGTGGCCCGCGCCTCGATCACGCGCGGATGCGGCCCGTCCGCGCCATAGGCCTCCAGCGCCAGGGACAGGGCCTGGCCCGCCGCCTCGCGCGCAGCGTCGAAGCGCTTGTCATAGCGGTGCGCCAGGCCCAGGAGGATGGCGGCGCCCACGGTGTCGGGATGCTGGCGGCCCAGGCGCTGCAGGGCCAGCTGGGCTGATTCCACGGCCACGCGGGAGGCGCCGGAGTAGTCGCCCACGTCGATCAGCAGCAGGGCCTGGGCCTGCAGGGCCACCACCAGGTCTTCCGGCAATGTGTCGTCCCGGCGCAGCTGCGGCACCAGGGTGTCCAGGGCCTGGCGGGCCTGGGCGGCGCGCCCGCGCAGCCGGTCCACCTGCACCTGCAGCAGCCGGGCATGCAGGGCCTGCGGATGGTGCTGGGGGAGGAGCTGGCGCGCCTGCGTGGCGGCGCGGTCGATGGCCGCCTCGGCCGCGTCCAGGTCGCCCAGCATCATCAGGCTTTCACCGAGCATGGTGCCCAGCTCCACGCGCACGGCCGGTTGGGCCACCATGAAACGCCCGAGCTTGCGATCGGCCTGTTTCACCAGGTCCATCGCACTGGGTGCCTTGCCGCCGAGGTAGGGGTTGGCTTCCTTGAAGAGGGCGGCGAGAAAGCGCTTGACCTCGTCGGCCCGGCGCGCTTCGGCACGGGCCTCGCGCGCCTGCCAGACCGCGATACCGGCACCGGCCACCAGCGCGGCGCACGCGGCCGCGCCCACCGCCACCGCGACCGCGTTGCGGGCCACGAACCTGGAGGTGCGGTACCAGGTGCTGTCGGCGCGCGCCAGCACCGGGCGGCCGGCAAGGTGGCGCGCTATGTCCGCCGCCATCGCGTCCACGGTGGCATAACGCTGCGCCGGATCCTTCTTCAGCGCCATCAGCACGATGGTGTCCAGGTCGCCGCGCAACGCCCGGCGGGACGGGCCGTGCGCCAGGTCGCTGGGCCGCGCCGGCTCGGCCTCGAGTACCGCCTGTTCGAGCTCGGCACGCGTGCCGCGGCGCAGGCGATACGGCCGCTGCCCGCTGAGCAGCTCGCACAACACCACGCCGAGGGAATAGATGTCCGATCGGGTGCCCACCGCCGCGCCGCCGATCTGCTCGGGCGACGCGTATTCGGGCGTCAAGGGCCGGCGGCCCTGCTGCGTCAGGGCTTGCGATTCGTCCTGCGGCGCTTCCAGCAGCTTGGCGATGCCGAAGTCGAGCAGCTTCACCTGGCCGCCCTCGTCCACCAGCAGGTTCGACGGCTTCAGGTCCCGGTGCACCACCAGCTGCGCGTGAGCGTGTGCCACCGCATGGGCCACCTGCAGGAACAGGCGCAGGCGCGCAGGCATGTCCAGCTGCCGGCTGTCGCACCAGCGGTCGATGCGCTCGCCTTGCACCAGCTCCAGTGCAAGAAAGGGCTGGCCGTCTGCCGCGATGCCGGCGTCGTACAAACGCGCGATGTGCGGATGGTCCAGCGCGGCGAGGATGCTGCGCTCACGCGCCATGCGGGCGGCCAGTGCATGGCGGTCGCTGCCGGCATGCGGCAGCTTCAGCGCCACCGGCCGGTCGATCAGCCCATCCACGCGCACGGCCTCCCACACCTCGCCCATGCCACCGGCCCCCAGCGGCCGGCGCAGCCGGTAGCCGCCCACCGTGTCACCGGCCTGGTGCTGCGAGGCCCCGTCCAGCGGGGGCAATGTGCTGAGGCCTGATGCCGCGCCGGCCTCGTGCGCGGCGAGCAGCTCGGCCAGCAGGGGCTTGAGCGCGCCCGACTCGGTGGGCAGGGCCTGCAGCCATGCGGGCCGCTGGGCGGCGGGCAGGTCGAGCGCCTGGTCCAGCAGCGGGCTCAGGCGGGACCAGGTGGCGGCGTCGATGCCGAAGCGGGCGTTCATCGAGCGGGTGGGGTGCGGGCGCGGCGGTGAGGCGCCAGCCGGTGTACGCCCGCAGCCGCTACCCCACCATCCCCATGGTTGGGGACGTGGTGCAGCCGCTCAGACGAGGAGCTCGCGCTGCAACAGCAGCCGGGCCTTTTCCCAATCGCGCCGCACGGTGCGCTCCGACACCTCGAGCGCCTGCGCGATCTCGGCCTCGGACAGGCCCACGAAGTAGCGCAGCTCCACCACCCGCGCCAGGCGCTCGTCCAGTGCTTCCAGCGCCACCAGGGCCTCGTGCACGTGCAGCACCTGCTCGGCGGCCGTGGGCGCGGCAGGCGCCTGCCCTTCGGTGAGCGTCACCCTCCCTGCGCTGCCGCCCCGGCGGTCCGCCTGGCGCTTGCGGGCGAAGTCCACGATCACCGAGCGCATGGTGCGGCCGGCATACGCCAGCAGCGCGCGCCGCTCCGACGCGGCCAGGCCGGCCGCGCTCATGCGCAAATAGGCTTCGTGCACCAGCGCCGTGGTATCCAGCAGCGTCTGCCGGCCACCATGGCGCAGGCGTGCGCGCGCCAGGATGCGCAGTTGGCGATACAGGTCGGCCGGGAACGCCGGCGCGGCATCCGGCGAAGGCGCGGCAGGTGCTTGGTCCATGGGGCCGATATAACG
The DNA here is from genome assembly GCF_036231905.1 of Ideonella sp. BN130291. Classification (NCBI taxonomy): domain Bacteria; kingdom Pseudomonadati; phylum Pseudomonadota; class Betaproteobacteria; order Burkholderiales; family Sphaerotilaceae; genus Ideonella; species Ideonella sp. BN130291. The sequence continues at coordinate 158,326 of NZ_JAZARE010000008.1, read as the reverse complement.
TGGCGCCATGGCGAGGGCAATCCCTCGCAGGGCTTCAGGCCAGCGAGCCGTCGTCGTCGTTGGCGGCCTGGGGCAGCGTGCCGCTTTCACCGTGGTTGGCGAAACCGGCACGCCCCACCGCCGGTGTCATGGCAGCGGCGCCGCTGGCACGGCGCAGCAGGGCGTCCGCCTGCTTGCCGTCGGCGGGATACAGCGCCGCGCCCACACCCACCGCCACACCCACGCTGTGGCCGGCCACGTTGAAGGGCTGGTGCAGCGCATTGGCGAGCTTCTGCGCCACCCGGTGCGCATGCGAAGGCTCCTCAATGGCCGACAGCAGCACCGCGAAGGCATCGATGCCAAGCGAGGCCACCACGTCCGAGGCCCGCACACCGGCGCGCAGCCGCACCGCCACCTTGCGCCGCAGCACGTTGGCCGACTCGCGCCCCAGCCGCGCCTCGGTGGTGGCCAGGCCTTCAAGCCGCAGCACCAGCAAGGCCATGGGTGCGGGCTCGCGCTCGCGCAGGGCCAGCAGGTGGCTCATGTGTTCGGCCAGCTGCATGTGGTTGGGCAGGCCGGTGGCCAGGTCGGTGGCGTAGGCCTTGCGCGCCTCGCGCTCGATGCGCTTGCGCTCCACCGCGAGGCGCAGGGCGCGTGGCAGTGCATCGCCGTGCAGTTCGGCCACCGGCAACACGTCCTGCACCCCCTGGCTCAGCAGGCGGGTGACGGCATGGGGCTGCGGTGCTTCGGGCGCCACCAGCACCACCGCCGCGTTGAGCGCGGTCTGCGGCAGGCCCGGCCAGCTGGCCACCGGCAGGCCGGCCAGCACCGCATCCACCGGCGCCTGCGCCAGGCGCTCGGCCGCGCTTTCGTGGTCGGCGCAGCGCTCCAGCACGAAAGGCCCCCAGGGGGAGGTTTCCAGTGCGGCCAGGCGGGCCGCCCAGGCCGCGTCGGCCCGTGTGACAACGCACAGCAGGCGCAAGGGCTTGGGAGCGGACAGTTCGGTGGACATGGGCGGGCCTGTGCGGTCTTCGAGCCGCCATTGTGCGGCCCTCTGCCTATAATCTGCGCCCAATGCGGGTGTAGTTCAATGGTAGAACGGCAGCTTCCCAAGCTTCATACGAGGGTTCGATTCCCTTCACCCGCTCCAGATCGCAGGCCCTTCGGGGCCGTTTTTGTTGCATGACCGATCCAGCGCCGCCCTCTGTAGCCCACCCGCGTGCGATCCGCAGCTTCGTGTTGCGCGCGGGCCGCATGGGCACGGGCCAGCAGCGGGCGCTGGCGGAGTTGGGGCCGCGTTTCGTGCTGCCGTTCCAGGCCGAGCCGCTGGACCTGCCGGCCGTGTTCGGCCGCACGGCGCCGGTGGTGCTGGAAATCGGCTTCGGCATGGGCGATGCCACGGCGCAGATCGCCGCCATGCGGCCCGACACCGACTTCATCGGCGTGGAGGTGCACACGCCGGGCGTGGGCGCGCTGCTCAAGCACATCGGCGAGCGCGGCCTCGCCAACCTGCGCATCGTGCAGCACGACGCGGTGGAGGTGCTGGACAAGATGATCGCGCCGCAGTCCCTGGCCGGCGTGCACATCTTCTTTCCCGACCCGTGGCACAAGAAGAAGCACAACAAGCGGCGCCTGGTGCAGCCGGGCTTCGTGGCCGCACTGGTGACACGCATTGCGCCCGGTGGTTACCTGCACTGCGCCACCGACTGGCAGCCCTATGCCGAGCAGATGCTGGAGGTGCTGGGCGGCGAGCCGGCATTGCGCAACACCGCAGACGGCTATGCACCCCGCCCCGACTACCGGCCACTCACCAAGTTCGAGAACCGTGGCCTCAAGCTGGGCCACGGCGTGTGGGACCTGGTGTTCGAGAAGCGCTGAAGGCGCGCCTTCTTCAGTCCGCCCAGACGACCGTTCCGGTCCACCAGGTGGCCAGCACGATCAGGCCGAAGGCGATGCGGTACCAGGCAAACGCCACGAAGGTGTGGGTGGCGATGTAGCGCAGCAGCCAGCGCACGCACAGGAAGGCCGACACAAACGCGGCCAGCATGCCCACCGCCCACATGCCCAGGTCATCGGCCGTCAGCAGCGCGCGCTCCTTGTACAGCGAGTAGATGGACGCGATGCCCAGCGTGGGGATCGCCAGGTAGAAGGTGAACTCGGTGGCCACCTGGCGTGACAGCCCGAACAGCATGCCGCCGATGATGGTGGCGCCGGAGCGGCTGGTGCCGGGAATGAGCGCGAAGCACTGCGCGATGCCCACCTTGAGCGCGTCCAGGGAGCTCATCTCATCCACCGTCTGCACGCGCACGGCGTGGTGGCGCCGTTCGGCCCACAGGATGACGAAGGCACCGAGGATGAAGGTGACGGCCACGGTGGGGGCGTTGAACAGATGCGCCTTGAGGAACTTGCCGAACACCAGGCCCAACACCGCCAGCGGCAGGAAGGCGATGCCCACGTTGACCAGCAGCTGCCGCGCCTTGGGATCGCTGCCCAGGCCGCCCAGCACGCCGGCGATGCGGGCACGGAACTCCCACACCACGGCCAGGATGGCGGCCGACTGGATCACGATCTCGAACAGCTTGCCGCGTTCGTCGTTGAAGTCCATCAAGGCACCGGCCAGGATCAGGTGCCCGGTGGAGGAGATCGGCAGGAACTCGGTGAACCCTTCCACCAGCCCCATCACGGCCGCCTTGGCCAGCAAGATCAGATCCACCACCACTCCCGTACGACGCGAAGCGCCGGATGATACCGACGCGGCATGAGGGCCACTTCAGCGCGCAGCCAGCGCGACTTCCACCCCTTGCGCGGTGACGGTGATGGCCCCAGCGCGCAGGCCGGCGGCATGCAGGCGCTCGGCTTGCCGGGGCTTGAGGCGGTAGACCGCCATCTCGTCCAGCACCCGCTCCGCCAGCAGCGTGCCGATGCGCTGGGCCTGCATCGGCAGGGCCGCGCCACCACTTTCCATCTGCAGCTGCTGCACCCGCACCTGCGTGAGCCGGATGGAGTCGTCCGCCGGCTCCAGGCGCAGGGCACAGTCCATCGCCAGCTTGCCCTGCGCCGCGCGGCCGAACAGGCGCTCCAATGCATGGACGTCGAAGCTGCCGCCCAGGCGGTTGCGCTCGGGGATCAGCCAGACGCGCGGCGAGGTCACCGTGACATCCACCACCTCCGCCAGGCGCTGGGTCAGCGGAAAGTGGCCCGCCAGCAGGCGGGTGAGTTCCGCCTCGCTCAGGGTGAAACTGCGCGGCGCGAAGCTGGCACAGCCGGCGCTCGCCAGCAGCAGCGCCGAGAGCGGGGCCGCACACAGCCAGCGCCGGTGCAGGTTCGGATGCGGACTGTCAGGCGTGATGCCAGGCAGGGCACTGGAGGCGGCGCAAGGGATGGGCATGCCAGCTCCACGCGGCGCCGCGCGCAGCCGTTGACCCCGATGCACTCGGTTGCTACATTACTGACCAGTCAGTCAGTAAGATGATCCATGTCCGCATTGCCCACACCCCCGCCGCCCCCCTCCACCGACGCCCAGGCCGGCACCGCCCGCCAGCGCCGCAAGGAGGCGCGCCCGCAGGAGCTGCTGGAGGCGGCGCTCGCGCTCTTCGTTGAAAAGGGGTTTGCCGCCACCCGCTCCGAAGAGGTGGCCATGCGCGCGGGCGTGTCCAAGGGCACGCTGTACCTCTATTTCCCCAGCAAGGAGGAGCTGTTCAAGGCCGTGGTGAGGCAGAACCTGTCCACCCTGATCGCCGAGGGCCAGGGCCTGGTCGACGGCTTCGAAGGCAGCACCTCGGATCTGCTCTCCTGCCTGATGGAAGCTTGGTGGAACCGGGTGGGCAACACGCCGGCGTCGGGCATCTTCAAGATCATGATGTCCGAGGCGCGCAACTTCCCCGAGCTGGCCCAGTTCTACGTCGACGAGGTGGTCAAGCCCTCGCAGGCCCTGCTCGGCCGCACGGTGGAGCGTGGCATGCGGCGCGGCGAGTTCCGCCCCCTGCCCGCGCGCGACGTGGTGCATGCGCTGATCGCGCCGGTGCTGTTCCTGGCCATGCACAAGCACTCCCTGGGTGCGTGCGGCCTGGAGGGCATGGAGATGGACGCGGAGAGTTTCATCCAGACCCAGATGCAGCTGGTGCTGCGCGGCCTGGAGCTGCCGCGCCCGGCCGGTGCCGTCGAGGGCGCGAAATAAAATGGCGGGTTGCGATTGACGCCACCCCGCCCGAGGACACGAGGATTCACATGAACATCGAACAAGCCCGCTTCAACATGATCGAGCAGCAGATCCGTCCGTGGGACGTGCTCGACGACGGCGTGCTGCAGCTGCTGGCGGCGGTCAAGCGGGAGGACTTCGTGCCTGACGCCTACCGGGCCCTGGCTTTCGTGGACACCGAGGTGCCGCTGCCTGAACGCGAGTGCATGCTGGCCCCCAAGGTGGAAGCCCGCCTGCTGCAGGAACTGAAGGTCGCCCGGCATGAGAAGGTGCTGGAGATCGGCACCGGCTCCGGTTTCATGGCCGCGCTGCTGGCCCACCGCGCACAGCAGGTGCACACGCTGGAGTGCAAGCCGGCACTGGCCGAGCTGGCGCGCCACAACCTCAAGCGTGCGGCCGTCTTCAACGTGCAGGTGCACGAGGCCGACGGTGCGCAGGGGCTGCCAGGCGAGGCGCCTTTCAACGCGATCCTGCTCTCCGGCTCGGTGGCCGAGGTGCCCGCCGCGCTGCTGCAGCAGCTCAAGCAGGGCGGGCGGCTGGCCGCCATCGTCGGCTTCGAGCCGGTGATGCGCGCGGTGCTGATCACCCGCACCGGCGAGGCCACCTTCGAGCACAAGGTGCTGTTCGACACCGTCGGGCCGCGCCTGCATGGTTTTGCCGAACCGTCGCGGTTCAAGTTCTGAATGACGCCACCGTCCCGCCCGGGCGCAGCCCATCGCCGGTATTTGTCATCACGGGGCGCCAAGTCGGCAGGCTGTCGCATTCCGGGTGCGACGCGGCCGGGAGTGCGTCTATAACCTCGCCGGCGGCACGGATCCCCAGGGTCGATGGAGGTCGGCCCGCCGTCACGCTACCCCAAGACAAACAAAGCCCCGAAGGAAAACCCATGTCGCTGAAGCGTTCCCGCGTGCTGTCCGCACGGCTGCTGCCCCTTGCGCTCGCCCTCACGCTGGGTGGGCTGCAGACCACCGTGCAGGCGGAGGACCTGGTCGAGCTGTACAACGCGGCGCGGGCCTTTGATGCGACGTACCTGTCGGTGCGGGCGCAGGCGGAATCGGCGGAGTTTGCGGCGGAGCGGTCCAAGGCAGCGCTGCGCCCCAACATCAACGGCACCGCCTCGGCCGGCCGCACTGAAAGTTTCGATACCGCCAAGACGGTGGCGCCTGGGGTCACGACTCCGGACCGCTTGAATACCAATTCCACGGCCGTGACCATCAGCGGCAGCCAGGCATTGTTCAATCGCGCAGCCAGCGTGACCATCGAGCAGGCCGACAGGCGCCGCGAGCAGGCGCGGATCGCGCTGGACGCCGCCGAACAGGATCTCATCGTGCGGGTGTCGCAGGCGTACTTCGATGTGCTGGGGGCGCAGGATGCGCTGACCACCGCACGCGCGAACCGCACAGCGATCACCGAGCAGCTGGCGTCCGCAAAGCGCAATTTCGAAGTGGGCACCGCGACCATCACCGACACCCGCGAAGCGCAGGCCCGGTTCGACCTGGCGACGGCGCAGGAGATCGTGGCCGACAACGACCTGCGGACCAAACGCATCGCGCTCGACCAGTTGGTCGGCCGCAGCAACGTCACGCCCAAGCCGCTGGCGGTGCCCGCCGTGCTGCCGGCCGTGGTGCCGAACGATCCGGAGCAGTGGGTCGGCATGGCATCCGCGTCCAATCCTGCAATCCGGCGCTCCACGCTGGATGTGGAAGTGGCGCGTCTGGAGACCGACAAGGCCCGCGCCGGGCACCTGCCCACGGTCGCCCTGGTGGCCAACGCGGGGACGAACCACGCCTGGGGGTCCGCCCCGAACATCCAGAACTCAGCCGGCACGACCAAGAACGCCACCCTGGGACTTCAGCTGAACGTTCCTATCTTCTCCGGCTTCTCCGTGCAGAACCAAGTGAAGGAAAGCCTGAGCCTGGAAGAAAAGGCGCGCCAGGACCTCGAAGCCGCCCGCCGCGACGCCGCTCAGCGCACCCGCACCGTTTACTTCGGCGTGCAGTCCGGCATCGCGCAGGTCAAGGCGCTGGAAGCGGCGGAGTCGTCCAGCAAGCTGGCGCTCGAAGCCACCCAGCTCGGCTACAAGGTCGGCGTGCGCGTGAACCTGGATGTGCTGAACGCGCAGAACCAGCTTTTCGTCACCCAGCGCGACCTCGCGAAGGCCCGCTACGACGTGCTGATGCGCGAGCTGCAGCTGCGCCAGGCGGCCGGCACGCTCACGCCCGGCGACCTGGGCGCGGTGAACCAGCTGCTCGCCAAGTAAGGCGACCCGAGGGCCGCGCGCCGGCTCAGGGCTTCTTCGCGGCGCAGTCGCAGGGCGTGTCGCCGCGGTCGAACACCACACGCCACACGCCGGGCGATTCCTGCCGCCACACGGTGTTGAAGCGGTTGAAGACCTTGCCCTCGGGGTCGCGCACCGGCCCGCTGCTGTGGGCCAGCGTGCCGGAGTCCAGCACTTCCACCTGGTCCGGCTCCCACGAGAACGGCGCCTGCGGCTTTTCGAAGAAGCGCTTCCAGAACGCCACCACCGCGTCCCGGCCATGCAAGGGCGTCGGGCCGGAGAACCACACCGTGTCCTCGGCCACGAAGCTCGCGAAGGCCTTCAGGTCGCGGTCGGCCATGGTCTTGGCAAAGGCGCGCTCGGCGGCAAACACCTGCTGGCGCAAGGCCTGCGTGTCCACGGGTTTGTCCTGCGCGGAGGCCGCCAGCGCCCAGGCCGCGATGGCAGCGCCCAATAGCGAACGACGGATCAGTGTCATGGGAATCTCCGGCCGTTGACGAGGTCGCCGGATGGTAGTGACAAACGGGCGTGTCAGGGCGGCCAGGACAAGGGCTCACGCGACGGCGCGTGAACGGCGGCTGGCACGCAACAGCCGCTCCACCTCCGCCTTCTCCCAGGTGGCTTCGTAACGACGCTGGATCTGCTGGGAGATGAACGTCGTGAGCCCTGTGCCGGCGCGCGCCAGCATCTTCATCTGCTCCACCTCCACACGGCCCGGGCAGGCGTACGAGTACACGTAGCCCACGCCGTTCCTGAACTGGACGCAGATGGCATCGTCCGCGATGGCGCAGGCGATCACGCCAGTGTCGTCGCCGCCGCGCGGGTATGGCACGAAACGGTACTTGCGCGTGTCGGCGTGAGGAGGCTTTTGAGCGGCCATGGAACGTCGACCTCGCGCCGCGGAATCGGTTCACTCTGATGCGCGTGCGGCTTCACCAGCGTGCTTGCGGGCCAGGCATGCCGCCGATAAACTGGATGCAAATACAGTACACGAGGAAACCTCCCAGTGAACAAGGGCCCCGCCCTTCCGCCAGCCCACCAACCCCACGCATTGAGCGTGCAAGACGTGGAGCGCGTGCTGCAGACCCTGGCGCGGCCGGGTGGCGCCAGCTGTCGCGAGAGCGCCGTGCTGGCCCGGCTGCTCTACGCCACCGGCATGCGGCTGGCCGAGGCGGTGCGCCTGCGCATCCAGGACATCGACTTCGACCGTCAGGTGATCACACTGCGCGACAGCACCGGCATGGCCCATCGGGAGCTGCCCCTGCCGCCCGCGTTGCACGGCTTGCTGGGCACCCAGTGTGCCGCGGTCCAGTGGCGCTGGCGTGCCGAGCGGCCGCAGGTGGAGCCGGCTCCGACGCACCTGTGGCAGCCCCAGCCGCATCACCCGGCCGCGCCCTGGGCCACCCAGTGGTTGTTTCCGTCCCCGGTGGTTTCGCGCGACCCGCGCCGCGGCGGGCCACGGCGCCAGCACCTGCATGAAGCGCGGTTTGTGCGCGATCTTGCGTCCGCCATGGCGCGCTGCGGCCTGAGCCAGCGCGCCAGCGCGCACACACTGCGCGAGGCCCACGCCGCCCATGCAGCGCCGCCCGGCATGGGGCAGCCACCAGCGGAGCCCACCACCGCGCCCCCGGATGAGGTCAGCGCACCGGCGCCGCGGCATGTGCGCGCCTATCGGCGGCGCAGTGTGCACGACGCCCTGCCGCCGACGGACGACGACGACGACACGCTGGCGCGCCAGCTGGGATGGACCGGCCTGCCACGGTCCGGCGGTGTGGAGGAGCCGGCCGCGCCCTGGCGCGTGGCGCGCGTCGGCAGTGGCCGCCCGCAGGCACCGCCTGCCCGCGCAGCGCTCAGAATGCGCGCATGAACCCGCCTGCACCCACGTCCGGTACGCGCTGGATCGCGCACCTGGACATGGATGCGTTCTATGCCTCGGTGGAGCTGCTGCGTTATCCCGAGCTGCGGGGCCAGCCGGTGGTCATTGGCGGCGGCCGGCGCCACCAGCCGGAGCTGCAGGCCGACGGCAGCCGGCGCTTCGCCCGCCTGCGCGACTACACCGGCCGCGGCGTGATCACCACCGCCACCTACCCGGCACGCGACCTCGGCGTGCACTCCGGCATGGGGCTGATGAAGGCCGCCGCGCTCGCGCCCGACGCCGTGCTGTTGCCCACCGACTTCGACGAATACCGGCGTTATTCGCGCCTGTTCAAGGCCGCGGTGGCCGAGGTGGCGCCGCTGATCGAGGACCGCGGCATCGACGAGATCTACATCGACCTCACCGACGTGCCCGGGGTGCGTGAGGCAGTGGGCCACGACCGGCTGGGCGGTGTGCGCGCGGTGGCGCAGGAGATCAAGAACAGCGTGCACCGTGCCACGGGCCTGAGCTGCTCCATCGGCGTCACGCCCAACAAGCTGCTGTCCAAGATCGCCTCCGACCTGGACAAGCCCGACGGCCTCACGCTCATCACTGCGGCGGACCTGCAGCGCCACATCTGGCCGCTGCCGGTGCGCCGCATCAACGGCATCGGTCCCAAGGCCGGCAACAAGCTGGCCGCGCTGGGCATCCGGAGCATCGGCGACCTGGCCGCCTGCGAGCGCCACTGGCTGGTGGAGCGCTTTGGCCGCAGCTACGGCGCCTGGCTGTGGGACGCCTCGCATGGCATCGACGACCGCCCGGTGGTCACGCACAGCGAGCCGGTGTCCATGAGCCGGGAAACCACCTTCGAGCGCGACCTGCATGCGGTGCGCGACCGGGCCACGTTGTCGCGCATCTTCACCGAGCTGTGCGAGGAGCTGGCCGGCGACCTGCAGCGCAAGGGCTACATGGGCCGCACCATCGGCATCAAGCTGCGCTTCGACGACTTCAAGACCGTCACGCGCGACCTCACCCTGCCCCAGCCGGTGTGCGACCTGCCCGCCATCCGCCGCGCGGCCGGCCAGTGCCTCAAGCGTGTGGACTTGAGCCGCCGCCTTCGCCTGCTGGGCGTGCGCGCCGGTTCGCTGGCGCGGCGCACCCGCACGCTGGAGGCCTACGCCAGCGCGGACAGCGCGGCCACCGCCCATGCAGTGCGCGAGCCCGACCCGGAGCTGCCCCTGTTCTGAGCCCCACCCGGATACCGCCACGATTTCACACGCCGGCTGGATGCACGGAGTTCCACCCTGCCCGCTGGGCAGGCTGCTCCGTATGATCGCCGCGCATGAACACCCACCAGTACCGCCTTGTCTCCAGCCTGCTCCTGGCCTGTGGCGCCACCGCCGCAATGGCCGGGTCGGTGCAAGTCACCGTCAAGTCCGCCGACGGCAAGCCGGTGGCCGACACGGTTGTGCTGCTGCAGCCCACCGCGTCGTGGACGCCCCAGCCGCTGCCAGCGCCCGCTGTCATCGCGCAGAAGGACATCAAGTTCATGCCCTACGTGTCGGTGGTGCCGGTGGGCGGCACGGTGCGCTTCGTCAACAAGGACGCCTACGACCACCATGTGCGCTCCCTGCCCGGCGGCCCGCTGGGCACGGTGGCGCCGGCCAAGCAGTTCGAGATCCGCATGCCGGCCGCCGCCGGCGGCAAGGAAGCCAGCAACGACCTGAAGATGGACGTGCCGGGTGTCATCGCGCTCGGCTGCCACCTGCACGGTTCGATGCGCGGCCATGTCTTCGTGAGCCTGACACCGTGGTACGCGGTGACCGATGCCAACGGCCGTGCCACCGTGGAGGGTGTGCCCGAAGGCCAGGCCGAGCTGCGGCTGTGGCATCCCGACCAGCTGACCGACCAGGCGCCGGTGCAGGTGCAGGTGGCTGCGGCGCCGCTGAGCGCGGAGGCCAAGCTCAACTTCACCCCCCGCCGCCGCAACAACACCCCCGCGGCGCGCGACAGCAACAACTACTGAAGCCGAGCCGCTGACCAAGGCGTCAGCGTCCGGATCGGTACAACCGCACACCCGCCACCGCCAGCCGCGCCCAAGGTGCATCCAGCGCGGTGCGGCGCACGTACCGCGGTTGAGACCTCCATTCACCCGGGATTGCCCATGACGCCCAGCCCCCTTGCCCTGCGCCGCTGCACGCTGGCGGCCGCAATGTGCCTTGGCCTGGCCGCGCCACCGCAAGCGCTGGCGGGAGGCGACAACAACGCGTCGCCGTTGCGCATCGGTGGCCAGGGCAAGCTGCTGCTGACCGGCGGTGTCAGCAGCATCGACGGGGCCGCTGGCGGCGGCCTCACCCCCTGGGCCACCACCGCCAGCTACGCCACCGAGGGCGAACTGGGCGCCACCGTGCATGGGAGCCGCGCGGTGACGCGCGACTACGCGCTCAACACGGCCGGTGTCGCCGTCGGCTGGAACGACCGGCTCGAGCTGTCGCTGGCCCAGCAGTCCTTTGACGCCGGCGTGGTGGTGCCGGGCAGTACTTTGCGGCAGACCATCGTGGGCGCCAAGTGGCGCGTCGCGGGTGATGCCGTCCTGGACAGCGACCGCTGGATGCCCCAGCTGGCCATCGGTGCGCTCTACAAGCACCTGTCGCCGGGTGCCGCCGTGGGTGGCGTGCTGGACAGCGTGAACGCCCGACGCAGCGGTGCGGAGCTCTACGCCAGCGCCACCAAGCTGCTGCTGGCGCAAGGCCTGCTGCTCAACGGCACCCTGCGCGCCACGCGGGCCAACCAGAACGGGCTGCTGGGCTTCGGCAGTACGCAGCACAGCGGCTACCGGCTGCAGCCGGAGGTGTCCGCCGCCTGGCTGCTGCGACGCGACCTGGCGCTGGGCGCGGAATATCGCTTCAAGCCCGACAACCTGGCGTTCGCCGGCCCGGCCTTCCGGGAGGACGACTGGAAGGATGTGTTCATCGCCTGGGCGCCCAGCAAGCACCTGTCGCTGACGCTCGCATACCTGGATCTCGGGAACATCGTTGGCCACCCGCACCAGCGCGGCGGCTATCTGTCGCTGCAGGTCGCCTTGTGAGGTCCACCCCCATGCGCACCGTCTTGCATCTTCGAGCGCTGCTGTTCGCCCTGGCCCTGGGCCTGGCCGGCCCGCAGGCGTTTGCCCAGGCCACGCCGGCTGACGACACGCTGTACCAGGCACTGGGCGGCCAGCGCGGAGTGGCCCTGCTGATGGACGACTTCATGCTGCGCCTGCTCGCCGACCCACGCACCAGACCCTTCTTCAAGGACGTGAACCAGGCCCATGTGAAGGCTCAGCTGGTGGACCAGGTGTGCCAGCTGGCCGGCGGCCCGTGCGAGCTCAAGGGCCCGCCGATGAAGCAGGTGCACGAGCACCTGGCGATCGACCGCGCGGCCTTCAATGCACTGGTGGAAGTGCTGCAGCGGTCCATGGACGACCAAGGCATCCCGTTCAGCGCGCAGAACCGGCTGCTCGCCAGGCTGGCGCCCATGCACCGCGACATCGTCAACACACCTTGACGCCCGGCGCCCTGGGATAGAGTGCGCGCATGCCGGCCCCTGACGTGCGCTACCCGTCCATCGACGCGCTGCGCGCCTTCGAAGCGGCGGCGCGGCTGGGCAGCTTCGAGCGCGCGGCCGAGGAACTGCACGTCACCGCCAGCGCGGTGAGCAAGCGCATCAGCACGCTGGAAGAGCTGCTGGGCACCGCCTTGCTCAGCCGCAGCGCCAAGGCCCTGGCGCTCACCGCGGCGGGCAAGGAATACCTTCAGCAGGTGGGTGCTGCGCTCGGCCTGCTGGCCGCCGTGCCCCTGCACCGGCGCGACGTGCAGCGCCAGCAGCGCCTGCGCGTTCGCGCCACGCCCACCTTCGCCCGCCAGATCCTGGTGCCGCAGCTCGAATCGTTCACCGCGAACCACGGCCACATCGAGCTGGAGGTGGTGCTCTCCATTCCGTTCCTGGACAGCGCGGGCCCGCAGGCCGATGTGGAGGTGCGCACGGCCGACCTGCGCCAGCTGCCCGAGGGCGCCAGCCCGCTGATGCGTGACGTGGTGGTGCCGGTGGCCGCGCCGGGCCTGCTGGCCCGCCTGCCACCGCTGCGCCGGCCGTCCGACCTGAGCGCGGCGCCGCTGCTGCGCACCCCGCTGGAACCCTGGACACCCTGGTTCCAGGCAGCCGGGCTGGACTGGCCGGAGCCCACGCAAGGGCCGAAGCTGGTGGACCTGGGCCTCACGCTGGAGGCCGCGGTCAGCGGCCAGGGCGTGGCGCTGGCCCGCCCCACGCTGGCTCGCCACTGGCTGGGCAGCGGCACGCTGCGGCCGCTGTTCGACATCACCGCGGTGCCCCGGCAGCAGTACGTGCTGCTCAAGCATGGCGCCTCCGAAGCCGCAGACGCCTTCTGCGAATGGCTCACCGCGCATTGCGAACGCAGCGCCGCCGAGGCGCTCGCGCTGCTGCAGGCGCGGCTTTCCGGCGCGGCCTGAGGATTTTTCCGCCTGCGGGCCGGCCCGCCTCGATAGCATCGCCTTCAAGCGACTGACGAGGAGACAAGCCCCATGCCGGTGATCACCACCATCGAAGACCTGCGCCTGCTGGCCAAGGCCCGCGTGCCGCGCATGTTCTACGACTACGCCGATTCCGGCTCCTGGACCGAGAGCACCTACCGAGCGAACGAGCACGACTTCCGACGCATCCAGCTGCGCCAGCGCGTGGCAGTGAACATGGAAGGCCGCAGCCTGCGCACCCAGATGGTGGGCCAGGACGTCGCCATGCCGGTAGCACTCGCGCCCACCGGGCTCACCGGCATGCAGCACGCCGACGGCGAGATCCTGTCCGCACGCGCGGCCGAATCGCTCGGTGTGCCGTTCACCTTGTCCACCATGAGCATCTGCTCCATCGAGGACATCGCGGCGCACACCAAGGCGCCGTTCTGGTTCCAGCTCTACGTGATGCGCGACCGCGACTTCATCGAGCGCCTGATCGACCGCGCCAAGGCCGCGCAGTGCTCCGCGCTGATGCTCACGCTGGACCTCCAGATCCTCGGCCAGCGCCACAAGGACCTGAAGAACGGCCTGTCGGCGCCGCCCAAGCTCACCGTCGCCAACCTGCTCAACATGGCGACCAAGCCGCGCTGGTGCCTGGGCATGCTGGGCACCAAGCGGCGCCAGTTCGGCAACATCGTGGGCCATGTGAAGGGCGTGACGGAGATGTCGTCGCTGTCCACCTGGACGGCCCAGCAGTTCGACCCGCGCCTGAACTGGGGCGACGTGGAATGGATCAAGAAGCGCTGGGGCGGCAAGCTGGTGCTCAAGGGCATCCTCGACCCGGAGGACGCGCGCCTGGCGGTGGACTCCGGCGCCGATGCGCTGATCGTCAGCAACCACGGCGGGCGCCAGCTCGACGGCGCGCCTTCATCGATCAATGCCTTGCCGGCCATCGTGGACGCAGTGGGCTCGCAGATCGAGGTGTGGATGGACGGTGGCATCCGCTCGGGGCAGGACGTGCTCAAGGCCGTGGCGCTGGGCGCCAAGGGCACCTTGATCGGCCGGCCCTTCCTCTACGGCCTGGGCGCCATGGGTGAACAAGGGGTGCGCACAGCGCTGCAGATCATCCAGAAGGAGCTGGACCTCACCATGGCCTTCTGCGGCCGCACCGACATCCGGCAGGTGGACAAGAGCATCCTGCTGCCCGGCACCTATCCCACGCCGGAGCTGTTCAGCGTGTAGTCACTCGACGCCCGGCTGCGCCAGCAGGTAGTCGTGCAGCGCGGTGACGGCATGCCGCACCTTGGCGGGCTGCGCGTCGCGTTGCGGCGTGACCGCCCACACATCCAGCGGCGGCACCTTCCAGTCGGGCAGCACCCGCACCAGCCGGCCGGCCTGCAGGTCGTCCTGCACGTCAAGGCTGCCCATCACCGCTAGGCCCAGTCCGGCCGCGCACATCTGCTGCAGCGACAGCTGGTTGTTGCTGGTGATGCGCGGCTCCAGGCGCAGCACCTGCGCCGCGGCGTCCGGGCCGCCCAGCTGCAGCAGCATCGGCCCGCGCTCGCGTGCAAAGCCCAGCCAGTGATGGGACAGCAGATCTTGCGGGGTCGTGGGCTCGCCATGCTCGCGCAGGTAGGCGGGCGACGCGCACAGCCACAAGGCGAAGTGGCACAGCCGGCGCGCCACCCAGGTGGAATCAGGCAGCCGGCCGAAGCGCACTGCGAGATCGATGCGCGCCTCGATCAGGTCGATGTGGGCGTCGTCCACCTGCAGCCGCAGCGTGAGCGCCGGGTGCGCCGCCAGCAGCCCGCCGAGGGCCGGCGCCACGTGGCGCGCAAAACCCACCGGGGCTGACAGCCGCAGCTCGCCGCTGGGGGCATCGCGCGAGGCCTGCAGCTGGTGCTGGGCCCGCTCGGCCGCCTCCACCATGGCAGCACATTCGGCGTAGAAGCGCTCCCCGGCGTCGGTGAGGGTGAGCTTGCGGGTGGAGCGGTGCAATAGCGTCACCGCACCCGAACGCTCCAGCCGCCGGATCTGCTGGCTGACGGCCGATGTGCTCAGCCCCAGCTGGCGCGCCGCCGCGCTCATCGAGCGCTGTCGCACCACCGCGGCAAACACCGCCATGCGCTTGAAGTCGTCCATTGTGAAGCTGGAGTTAACGAAGTTGTCTTCAGAGCCCGGCTAGTGGCCGCATTGTGAACCACCTAATGTTGCGACTCCTCTTCCAACAAGGACATCACATGAAGGTCGCACTGATTGGCAGCACCGGGTTCGTCGGTTCGGCGCTGCTGCAAGAACTGCTGCAGCGTGGGCACACCGTCACGGCGCTGGTGCGCCAGCCCGGCAAGCTGGCGGCGCAGGACCGGCTGCATCCGGTGCAGGCCGACGCGCAGGACGCCGCCCAGGTGGCCCAGGCGGTGGAAGGCCATGAGGCGGTGATCAGCGCCTACAACCCGGGCTGGAGCGCACCGGACCTCTACGACAGCTTCTTGCGCGGCAGCGCCGCCATCACCCTGGGTGTCAAGCGCGCCGGCGTGAAGCGCCTGCTGGTCGTGGGCGGTGCCGGCAGCCTTTACGTGGCACCGGGACTGCAACTGGTGGACACGCCCGACTTCCCGAAGCACGTGCCGCCCGAGGTGGTGCCGGGTGCCCGCGCCGCGCGCGACGCCCTGACCGCCATCGCGCAAGAGACCGAACTCGACTGGACCTTCGTCTCGCCACCGGCGCTGCTGCAGCCGGGCCAGCGCACCGGCCAGTACCGCCTGGGCGGTGACCAGCTGCTGATGAATGGCGCGCAGCCGGCCGGCATCTCGGTGCAGGACCTGGCGGTGGCCATCGTCGACGAACTGGAGACACCGCGGCACTCGCGCCGCCGTTTCACTGTGGCGAATTGACAGGGCGGGTCAAGGTGCGAAGTTTGCTGACACCAAGCTGACAGGCGCCTACCATCGATGGCGTCGGCAGCCTCGTGGAGAAGCGCCATGACCCTTCATCAACTGTCCGCCGTGAAGCAATGGCACGTGTCGCACAAGCGCGAGCGGCCGATCGAGTTCCACACCTGGGACGCGGTGCTCACCTTGTGGTTGATGGGCTGGCTGGGCGTGCCGGCGGAGCTGCTGCTGTGGCAGCTCTACGGCCTGGTGGCCTGCACCGGGCTGATGCTGGTGCCGGCCGGCTACGTCAAGCTGCGCCGGCACCTGCATGCGAGCGGGCGTCTGCGCTGCGACTGGTTGGACGCGCTGCCCCGCTGAAGGCCTGTGAGCCCCTAGTGCGGCTCCGGCACGTCGAGCGCGTCGATGGCAGCGGCCGTGAGGCGTGCGATGAAATCGGCGTTCACCGCTTCCGGCGCGCGCAGCTTGAGGTGCCGCACACCCTTGCCGCTGCCTTCGAGCTGCGGGTACATCGGCGCCACCGCGGCCCCGCGGAACAGCTGCAGGTTCACATGGCTCTTGTGCGGCACGATGGCCAGCGCGTTGGTGCCTTCATGCTGGTAGACGATGTTGCCCCAGCGCACGGTGGCATGCAGCGAGGGCGCCGCCGCGGTCACCGCCGCATGCAGCGCGCGCGCGATCGGCCGCTGCTCGTCGGTGAGCATGTCGAACCACGACTCGATCAGGGCACCGGATCTCAACAGGGTTCGCATTCAGGGCTCGCTCGCGGCAAAGGTGTCGCATTGTTGAAGGCTGCCGCTTTGCAGGCCGCGGCGGAACCAGGCCACCCGCTGCGCGCTGGTGCCATGGGTAAAACTTTCGGGCACCACCGTGCCGCGCGACTGCTGCTGCAGCACGTCGTCGCCGATGCGGGAGGCGGCGTTGAGGCCCTCCTCCACGTCGCCGGCTTCGAGCCATTGCTTGGCCTGCTGGGAATGGTGGGCCCAGATACCGGCAAAACAGTCCGCCTGCAGTTCCACTCGCACGGACACGGCGTTGCCCTGCGCCTGGGAGCCGCGGCTGCGCAGCTGGTCGGCGCGCTGGGTGATGCCCAGCAGCGTCTGCACATGGTGGCCCACCTCGTGCGCCACCACGTAAGCCTGGGCAAAGTCGCCCGGCGCACCCAGCTTCTTGCTCAGCACGTCGAAGAAGTCCAGGTCGATGTAGACCTTCTGGTCGCTGGGGCAGTAGAAGGGCCCCATCGCGGCCTGCCCGCGGCCGCAGGCCGTGGGCGTGGTGCCGCGGAACAGCACCAGCTTGGGCGCCTGGTAGCCACCGTTGGCACCCTGCAGCATCTGGCCCCACACATCCTCGGTGCTGGCCAGCACGGTGGACACGAAGCCGGCCGCCTTGTCGCCGGGCGGCGGCGCCTGGGCCGGCGCCTGCACCTCGGTGCCGCCACCGCTGCCGGTGAGCATGCCCAGCATGGTGAGCGGGTTGATGCCGAAGATCCAGCCGCCGATCAAGGCGGCCACCACGGTGCCCACGCCGATGGACCTGCCACCCAGGCCGAAACCGCCCATGCCGCCACCACCGGCGCGCCGGTCCTCGACGTTGCTGCTTTCGCGTTGGCCTTCCCAGCGCATGATGGTCAGTCCGGGATGCGCAGCACCTGGCCCGGATAGATCTTGTCCGGGTGGGTCAGCATCGGCTTGTTGGCTTCGAAGATCTTCGGATACTGCGCGGCGTTGCCATAGGCCTGCTGCGCGATCTTGGACAAGGTGTCGCCCTTTTCAACCGTGTGGAAGCGTGCCGGCTTCTCGGCCGCCTGGGGCACGGTGAGCTGGTCGTTCACCTGGGCCACGCCGTTGACGTTGCCGCAGCAGAGCACGATCTTTTCCTTGGTGGCCTGGTCCGGCGCCACACCGGCCACTGTCACGGTGCCGCTCGCCCCGTCGAAGGTGACGGCCAGGTTGTCGGCTTTCAGGCCCTGCTGCTCGATGTAGCGCTTGATCGCGGCGCCGGCCTCGGCGTTGAGCGAGGCCACCTTGTCCTGCACGCTGCGCTCGTCCTGCGGTGCGGCGGCCGGGGCTGCGGGAGGCGCCTTGGCGGCAGGGGCGTCCTTGTGGCCGAACAGGCGTTCACCGGCATCCTTGAAAAAACTGACCAGGCTCATGCAGCACTCCGAAAGTTGGCAACCTGCCTGAGGTAGGCAAGCGGCGTTCCGAGTGCGGCGGCCTCAGGAGTGCAGCGGCGGGCGGCCTCTGGTGGCTTCGGCCTGGTCCAGCCGGTGGTAGGCATGGAACAGCTGCAGCGCGATGTCGCGCAACGCCGGGCTGGCGCTGGCATGCGCCTGGGCGATGCGCTCATAGGCGTAGAGCCGGTCGTAGCACATGCGGGCCAGCTGCACCGGCCAGTGTTCGAGCCCCATCATCTGCCGGAACTGCAGCAGCACGCCCACGCTCAGGTGCACCCCCGACGGCAGCGATCGGCGGATGCCAATGCCCGGCCACAGCTCGTCGGCCAGGAATTCGGGCGGGAGCTCGTCGAGCTCGGTCACTTGGGGCAGCGGCAGCATGCGGGCCTCCATCCAACACACCGAAGAAACATTCGGTTGCTTCATGGTGCGCGCTCGCGGTGGTGCCGATGGGCCGATCAGCCCAGGAAAGCTGCCCCAGTTTTGAGCAGCAGTGCCGCGCCCGGACGGGACTCAGGTCTTGGGCAGCGTCACGCCGCGCTGGCCCTGGTATTTGCCGCCGCGGTCCTTGTAGCTGGTCTCGCAGACCTCGTCGCTTTCGAAGAACAGCACCTGGGCACAGCCTTCGCCAGCGTAGATCTTGGCGGGCAGCGGCGTGGTGTTGCTGAACTCCAGGGTGACGTAGCCTTCCCATTCGGGCTCGAAGGGCGTCACGTTCACGATGATCCCGCACCGGGCATAGGTGCTCTTGCCCAGGCAGATGGTGAGCACGTTGCGCGGAATGCGGAAGTACTCCACCGTGCGCGCCAGCGCAAAGCTGTTGGGCGGGATGATGCAGACATCGGCCTCGATGTCCACGAAGCTTTTTTCATCGAAGTTCTTCGGGTCCACCACCGTGCTGTGGATGTTGGTGAACACCTTGAACTCCGGCGCGCAGCGGATGTCGTAGCCATAGCTGGAGGTGCCGTAGCTCACGATCTTGTGGCCGTCGGGCGCATGGCGCACCTGGCCGGGCTCGAAGGGCTCGATCATGCCGGTCTGCTCGGCCATGCGGCGGATCCACTTGTCGCTCTTGATGCTCATTGCGCGCTGCCCTCGGGGAATCGCGGGATTGTAGTGAGCGCCCCTCCATGCCCATGGAGCCGCGCCTCCAGACGGCGCAGGGGTTCGCGCACCGCCGCGCCGACGGAGATCTGCGGATTGGAATAACCGTCGGACTTGCCCGCCTCCTTCTCGCGCTGCTCGATCACTGGCCGCACCGCCGCATGCGCCTGCTCGAAGGAGCGGGTCTGGCCGCGCAGCTGTTCGTCGTACATCGCGCGGCCAAAGAAGGTGAGCGGCGAGCGCCGGCCGCAGCCGTAGGAGGTGTGGTCCGCATCCGCGGCCGTCATCACCAGCGTGCCCTCGCCCGCCAGCGGCGCAATCCAGCTGCCCGAAAAGCACGCCGAGATCGAGATGACGCGCCAGCGGATGCCGGCTTCGTCCAGCCAGGCCTTCAGCTGCTGCGGCGTCACCTCGTCCACCGCCATCGGCGGGAAGCTGGCGGCCAGCTGGCCGTTGCGCGCGCCGTGCGAGGTGAGGTGGATGAACAGCACGTCCTCGTCGCGGTTCATGCGCTGCGCGATCCGCCGGATGCTGCGCTGCAGGTTCAGCGGCGTGGCCCAGGGCCATTGCGCCAAGGTGTCCACATGGTTCACCAGCTGCAGGCTGCGCCCGGCGGCATCGAAACGCTGCGCCATCACCGACGCCACCATCTCGCTCTCGCGGCTGAACACGTCCTCCTCCGCATAGGGTGCGAAGGTGATCGCATAGAGATCGACCACGCCGGGGCGCCCCGGTTGCAGGGCCTCCAGGCGCTCGGCCAGCAGGCGCGGCTGGGCTTCCATGGTGGTCTGGTCCAGGCGCAGTTGCGGCTCCGGCGGCAGCTCATCGGCCGGCATGTCGGGGTACCAGAAACGGGCGGGCTGCCACCACTGCACACCCAGCGACGCGGCCAGCAGCACCAAGGCGCCGCCCAGCGCCGCCAGCGGGCGACCCGGCGCGCTGCGGTTGAGCAGCACCAGCTGCACCAGCGCCAGCCAGCCCCAGCAGGCCAGCGTGAGCGCCATCCACCCACCGCCGCCCAGCCAGGCGCCTGCGCCGGCATGCACCAGCGCCACGAACACGCCGCCGCAGGCAGCGCTCACCGCCAGCGCCTGGGCGGCGAGCAGGCAGAACAGGTGCGTTGCGCTTGGCGGACCACCTGGCTGGGCCTGCGAAGGCACTCGCAGGAGCTGGCTCACCCAGGCCATCGCGGCGGTGGCCACCCAGCCGCAGAGCACGGCCGCGCCATAGAAACGCGCCGGCCCTGGGATGTAGAGCCGCTGCAGCAGCACGGCCAGCAGGCACTGAAGCGCCACCAGTGCCAGCACCACCATCGGATGCGCCTGCAGCCCGCTCCAGCGCGGCGGTTGGCCCAGCGCGGCGCGGGCGCCCTCGCGCAGCCACGGGGCGACGGCACCCGGCTGCAACGGTTCATGCCGCGGCACGCTGGCGCTGACGGCGACGGCCTCCTCCATCGGATGCTCCCTGGATCGTTGTTCGCTCACTGTAGCGGCGCGTGCCGCCTTCAGGCCGCGAACAAGCGCTGCAGTGCGGGCAGGTCCAGCAGCTCGATGGACCCATAGCGCAGCCCCAGCAGGCCCTGCACTTCCAGCTGGCGCAGCGCCTTGTTCACACTCTGGCGCGAGACGCCCAGCATCAACGCCAGCTGCTCCTGCGGCACGCGGATCTGGCGCCGTGGCGGCGCCTGGGGCGCGTCGCTGTCATAACCGTGCGCGGTGAGCCACAGGCGCTTGGCCAGGCGCTGCTCCAGCGGCAGGCGCTGGATGTCCTCCAGCACGGTGAACACCAGCCGCAGCTTGGCGCAGGCCAGCCGCGCCAGGTGTTGCCAGTCGGCGGGGTGTTCGGCCAGCCAGTGCATCAGCGAAGCGCGCGGCACCACCAGCACGCTGGCGGCGCTGTCGGCCACCGCATCATGGGTGCGCGGCAGGTCGTCCAGCATGGAGACCTCGCCGAACCATTGGTACGGCTCCAGGTGGGCCAGCAGGGTGCGCGTGCCGTCGGCATGCACTGCGCCGGCATGCAGCGCACCGGAGACCACGCAGCACAGGCCCTCGGCCTCCTCGCCGCGTTCGAACAGCGCCTCGCCCGGCTGCAGCTGCCACAGGCAGGCGCGCTCCAGCAAGGCCTGCTGGAAGGCGGCCGGGCACGCGCCGAACCAGGCGTTGCTGCGCAGGGCGGGCAGCAGGCTGGGGGGCGGGGGTGTCTTCGGCGACATCGAGTGTCGGGATTTTGACAGTCGGCCCGATGGCTTCACACTAGGATCTTCGGCAGCATCCCATGCAAGGAGACACCATGCGCCGTGCCAATGAACTGCTCACCCAGTACGCCGAATACCACCGCGACCGGCGCAACATCGCCACCCACTTCGTGGGCGTGCCGATGATCGTGTTTGCGGTCGGTGTGCTGCTCTCCCGCCCCGCCTTCGAACTGGGCGGCTGGCAGCTCACGCCGGCGTGGATCGTGTTTGCGCTCACCGCGCTGTGGTGGCTCACGCGCGGCAGCGTGGCGCTGGGCATGGCCGTGAGCGTGGCCACCGCCGTGCTGCTGCTGGCGGCCCAGCGGGTCACCGAGGGCAGCAGCACCACCACCTGGCTCGCCTGGGGCATCGTCAGCTTCGTGGTCGGCTGGATCATCCAGTTCGTGGGCCACTACTACGAAGGCCGCAAGCCGGCGTTCGTGGACGACCTCACCGGCCTGCTGGTGGGCCCGATGTTCGTCACCGCCGAAGCCATGTTCGCCGCCGGCTGGAACCCGGCGTTGCTGCAGGAGATCGAGCGCCGCGCCGGCCCCACGGTGATGCGTGACCTCACCAGCCCGGCCACGCGCTGAACGGCGTCAGCTCGTCTTCGAGATGGTGATCGTGGGGAACTTGGCCGAGTAGTCCTTGGCCGCGCCCGCGATCTTCACCGCCACCCGGCGCGCCACCGCCTTGTAGATGCGCGCTTCCTCGCTGTCCGGCTCCGCCACCACGGTGGGGCGGCCGGTGTCGGCCTGCTCGCGGATCTTCAGTGCCAGCGGCAGGGCCCCCAGGTGCTCGACGCCGTACTGCAGCGCCATGCGCTCGCCGCCGCCGGCGCCGAAGATGTGCTCGGCATGCCCGCAGTTCGAGCACACATGCACCGCCATGTTCTCGACGATGCCGAGGATGGGCACGCCCACCTTCTCGAACATCTTCAAGCCGCGCTGCGCATCCATCAGCGCAATGTCCTGCGGCGTGGTGACGATCACCGCGCCGGTGAGCGGCACGCGCTGGCTGAGCGTGAGCTGGATGTCGCCGGTGCCGGGCGGCATGTCGACAATCAGGTAGTCGAGGTTGTCCCAGTTGGTCTGGCGCAGCAGCTGCTCCAGCGCCTGGGTGGCCATGGGGCCGCGCCAGATCATGGCCTGGTCGGCGTCCACCAGGAAGCCGATGGACATGACCTGCACACCATGGGCCATCAAGGGCGCCATGGTCTTGCCATCGGCGCTCTCCGGCCGGCCGCTCACACCCAGCATCGTGGGCTGGCTGGGGCCGTAGATGTCCGCGTCCAGCACGCCGACGCGTGCGCCTTCGGCGGCCAGCGCGAGCGCCAGGTTGACTGCCGTGGTGCTCTTGCCCACGCCGCCCTTGCCGGAGGCCACCGCCACGATGTTCTTCACACCCGGCAGCAGCTGCACGCCGCGCTGCACGGCATGGGCCACCACCTCGGTCTGGAAACGGACGTCCACGGAAGTCACGCCGGCTACGCGGCGCGCGGCGGCGGCAAGGGCCTCACGCAACGCCGGCCACTGGCTTTGGGCCGGGTAGCCCAGCACCACGTCGAAGGACACCGCGCCGTCGTTGCCGATGTGCAGGTTCTTCAGCTGTTTGCCCGACACGAGCACCTGCCCAGTGGCCGGATCGGCAACGGTCTTGAGCGCGTCGTGCAGGCTGGATTCGGTGAGCGGCATGGTGGGTGTGGAAGGGGCGTTCCCGGGGGCGGGGCAGTCTAGCGCAGCACTCTGCCCCTGAAGGAGAGCCGGCCTAGAATCAAAGGTTCCCCCTGCCGTCCCGCGAGCCACCCATGACCCGCAAGCTCTTCGTCACCACCGCCCTGCCCTACGCCAACGCGCCGTTCCATGTGGGCCACATGATGGAGTACATCCAGGCCGACATCTGGGTGCGCACGCAGCGCATGCAGGGACACGAAGTGCACTTCGTGTGTGCCGACGACGCGCACGGCGCGCCGATCATGATCGCGGCGGAAAAGGCCGGCAAGACGCCGCAGCAGTTCGTGGCCGAGATCGCCGCCGGCCGCCAGCAGTACCTGGACGGCTTCCAGATCAGCTTCGACAACTGGCATTCCACCGACGGGCCGGAGAACCATCAGCTGGCGCAGGACATCTACCGCGCGCTGCGCAAGGAAGGCCTGATCTTCGTGCGCGAGATCGAGCAGTTCTTCGATCCGGTCAAGAGCATGTTCCTGCCCGACCGCTACATCAAGGGCGAATGTCCGAAGTGCGGCGCCAAGGACCAGTACGGCGATTCCTGCGAGGTGTGCGGCGCGGTGTATTCGCCCACCGAGCTGAAGAACCCGTATTCGGCGTTGTCGGGCGCCACGCCGGTGCTGAAGAAGAGCGAGCACCACTTCTTCCAGCTGTCCTCGCCGCGCTGCATCGAGTTCCTGCAGGCATGGACCAACACGCCCGGCCGCCTGCAGCCCGAGGTGCTGAACAAGATCAAGGAGTGGTTCACCACCGACGAGGATGGCGCTGGCGGCCTGGCCGACTGGGACATCAGCCGCGACGCGCCCTACTTCGGCATCGAGATCCCCGATGCGCCGGGCAAGTACTTCTACGTCTGGCTGGACGCGCCCATCGGCTACCTGGCCTCGCTGAAGAACTACTTCGGCAAGAAGCGCCTGGACTTCGACGCCTTCATGGACGACCCGAAGGTGGAGCAGGTGCACTTCATCGGCAAGGACATCACCTACTTCCACACGCTGTTCTGGCCCGCGATGCTGCACTTCAGCGGCCGCAAGGTGCCCAACCACGTGTTCGTGCACGGCTTCCTCACCGTCAACGGCGGCGAGAAGATGAGCAAGAGCCGCGGCACCGGCATCTCGCCGCTGAAGTACCTGGAGCTGGGCCTGAACCCGGAATGGCTGCGCTACTACCTGGCCGCCAAGCTCAACGCCAAGGTCGAGGACGTGGACTTCACGCCCGAGGACTTCATGGCGCGGGTCAACAGCGACCTGGTGGGCAAGTACATCAACATCGCCAGCCGCGCCGCGGGCTTCATCGCCAAGCGCTTCGGCGGCCGGCTCACTGACGCGATTGCCGCTGATGGCGATGCGCTGCTGCTGGGCCTGCGTGCGGCGTCGGCCGAGGTGCAGCGGCTGTACAACGAGCGCGACTACGGCAAGGCGCTGCGCGAAATCATGCTGCTGGCCGACCGCGTGAACGAATACGTGGACCAGAACAAGCCCTGGGAGCTGGCCAAGCAGCCCGACTCCGACGCGCGCCTGCAGGACGTGTGCAGCGTCTGCATCGAGGCCTTCCGCCTGCTCACCATCTACCTGAAACCGGTGCTGCCGGCGCTGGCCGCCAAGGTGGAGGCCTTCCTGCAGGTGGCGCCGCTGAAGTTTGCCGATGCCGACGCTCGCCTGGGTGCGCACGCCATCGGCGCCTACCAGCACCTGATGCAGCGGGTGGACGCCAAGCTGCTGGACGCGCTGTTCGAGCCGCCTGCGGCAGCGGCAGCGTCCGCAGCCACCGCATCGATCGAGGTGGACCTGCCCGGCGGCGAAGCCCTGGCCCAGACCATCACCATCGAGGACTTTGCCAAGATCGACCTGCGCATTGCGCGCATCGTGAACGCCGAGCATGTGGAGGGCTCCGACAAGCTGCTGCGCCTGACGCTGGACGTGGGCGAAGGCCGGCACCGCAACGTGTTCAGCGGCATCAAGTCGGCCTACGCACCGGCCGACCTCATCGGCAAGCTCACCGTGATGGTGGCCAACCTGGCGCCGCGCAAGATGAAGTTCGGCGTCAGCGAAGGCATGGTGCTGGCCGCCAGCCATGCGAACGAAAAGGCCCACCCGGGCATCTACGTGCTGGAGCCGGTGCCCGGGGCTCAAGCCGGCATGCGCGTGCGCTGATGGCTGGCTCGCTGGACGTGCTGCGACAGCACGGTGACACGGCCTGGGCGGCCGGGCAACCTGGAGCGCTCACCGGCGCAGTGGAAGCCGAGCTGGAACAAGGCCATGTCCTGGTGTTCCCGCAGCTGGTTTTCGGCCTCACCGCCGACGAACAGCGCTTCCTCGATCCGGCATGGGCCGATGGCAAGGCCAAGAACATCACCTTGCGGGCCGGCACCGGCGAGCTGCGCGGTGCGGCCGGCGCCCGGCAGGACGTGCAGGCACTGCAGGCGATGATCGAGCGCTTCCGCGATCAGGCGAATGCGCTGGTCGACCGCCTGTTTCCGCATTACCGGGGCTTCCTGCGCCCGGGGCATACGACTTATCGGCCGGTGCAGGTGGCCGGCCGGGTGACCAGCTGGCGCAAGGATGACACCCGGCTGCACGTGGACGCTTTTCCGTCCAACCCGACACGGGGCGTGCGCCTGCTGCGGGTGTTCCACAACCTCAACCCACATGGTGAGCCGCGCGCATGGCGGGTTGGCGAGCCGTTTGAGGCGTTCGCGCGCCGCTTCCTTCCCACCACCCGTCGTCCACTGCCGGGCAGCGCCTGGCTGCTGCATCGGCTGGGTGTCACCAAGGCGCAACGCAGCGAATACGACCACCTGATGTTGCAGCTCCATGACCACGTCAAGGCCGACATGGGCTACCAGCGCTCGGCATCGCAACGCGCGATCAACTTCGCGCCGGGCACCACGTGGCTGGTGTTCAGCGATCAGGTGCTGCACGCCGCCATGAGCGGGCAGTACATGCTGGAGCAGACGCTGTACCTCGACGTGGAGCACCAGCTGCAGCCGCACACTTCGCCGCTGCGCACCCTGGAACGCCTGACGGGCCGGCCGCTGCTGAGCTAACGCCGTGCGCAAAGCCTCGGGCTGATACCGGGCTGGCGGCGCCGGCCGCTCCGCCAGCGCCGCGCCGTCAACGACCCTCGGTGCCCTTGGGATCCGGCGTGCTGTTGCTGTTGAGCACCCTGCCCTGGGCATCGAAGGTGACGCTGAAGACCTTGGCCTCGCCGCCGCTGGCATAACGCCAGTCCCAGCTTTCCTGCTGCTTCAGCGCATAAGCCTGCATCCGCGCCGGCCGGCCGAGCAGGCGCCGCACCTCGGCTTTGTCCATGCCGGGCCCCACCTTGGCGAAGTTCGACTCCTTGAGCACCTGGCGCAGCGCGCTCATCTTGCCGTCGGAGCCGATGGTGATGAAGTAGTTGGTCTGGCCTTCGGGCTGGCGTGGATATTCCAGCGTGCGGCTGCCGTCAGGCTCCGTGCTCACGCTGGCCGGCTCGCCGAACTGGCGCTTGACATCCGCCTCGGTGGCCAGGCCTTCTTCCAGCTGGTCGATGCGGCGCTGGTCGCAGGCGGCCAGTGCCGCCACGGCGAACACCAGAACGGCAGGCAGTTTCCACATGTGAAGGCTCCAGGAACAAGCCCTGATTCTGGAGCGCAGCACCCCCTAGGCAGGGCGGCAGACGTTACAAAAGACTGCGGTATTCTGGCCGCCCGTTTGTCTTTGCGCCGCAGTACCACCGTGGGTTTCCTCGACGATCTCAAACGCCAGGCCGACGCGCTGCGCGACCAGCAATCGAACGACAGCGCCGCCCTGCAGCGCAGCATCGCCATCACCGAGCAGGCCTGCGGTGCGGCGCTGGTCTACATCAAGGCCCTGGCCGACCAGCTGGAGGTGCTTCGCCCGGTGAGCCCTGCGCGCTACGTGCTGGACCGGCAACACAGCTTCACCGATCTGCGCATGAGCGACTTCTACGCGGACGCGCGCAAGAAGGAGGTCGGCGGCGAACCCGGTTTCGACTACATCCTGCTGCACTGGCAGCTCAAGAGCGGCCAGTGCAGCAGCTCGTGAAGGACTTCCCGCCCGACATCGAGCGCCTGGAAGCCCGGCTGCACCAGGCCGCCGTGCCGATGGAGCGGGAGGTGGTACGTAACCCCGACAACGGCAAGCTGATCGAGGTGCGGTACCGCGTGGAGGCTGACTTCCGCGCCAGCGTGCGCCTGACCCCCCAGCATGAACGGGCCATGGTCGTGTTCGCCGTCCAGAACGTGGACGGCCTGGAAGGCCTGTCGTTCGAGCTGGCGGCCCACCAGCTCGACGCCGCCCGGCTGGACGAGCTGGCGCGCTGGCTGGCCGGGCAGCCGCATCGCCTGCTGGACGGCGTGCAGAACCTGCGCCGTACCGGCTGCTGAGGCGGCCACCTCAACGGCCGCCCACCGGCTCGCCTTAAAATCCGCCTTCCTCCGTCTTTCCCCCGCCAGGGCGCTGCCCTGGCATGCGCTGCTGCCATGCCTCTGTTCTGGAAGCCCTACAAGTCCGAGATCACCCAGTTCCTCGACGAGCTGAAGGCCAAGAAGCCCACGCTGGAGCAGGAGCAGCGGGCCGGCCGCGCATTGCTGTGGGACAAGCCGATCGACCCCGAGTGGCAGGCTGAATTCCAGGCCGGCAAGGTGCCGCAGCAGCCCTACGTCTACCAGACCAAGGGCTGAACATCCGGGCCGCCAAAGCGGGTCGTGCCGTGTCCGACACCCTGATCGCCGACCCGGCGCCGGCATCGCCCGTGCCGCCGGCCGCCGAGGAACTGGCGGAGCCCGAGGTCGTGGACCACGTCGCCGTCGCGCGCCTGTATGGCGAACCGCTGTTCGCCATGCCGCAGGACCTGTACATCCCGCCGGATGCGCTCGAGGTGTTCCTCGAGGCCTTCGAAGGCCCGCTGGACCTGCTGCTGTACCTGATCCGCAAGCAGAACTTCAACATCCTCGACATTCCGCTGGCCGACGTGACACGCCAGTACCTGGCCTACGTGGAGCAGATCCGCTCGCG
Source organism: Ideonella sp. BN130291 (assembly GCF_036231905.1). Lineage (NCBI taxonomy): Bacteria > Pseudomonadati > Pseudomonadota > Betaproteobacteria > Burkholderiales > Sphaerotilaceae > Ideonella > Ideonella sp. BN130291. The sequence continues at coordinate 130,347 of NZ_JAZARE010000008.1, read as the reverse complement.
CAACCTGGAGCTGGCCAGCGAATACCTGCTGATGGCCGCGATGCTGATCGAGATCAAGTCGCGCATGCTGCTGCCGCCCAAGAAGACGGACGACGGCCAGGAGCCCGAGGATCCGCGTGCCGAGCTGGTGCGCCGCCTGCTCGAGTACGAGCAGATGAAGCTGGCCGCCGCGCGCCTGGATGCCCTGCCCCACATCGGCCGCGACTTCCTGCGCGCGCAAGTGGTGGTGGAGCAGTCCAACAGCCCACGCTTCCCGGATGTGCATGTGGACGACCTGCGCGAAGCCTGGCTGGACATCCTCAAGCGCGCCAAGCTCAACCAGCACCACAAGATCTCACGCGAGCAGCTGTCGGTGCGTGAGCACATGAGCATCGTGCTGCGCACCTTGCAGGGCCGCCGCTTCGTGGAGTTCGAGGAGCTCTTCGACGTCTCGCGCGGGCCGCAGGTGGTGGTGGTCACCTTCATCGCGATGCTGGAGCTCGCGCGCGAGCGCCTGCTCGAGATCACCCAGGCCGAGGCCTTCGCCCCCATCTACGTGCGCCTGGCCTACCAGCCGGCATGAGCCCATGAGTGTTCACAGTTCTCCCGGCAGCGACGCTGCCAGCGGCCGCAAGCCCCTCACCTTGCACACCCTGCGCGCAATGCAGCAGCGCGGCGAGCCGATCACGATGCTCACCGCCTACGACGCCACTTTCGCGCGCCTGGCCGACGAGGCCGGCGTGGACTGCCTGCTGGTGGGCGATTCGCTGGGCATGCTGCTGCAGGGCCATGCCAGCACCCTGCCGGTGACGCTGGAGGAAATGGTCTACCACACCGCCTGTGCGGCGCGCGGCAACCGCAGCGCCTGGTTGATCGGCGACCTGCCCTTCGGCAGCTACCAGCAGGGCCCGGCGCAGGCCCTGGCCGCCAGTGCGGCGCTGATGAAAGCCGGCGCGCAGATGGTCAAGCTCGAAGGCGGCGGCTGGACCACCGAGACGGTGCACGCCCTCACCCAGCGCGGCATCCCGGTGTGCGCCCACCTTGGCCTCACCCCGCAGAGCGTGCACGCGCTGGGCGGTTACCGGGTGCAGGGGCGCGATGACGAAGGTGCCGCCACGCTCAAGCGCCACGCGCGCGAGCTGGCCGACGCCGGCGCGACCATGCTGGTGCTGGAGCTGGTGCCCAGCGCGCTGGCGAGCGAGCTGCAGGCCGAGCTGCCACAGCTGATGATCATCGGCATCGGCGCCGGGCCGGGCACGGCCGGCCAGGTGCTGGTGCTGCACGACATGCTGGGCGCCACCCGCGGCAAGCTGCCGCGCTTCGTGCGCAACTTCCTCGAGGGCGCCGGCAGCATCGAGGCCGCCGTGCGTGCCTACGTGGCGGCCGTCAAGGACCGCAGCTTTCCCGACCCGGCCCTGCACGGCTATTGATTCCCGAGGTGACCCCCATGCGCGTGATCCACACGGTGGCCGAGTTGCGCGAGGCGCTTGCGGGCGCACGCGGCACCACCTTCGTCCCCACCATGGGCAACCTGCACGAAGGCCACCTGTCGCTGGTGAAGCAGGCGCGCGCGCTGGGCGGGCCGGTGGTGGCCAGCATCTTCGTCAACCGGCTGCAGTTTGCGCCGCACGAGGATTTCGGCACCTACCCCCGCACCCTGCAACGCGACTGCGAACTGCTGGCACCGGCCGGTTGCGACATCGTGTTCGCGCCCAGCGAGGCCGAGCTCTACCCGGAGCCGCAGGGCTACAAGGTGGTGCCGCCGCCTGAGCTGGCCGACATCCTGGAGGGCCACTTCCGGCCGGGCTTCTTCACCGGCGTGTGCACCGTGGTGCTCAAGTTGTTCAACCTGGTGCAGCCTGCCGTGGCCGTGTTCGGCAAGAAGGACTACCAGCAGCTGATGGTCATCCGCCGCATGGTGCAGCAGCTGGCCCTGCCGGTGCGGGTGGAGGCCGGCGACACCACGCGCGCGGACGATGGCCTGGCGCTGTCTTCGCGCAACGGATACCTGAGCCCGGAGGAGCGGGCCGAAGCGGTGCAGCTGTCGCGTGTGCTGCGCGGCGTGCGCGAGTCCATCGTCCAGGGCGCCGGCGACCATGCCGCCGTGGAAGCGCAGGCGATGCAGCACCTGGCCGATCGGGGCTGGAAGCCCGACTACATCGCGATCCGCCGGCGCGCCGACCTGCAGCCCGCCACGTCCGCGGGCGATGCGCTGGTGGTGCTGGCCGCAGCCAAGTTGGGCAGCACCCGGCTGATCGACAACCTGGAGATTTGACGCTCAGCGGCCGAGCAACCGAGCCAGGCGCTCGGCGATCTGCCCGCGGGTGGGCGCATGCGCGAAGTAGCGCGTGTGGAACACTGGCGATGCATCGTGGGCGCCTTCGGCCGCGCCGCTGCGCCCGCCCAGCGCGGAATGCCTTGCCACGAGGCCGTCACCGCCCACCTCGGCACCCCCCACGTCCTCCACCAGCCAGTCCCACAGGGTGTCTTCCACCCGGTGGTGGCCGTCGCCCAGGCCCCACTCGGAGCCCCACAGCCACAAGCCGTCTGGCAGCACTTCAGGATGGCCATCGGCCAGGCGCCGCACGCCGTCAGGCTCCACGTCGTGGAAGCCGGGCGGCACCTGGTAGGCCAGGCCGCGCTCCAGGATCACCAACTGCGCCAGCTGCTCGCGGCCCAGCCAGCCCTGGGTCATCTCGCGCACCGCACCCACCAACACCGCCAGGCCGGTCCAGCGCCGGCCGATGCGACTGAACACCTCGGTGCCCAGGTGCGGCGCGCCGGCGGTGATGGCACTGAAGTGCCAGCCGGGGAAACGCTGGCGCAGCACCGGCAGCGCAAAACGCGCCACGTTGCCGCCGCGCGAATGGGCCAGCAGCACCAGCGTGCCGGTCGCTGCACTGTGGATCACTTCATTGCGCAGCCACTGGGCCAGGCGCTGCACGTTGTGGCGGATCGGCAGGAAGGTGTCGTGCTCGAAGCGCCAGGTGCACACCTCGTCCAGCAACGGCATGCCCGGCCAGAGCGGGCCGCCGCCACCCGGCTCTGCGGCGAGCAGCGCATCGAAGGTGCCGCGCGTGCAGCTGAGGCCGCCATGCAGCAGCATCACGTGCGATCCCGCGTCGCCCACCCTGGCATCGGCCCCCTGCCAGCCTGCCGCCAGCGTGCTGGCCGGGCGCAGGAGCGCGCCGTCGCGCAGGGCCTTGCGCCACGCGCGGGGCCGCATCGGTACCGCGCCGGTGCGGCGGTTCCACACTGGCTCGTCGACCTCCATGCGGTGCACGAAGGTAGGGTCGCGGTCGTCGGCGCGCACCCAGCCGATGCGCCGCCACACCGCGTGCCACCACCGGCCGAGCGCCTGGCGCCAAGGCGCCTCGCGTTCGAAGCTGAGCACCGGCACCGCCACCAGCAAGCCCACGCCGCCGGCCAGGCGGCGCTGCAGCATGGGCGCGATGTCCTCGCTGTCCAGCGTGCCCTGCACCGCCTTGCCACGCTTGAAGACGAACAGCTCGATGCTGTGGCTCATGCCGTCACCGCGGCGCTTGCAGGGCTTCCACGCATGCTGGCCGTCCTGCCGGGTGGCACGGGCGCCCCAGTAGACCCGCGTCTCCACGTCCAGCCGCACGCGCACGGTGTGGCCGTGCCAGCCCGGCGGCAACGCCGCAAGCGCCAGCGCTTCCAGCGCCGCGGTGCTGCCGGCCAGCGGCAGCCGCACCTGCAGGCTGCGGGCCCGCTTGCGCACCAGGGGCATCACCCAGGCCAGCGGCAGGTGCCACACCGCCAGGCGCCGGGCCGCCCGGCGCTGCGGCTGGGCCCGGGTGAGGCAGTCGGCTGCGCCGGTCCAGTGCGCCGGATGGTCGGTGCCCGGCAGCCCCTCCCACTGCACGCTGAGCGCGCGCTCCTGGGCCAGCACCGCCGCCATGTTGTCCACGTAAGGCGTGAGGTCGGGCGCGAACCACTCGCCTCGATGGGCGGTGAACACCTGCTCCAGCTGAGCGGCGCTCAGCGGCGCGTCCACCCGCAGCACCGGCGGCTGTTCGTGTGCCGCATCGTGTTCGCCGCGCTCGCCGTCGTGCAGCGCGAACTCGAGGCCCAGGGCCTTGGGCATGGCAGCGCCTCCAGTGGTTTCAGCGCACGCCGAGCTTGAACGCAATCATCGCGCGCAGCTTGTTCGGCACCACCGGTTTGACCAGCAGATGGAAGTTGTGGTTCTGTGCTTCGCGCTCATGCCCCGTCATCAGGCTGCCGGTGACCACGATGGCAGGCAGACCCTCGCCAAAACGCTGGCGCAGCATGGTGATGGCTTCTACGCCGGTGTGGCCGCTCTCGAGCCGGTAGTCCGCAATGATGAGGTCGGGCGCCGGGTTGGCCGGGTCGGCGATCTGGCCCCAGGCCACGCAGGCCGCCACGCTCTCGAAGCTCAACACGCTGGCGCCCCAGCCCTTGAGCAGCACCTCCAGCCCGCTGCGCACCGCGGCGTCGTCCTCCACGATGACGATGAGCCGATGGTCCAGGGTGAGCCCCAGCGCCGGTTTGCCCTTGATGCTGGTTTCGGCGGTGGGCTGGGCCCGCCCGATCGGCACCTCCATGGAGAACACCGTGCCGTGGCCAGGGCGCGAGCGCAGCCGCAGCGGTGCCTGCATCAGCGCGGCCAGGCGCTTGACGATCGCCAGCCCCAGGCCCAGGCCCTTGCGCTGGTGCGGATCGAGCGCCACCGCCTGGTCGGGCACCTGGTAGAACTCCTCGAAGATGCGCTCCTGCTCGCGCTCGCGGATGCCCACGCCCGTGTCCCACACCTGCAGCAGCAGGGTGTCGCCGCGCTGGCGGGCGCTGACGAGCACGCTGCCGTCGTTGGTGTAGCGGATGGCGTTGGACACCAGGTTGCGCAGCACCCGCTCCACCAGCACCGGGTCGGCGAAGGCATGGTGGGCCGCACCACGGAAGCGCAGGTCCAGGCCTTTCTCGAACGCCGTGGGCTCGAAATGCAGCTTGAGCTTGCGGAACACGTCGGCCAGCGCAAAGTGCTGCGGCACCGGCTCCACGCCGCCGGTGTCGATCTTGGTGATGTCCAGCAGCTCGGAGAACAGGCCCTCCAGCGCGTCCACCGAGGAGTTGATGCTGTTGACCAGGTGGGTCACCTGCTCGTCCTGGTTGCGCGAGCGCAGCGCCTCGGCAAAAAGCCCCAGCGCATGCAGCGGCTGGCGCAGGTCGTGGCTGGCGGCGGCAAAGAACTGGGTCTTGGCACGATTGGCCACCTCGGCATCGCGCCGGGCGGCTTCGGCGGCCGCCTTTTCCACCCGCAGCTGGGCCAGCAGCTGCTCGGTGCGCTGCTTGAGCTCGATGGTGCGTTCGAAGGCCTGGCGGTAGGTGCGGCCCATGATGGCCGTCACCAGGAACAGCAAGGTGAGGATGAAGGCCAGCTGCCAGTGGTAGGGCTGGTCGGTGTCGGTGGCGATGCGCGCGATGGTGGGCACCAGCCCCAGGCTGATGAAGGTGAGGTAGATGCGCCACTGGCGCGCCAGCAGCTGCACCGAGCCGAGGCAGTAGCTGTAGACGATGAGGATGAGGCCGATGGTGTGGAAGGTGGCGCCGCGGCCGTAGAACAGCCACACCGCCGTGCCCCAGCACACGCCAGAGGCCAGCGTGAGCACATTCCACTGGCCGCGCCAGCGCAGCAGCGCCTGCAGGTCGCCCTCGGCGGGGTAGCGGCGATAGTGCACCCAGCGCACGGCCCACACCGCCAGCAGCATCAGGCACCAGGCCACCGTGGCCGCCGGCGCCAGCTTGAAGAACATGGCGGCGATCAGCGTCAGGCCGATCAGGTTGCCGGCCAGCGAGGCGGGTGTCTGCACATGCAGCGCACGCACCTGGTCCAGGCTGGCATCCAGCTCATGCGAGGCGGGCTCGGCAGCCGCCGTGGCGGGCGGCACGGCCGCGGCGGAAAGAGAAGTAGACATGGGCGTGGCGAAAACAGCGGGCGCTCAGAACGCGCGCTCGAGCATACCGCCCGCAGCGGCCGCCACGGGCCCGGCCGAACCCGGGCGCAAGGGCCCGTGCACCACATGGTGCGGCTTCCAGTGCGGCAGCACATGGCCGGCTGCATCCACCACCGGCGTGGGCCGGGTGAGCGCCAGGCGGTGCGCCTCGCTGTCGAAGTCGCCCGGCTCGAAGGGCACCGTTTCCGGCGGCATCAGGTCGGTGCCCGCCACGAAGGTGCGCTGCGGCGGCGGGTCGAAGTTGGTCACGCTCATGTCGCCCACGTCCAGCACCGCGGCGGTCCAGGAGCCGCGCCGGATCAGCCGGGGCAGGTCGTCGGCCAGCTTGCGCAACCGGTTGGCGGGCGAATAGATGCGGCGCATGGTGTCGAAGTAGGCCTGGATGTAGTCCGCCAGCGGCGCCTTGTGCGGCTTGAGCACCAGGGTGTAGGCGCTGAAGTCGTACAGGCTGGCGTTAGGCAGGAACATCGGTCCGGCCGAGTTCGCCATGCGGTCGAAGAAGGGCGTGCCGGGAATCGGCGTCTCGAAGGAGATGAAGCTGGGCACGTGCAGCCCGCAGGCGCGCAGCTGATCGGGCAGTGATTCGATGTAGGCGATGTCGTCATGCAGCGGGCTGACGATCAGCCCGGCGATCACCAGGATGCCTTCATCGCGCGCCTGCGCGATCGCCTCGGCCTGCTTGGCGATGCTGTTCTGCGGCTTGTTGATGTCGGCCAGCGTGTCCGCGTTGAAGGTCTCCAGGCCGACGAACACCGAGCGGCAGCCGCAGTCGTACATCAGCTTCAGCAGCTCGCGGTTGGCGATGACGTTGAAGGTGAGGCAGGCGCCCCAGCGCACGTCCAGCGGCTTCAGCGCCAGGCACAGCTGCCGGAACCACTTCAGGTTGCCGGCGAGGTTGTTGTCGTAGAAGACGATCAGGCGCTGCTTCCAGTGCGCCACGCCTGCGGCCCGCAAGGCCTGCTGGCCGGCCAGGATGTCGCGCACCACCGACGCCACCGGGCGCAGCACATGGCGGGTGCCCAGCGCGGTGAGCGCACAGAAATCGCAGGCAAAGGGGCAACCGCGGGTGGCTTCCACCGACAGCGGGAACATCTGCTTGTGCGCCACCGGCGCGATGTGCGGAACCGGCACCCGCTCGGCGTCGTAGCCGGCCGAGGCGTACACCGGCTGCAGCCGGCGCTGGCGCGCATCCTCGGCGATGCGGGGCACCGTGTCCTCCGGATCACCGATCACCACCGCGTCGAACCAGGGGGCGCACAGCGGCGCATAGGTGCTGGCCATGCCACCGCCCAGCACGGTGAGCGCGCCGCGGCGGCGGAAGTAATGCGAGATCTGGCGGGCGCGGTCGAAATCCGCGTGCAGGCAGGACAGGAACACCAGGTCGTAGCGCCGTGACCAGTCGGGGTCGTCCCAGGTGTCGTTGACGATCTCGACCTCGCACCAGTCCGGCAGCAGCGCCGCGATCAGGGGGCCGATCTGCGGCTGCAGGCCGCCTCGATGGTGTGCGCCGCGACGGTGGTAGTCGACAAAGACCGAGATGACCGCGACGCGCATGAGCGCACGCTCAGCGGCTGGGGCGCCAGCTCTGCATGCCTCCAGGCTGCTTCTGCATCATCTGGCTGACCGCCAGCACGGCCTGGGTGCGCGAGTTCACGCCCAGGGCACGCAGCACCGCGGCCACGTGGTCCTTGATCGTCTCGACCGAGAGATTGAGTTCGCGCGCGATGTGCTTGTTGGGCTTGCCCTGCAACAGCAGCAGCAGCACGTCATGCTGGCGCGCGGTGAGGCCCAGCGCTTCCACTGTGGGCACGGTCTGGTAGGCATCGACGTGCCGCATCATGTCCGGCACCGGCTCGCTGCCGGAGCGGCCGCCGTCCATGCCCAGGGTCATCGGCGGCACGTAGATGCCACCCGACATGACCAGGCGCAGCGCCTCGAACAAGGTGTCGTTGGACGCGCGCTTGGGCACGAAGCCCATGGCGCCCATGTCGATCGACCGGATGACGTCGCTCGCCCGGTCGGATGCGGACACCACCACCACCGGCAGGGCGGGGTAGGCCTCGCGCAGCTCGGCCAGCACGTCGAAGCCATTGGCATCGCCCAACTGCAGGTCGAGCAGCACCATGTCGAAATCGGCGTCGGCCTTGAGCGTGTCGCGCGCCTCGCGCGCGCTGCCGGCGCCCACCACGGTGACGTCGTCCCCCAGGCCGCGGATCACGGTCTGCAAGGCGGAAAGGATCAGGGGATGGTCGTCGACCAGCAGCACTTTCATCGCAGGAGCCCTCTCAAGCCGGATGGTCACGGGAGCACCGCCCGCAACTCATGTGTGTGAGAAGGGGATGCTAATGGAGCGCTTCGCCGCGCCGACACCCCCTAAAGGGGGACCGCTCACACATACCGCCGGGTCACCGACTCCGCCACGCACACCGGCTTGGGCGCGCCTTCGCACTCGATCGTCACCTCGGTGGTGAGCTGCGCACCGCCGTCGATGGTGTCGTAGCTGAGCAATTTGAAGTGCGCCCGCAGCCGGCTGCCGGAGGGCACCGGGGCGGGGAAACGCACGCGGTTGAGGCCGTAGTTCACGCCCATCTGGCTGTCGCCCACCTCGAAGGCGGATTCGAACATCTGCGGCAGCAGGCTCAAGGTGAGGAAGCCGTGCGCGATGGTGGTCTTGTACGGGCCCGCCGCCGCGCGCTGGGCGTCGAGGTGGATCCACTGGTGATCCCCGGTGGCATCGGCAAAGAGCTGGATGCGCCGCTGGTCCACCGTGATCCAGTCGCTGCTGCCCAGGGAATGGCCCACCAGGGCCTTCAGGTCTTCGAGTCGCTCGAAACGCTTCATTCGTCGGTCCACTTCAAGATCGATTCCCACTGCGGCAGGTCGCGTTCCACGCGGCTGGGCGCCACGTCCCAGAGGGTGAGGCCACGGGCGGCCAGTTGCACGTAGTTCTGGGTGTCGCGCAGGAAGCCCAGCGCCGGCACCTTCAGCGTGTCCAGGTAGTGCCTGAGCTGGTCCACTGCGAGCGTGTGGTCGCGCACCCGCATGCCGACCACCCCCACCTTCACCCGTGCGCTGTGGCGGTGTGCCAGCAGCTCGGCGATGAAGGCGTGCGTGGCCTGGATGTCGAACAGGCTGGGCTGCAGCGGCACGATCACGCGGTCGGCGATCTTCATCACCTCGTCCAGCCGCTTGTCGTGCAGGCCCGCCGGGGTGTCCAGCACCACATGGGTGGTGCCTTTGGGCGGGCGCACCAGGCCGTCTTCCTTCACGTCCCAGCCCTGGATGATGGGCAGGTGGGCCGGGCGCAGCGCCAGCCATTGGCGCGAGGACTGCTGGCGGTCCACATCGCCCAGCATGACGGCGTGGCCGCGGTGCGCCAGAGCGCCAGCCAGGTTGGTCGCGAGCGTGCTCTTGCCCACCCCACCTTTCGGGTTGGCCACCACGATGACCGGCATGCCGCCTCCGTCCTCAGTGAAATCGGGTTATGGTAGCGCCCGCCCGCAGCGGCCCAGGGTCGGGCAAACCCAAGCGCCCTGCCACCTGCGCGACACCCTCTTCATGGCCGACATCCTCATCCTTTCCGCCCATCCGGACCTGGCGCAATCACAGGTGCACCGGTCCCTCAGCGACGCCTGCGGCGCCACCGGCCTTGCCCAGGTGGAACATCGCGACCTCTATGCGCTGTACCCCGACTACCTGATCGACGTGGCCGCGGAACAGGCGGCCCTGGCGCCGGCCCGGCTGGTGGTGTGGCAGCACCCGATCCACTGGTACTCGATGCCGGCGCTGATGAAGCTGTGGGTCGACGAAGTGCTGTCCTTCGGCTGGGCCTATGGGCCGGGTGGCACGGCGCTGCGCGGCAAGGACCTCTGGCTGGTCACCTCCACCGGCGGGCCCGAGGACTCCTACCGCCCGGACCGCTACAACCGCTACTTCTTCGACGCCTTCCTGCCGCCCTACGACCAGACGGCCGCCCTGTGCGGCATGCGCTTCCTGCCACCGTTGGTGCTGCATGGTGCGCACCGGGTGGACGCGGCGGGTCTGAAGGCCCACGTGGACACCTTTATCACCCGGCTGGCCAGCTATCCCGACTGGCCCGAGATCGAGCAGCTGCCCGAGTGCGTGCAGTGCGAAGTGCCGGCCGGCGAACGGCCGGTGGACTGAAGGGCCAGCCGATGGAACACACCCCCTGGATCACCACCAGCCTGGTCTACCTGGCCGCCGCCGTGCTCGCCGTGCCGATCGCCCGGCTGCTGGGTCTGGGCTCCATCATTGGCTACCTGGCCGCCGGCATCGTGATCGGGCCGGGCGTGCTGAAGCTGGTGACCGACCCGGCCGACATCCTGCACTTCGCCGAATTCGGTGTGGTGCTGATGCTCTTCCTGGTGGGCCTCGAGCTGGAGCCGCGGCGCCTGTGGGCGATGCGCCGGCCCATCTTCGGCTGGGGCAGCGCGCAGCTGCTGGGTTCGGCCCTGCTCATCCTGGCCGCCGGCGTGGCGCTCGGCCTGCCCTGGCGGCTGGCGCTGGTGGCCGGCCTGGGCCTTGCGCTGTCGTCCACCGCCATCGGGCTGGGCGTGCTGAACGAACGCAACCTGATGGGCACCACCGCCGGCCAGGGGGTGCTCAGCGTCGCGCTGCTGCAGGACATCGCCGCCATCCCCATCCTCGCGCTGATTCCCTTGCTGGGTGTGGCCGCCGCTGAACACGACGGCGACGGCTGGATGGGCGCGCTCAAGGCGGTGGGTGTCATCGCGACCATCGTGCTGGGCGGGCGCCTGCTGCTGCGCCCTGCGCTGCGCTGGATCGCGCGCAGCAAGACGCCGGAGATCTTCACCGCCGCCGCCTTGCTGCTGGTGGTGGCCACCGCCGCGTTGATGCAGGCCGTGGGCCTGTCGATGGCGCTGGGCGCCTTCCTCGCCGGCGTGCTGCTGGCCGAAAGCGAATACCGGCGCGAGCTGGAGACCGACCTGGAGCCGTTCAAGGGCCTGCTGCTGGGCCTGTTCTTCATCGCGGTGGGCATGAGCATCGACTTCGGCGTGGTGCTCGCCAAACCGGCGGTGGTGGCCGGCGTGGTGGCCGCCTTCGTGGCGCTGAAGGCGCTGGTGCTGTGGGCCATGGCGCGGCGCATGCCCATCCCGCTGGCCGAGCGACCGGTGTTCAACATCCTGCTGGCGCAGGGCGGCGAGTTCGGCTTCGTGGTGTTCCAGGCCGCGGCGCAGGCCCGGGTGATCGACGCGCCGACCTCGTCGCTGCTGGTGGCCGCGGTGGCCTTGTCCATGCTGCTGACACCGCTGCTGCTGCTGGTCACCGACCGCTGGCTGACCCCGCGCCTGGCCAACCGCACGCCGGCCAAACCGGCCGACGAGCTGAAGCAGCCGCAGCATGCGCCCATCATCATCGCGGGCTTTGGCCGCTACGGCCAGATCATCGGCCGCCTGCTCTTTGCCAACGGCCTGCAGGCCACCGTGCTGGAGCACGACGCCGAGCAGATCGAGGCGGTGCGTCGCTTCGGCTGGCCGGTCTTCTATGGCGACGCCACCCGGCTGGACCTGCTGCGCACCGCTGGCGCCGAGCGCGCCAAGGTGCTGGTGCTGGCGATCGACGACATCGACCAGAGCCTGCAGGTCGCCCGCCTGGCGCGCGAGCACTTCCCGCACCTGGCACTGGTGGCCCGCGCCCGCAACGTGCGCCACTACTACCGGCTGCGCGACCTGGGCGTGACGCTGGTCGAACGCGAAACGCTGGACTCGGCATTGATGAGCGGGCGCAGCGTGCTGCAGCTCATGGGCTGGCAGCCCCATGCCGCGCGCCAGCAGGCGCTGCGCTTCAGGCAACACAACGTGGAGCAGCTGGAGCGCATGGCGCCGTTCTTCCGCGACGAAGCCAAGCTCATCGCGATGGCCAAGCAGGGGCGGCAGCAGCTGGAGGAGTTGTGGGCGCAGGAGCGCGCCGAGGCGGCGCGCGGACTCACGCGAGGCGGCTGGCACCGCCCTGTGCCCGACGGCGAGCGCGCAACCGAACCCTCCTCGCAGGAACCGAGCGCGGCGGAGTAGCACGACGGCGACCGCAGCGGGGCACATGGCCGCCGTGGGTCAGAGCAGGCGGCAGGCTTCCTCGAAGGCCAGGCGCGGGTTGCGCGCATGCAGCCGCGACACATCGCCGCGCCCGAGGGTGCAGACGAAGTTGCTTTTCACCGTGGTGCCGGCCCAGAAGGCAGCGTCCATCCGGGCCGCGTCGAAACCGCTCATCGGCCCGCAGTCCAGCCCGAGCGCACGGGCGGCGACGATGAAGTAGCCGCCTTGCAGGCTGCTGTTGCGCAAGGCGGTCTCTTCGATCTTCTGCGGCTTGCCGGCAAACCAGGAACGTGCATCGGTGTGCGGGAACAGCCGCGGCAGCTGCTCGTAGAACGCCATGTCCATGCCGATGATGGCCGTGACCGGCGCCTCCTGGACCTTGCGCACGTTGCCGGCATCCATGCACTCCACCAGCCGTGCCTTCGCCTCGGGCGTGCGCACGAAGGCGACGCGCGCCGGCGTGCAGTTGGCCGAGGTCGGGCCCCACTTCATCAGGTCGTACAGCGCGCGCAGGGTGGCATCGTCCACCGGGTCCGGCAGATAGCCGCTCTGCGTGCGGGCCTCGGTGAAGAGTTGTTCGGTGGTGACGTTCATCAGCGGGTCTTTGGGAAGCGACGGAGAATTGTCCGATGTTTGCTCCCAACCAGAACGACGTCCGCCGCTTCTTCTGCGACACCCTCGCCAAGCACCGGCAAGGCACGCCGCTGACACCGATGGAGTCGATCGCGGCGGACTGGATCGCACAGCATCCGGAGTACCACGATGACCTGGCCGACGTGGACGCGGCGCTCGCGGCCCAGTACACGGTCGAAGGCGGCAGGAGCAACCCATTCCTGCACCTGTCCATGCACCTCACGATCGAAGAGCAGATGTCCATCGACCAGCCGCGCGGCATCAAGCAGGCGGTGGAGCTGCTGGCCGCGAAGCGGGGCTCCATGCACGATGCCCAGCACGAGGTGATGGAGTGCCTGGGCGAGATGATCTGGGCCTCGCAACGCAGCGGCCTGCCGCCGGACGGGCACGCCTACCTCGACTGCGTGCGCCGCCGCGCCACCCGCTGAGCGGCACAACGCGCCGGCGCAAAGAAAAAGGGCCTGCAATCGCAGGCCCTTTCACATGAAGCATCGAGCGTCAGGCGTGCGCGGCCCGCAGCTTGAGCGAGAACTCCTGCAGCGCGGCGATGCCGCTCTCCTCGGCCTTCCTGCACCAGGCCTGCAGGTCGTGCACCAGCTGATCGGCCGACACGTTGGTGCGGGTCCAGAGCTGGCGCAGCTCTTCGCGCATCAGCACCAGCTTGGCGAGCTGCGGGCTGTGCTGCAGCGCATTGGCCATGGTGGGCTTGACGGTCGGCGGGATCTTGTCGTCGTCGCGGTGCAGCCAGCGCTTGGCCAGGCGCAGCTCCGACCACTTGGCGGTGTTCTTGGCACCCTGCGCCTTCAGGCGGGCCAGCTCGGCCTTGCAGGTGCGCTTCATTTCCTTGGCGTAGTGCGCCATCACCTCGTAGCGGTTGGCGATCAGCGCTTCCAGCGTCTTGTCGTCGGCCACCGGCTTCACGTTGCCCAGCTTGAGCATCGGCGGCGTCTTGCGCACCTTGGCCAGGCCCAGCAGTTCCAGGCCGCGGATGTACATCCAGCCGATGTCGAACTCGTACGGCTTGACCGACAGCTTGGCGCTGGTGGGGTAGGTGTGGTGGTTGTTGTGCAGCTCTTCGCCGCCGATCAGGATGCCCCAGGGCGACACGTTGGTGCTGGCGTCCGCCGCTTCGAAGTTGCGGTAGCCCCACCAGTGGCCGATGCCGTTGATGATGCCGGCCGCGGTGATCGGGATCCACAGCATCTGCACCGCCCACACGGTGAGGCCGACACCGCCGAACAGCAGCAGGTCCAGGATCAGCGTGAGGCCCACGCCCTGCCAGGTGAAGCGGCTGTATAGGTTGCGCTCGATCCAGTCGTTGGGCGTGTTGTGACCGAACTTGGCCAGGGTTTCCTGGTTCTTGGCTTCGGCGCGGTACATCTCGCTGCCGGTCAGCAGCACGGCCTTGATGCCGCGGGTCTGCGGGCTGTGCGGGTCTTCTTCCGTCTCGCACTTGGCGTGGTGCTTGCGGTGGATGGCCACCCATTCCTTGGTGACCATGCCGGTGCCCAGCCACAGCCACAGGCGGAAGAAGTGCGAGGGAATCGGGTGCAGGTCGAGCGCGCGGTGGGCCTGGGCGCGGTGGAGGAAGATGGTGACCGAAGCGATGGTCACATGGGTGGTCGCCAGCGTGAACAACACAATTTGCCACCACGAAGCGTCAGTCACTCCGTGGGCCAGCCATTGGATCGCCGCGTCCCACACCATCGAAAGTTCGTTCATACCTGCCTTGCAGCCCAACCGGGGCCAATGAGGGATTGTAAAAGACCGGCGTTTGGGGCCAAGCCGGAATTTATGCACGTTTTACCGCCCAGACGGCGGCGTGCTGCGGGCATTGGAGCCCTGGCGAGCCGGTCGGTTCCCCGCTCGGATCAGCCCTTTTCCCAGACGGCGGCAAAAAACCCGTCGGTTCCATGCCGGTGCGGCCACAGCCGCAGGTGGCCGTCGGTGTCCAGGTTGGCGGCACCGGCCACCTGGGCGCGCTCCAGCGCCTGGGCTGCGGGCACCGGCTGGAAGTCAGGATGGGCAGCGCCGAAGGCCTGCGCAATCGCCTCGTTCTCGCTGGCCAGCAGGCTGCAGGTGGCATACACCAGCCGGCCGCCTGGCTTGAGGAGCCGGGCCGCGCTGGCGAGGATGGCGCCTTGTTTTTCGCGCAGTTCCTCGATCGCTGCCGGTGACTGCCGCCACTTCAGGTCGGGATTGCGCCGCAGCGTGCCCAGGCCGGAACACGGCGCGTCCACCAGCACCCGGTCGATCTTGCCGGCCAGCCGCTTGATGCGCTCGTCGCGCTCGTGCGCGATCTGCGCCGGATACACGTTGGACAGGCCGCTGCGCGCCAGGCGGGGCTTGAGCGCATCCAGCCGGTGGCCGGACACGTCAAAGGCGTACAGCCGACCGCTGTTGCGCATGGCCGCGCCCAGCGCCAGGGTCTTGCCGCCGGCGCCGGCGCAGAAATCCACCACCATCTCGCTGCGCTTGGGCGCCAGCAGCAGCGCGAGCAACTGGCTGCCTTCGTCCTGCACCTCCACCTCGCCCTTGCTGAACACGTCGAGCTTGTTCAGTGCCGGCTTGCCGTCCACCCGCAAACCCCAGGGCGAGTAGGGCGTGGGACGCGCGTCGATGCCGGCGGCGGCCAGGGCGGCCTGGACCTCGTCCCGCTTGGCCTTGAGCAGGTTCACCCGCAGGTCCAGCGGCGCCGGCTCGTTGAGGCTGGCGGCGAGGGCGTCAAACTCCTCGGCGGGCAACGCCTGCTGCAGCGGCTGCGCCAGCCAGTCCGGCAGGTTGTGGCGCAGCTTGGGCTGCAGCTGAGCCACATCGACCGCGCGGGCCTTGGCGAGCCACTGCTGCTCGTGTTCGGCCAGCGCCCCGCGCAGGAAACCCTCGCCGCCTTGCCAGCCCAGGATGGCCAACCGACGCTCCGCAGAGCCGGGCCCGCCTTGCGCCAGATGCTGGAACAGCAGGCGCCGGCGCAGCACGTTGTAGACCGTTTCGGCCAGCGTATGGCGCTCGCGCTGGCCGAGGTCGCGGTGCTTGCGGAAGTAGGCCGAGACCACGCTGTCGGCCGGCATGTCGAATTGGAGGACTTGGCGCAGCAACTCGGTGCACAGGTCCAGCAGGGCGTTGGGATGCATCGCGGAATTATCCCTTCCCGCCCTGCCCGCCACCGGCTCGCCAGAGCCGCGTCCGCCCCGGCTAGAAAAGCTGGGACTCGCCGCCGGTGTGGCTGACCACGCCGTTGCTGACATTCAGCTCGCCGTGCACGAACCAGCACACCGTGCGCGGGTACATCTGGTGTTCACGCGCCAGCACGCGCTGCGCCAGGCTGGCCTCGGTGTCGCCGGGCAGCAGCGGCACCACCGCCTGGGCCACGATCGGCCCATGGTCGAGCTCGGGTGTGACGAAGTGCACCGTCGCGCCGGCCACCTTGCAGCCGGCCTCGATGGCGCGGCGATGGGTGTGCAGCCCGGTGAAGGCCGGCAGCAGCGAAGGGTGGATGTTCAGCATGCGGCCTTCGTAGCGCCGCACAAACGCCTCGCCCAGGATGCGCATGAAGCCGGCCAGCACCACCAGGTCCGGCGCATGCCGGTCGATCGCCTCGGCCAGCGCGGCGTCGAATGCCTCGCGCGAGGCGTGGGCCTTGTGATCCACGGCTTGTGCCGCAATGCCCCGCGCGGCGGCAAACGCCAGGCCGGCGGCTTCGGGCCGGTTGCTCAGCACCGCCACGACCTCGGCGTTCCAGCCCTCTTGCTGCGCCGCTTCGACGATCGCCTCCATGTTGGAGCCGCGTCCGGAAATCAGGATGACGATGCGCTTCGGGGTCATGGCGCGCAAGTGTAGATGGGCGCCTCCGGCGCCCTGCCCTCCTACAATCCTCGCCTCACTTTCAGAGCCCACCATGACCTCCGACGTTTCGCCCGCGCCGCGCACCTCCAAATCGCGCGTGCTGTCCGGCATGCGCCCCACCGGCGCCCTGCACCTCGGCCACTACCACGGCGCGCTCAAGAACTGGGTGCGGCTGCAGGACGACTACGACTGCTTCTACTTCGTGGCCGACTGGCATGCGCTGACCACGCACTACGAAGAGCGCGAGGTGATGGAGCGCTATGTGTACGACATGGTGATCGACTGGGTGGCCGCCGGCCTGGACCCGGAGCGCTGCACCATCTTTTTGCAAAGCCGCCTGGCCGAGCACGCCGAGCTGTTCACCCTGCTCGCGATGGGCACGCCGCTGGGCTGGCTGGAGCGTGTGCCGACCTACAAGGACCAGATCGAGAAGCTGAAGGACCGCGACCTCGCGACCTACGGCTTCCTCGGCTATCCGCTGCTGCAGGCCGCCGACATCCTGATCTACAAGGCGGCCTACGTGCCGGTGGGCGAGGACCAGGCCTCCCATGTGGAGCTCACACGCGAAGTGGCGCGGCGCTTCAACCACCTGTACGGCAAGGTGCCGGGATTCGATTTGAAGGTGCAGGCGGCGCTGGCCAAGCTGGGCAAGGACGACGCGCGCTACTTCGAGAAGCAGCGCAAGGCCTTCCAGGAAGGCGGCTCGCAGGAGGCGGTTGGCAAGGCCGAATTCATCCTGAAGAAGGCCACCGCCAACCCGGAGTGGACGGCGGACGACGAAGAGCTGCTGCTGGGCCACCTGCGCGGCACCGGCAAGAACATCCTCTCGGAGCCGCAGGCGCTGCACACCGAGGTGACCAAGCTGCCCGGCCTGGACGGCGCCAAGATGAGCAAGAGCTACGGCAACGCCATCGCCATGCGCGAGGAGCCGGCGGTGGTGACGGACAAGATGCGCAAGATGCCCACCGACCCGGCGCGCGTGCGCCGCACCGACCCGGGCAACCCGGAGCGCTGCCCGGTGTGGCAGTTCCACCAGGTGTATTCCGACCAGCCGACCAAGGACTGGGCCTGGAAAGGCTGCACCACCGCCGGCATCGGCTGCCTGGACTGCAAGCAGCCGGTGATCGACGCGGTGCTCAAGGAGCAGCAGCCCTGGCGCGAGCGTGCGGAGCCCTACCTCACGAACCCCAAGCACGTGCACTGGATCGTCGAGGTGGGCACCGAGCGCGCGCGCAGCGTGGCCCGCTCCACCATGAAGGATGTGCGCGCCGCGATGGGGCTGAACTACTGAACCGCGACCGGGCCGTGGCAGGCATCCACATCACCGACATCGAAAACGCCATCAACTGGTGGCGCGAGCGTTCGCCCTCGCCAGACGGCATCACCGCCTGCAAGCCGGTGCTGGCACTCGCCGAGGTGTATGCGCTGATGGTGTACTACCACGAGGACGAGTGCGACGAGGAGAGCATGCCGCCCAAGGCGCGCGAGGCCTGGCTGGCCTGGTATGCCAGCACGCCGGATGCGCCCTGCATCGCCATCTGCTCCACCACCCAGGGCGACGCGGTGTGCAAGGGCTGTGGCCGCCGCTTCGACGAGGTGCAGCACTGGCCGGTGTTCACGCCCGCTGAAAAACGCGCGGTCTGGCGCCGCATCACGCTGGAGGGCACCGCCTGGCGCTTCAACCGCTATGCAGAGCGCGCCCGGCTGGCCACCGGCCGCGACCATCCTCCACCGGAGGCGCTGGAACCCGCCGCTTGACAGACCCAAGCTCGCTCCGGGGCAGCGCGCGCCGCATCTTCCCGCTCGCCTGGCCGGTGACGGTGGGCCAGGTGGCGGTGCTGGGCTTCAGCACGGTGGACACGGTGCTGCTGGCCCGCCACGACGTGGTGGACCTGGCGGCGCTCGCCATCGGCGCCTCCGCCTACGTCACCGTGTTCGTCGGGCTGATGGGCGTGCTGCTCGCCATCTCGCCCATCGCCGGCCGGTTCTATGGCGCGGGGGATCGCCCGGCCGCCGGCCGGCAGCTGGAGCAGGCCATCTGGCTGGCGCTGATGATGACCGTGTTCGGTGCCGGCCTGCTGCTGATGCCGCAGCCCTTTCTCGCGCTGGCGCATGCATCGCCCGCGGTCGCCGGGAAGGTGCAGGCCTACCTGCAGGCGCTGGCGGTCGCCTTGCCCGCGGCGCTGATGTTCACCGCCTACCGGGGTTTCAACACCGCCATCTCCCGGCCGAAGGCGGTGATGGCGATGCAGCTGGGCGGCCTGGCGCTGAAGGTGCCGCTGTCCATGCTGCTGGTGAACGGGACGGCATGGGGCCCGGTGAACATCCCGCCCCTGGGGCTCACCGGCTGCGGCATCGCCACCGCGATCGTCATGTGGTGCCAGTGGCTGGCAGCGCTGACGCTGCTGCGGCGCGATCCGTTCTACCGCCCTTTCCGGCTCTGGGCGCACGGGCTGGCGCGGCCGCAACGCGATCCCATCATGGCGCAGCTGCGCCTGGGTGTGCCCATGGGGCTGGCCATCCTCATCGAGGTGAGCGGCTTCACCTTCATGGCGTTTTTCATTTCGCGCCTGGGCGCCACGCCGCTGGCCGGCCACCAGATCGCGGTGAACCTGGTGGCCCTGCTGTTCATGCTGCCGCTGGGGCTGGCCAACGGCACCAGCACGCTGGTGGCGCAGCGCATCGGCGCGGGCGACGCCCGGGATGCACACCGCCTGGGCTGGCACGGGGTGTGGATTGCAGGCCTGCTGGCCAGCGTTCTCGGCGGCGCCGTGTTCCTGCTGCGCGAGCCCATCCTCCGGTTGTACACGCACGACGCCACCATCGTGGCGGCCGCGCTGCCGCTGCTGGCCTGGGTGGCGCTTTTCCACATCGGCGACGCGTTGCAGTGCGCGGCCTCGTTCGTGCTGCGCGCCTGGCACGTCGCCACCGTGCCGGTGGTGATCTATGCGGTGGCGCTGTGGGGCGTCGGGCTGGGCGGTGGTTATGCCGCCGCCTTCGGCCACCTCGGCATGCCGGCCTTGCAAGGCGCACGCGGCTTTTGGATCGCCAGCACCAGCAGCCTGCTGCTGGCGGCCGCGTTGCTGTGTGCCTTGCTGGCCTGGGTGATGAAGCAGAAGACCCGCGCAGGCCTATCCCACGCGGGCTGACCCCTGCGGCAGGCTGAGCACGAAGCAGCTGCCGCCACCCTCGCGCGCCTCACAGCGCACCTGGCCGCCGTGCCGTTCCGCGATCTGCTTCACCAGGCTCAGGCCCAGCCCCACGCCACCCGCCTGCTCGGCATGGCCAGGCAGCCGGAAGAAGGGCTCGAAGATGCGGTCGCGCATCGCCTGCGGCACACCGGGGCCCCGGTCGCACACGCGCAGCTCCACCTGGCCCGGCAGCGCGGCCAGAGTCAGCGTGATGTCGCCGCCGCCATAACGCCTGGCGTTCTCCAGCAGGTTGCGCAGGGCCCGGCGCAGCAGGCGCTCGTCACCGAGCACCTGCGGCAAGGCGGGCGTTGCTTCGAGCTGCGCATCCACGCGGGCGCCCTCTTCCGCGGCCAGGCCGGCCATGTCCACCGGCTCCTGGCGTTCCAGGGCGGCCTGCGCATCGAGCCGGCTGGCGAGCAGCACCTCCTCCACCAGCGCGTCGAGCTCCGCGATGTTGGTGTCTATCTCCTGGCGCAAGCGTGCCCGCTGCGGCGGCGGCGCATCCTCCAGCATGGCCAGCGCCATCTTCAGGCGTGCCAGCGGCGAACGCAGCTCATGGCTGGCATTGGCAAGCAGCGACTGGTGCGAGCGCAGCAGTTGCTCGATGCGGTCGGCGGCGCGGTTGAAGCTGCCGGCCAGCGCCGCGACCTCGTCGCGGCCGTCGGTGTTCACCCGGTGGCTGAAGGCACCGGCGCCGAAGGCCTCGACCCCTTGCTGCAACCCTTCCAGCCGGCGCGTGAGGCGGCGCACGACGGGGTAGGCGCCGACCGCCACCGCCACGAACAGCACCACCAGAGCCGCGGCCAGGCCGACGCCGCCCACGAACAGCGGCGGCCCGCCGTAGTGGAGCGCCATCGCGACATGTTCACGCGGTGGCCGGGGCGGCCGCGGTTCGTCACCGGGCCGGGCCGCCGCCGTACCCGGGCCGGCACGCAGCAGCACCGGGCGCAGGATCCACAGCGCCCGGCCATCGGACAGCGGCACCCGCAAGGCGCGCCGGGCCGGGCCGTCGGGGTCCGCCTCGTGGCGCGCAAAGCTCTCGGAGGTGGCAATGCGCCGTCCCTGCGCATCGTCCAGCGCCAGTGGCATGCGCAGGCGCTGTGCCCAGTCGAGCAAGGCCGCGCGCTGCTCGGCCTGCGGCGCGGAGCCGGCGGGCAGGCTGTTCTCGATCAGCGCGGCCCAGGCGCCGGCACGGTCGCTCACCACGGCCTGCATGTTCTGGCGCTCTTCGTCGAGGTGGCGTTGCGCCAGCCAGCCGGCCACCAGCGCAAACAGCAGCAGCGCGGCGACGATGGTGAGGTAGATGCGCAGGTACAGGCTTTTCATGCTGAGCCGTCGCTGTCCTGCTTGCGCGCGAACACGTAGCCCGCACCACGCACGGTGAGCACGCGGCGCGGGTTCTTCGGGTCGTCCTCGATCACGGCGCGGATGCGCGAGATGTGCACGTCGATCGAGCGGTCGAAGGCCTCCATCGGATGGCCCTTGAGCGCGTCCATGATCTGGTCGCGCGACAGCACGCGGCCGGCGCTCTGCGCCAGCACCACGAGCAGGTCGAATTGGTGGCCGGTGAGGTCGCAGTCCCGCCCGTCCAGCCGCGCCTTGCGCTCGCCGAGGTCGATCTCCAGGCGGCCGAACTGCAGCACGTCGTCGGGCGATTCCGGTGCCGCGCGCCGCAGCAGTGCCTTTACCCGCGCCAGCAGCTCGCGCGGCTCGAAGGGTTTGGGCAGGTAGTCGTCGGCGCCGAGCTCCAGGCCGAGGATGCGGTCCATCGGCTCGCCACGGGCGGTGAGCATCAGCAGCGGCAGGCGGCGGGTGCGCGCTTCCGCCCGCAGCTCGCGCGTGAGGTCCAGCCCGTCGCCGTCAGGCAGCATCAGGTCCAGCACCAGCGCGTCGTAGTGCGCGGCCTGCAGCAGCTGGCGGCCCTGTTGCAGGGAGCCGGCCACGTCCACCTCATGGCCGGCCTGGCGCAGGTAGTCGCCCACCATCGCGGTGAGGCGGGCGTCATCGTCGATGAGCAGCAATCGGGCGTGGGCATTCATGGTGCGCGCAATGCAAAAAGCGCCCCGGGCGCGAGCACCGGGGCGAATTCCTGGCCGAGAGGAAACAAGGTCGTGAAGCAGCATAGCGGCTGCCGGCGGGTCACTTGCTGTTGAGTTGCTCGCGCTCCTGCTTGTGGCGCTGCATCATCTCGTGGCGCTGCTTCATCTGCTGGGCGAGCTGCTGGCGCTGCGCCGGCGTGAGCACGCGGCTGATGTCCAGCATGGCCTGCAGCATGCGCTTGGACGCCTGGTCATGGCGGGCCATCATCTGCTGGCGCAGGGCCTCGGCCGCATTGGCATCCACGGTGGGCTGCGTGAACAGCGCCATGCCCTGCTCATGCAGCGCCTTGCCCGACTCGCGCTGGGCCTTCAGGTCGTTGGCCGCCGCCTGGGCGATCTGCTTGATCTGGCTGCGCTGGGCGTCGGTGGCCTTGACGCTGTCGAGCATGCGGTCCAGGTGCGGCCCCATCACGCCTGGCCCCATGAACATGCCGTGGCCGCCACCATGCCCGCCGTGGCGGGGGCCATCCTGTGCGTAGGCGGTGAGCGCAAAGGTGCCGATGACGGCGAGGATCAGCGCCGCGAGCAGCAGGCGCATGGACTGGAAGGCAACAGGGGACTGGAAGGAAGCGGCTTTCATCGGGACTCCTTGATTGGTTGAAACCACGGAATGAAGGATGCAAGCCGGCTGTTGAGGCGGTGTGCGCTGGCGGTAAAGATCTGTGAAGGCGGTGCCGTCCGGCGGCGCCCGCAGCCAGCTCAGCCGGGCGTTTCGATCCGCACCAGCTTGCGCCGCAGCGCGTACTCCGGGTTGCCGCTGCGCAGCTCCAGGCGCAGCAACACGCCGCTGTGCCGGTCGACCACCATCACGCCGTCCACCCGGGTGCTGGCCACGCCGTTGGGCACGTCGCCGAAGAGTTCGATGGTGGCGCCATCGAACTGGCGCCCGGACACCACCGTGGGGCCCACCGCGATCACCTGGCCGCGCACGCGGGCGGTGCGCTCGGCCGTGTCGGGCCCGTGCAGCTCGCCGGACAGCACGTCGCCCAGCTGCAGGTCGCGGTGCAGCAGCCGGGTCCAGCTGAGCACGCGGTACGGCTGGGGCGCCAGGGCATTGCCGGCAGGATCCTGCCGCCACGGCAGCGCTCGGGTGGCCGGACCATGGTCGAGCTGGAAATTCAGCTCGCCGCGCTTGAGCGCCTGCAGCCGCAGGCCCAGCTCGGTGGCCGGGCCGCCGCTGGCGGCCCGCTCCTCGTACACCAGGCGCTCCCCCAGGGCCACCGGCAAGGCCGCGGCGCGCGCCGGCGGCAGCGCATCGCTCATCGGCGGGCAAGCCCGCTGGGCCGCGGCGGCGCTCAGCGCCTCGTAGCGGCCCTTCAAGCGCGCCAGGGCCTCCGCATCCGGACCATCCGGCCGCATGGCCAGCAGCGCAGGCCAGAAGACGGTGGTGCCCAGCGTGAGCACGATCATGTTGTTGGCCACGTTCGCGTCCACCGCGTAGGCCACGTCGGCCGCCTTCTGCTGCACCCGCTCGATCTCGTCGGCGATGGCATCGCAGGGCCAGCCGGCAAAGTCGGCCGCGCTCGTGGGCAGCGGCTTCACGTCGGCCGAGCGCGTGGCACAGCCCGCAGCGAGCGAAAAAGCCAGAAGGAGCGGAGCGGAACGACGAAGGGGCATGGACGAGGCAAAAGGCCGCGCGCATTGTGCTCCATCGCCGTTCCGCGCCTGCAGTCCTCCCCCCTGTTTCAGTAGTCGTTGCTGCGGGTGGCGGTGGCCCGGGCGCGGGCTCAAGCCATCTTTGCCAGGCGCAGCTCGTGTGCGGCCTGCACCACCGCCTCCGCGCTGGTCGCTTCCGACGGCCACACCAGCGCTCCGGTGACGGCCATCACCTCCACCACCAGGCTGCCCACCCGGTACGGCGCGGAGAGCTCGTCGAACAGCCGCGCCTCGATCGGCCCGAGCACCGAATCCCCCACGCTGAACAGCGCGACGCCGAAGGTGTCCACCGCCACGCGGACGAGGTGGTCCACGCCCCGCACGCGGCTGCGCATGCGCTGCCAGGCCGCGTCCACCACTGCCTGCTGCACCGCCAGGCCATGGCGCTGGCCCAGCGGCGCGAGCCCGTCGAGCTGCACGGTCAGCACCGCCATGCGGGCACCGTAGCGCCGGCATGCCGCCAGCTGGCGCTCCACCGCCGGCACGAAGGGCTCGTTGTCCGGCGCCTGCGGCAGGCGCGATGGCTTGGGCGGATGCAGCAGGATGACGGACGCGCTCTCCTGTCGGCTTTGCAGCATGGGGTGTGCTCCTCGCATGTTTTGGCTCCTCTCTGCCTTGTTAAAACGCAGTCGCCGTGCAAAACCCGACATGCGCACCGATTGCGGCGTGTAACAAGGGCGGATAGAGTGGCGCGCTTCCACTTCCCCATGGCATGACTGAGATCACCACGCTGCTGAGGGCGGCCGGCTCGGGTGACCCGCGCGCCGCCGAGCAGGTTGTCGAAATGCTGTATGCGGACCTGCAACGGCTGGCGCGCAGCCGCCTGCGTCGGTCGGGGGAGTTGACGCTGCTGGACACCACCTCGCTGGTGCACGAGTCCTACCTGCGCATGCACCACGGCGGGGACCTCGACTTCGCCGACCGCAAGCACTTCCTGGCCTACGCAGCCCGCGTGATGCACACCGTGGTGATCGACCTGGTGCGCGCCCGCCAAGCCGACCGGCGCGGCGGCGAGGCGATGCACGTGACGCTGAACACCGCGGTGGCCGACACCACGCCGCAGTCCGACGATGAGCTGCTGCGGGTGCATGAGGCGCTGCAGGAGCTGGCGACTGTGGACGCCAGGCTGGCCCAGGTGGTGGAAATGCGCTACTTCGGCGGCCTGAGCGAAGCCGAGATCGCCGACTGCCTGGGCGTGACCGAGCGCACTGTGCAGCGCGACTGGCAGAAGGCACGCCTGTTCCTGGCGGCCGCGCTGAAGTAACCAGCGCATGCAAGCCTCGCCCCAGGCCCGCTGGCCTGTCCTGAGCCCCCTGCTCGACGAACTGCTCGACGTGGACGGCGAGGCACGCGCCGCGCGGCTGGCCGACATCCGGGCCAGCGACCCGGCATTGGCCGCGGAGCTGCAGGCTTTGCTCGGCGAACTGCCGCGCATCGAGCGCGAGGCGTTCCTGGAGCGCCCGCCGCTGCTGCCCCCGGCCACGCTGGCCGGCCAGACCATCGGCCCCTACACCGTGGAGCGCGAGCTCGGCCAGGGCGGCATGGGCAGCGTGTGGCTGGCGCGCCGCACCGACGGCCGCTACGAAGGCCAGGTGGCGATCAAGTTCCTCAACGCCGGCCTGATGTCGCGCGGCGGAGCGGAGCGTTTTGCCCGCGAGGGCAGCATCCTGGCGCGCCTGGCGCATCCGCACATCGCGCGCCTGCTCGACGCCGGCGTGGCGCGCGAAGGCACCCAGCCGTACCTGGTGCTGGAATACACCGACGGCCAGCCGATCAACCTGCACTGCGATGCGATGGGGCTGGACCTGCAGCAGCGGGTGCGCCTGTTCCTCGACGTGCTGGCCGCGGTGGCGCATGCGCACAACCGGCTGATCCTGCACCGCGACATCAAGCCCAGCAACATCCTGGTCACCCAGGCCGGCGAGGTGAAGCTGCTGGACTTCGGCATCGCCAAGCTGCTGGACGACGCCACGGCGCCGGGCGAAGCGACGGAGCTCACGCGGCAGGCCGGCCGCGCCTTCACACCGCAGTACGCCGCGCCGGAGCAGCTGCAGGACGGCGACGTGACCACCGCCACCGACGTGTATGCACTCGGTGTGCTGCTGCATGTGCTGCTCGGTGGTGAACACCCCACGGCCAGTGGCACCACCGCGCCGCTGGAGCAGATGCGTGCGGCGATTGAGGTCGAGCCGCGTCGGCTGTCCGACACCGTGCTGCGCCGGGGCGGCCCCCACGCGGCGCGACTGGCGCGCGAGCTGCGCGGGGACCTGGACAACATCGTTGCGCGCGCCCTCAAGAAGGCGCCAGCCCAGCGCTATGCCAACGCAGCCGCATTCGCTGATGACCTGCAGCGCTACCTGAGGCACGAACCCGTTGCCGCGCGCGCCGATGGCGCAGCGTATGTGCTGGCCAAGTTCGTGCGCCGCCATCGCCTGGGCGTGGCAGCCAGCCTGGTGACCGTGGCCGCGCTGGCCGCCGGCATCAGCGTGGCGCTGTGGCAGGCGCGCGAGGCCCAGCGCCAGCGTGTGCAGGCCGAAGGCCTGATCGAATTCATGCTGGGCGACCTGCGCAAGAAGCTGCAGCCGGTGGGTCGACTGGACGTGATGAACGCGGTGGGCGACAAGGCGCTCGCCTACTACGCGGCGCAGGACGCGCAGGGCCTGGATGCCAACGCGCTGGGCCGCAAGGCGCGTGCGCTGCACCTGATCGGCGAAATCGCCGAGCGCCAAGGCCAACTGGCGGACGCCTCACGGGTCTTCGAACAAGCGGCCGCCACCACCGCCGAACTGATGGCCCGTGCCCCAGCGGACGGCCAGCGCGTGTTCGACCATGCACAGAGCGTGTACTGGGTGGGTTATGTGGCGCGCAAGCGCGGCGAGCTGGCGCAGGCAGAAGTCTCCTTCCGCCGCTATGCCGAGCTGGCAGAGCAGTTGAACCGGCTGGACGCCAGCAACATCGACTGGCGCATGGAAAGGGGTCACGCCAGCACCAACCTCGGCGTGGTGCACCTTGAGGCCTGGCGCGCGGCCGAGGCGCTGGCGGCGTTCGTGGCCGCGCGTGACACCTGGCAGGCTGTGGCAGCGGAACGGCCGGAGATGAAGCTGAAGCTGGCCGACAGCTGGGGCTGGATCTCGAAGGCGCGTGAAGTGATGGGGCAGTTTGACGATGCGGTGAATGCCCAGCAAACCAAGATGTCCGTGTTGCAGCAGATGCCGGATGCGGCGAAGAACCGCAACGCGCAGCGCCAGCTGGCCGCCGCCGAGCTCGCGCTGGCCCGCCTCTACCTGGCGCAAGGTGAATACAGCCCCGCAGCGCAGGTCGCGCGGAGAGCGCTGGAGAGCATGGAGGCGCTCCAAACGCTTGACCCCAGCAACACGTGGTGGCTGGCGCAAGCGACCGCCACCCGCGTGAGCCTCGCACATGCACAGTGGGCGCTCGGCCAGCGCGACGACGCCCGCGCCACCTTGCAGCGGGCTGCCGCTGACATCGCCAAGCTGCAGGGCACCGACGCGACGCGCCCGCAGTGGAACATCACGCTGCGCGGCGCGGTCTTGCAACAGCAGGCGCTCCAGCGGCCGGACGCATCCGGCACCTTGCTGCATGACATGCAGGCCTATGTGCTCGAAGCGCAGCAGACCGCTGCCAAGATGGGGCGCCTCGACGCCGACGAAACCCTGGCGGTCGCTGCGGCGGAGCTTGCGCTGGGCGACCTGCTTCGAAGCAACAGCGCCCCGCAGGCCGCCGCGCATTGGCAATCTGCGGCACAACGGCTGAAAGCGCCGGCTGCAAGCGGGGTGCTGTCTGCCATGACGCTCCTGGCCCACGCGGACTTGCGCCTCGGGCTCAACGCCGAGGCCCGCAGGCTCGCCGAACGCATCGAAACGAGTTCCTACCGGCACCCCGCATACGCCGATCTCCGTCGCAGACTGGCCGCCGAAGCGGGGGCGGCGCCAACCCCATAAAACTCAGGACAACCACATGACCACGAACATCGAGCACAACCACGTCATCGTCACGGTGAACGGCAGCGGCACGCCCGTGTGCACACCCGACACCGTGCAGGCCCGCGGCCGCAACTGCATCCTGACCTTCCACTTGCGCACCGATGGTTATGTGTTTCCCGACTCCGATGCCGTGGTGGTCACCGACCCGGGAACGGAGTTTCCGAATCCATCCACCACGCCTAGCCCGACAAAGGTGCACCTGTTCAACCGCAACAGCCGACGGGCGCTGTTCAAGTACACGGTGACAGTCAAGGAAGCCAGCACCGGGCGCCTGATTCCGCTGGACCCGTCCATCGAGAACGAAGACTGAAGCGGGGTCGGAAAACGAGGCCGCTCGGCACGGTGGCCGGTTCGCGGCGACGTAACGGGGACTCCGGGTCCACACCTTAGGGGATGGACTGCCTCGCGTCCCCAACCTATCGTGGCGCGCCGTCCATCGGACGACTTGCGGCCCCGGTTTGTGGGCTCGAACCCAAGGGAGCCCGTGTGAACCGTCGTTCTTTGTTGCGGTCCTTCGTTGCGACCACTTTCCTCGTAAGCCTTGGCGCGTTCGCCGCCGGCGCGACGCCCGCCTATCGGCTCACCAACCTCAGCGCACTGGGCATGTTCGACGCCGCCGGTGTCAACGGACTGGGGCAAGTGGTCGGCAGGACGAGGACCGCCGGCGGTCGCTACGTCCCGGTGTTGTTCGATGGCAGCCGCGTCAAGTTCCTGCCGAGGCCGTTCGAATGGACGCCGATGCGCATCGACAACGCAGGCAGCATCGTGGGGTTGCAGCATGACGAGTTGTCCACCCAAGTGATCGGCTATGGGGCTGGTGCATTCAGCGTGCTCTCCCAGCCGATGCCGCCGATGGGCCCGAATACCTGGTATGTCGCCGCCGACGCGACCGGCCGTGCACTTGCCAACACGGCGGCCTGTGCGCCACCGTGCGCAGGCCATGCGGTGCTCTACGGCCCGCAAGGCGCGACGGACCTCGGCACGCTGGGCGGCCGGCACAACTTGGCCAGCGCCATGAACGGACTTGGCCATGTGGTGGGCTGGTCACAGGCTGCCACAGGCGCCCGATTCACGGGCTACATCCATCGCAACGGCCAGCTGAGCCCCATTCCCGCCTTCATGCCCAACCCGCCTGTGCGCACCGAGATCATCAGCAGCGCAAACGGCATCAATGACCGCGACCAGGTGGTCGGCTGGAGCCTCACCGGGCTGGCCAGCAACGGGGTCACCCATGGACGCGCCTACCTTTGGGACGCCGGCGTGATGAAGGATCTGGGCACGCTGGGCGGCAACGACAGCAGCGCGGTCAGCATCAACAACGCGGGGGACATCATCGGGTACGCCGGCACGGTTGCCGGCGGCGACGCCGCGGATCTGTCGTCGGCGGCTTTCCTCCACCGCGGCGGCATCATGTACAACCTCGACTCGCTCCTCGTCCCCGGTGGGGGCGCCGGCTGGAAGATCGTCGAGGTGATCACGATCAACGACGAAGGATTCATTCTCGGCTGGGCAACGGCACCGGGCTCGGCAACCCCGACGAATGTCGTGTTGAGCCCCGTGCAGTAGCGGTGGCACGGTGCGCAGCAGTTTCGGAGAAGCAAGCTCGCGCCGCTGTTTCTGCTGCCGTTTTCGGGGTTGTCCCTGTTTGCGCTGCCGTACGTCGATCACCGCGGCAAGCAGCGCAACCAGAGCGCGCCGGCAGGCGAGCAGCAAGTCGCTGCGCTGAAGCGACGGGGCGCTTCGCAGCATTTCCCATAGCCTCAAAAACAAAGCCGCCTCGAAGGGCGGCTTGATCTTGGTTCCCGAGGCTCTTCACCTCTTGGCACCTGGCGGAAAGGGGGGGATTCGAACCCCCGATACGGGAGGACCCGTATGCCGGATTTCGAATCCGGTGCATTCGACCACTCTGCCACCTTTCCGGGTAACTCGCGCGCTCGGGTCGATTTCGAGCGAAGCGCGGATTCTAGCCCATCAAGGGCGCAGCACTTCCACTCCGCCGATGTACGGCCGCAGCGCCGCGGGCACGGTGATGGTGCCGTCCGCGTTCTGGCCGTTTTCGAGCACGGCAACCAGCGTGCGGCCCACCGCGAGGCCGGACCCATTGAGCGTGTGCACCAGCTCCGGCTTGCCTTGCGCGTTGCGGAAGCGCGCCTGCATGCGCCTGGCCTGGAAGGCTTCGCAGTTGGAGCAGCTGCTGATCTCGCGGTACGCGTTCTGCGCGGGCAGCCACACCTCGAGGTCGTAGGTCTTGGTGGCACCAAAACCCATGTCGCCGGTGGACAGCGCCATCACGCGATAGGGCAGCTCCAGCTTCTGCAGGATGGCCTCGGCATGGCGGGTCATCTCTTCCAGTGCGTCGTAGCTCTTTTCCGGGTGCACGATCTGCACCATCTCGACCTTGTCGAACTGGTGCTGGCGAATCATGCCGCGCGTGTCGCGGCCGGCGCTACCGGCTTCCGAGCGGAAACACGGGCTGTGCGCCGTGAGCTTCATGGGCAGCTGCGCGGCATCGAGGATCTGCTCGCGCACGCTGTTGGTGAGCGAGATCTCCGAGGTCGAGATGAGGTACTGCTCGGCCTGTTCTTCGCTCCCGCCGCGCAGCACCCAGAACATGTCTTCCTTGAACTTGGGCAGCTGGCCCGTGCCTTCCAGCACCTCGCGGTTGACGATGTAGGGCGTGTAGCACTCGGTGTAGCCATGCTGCGTGGTCTGCACGTCCAGCATGAACTGCGCGAGCGCGCGATGCAGCCGGGCGATTGGCCCGCGCATGAAGGTGAAGCGCGAGCCCGACAGCTTGGCGCCGGTTTCAAAGTCCAGCCCCAGCGGCTGGCCGAGGTCCACATGGTCCTTCACCGCGAAGCCGAATTCGCGTGGGCTGCCCCAGCGCCGCACTTCCACGTTCGCGTGTTCGTCGGCACCCACCGGCACGCTGTCGTGCGGCAGGTTGGGAACGCTCATCAGCATGCCGGTGAGCTCGCCCTGCAGCTGCTCCAGGCGCTCGGCACTGGCCTTCAGCTCGTCGCCGATGCCGCCCACTTCGGCCATCACCGCCGAGGTGTCTTCGCCCTTGCCCTTGAGCACGCCGATCTGCTTGGAAAGGCTGTTGCGCTTGGCCTGCAGCTCCTCGGTGCGGGTCTGGATGCTCTTGCGTTCGGACTCCAGCGCCTTGAAGCGGGCAACGTCCAGGAAGGGCTGGGGCGACTTACGCTTGTCCAGCTTGGCGATCACGCCGTCGAGGTCACGGCGAAGCAGGGCGATGTCGAGCATGGGTGTGGTGTGCGCCGGCGCGATCGGTGCGCTGCGGCGGGCCTTTGAAGGGAGCGCCGATTGTAGGAGAGCGCTTGCCGGCGTCAGCGGTGGTGAGGATGATGGTGGTGGTGGCGCCGGCGCAGGCGCCGCCCGGCCACGAGGTGCCACAGGAAGGGCAGCAGCAGCAACACGCCGACGCCCAGGTGCACCAGGGCCGCCACGTTGGCCCACGCCTCGTCGGCCAGGTAGTACACCGCCACGCCGGTGAGCGCCAGCAGCAACGCCGGCAGCGCGACCAGCAGGCCGCTGCTTTTCTGGCGATGGCGGCGCCAGCCCGAACGCATGTGCACGCTCCACAAGGCGCCGACGAACATCAGCACCACGAAGGCCAGCGTGGCATGCAGCGCCGCCATGCCGATGCGCGCATTGGCGGCCAGCCGCCACGCCAGATCCCAATCGGCGCGCAGCTGCAAGGTGGTGGGCGCCAGCAGGCATCCGCTGGCGTACAAGCCGAGCGAGCCGGCCAGCAACGCCGGCTGGAACCAGCGTGGGTAGCCCTTCATGCCGCTTGCCGCCATGCAGTGGGCGCGAGCAGACAACCGCCCAGCTGCGCCACCCGCGCCGCGCGCTCGGCCGGCGGCGTGAGGGCTGCGACCTTGGTGAGCGCATCCGCGCGCCAGGCGCTGCGGGCCACCACGCTCAGCACTTCTACCGGGGCGTTCGCCGGCGCGCCGACGATGCAGCCAGGGAAGCGCTCGTCGAGTGCGCCCCCCACGCGGGAGGAGGCCAGCGCCGCGTTCCGCAGCTGCCCCAGGGGCGTGAGGCTGTCGTCCAGCTCCCGGCGCTGCACCGGCACGCTGCGCTCGCCAAACACCCGCAGATCCCCACCCGCGTTCACCCACCCGCTGGTGGCACCACACCGGCGCAGCGTCTGCACCGCAAGATCGACCGCAAAGCCCTTGGCGATGCCGTCCAGCGTGATGCGCACGGGCCGGCGCAGCAGCGCCCAGCCAGACCCCAGCACCACGTCATCGGCTTCGCCCACAGGCACGGGCTCAGGCCCACCATGATCCGGCAACACACCGCGAGCGACCAGCGCCCCACCCACCGTGCAATTGAAGGCGCCATGGCTTGCGCGCGTCATCGCCAGGGCCGCGCGCAGCAGCCGCAAGGTGGTGCCCGAAAGCGCGACCTTGTCACCCGGCCCGCGATTGAGCAGCGAGAGCTCGCTGTCCGCCGAATGAAAGCTCCAGCGCGCATGCGACTGCGCCAGGCTCGCGAAGGCCGCATCCACTGCACGCGCCACATCCGCCTCATCAGGCGCCCACGCACCCACCTCGACAAAGGTGCCGAGCAGCGGGCGCATGCGACGCTGTTCAGGCATGCAGATACAGCTTCTGGATCGCGAGCAGCCGCTTCACGCCGTCCGTCACGTTACGGCAGGACAGGGTGGCGCCGCTGATGTTGGGCACGTCCTCATCCAGCTTCAGCGGGTTGGCCAGCGTCTTGCCGACGAAGTTCTTGCGCCAGGCAGCGTCCCTGATCTGCCCGCCATGGGTCTCGCGGTAGCTGAGGATCTCCACGCCCAGCACCTTGCCGTCGGCCGACAGCGCGGTGGCGTAGGTGATGAACTCGTGCTTGCCGATCACCTCGTCCACCAGGAACCAGCCGAGCAGCTCGCCATCGCGCTCCGCGCGCCACACCTTCTGTTCCTCGGCGCGCTGGCGCACGCCGGACACTGCCTTGATGCGCTCACGCTGTTCGTCGCTCAGCTTCAGCGGCCGCTCGACAAAGCTTTTGGCCGCAGGGAACAGCAGCGTCTGGGCCTGGGCCACCGACAGGTAGTCGGTGGCGTGCGCGGGCGACACCAGCGCCGCGGCGGGCAGCAGAAACGCAGCAAGGTCCAACGGGCGGCGCATCACAGGTCCTCTTAGAAGTTGTAGCCGATCTTGATCCGCACTTCGTTCTTGGTCTTCTCGATCAGGTGCAGGTGCGCCTCGGTTTGGTCTTCGTATTTTTCACCGCCACCGCGCAGCTGCTTGAACCAGGTGAAGGTGGCCCACCACTTCTGGCCCGCCCAGTGCACGCTGGGGCCGCCGAAGGTGGTCCAGCGCTCCAGGCCCACTTCGGTTTCGTACTCGGCCTCGCGCAGCAGCTCCGCACCGGCATACCAGCCCGGCGCAAAGCGATAGGAGATGCCGGTGCCCAGCTTGGTGGAGATCTCCATCTCCGGGTCGGTCGGCCAGTCAAAGCCTTCGGGCAGGTTGGCGATGGGCTTGCGTTTTTCATACGCCGCGCGCACGCCGATGTTGCCCACCCAGGTGAGCTGGCCTTCGAGAAAGTACTTCTGCGCCTGCAGCTCGCCTTCCACTTCGTATTCGGTCTTCTTCTGGCCGGAATGCCGGTCCAGGATGCCGTACTCGAAGGAGACCAGGCCGGAGAGGCCAAAGTCGTCCTTGGCGGGGCTGAGGAAGTTGTACTTGGCCGCCACTTCCAGGCCTTGCAGGCGCAGGCCGGTCTTGCGCTCGGCGGGCAGGTAGCCATCGATCAGCAGGCCGGAGGTGTTGATCGCCATCGCGTTCACTTCGGCGGACAGCTGGAAGCGGTCGGTCAGGCCGTATTCCACTTCCGTCTTGCTGTCCAGCGCGCGGTAGTGGCCGGCGCCCTTGTCGGAACGTTGAGTGAACCACTGGTACACCTCGCCGGCGCCCTTGGGCAGCGTTTCGGCGCCGCGCACATAACCGAACAGGTTTTCGTCGGCCAGGGCGGGCAGCGACAGCAGCGCCAACGCGCACACGGACAGGGAACGGGACCAGGACATTCGAAAACTCCAGCGCTCAGGATGCAAAGCGCGGAATCTTAACGCGAATGACTCTCATTCTCCAAAATCCCGCGCCAGGGCGGGATTCGGCTTACTTCAGCCCCTTGGGCAAGGGGAACTGCACATGCTCCTCCACGCCGTTCATCTTGCGCACCGACACCGCACCCATCGCCTTCAGCCGGTCGATCACCTGCTGCACCAGGATGTCGGGCGCGGAGGCACCGGCGGTCAGGCCAACTCGATGGCGCTCGGCGAACCACGCGGCCTGCAGGTCGTCGGCGCTGTCCACCATGTAGGCCGGCGTGCCCAGGCGCTCGGCCAGCTCGCGCAGGCGGTTGCTGTTGGAGCTGGTGGGGCTGCCCACCACCACCACCACGTCCACCTGCGGCGCCAGGATCTTCACCGCGTCCTGCCGGTTCTGGGTGGCGTAGCAGATGTCCTGTTTCTTGGGCTCGCGCACGTTCGGGAAACGCTGTTTCACCGCGGCCAGGATCTCGGCCGCGTCGTCCACCGACAGCGTGGTCTGCGTCACCACCGCCAGCTTGTCCGGCTTGGTCACCTGCACCCGTTGCACGTCGGCCACGTCCTCCACCAGGTAGATGCCGTCGGTGAGCTGGCCCATGGTGCCCTCCACCTCCGGGTGGCCCTTGTGGCCGATCATCACGAATTCGTAGCCTTCCTTGTGCAGCTTGGCCACTTCCACATGCACCTTGGTCACCAGCGGGCAGGTGGCATCGAACACGCTGAAGCCGCGCTCGGCCGCCTCGCGCCGCACGGCCTGGCTGACGCCATGCGCGCTGAACACCAGCACCGCACCGGGCGGCACCTCGGCCAGGTCCTCGATGAAGATGGCGCCCTTGGCCTTGAGGTCGTTCACCACATAGGTGTTGTGCACGATCTCGTGGCGCACGTAGATGGGCGCGCCGAACTTGGTGAGCGCACGTTCCACGATCTCGATCGCACGGTCGACGCCGGCACAGAAGCCGCGGGGCTCGGCGAGCAAAACATCATTCACCACGGACATGTTCACAGCACTCCGATCAGCTGCACTTCGAAGCTCACCGCTTCGCCCGCCAGCGGGTGGTTGAAGTCGAACAGCAGCCAGTCGCTGCCGACCTCGCGCACCACGCCGGCGTACGAGCCCTGCCCGTCCGGCGTGGGGAACTGCACCACGTCGCCGACGTTGTACTGCTCGTCAGGGTCGCCCAGCTGGTGCAGCAGCGCCAGCTTCACCCGCTGCAGCAGGTCAGGGCTGCGCTGGCCAAAGGCCTCGCCCGGCGCGAGCTCGAAGCGCGCATGCGTGCCCTCCTCCAGCCCCATGAGGCGCGCCTCCATGGCAGGCGCGAGCTCGCCGGTGCCCAGCGAGAGCGTGGCGGGCTTGTCGTTGAAGGTGTTGATCAGCTCGTCGCCATGCGGGCCGGTCAGGCGGTAGTGCAGGGTCAGGAACGACCCCGGTTGGACGGCATTCAAGGGAGGTGGGCGCGAGGGGGCGCGCTAAGGGCCTAGACTGGCTGCGATTTTACGAGCCAGGGTCTTTGACCCCATTTCATGCTGATCAAGGACTTGCCTGCCGCCCTGCGGCCGCGCGAAAAACTGCTGGCGCAAGGGCCCCAGGCACTGGCCGATGCCGAACTGGTGGCGCTGTTGCTGCGCACCGGCATCAAGGGCACGCCGGTGCTGCAGCTGGCGCAGCAACTGCTCGATGCCTTCGGCGGTTTTGCCGGCCTGCTGAACACCGCACCCGCGGACTTGAAGCGCATCAAGGGCCTGGGGCCGGCCAAGCGCGCCGAAGTGGCGGCGCTGTTGGAGATCGCGCGCCGCTCGCTGCGCCAGGAGCTGCGCAGCGCGCCCGCCTTCGATTCGCCGCAGACGGTGAAGGACTACCTCAGCCTGCACCTCGCACAGCTGCCCTACGAGGTGTTCGCCGTGCTGTTCCTGGACGGCCAGCATCGC
The DNA here is from genome assembly GCF_036231905.1 of Ideonella sp. BN130291. Lineage (NCBI taxonomy): Bacteria > Pseudomonadati > Pseudomonadota > Betaproteobacteria > Burkholderiales > Sphaerotilaceae > Ideonella > Ideonella sp. BN130291. Next base: position 94,849 of record NZ_JAZARE010000008.1, on the reverse strand, counting down.
CTGCTGCAGCTGGAGGAGATGTTTCGCGGCACGCTCTCACAGACCAGCGTCTACCCACGGGAGATCGTGCGCCGCGCAATGAGCCTGAACGCCGGCGCGGTGATCCTGGCGCACAACCATCCTTCAGGCGTGGCCGAACCGTCGCGTGCGGACGAGCTGCTCACGCAGGCGCTGAAGAGCGCGCTGGCGCTGGTGGACGTGCGCGTGCTCGACCACCTGGTGATCGCACGCGCCGGCGTGGTGTCTTTCGCGGAGCGCGGGCTGTTGTGAAACTGCGCGCGCTGTCGGAGCTGAAGGCGCTGAAGATGCAGCTGGACCACGCCCGACGCGAAGCCGCCGAGCTGGAGGCCCAGCAGCGCGCGCTCGAACAGCGCCAGCTGCGTGAACGCGAACTGTTCGCCCGCTCCGTGGGCCCGGTGCACCGCCTGAAGGACCGGCGCCTGGCCGAGCTGCAGCGCCACCTGCCCTTGCCCCTGCCGCGCCAGCGCGAGCTCGACGAACGCGCTGCGCTGCGCGAGGCGCTCTCCGATGAGATGGACGTGGAGCGCCTGCTGGAAACCGACGAGGGCCTGAGCTTCCGGCGCAAGGGCATCGGCCCGGACGTGCTCAAGCGCCTGCGCCGCGGCGAGTGGGCGATCCAGGCCGAGGTGGACCTGCACGGCCTGCGCCGCGACGAAGCACGCGAGCGCCTGGGCGGCTTCCTGCGCGAAGCCGAGCGCCAGGGTTTTCGCTGCGTGCGCGTGGTGCACGGCAAAGGCCTGGGCTCGCCGGGCCGCACGCCGGTGCTAAAGGGCAAGGTGCGCGCGTGGCTGGTGCAGAAAGCCGACGTGCTGGCCTTCACCCAGGCGCGCGGCCCGGAAGGAGGCGCCGGCGCGCTGATCGTGCTGCTCAAGGGGCAGACAACGAGCTAACGATTCCGCATCCAGTCGGCAGTATTGAAGAACGATTCCGCCAGCCGGTCGGCCAGCGTCTCGTCAACACCCATCTCATGCATGGCTTGGTGCATGCACGCCAGCCACTGGTCCCTCTCCACGATGCCGATCGAAAACGGCAGGTGGCGCGCACGCAGGCGCGGATGGCCGAAACGTTCGATGTAGTGGTTGGGGCCGCCGAGCCAGCCGCAGAGGAACCAGTGCAGCTTGTCGCGCGAGCCGTCCAGCGTGGTGGGATGCACCGCGCGCAGCCGGGCATAGCCGGGCTCCAGGTCCATCAGGTCGTAGAAGCGGTCCACCAGCGCACGCACCGCGGCTTCGCCGCCCAGCCGCTCGTACGCGGTCGGCTTGTCTGCTGCCTTGTCGCTCACAACTCGACCAGCTTTTGCGCGAGGGCTCCGATGGCCTGGGCCGCGCTGGAGCCAGGGAAGCACTCCAGCAGCAACTGGCGCTTCTGCACCGCCTCGCGCACCGCCTGGTCGTTGGGGATCTCGCCCACCAGCTCCAGCTTCACCGGCGCATCGATCGCGGGGGACACATAACGGTCCACCACCTGCTGCAGCTGGCCGCGGATGACGCGGCCTTCGCCCGGGCGATTGGCCTGGTTGACCACGATCTGCATCGCACGGCGCGACTGCGTGGTGGCCAGCACCTTGATGGTGGCATAGGCATCGGTGAGCGAGGTGGGCTCTGGCGTGGCCACCACCAGCACATCGTCGGCCAGGGACACGGTGAACAGCACCACATCGGAGATGCCGGCGCCGGTGTCCAGCAGCACCCGGTCGAAACGCGGCGTGACGGTCTGCACCACGCTGAGGAACTGATCCCGCACCTCGGGCGTGAGGCGCGAGTACTCCACCATGCCGGAGCCCGCCAGCAGCACCGAGAACCCGCCCGGCGCGGCGAGGATGGCCTCGTCCAGCGGGTGCTTGCCGGTGAACACGTCGTGCAGCGTGATCTTGGGGTACAGGTTGAGCACCACGTCCAGGTTGGCCAGCCCCAGGTCGGCATCCAGCACCAGCACGCGCTCGCCCCGTCGCGCCAGCGCGGCGGCCAGGTTGGCCGAGACGAAGGTCTTGCCGACGCCCCCCTTGCCGCTGGTGACCGCGGTGATGCGGGCACGCCGGGGTGCGGGGTCGGGCAGAGGTGAACTCATTCGAGGTCCATAAACTGCGAGGTGCCGAACAGCAAGCCCTTTTCCTCGGCGCTCACCAGCGACACCGCGGTGGGTTCTATGCATACCCGGTTGCGGCCCTGGGCCTTGGCGCGGTAGAGCTGCAGGTCGGCCCGCTCACACCACACCGTGGCCGTGGAGCGTACCCACTGGGGCGCATACGCGCCACCGATGCTCACGCTCACATTGATCTCATGGCGTGGGGAGATGGCCACCGGCCGGTCGGCCACGCGGCGGCGGATGCGCTCGGCCACCGCCTCGCCGAAGGCCGGCGGGCAGTTGGGCAGGATGATGGCAAATTCCTCGCCGCCGATGCGGGCCACCGTGTCCATCGGGCGAACGCTGTCCTGCAGGGCGGCGGCCACCGCCTTGAGCACCAGGTCGCCCGCGGCATGGCCGCAGCGGTCGTTGACCTGCTTGAAATGGTCGATGTCGGCGGTCAGCAGCAGGGCCGGCTCGCCGGCGCGCGCCACCCGGTCGATCTCGCGCAAGAGCGCCACCTGGAAGTTGCGCCGGTTGGACAACCCCGTCAGCGCATCGCGGCTGGACAGGTCGCACAGGCCGTCGATCACCGCCTGCATCCAGGCCGCGCTGCCGGGTTCGCCCGCGGGCGCCGCCACACCGGACTGCTCCAGCAGCTGCAACGCCATCTCCAGCCGCAAGGCCTGCGGATCGGGAGTGGGGACTTGCGTTGGCGGGTTCAAGGCGGGCTTCTAAGCAGGTTCTCGCAGTCTAGCAGTCCCCCTTTTGGGGGATAAGCGGGGAGAAGACCGGTAAAGCTGACTCACTTCAGTTGGCGCCGGGGATGCCGATGACACCACTGAAGCCCACAGCCCTGGCCCAGCCCATGAACGATGTCCTGAACCCGCCCGCCGGCAGCCTGCCCGCCGACCGTGTCGAGCAGGAGTTCCCGTTCGGCAAGCCCGATTTCGATCGTGTGCGCCAACTCATCTACCAGCGTGCGGGCATCAGCCTGCATGCCGGCAAGCAGGCCATGGTGTACAGCCGCCTGTCGCGCCGCCTGCGCGAAACCGGGCACCGCAGCTTTGCGGACTACCTGCAATGGCTGGAAAGCCACAGCGGGCCCGCCGGCGAGGCGGAGTGGCAGGAGTTCATCAACTGCCTGACCACCAACCTCACCTCCTTCTTTCGTGAAGAACATCACTTCGTCGCCCTGGCGCAGGACTTGAAGGCCCGCGCGGGCAAGCCGCTGCGCGTGTGGTGCAGCGCCGCCTCCACCGGCGAGGAGCCCTACTCCATCGCGATGACGGTGGCCGAGACGCTGGGGGCCAATGCGCCGGTGAAGATCGTCGCGAGCGACATCGACACCAAGGTGCTGGCCACGGCGCAGCGCGGTGTGTACACCGCGGAGTCGCGCGGGCTGGATGCGCAGCGGCTGCACCGCCACTTCCTGCGCGGCACCGGCGCCAACGCCGGCCGCATCCGCGTGAAGCCCGAGCTGGCCAGGTTGATCGAGTTCCGGCCGTTCAACCTGATGTCGGCGCAGTGGGGCAGCCTGGGCGAGCCGTTCGACATCGTGTTCTGCCGCAACGTGATGATCTATTTCGACGCGCCCACCCAGCGCCGCGTGCTCGAACGCATGCACGGCGCCATGCGTCCCGGCGGCCTGCTGTACGTGGGCCACTCCGAAAACTTCACCGACGCACGGGACGTGTTCCGGCTGCGCGGCAAGACCATCTACGAACGCGTGTGACGAGCGGAAACGCACCCGTCTCAAGAACCACTGCGCCCTGCCGAAGACAACCACCATGCTCCGTCACCCTGTCCAGTCCGCCGTTGCCACAGCCGGCGGCTCGCTGCCTGGCCGCGCGCCCGCGGGCCCGTCCACGCGGCTCGAGCGCCTGAAGGGCCAGGCGCGCAAGCCGGGCGAAGCGTCCTTCTTCTTCTACGACGCGCACTTCAAGAACGATGCGGTCAAGGTGCTGCCGGGCGAGTACTACGTGGACAACGAGGACATGCTGGTCATGACCACGCTCGGGTCCTGCATCGCGGCCTGCCTGTGGGACCGCCAGGCCCGGGTGGGCGGCATGAACCATTTCATGCTGCCCGAGGGCGCGGGCGACTCCGGCCGCTACGGCTCCTACGCGATGGAACTGCTGATCAACGAGATGATGAAGCGCGGCGCCAGCCGCCAGACCATGGAAGCCAAGGTCTTTGGCGGCGGCGCGGTGATCAGCGGCATGAACACCATCAACGTGGGCGAGCGCAACACCGCCTTCGTGCTGGACTACCTGAAGCTCGAACGCATCCCGATCATGTCCAAGGACGTGCTGGACATCTATCCGCGCAAGGTGTGTTTCCTGCCGGCCAGCGGCAAGGCCATGGTCAAGCGGCTGCAGCCGTCGAATGCCGAGGCCCTGGTGGCGCAGGACAAGGCCGCGGCGCAGAAGGCCGTGCCGCAGAGCACCGGCGGCGGTTCGATCGATCTGTTTTAACGCGCCAGCAACGGGGAGCCCGACATGGCGAAGACACGAGTGGTGGTGGTGGACGATTCGGCGCTGGTTCGCAGCCTGCTGTCCGAGATCATCAACCGCCAGCCGGACATGGAATGCGTGGGCGCGGCGGCGGACCCTCTGGTGGCCCGCGAGATGATCCGCAACCTGGATCCGGACGTGATCACGCTGGACGTGGAGATGCCCCGCATGGACGGCATCGACTTCCTCTCCAAGCTGATGCGGCTGCGCCCCATGCCGGTGGTGATGGTGTCCACGCTGACCGAGCGTGGCGCCGACGTCACCATGCGTGCACTGGAGCTGGGTGCGGTGGACTTCGTCGCCAAGCCCAAGATCGGCGTGGCCAATGGCATGCGCCAGCTGTCGGAGGACATCACCGACAAGATCCGGGTGGCCGCCAAGGCGCAGGTGCGGCGTGCGAGCACGCCCCTGCCGAGCGTGACGGCCACCAACACCGCCTTGCCCAGCCGCCCGGCCCTGCCCACGCCGATCGGACGGCTGTCCACCGAGAAGATCGTCTTCATCGGCGCCTCCACCGGCGGCACCGAAGCGACCAAGGAAGTGCTGATGAACCTGCCGCCCGATGCGCCGGCGGTGGTGATCACGCAGCACATGCCGGCCGGCTTCACCACCAGCTATTCCAAGCGGCTGGACGGCCTGTGCCGCATCCGGGTGAAGGAGGCCACCGATGGCGAGCGGGTGCTGCCCGGCCACGCCTACATCGCCCCTGGTGGCCTGCACCTGAGCGTGGAGCGCTCGGGTGCCAACTACATCGCCCGCGTGCGCGACGGCGATCCGGTGAACCGGCACAAACCGTCGGTCGAGGTGCTGTTTCTCTCCGCCGCCCGCGTGGTGGGGCCCAACGCGGTGGGCATCATGCTCACGGGCATGGGCGGGGATGGCGCACGGGCCATGCGCGAGATGCGCGATGCCGGCAGTTTCAACGTCTGCCAGGATGAAGCCAGCTGCGTGGTCTTCGGCATGCCGCGCGAGGCCATCAACCATGGCGCGGCCAATGAAGTGCTGCCCTTGCAGCAGATCGCCCCGCGGGTGATCGAGCATCTGCGCAGCACGGCCGGTGTGTCCCTGAATCGGGTGTAGCCGCTTCGACCCGCGACACCGGACGCCCGGCGTTTGCAAGCCATGCGCGGCGCCGTGCCCAAGGGGCACGGCTGTGGCGTTCAGAACGCCGAGCGGTCGAACAGGCCGGTGCTGCCCACGCGCAACTCCACCACCGACACGTGGTCGGCGTCGCGGCGCGCGGCCGCTTCCACCCGCAGCCAGTCGGGCGCGCCGATGTCGCGCAGGGTGCGGTCACTCAGGCCGGTGGCGGTGTCCAGGTCCCAGACCTCGCGCACATCGTGCGCCCGGCCGGCCACGGCCGCAGCCAGCGCAGCCCATGCGCTCTTCGATGCGGCGGCGACGCTTTGCAACCAGCGCACGGGCAGCGGGCGCGACAGCGGGATCGGGCGCGGTAGGGTGGCAGCTTGCATGGTGACGGCTCCAGATCGGTTTGCAATGCTGGTGAGAATAGTTGTCCACCACGCCCGATGGAATCGAATTGTTCCGGCCAATCTGGTGAGGTAAGCTAACCAGTATGCCTCGCTTGCCCCGCCTGCCCCTGCAGAACCTGGCCGCCTTCCGCGCCGCCGCCCGGCTGCAGAACCTGCGTGCCGCCGCCGAGGAACTGAGCCTCACCCATGGTGCGGTGAGCCAGCAGATCCGCGGGCTGGAGGAGCAGCTCGGTTTCGAGCTCTTCCACCGCCACGGCCGCCGCATCGAGCTCAACGCCGCCGGCGAGGCGCTGCTGCAGGGTGTGGAGCGGGCCTGGGTGCACCTGGACGACGCGGTGCACATGGCCGCCGCTGCCAGCGGCAGCACCGAACTGCGCCTTCGCCTGACCACCCTGCCCTCGTTCGCGCAGCATTGGCTGATGCCCCGCATCGCGCGCTGGCGCGACCGCCATCCGGACATCGCGCTGGAACTCGAAGCCTCGCACCGCGTGATCGACCTCCAGCGCGAAGGTTTCCATGCCGCGGTGCGCCAAGGCCGCGGACCCTGGCCGGGGCTGCAGAACGAGCTGCTGGCGGAATCACCCTTTGTCGCCGTCGGCGCCCCGGCCACCGCACGGCGGCTGATCGGCGCGCCGCCGGAGGCGCTGGCCGAGGAGCCACTGCTGGGCGACGTGGACTCATGGACCGAATGGTTCGCCGCCTTCGGCATCAAGCGCCGCATCGTGCCGGTGGCCAGCTTCAACGACGCCGGGCTGATGCTGCAGGCGGCCGAACAGGGCCTGGGCATCGCGCTGGCGCGCGAGCTGCTGGCTGCCGATGCGCTGGCTGACAACCGGCTGATGCGGCTGTCCTCCCGCTCCATCACCCTGGAGGGCGTCTACAACTACCACCTGGTCTACCCGCTTGCGCTGCGCGACTGGCCGCCGCTGGTGGCGCTGCGCGGCTGGCTGATGGAGGAGCTGGAAGCCTCCGGCGCCCGCTGCCGCGAGAAGGCGGCATAACAGTTCGCGTCAAGCGGGCAGGAACAACGCCTGCAGGTCGCTCAGGAAATCGAAGCCGCGCTCGGTGGGCCAGGCCCGCACGAAGTCGCGCGCCAGCAGGCCCTTGGCTTCGGCCGCCTCCAGCGCACGCTGGATCGCGGTGATCGGCAGCCCGGTGCGTTCGCTGAACTGGGCCAGCTCGAAGCCATCTTTCAGGCGCAGCGCATTGAGCATGAACTCGAACGGCAGCTGCTCGCGGCTGACCTCGTGTTCATTGGACACCGCCTCGCCGGCCAGAGCGTTGGCCATGTAGGCCGCCGGCTCGCGCCAGCGCACTTGGCGCACGATGCGATGCGGAAAGCTCAGCTTGCCGTGGGCGCCGGCGCCAATGCCGAGGTAGTCGCCGAACTGCCAGTAGTTGAGGTTGTGCACGCAGCGATGGCCGGGCCGGGCGAAGGCGGACACCTCGTAGCGCTGCAGGCCGCGGGCGGCGGTGCGCTGGGCGATCAGGTCCAGCATGTCGGAGGCCGTGTCGTCGTCCGGCAGCACCGGAGGATGCGTTGCAAAGAAGGTGTTCGGCTCCAGCGTGAGGTGGTAGATCGACAGGTGCGGCGGCTCGAAGGCCAGCGCCTGGTCCAGGTCGCGCTGCAGTGCGGCCAGGTCCTGCCCGGGCAGCGCATACATCAGGTCGATGTTGAAGGTGTCGAAGGCAGCACGCGCTTCGTCCACCGCGGCCCGCGCCTGCTGTGCGTCGTGCACGCGGCCGATGCGTCGAAGCGCCGCGTCGTCGAAGCTCTGCACGCCCACTGACAGCCGCGTCACGCCGGCCTGGCGAAAGCCGCGGAAGCGGTCGCGCTCGAAGGTGCCGGGGTTGGCCTCCAGCGTCACCTCGCAGCCCGGCTCCAGGGGCAGGCGCGCGCGGATGTCAGCGAGCAGGCGGTCGATGCTGTCGGGCGAGAACAGGCTGGGCGTGCCACCGCCGATGAAGATGCTGTGCACCCGGCGGCCCCAGACCAGCGGCAGCGCGGCCTCGAGGTCAACGCGCAGTGCATCGAGGTACTGCGTTTCAGGCAGCACGCCGCCTGGCCGCTGCTCATGCGAGTTGAAGTCGCAGTAGGGGCACTTCTTCAGGCACCAGGGCAGGTGCACATAGAGCGACAGCGGTGGCAGCGCGCCCAGGCGCAGGGTGCCGTCGCGCAGGAAGCGGTCGGCCGCCGCGGCGCCCGCAGGCGCCCCACGGACAGGGATGGCACCCAGAGCGGCCTCGGCGGAGCGCTGGGGGTCGCGGTCAGCCAAGATGCCACACCTCGCGCATCAGGGCCAGCATCTGCCGCGCCGCAATGGCGCGGTGCGAGTGCTCGTTCTTCAGCTGCGGCGTCAACTCGGCGACGGTCTTGCCCAAGGCGGGAATCCACATCAGCGGGTCATAACCAAAACCCCCGCTGCCCTGGCGTGCCTTCAGCACTTCACCGTCCCAGCGGCCAAAGGCGATGAGCGGCTCCGGGTCGGTGGCGCTGCGCACCGCGACGAGCGCGCTCACGAAGCGCGCGCGCCGGTCCTTCGCATCGGCCAGCTGCCGCAGCAATGTGTCGTTGTTGGCTTCGTCGTCGCGCACGCCGCCGAACAGCGTGGCGTAGCGCGCCGACTGCACGCCCGGTGCTCCGCCGAGTGCGTCCACGCACAAGCCGGAATCATCGGAGATGGCCGCGCTGCCGCTCGCCTGCGCGGCGTGGCGCGCCTTCGCCAGCGCGTTCTCAACGAAGGTGACATGCGGCTCCTCGGCTTCGGAGATGCCGAGCGCGCCCTGGTTCACCAGCTCCAGCCCAAGCGGCGCAAACAAGGTCTGCAGCTCGATCAGCTTCTTGGCGTTGTTGGAGGCGAGCACCAGGCGCATGGCGGGTTCTTTCACACCTTCTCAGGACCCGAGCGCGCGCTTCTGCGCGGCCACCAGCTCGCCGATGCCCTTGCCCGCCAGCGCCAGCAACTGGTCCATCTGCGCGCGCGAGAACGGCAGGCCCTCGGCCGTGCCCTGCACTTCCACGAAGCCGCCGCTGCCGGTCATCACCACATTCATGTCGGTGTCGCAGCCCACGTCTTCCACGTATTCCAGGTCGAGCAGCGGCGTGTCCTCCACCAGGCCCACCGAAATGGCGGCGACGAAATCGCGGATGGGCGTATTCACGATGCGCCCCTGCTGCTGCAGCCAGCTCACCGCATCGTGCGCAGCCACGAACGCGCCGGTGATGGCCGCGGTGCGGGTGCCGCCGTCGGCCTGGATCACGTCGCAGTCCAGCAGGACGCTGCGCTCGCCCAGCGCCGCGAGGTCGAACACCGCCCGCAGCGACCGGCCGATCAGGCGCTGGATCTCCTGCGTGCGCCCGCTCTGCTTGCCTCGCGCCGCTTCACGGTCGCCACGCGTGTGCGTGGCACGCGGCAGCATGCCGTACTCGGCCGTCACCCAGCCTTCCCCACTGCCACGCTTGTGCGGCGGCACCTTTTCCTCGACCGAAGCCGTGCACAGCACCTTGGTTTCGCCAAAAGCGACCAGCACCGAGCCTTCGGCATGCCTGGTGTAGTGGCGGGTGATGGTGACCGGGCGCAGCGAATCGTGTGCGCGGCCGTTGGAGCGTTGGAATGTCATGAGGCCGATTGTCCGCGATCGACGAAACGCACCATCGAGTGCGCCCCATGCCGTTTCACCGCAAGACGCCGTGAGCACCTCACCGGCCGCACGGCCGGCCCACATTCATGCTGGAGTCCCCTCCTGGAGGGGGCGCGGGGGAGCCCGACGGTCGGCCGGAGGCAATCGCCGGGCGGCACAGAGAAAAGGCGTCAGCCTTTTTTCTGTGATGACCGGCGAATTGCCTCGTTGATTTCGCGGATCGACCGCTCGATCTCCGCCTCGTCCAGCTCGTCCGCCGGCTCCTGGCCCAGCACGCTGGCCTGGATGGTGGACGCGAACACTTCTTCGCCCAAGGTCTGGGTGGAGATGCCGCCGGTGGAATCGCCGTCTTCGGCGGACTCCCATTCGACCGAAATCACCGTCACGTTGTCGCTCTTGGGGCCACCCTTGCGCAGGGCCTGCTCCACCAGCTCGGGCACCGCGTCGTGGATCGGGCGCTCGGCCAGCTGGGCGGTGATCTCGGCGTCGTCCACCGTGCCCCACAGGCCGTCGGAGCACAGCAGGATGCGGTCGCCCGATTGCAGCAGCATCGGGCCGGCGGTGTCCACCACCGGCTTGCCCGGCGAACCCAGGCATGTGAAGAGCACGTTGCGGTTGAAACGCTCGCCGATGGGCACCACCTGGGCCAGCGTCTCCTGCAGCTCGGAATAGGAATGGTCGCGCGTGCGGGCGATCAGCTTGTCGCCACGCACCAGGTACAGGCGCGAATCACCGCAGTGCGCCCAATAGGCCGCGTTGCCCTGCAACAGGCAGGCGACGATGGTGGTGCGCGGGGTGTCGATCAAGGCCCGTTCGGTGGCGTAGCGCAGCAGCTGGTGGTGGCCTGCGATCACCGCATCGTGCAGGAAACGCAGCGGGTCCTTCAGCGTGGGTTTCGCATCGCGCTGGAACAGCGCCGCCAGCGTCTGCAGGGCCAGCTGGGACGCCACTTCGCCTTCCGGATGGCCGCCCATGCCGTCGGCCAGCGCGAACAGGCCCGAATCCCGCGTGTAGCAATAGCCCATGCGGTCTTCGTTCTTTTCGCGGCCGCCTTTACGGCTGACCTGGTAGACGGTGAACCTCATGTGGAAGTGGTGGTGTGCTGACCCATGGTGCGCCCCGGATCATGCATTGGAAATGCCGGCCCGCCCCCGCGTTCCCCCAAATTAGGGGTAGCGACCAGGGGCACTACTTCACGCTGGGCGGGATCACGGCTTGGCGCCGGTCTTCAGGTTCTCCAGTTGCAGCTTCAGGCGTTCGCTGAAGCTCAACTTGGTATAGCGGCGCTCGGTTTCGCGCGCCAGCTCTTTTTGCAGCGCGAACACGCTCTGCGGGCGCGACAGCGGGTCCAGCGACATGCACCACTCCGTCACCTCGATGAGGTTGTCGGAATACACATTGCGCAGGCGCGAAAGGCTGAGCGCCAGGCGGTCCTTCTCGATGCGCTGGGGCGCGTCGTTGGGCGGGTAGCCCTGCATGCAGGCGTAGATGCACGCGCCGATGGCGTAGATGTCCGTCCAGGGGCCCAGCGTGCCATCGCGGCGGTACATCTCGGGCGCCGCAAAACCCGGCGTGTACATCGGGCGGATGAAGTTGCCTTCCTTGGAAAGCACCTCGCGCGCCGCACCGAAATCGAGCAGCACCGCCTTGTTGTCGTTGGTGATGAAGATGTTGGCCGGCTTGATGTCCAGGTGCAGCATCTTGTGCTGGTGCACGATGCGCAAGCCGCGCAGGATCTCGTCGAACAGGCTGCGGATGGTGGACTCGCGGAACACCTTGTCGCGCTTCATGTCGCGCGCGGTGACGATGAAATCCTGCAGGGTGTCGCCCTGCAGGTAGTTCATCACCATGTAAACGGTTTCGTTCTCGCGGAAAAAGTTCAGCACCGACACCACGCTGGGGTGCGAAATCTGCGCGAGCGAGCGGCCTTCTTCGAAGAAGCTTTTCAGGCCCAGGCGATACAGCGGCTGCTTTTCAGGTTTGACCCGGGGGGTGAGTTCACCCGGGGAACGCTCGGCCAGCGAGGAAGGCAGGTATTCCTTCAAGGCCACCAGGTGGCGCTGCTCGTCCTCGGCGAGGTAGACCACGCCAAAACCCCCTGCTGCCAGTTTCTTGACGATCTGGTAGCCGCCGACCACGGTGCCTGCAGGCAACGGGGCGGGTTTTGGCTTTGACATAATCGAAGTTTGCTTTCTGGGCGAATAGTCGATGGCAGTTTACAGCATGACCGGTTATGCCAGCGCCACGGTGGGTGCGGCTGCCGCGGCCGCCTCCGGCGCGGAAACGCCGGGCGTCAGCGGCGCCGGGGTCACGATCGAGATGCGCTCCGTGAACGGGCGTTTCCTGGACCTCAGTTTTCGCATGCCGGACGATCTGCGCGGCCTGGAACCGGCATTGCGCGACATCATCGCCGCGGTGGTTCGACGCGGAAAGATCGAACTTCGGCTCTCAACCCATCGAGATGCCGACAACAACTGGCCCACGCCCACACCGGACCAGCTCAACCGGCTGGCGCGCCTGGAAGGCTCGGTGCAGAACTGGCTGCCCAAGGCCCAGCCGCTGTCGGTGAACGAGGCGCTGCAGTGGTGCCGTGGCGGCGGCACGGCGGAACGGCTGGACGAGGCGGCCCTGGAGGCCGCCAAGCGCTGCGCCGCCGGGCTGCGCGAAGCCCGCGCCCGGGAAGGCGACCGGCTGGTGAGTGTGCTGATGGAGCGCATCGCCCGCCTGCGTGAACTGGCTGGCCAGGCCGAGCCGCTGGTGCCGCAGGTGGTGCAGCGCCAGCAGGAGCGCTTTCTCGAGCGCTGGCAGGAGGCGCTGCTCGCCTCCGGCGCCGCCGCCAGCGTGCCGGCCGAGGCCCTGCAGGAGCGCGCGCTCAATGAAGCGGCCGCCTACGCCATCCGCATCGACGTGGCCGAGGAACTCGCCCGGCTGAAGGCGCACCTGGACGAAATCACCCGCCTGCTGCATTCCGGCGGAGAGGTGGGCAAGCGGCTGGATTTCCTCATCCAGGAGTTACACCGCGAGGCCAATACCCTGGGCTCCAAATCCTCCGCACTGGAGCTCACGAATATCTCGGTGGAAATGAAAGTCGCCATCGAACAGATGCGCGAACAGGTGCAGAACCTCGAGTAGGGCTGGCCCACCCGACGACCTGCGGCCGCCCCCTCAAGGGGCAACACCGGCGGCCCGGCGGCGCCGGATCCGCGGTGTTCTGCTGGGCTTGCGGCCGTTGGACACGGCGCAAATGAACGCGGGCGGGGATTCGGTCACTGATCCGTGGCGCAGGAAAACTTAAACTCAGGCATGCAAACCCCGGGCAACCTGTTCGTCGTGGCCGCGCCGTCAGGCGCCGGCAAGTCCAGCCTCGTGAAGGCGCTGCTGGAACTGGATTCGCATCTGGCGGTGTCGGTGTCCCACACCACCCGCAAGCCGCGCGGCCAGGAGCAGCACGGGCGGGAATACTGGTTCGTCGATACCGACACCTTCCGTTCGATGATCGAACGGGGGGAGTTTTTCGAATGGGCTGAGGTGCACGGCAACCTCTACGGCACCTCGCGCAAGGCGATCGAGGACCGCCTGAACCGCGGCGAGGACGTGGTGCTGGAGATCGACTGGCAGGGCGCACTGCAGATCAAGCAGCTCTTCCAGGACGCGGTGCTGATCTTCATCCTGCCGCCCAGCTACGAGGAACTGCTGCAGCGCCTGCACCGGCGTGGCGAGGACGGCCCCGACGTGATCGCCCAGCGCATGGTGAACGCCCGGCTGGAGGTGGCGCAGGCCTGCCACTTCGACTTCGTTATAATCAACGCTCTGTTCGAGACGGCGCTTTTCGACCTGAAGACCGTCGTCCACTCCCAGCGTCTGAAATACGCTGCGCAGCGCAAAGCCAAGTCGCAGGTGTTCGCTGCCCTCAACCTGATCTAGCCTGAGAAAAGCACATGGCCCGCATCACCGTCGAAGATTGCCTGCAAAAGATTCCCAACCGCTTCCAGCTCGTGCTGGCGGCCACCTACCGCGCCCGCATGCTGAGCCAGGGCCACGCGCCCAAGATCGACAGCAAGAACAAGCCCGGCGTGACCGCGCTGCGCGAGATCGCCGAAGGCGCCGTCGGCATTGAGATGCTGCGCAAAGTGCCCGTCTGATACGGCTGCTTGACCCGCAGACCAAGGGGCGCTTCGGCGCCCTTTCTGCATTTTGGGAAGGGCGCATGCGCGCCCTTTGTGCTTTTCGGTACATCCCCTCGGCCGTGTTCGGCGTGCGCGCCTGATAAATTCGGGCGCATGGGCATTCGCTCCTTCGCCGCTGAACACCTGTTGCCAGGCTTGCCGCGCTTTGGCGGCACCGCGCCTGCGGCGAGCAGCAGCGCCACCGACAAGGCCGAAGCCGCCTCCTTCGCCACCCTCACCGCCAAGCTCGACTACCTGGGCAAGGCCGACATCAAGCGGGTGCGCGACGCCTACAAGTTCGCCGACGAGGCGCACCTGGGCCAGTTCCGCGCCAGCGGCGAGCCGTACATCACCCACCCGATCGCGGTGGCCGGCCTGTGCGCCGACTGGCGGCTGGACGTGCAGGCCATCATGGCCGCGCTGATGCACGACGCGATGGAAGACTGCGGCATCAACAAGACCGAGCTGATCGAGCGCTTTGGCGCGCCGACGGCCGACTTGGTGGACGGCCTCACCAAGCTGGACAAGCTGCACTTCTCCACCCGCGAGGAGTCGCAGGCGGAGAGCTTCCGCAAGATGCTGCTGGCAATGGCGCGCGACGTGCGCGTCATCCTCATCAAGCTGGCCGACCGGCTGCACAACATGCGCACCATGGGTGCGATGACGGCGGAAAAACGGCTGCGCATCGCGCGCGAAACCCTGGACATCTACGCCCCCATCGCGCACCGGCTGGGCCTGAACCAGACCTACCGCGAGCTGCAGGAGCTGTCCTTCGAGCACCTGCACCCGTGGCGCCACGCCGCGCTCACCAAGGCGGTGCAAAAAGCCCGTGGGCATCGGCGCGACATCGTGGAGCGTGTGCAGCGCGACGTGGAAAAGGCCTTCGGCGCCGCCAAGATGAAGGTGCTGGTGTCCGGCCGCGAGAAGACGCTGTACTCCATCTACCGCAAGATGCGCGAAAAGCACGCCGGCTTTGCGCAGGTGAACGACATCTTCGGCTTCCGCATCGTCACGCACACGCTGCCGGAGTGCTACCTGGCGCTGGGCGTGCTGCACCAGCTGTACAAGCCGGTGCCGGGCCGCTTCAAGGACTACATCGCCATCCCCAAGGCCAACGGCTACCAGTCGCTGCACACCACGCTGGTCAGCCCGCTGGGCACGCCGGTGGAGTTCCAGGTGCGCACCGAGCCCATGCATGCGGTGGCTGAAAAGGGCATCGCCGCGCACTGGCTCTACAAGGTGGACAAGGACGGGGTCTCTGAGGCGCAGCGCCTGGGTGCGATGTGGCTGCAAAGCCTGCTGGACATCCAGGACGAGACCCGCGACGCCGCCGAGTTCCTCGAGCACGTCAAGATCGACCTGTTCCCCGACGCGGTGTACGTCTTCACGCCGAAATCCAAGATCCTGGCGCTGCCGCGCGGCGCCACGCCGGTGGACTTCGCCTACGCCATCCACTCCGACATCGGCGACCACTGCGTGGCTTCCACCGTCAATGGCGAGCCGGTGGCGCTGCGCACCGAGCTGCGCTCCGGCGACGTGGTGGAGGTGATGACCGCCCCTGGCGCCCGGCCCAATCCCGGCTGGCTCAACTTCGTGCGCACCGGCCGCGCCCGCTCCAAGATCCGGCACTACCTGAAGAACATGGAGCAGGAGGAGTCGCGGGCGCTGGGTGAGAAGCTGCTGGCGCAGGCGCTGCGGGCCGAGGGCCTGAAGCTGCCGCCGGACGATCCCGCCAATGAATCCGCCACTGCGTTGTGGGCCGCGGTCACGCGCTGGAGCGGCAACCGCAGCCGCGCCGAGCTGCTGGTCGACATCGGCCTGGGCCGCAAGATCCCCACCATCGTGGCCAAGCGCCTGGCGCAGCTGATGGCCGACCAGGGCGAAAAGCCTGATGCCGTCACCCTGACCATGGGCCGCTATGCCGCCGACGACGCGGTGCCCACCCAGGGCCTGGTGGTGGTGGATGGCAGCGAGGGCGCCTCGGTGCGCCTGGCCACCTGCTGCCGCCCCATCCCGGGCGACCAGATCGTGGGCTACCTGGGCCGCGGCGAAGGCCTGGTGGTGCACACCGCCGAATGCGGCACCGGCAAGCGCCTGTTCGAGCGCGACAGCGAGCACTGGATGCACGTGGAGTGGGCCGAGGAGCTGGCCCGCGCCTTCGAGACCGCGGTGCAGGTGCTGGTGAGCAATGGCAAGGGTGTGCTGGCGCGGGTGGCGCAGGCGGTGAGCGCGGCAGAGGCCGACATCACCCACATCGACATGGGCGAGGAGCGCGCCGCCGAAACCACCGAGATCCGGCTGCTGATCAGCGTGCGCGACCGGCTGCACCTGGCCGACGTGCTGCGCACGCTCAAGCGCGCGCCCTCGGTGCTGCGCGCCCAGCGCGTCAAGCCCTGAGGCGCGCCGCGCCGGCGTAACTAGTTCACTCCTGCGCGCCGACATTGTTCATCGCGGCGGGCACACCGGCTGCCTACAGTGCACCCATGCACGCAGCAGAACAAAGCGCCCCCCCGACGCAAGCCGGCCCGTCGCGGCGCCACCGCTTCCATCGCCTGCCCGGCGAGCTGATCGAGACGTGGCGCCTGAACGACGGCACCCGGCTGATCTGGCGCCCCGTGCATCCGCAGGACGAAGCCCTGCTCGCCGCCTTCGTGGCCGGGCTGTCGCGCCAGACGCGTTTCGAGCGCTTCCTGGGCGCGGTGAACGCCCCCACGCCCACCCTGCTGGCGCAGATGACACAGGTGGACTTCCGGCACCACCAGGCCTTCATCGCCACCCATGTGAGCGCGGAGCGCGAAACCATGATTGCCGACGCCCGCTTCGTGGTGGGCGCCGACGGCGAATCGGCTGACTTTGCGCTGGTGGTGGATGACCGCTGGCAAGGCCAGGGCATCGGCACCCACCTGCTGCACCTGCTGGCCGAAGCGGCGGCCCGGCGCGGCCTGCGCTGGCTGCGCGGCGACATGCGCGAGGACAACCTGCGGATGCTGGGCCTGATGAAGCGCAGCGGCTTCTTCCGCAGCCCGCATCCGGAGGACGAAGGCATGGTGCAGGCGGTGAAACTGCTGCTGCCGCCCTACCCCCAGTCCCCGTTCGTGGACACCGGTTTTGTGTCCGACCTGCCCGACGCGCCGCCGAACTGAGCAGCCTGCCCGCACACCAGTTCACGCTTCACGCGCCATGCCGCGCGGCAGCGGCCTGGTGACAAGACGTGACGCCTATACTGCCCGCGACCGTGCCGGCTGCGGCCCGCCCGGCACGACAAAGGGCGGTAGTGCGAAGGCGGTAGTGCGGCATGGCGTTCGAGCAGGTGGTGGATGCGGCGGTCGATCTTCTGCGCCGGCGGCGACGCGTCACGCGCGGCTTGCTGCAGCGTGAGTTCGGCCTGGACGACGCCGCCTTTGCCGACCTGCGCGACGAGCTGCTCCACGGCCAGCGGGTGGCACGCGAGGAAGACGGCCAGGTGCTGGTCTGGCGTGATGCCCACACCGTGGCCCCTGCGGAGCGGCGCCAGCTCACCGTGATGTTCTGCGACCTGGTGGGCTCCACCCGCCTGGCCGCTGCGCTGGACCCGGAAGACCTGCGCGAGGTGGTGCACCGCTACCAGGCGGAATGCAGCGCGGTGCTCGAACCCCTGGGCGGCCACATCGCGCAGTACCTGGGCGACGGCATCCTGGCCTACTTCGGCTATCCACAAACCCATGAGGACGATGCCGAGCGCGCCGTGCGCGCCGGCCTGGGCCTGGTGCAGGCGGTGCGCCGGCTCAACGAGCGCCTGCGCGCGCGCTTTCGCGTCGAGCTGCAGGTGCGGGTGGGCATCCACACCGGCCTGGTCGTCATCGGCGACATGGGGAGCGCGGAACGCCGCGAGACGCTGGCGCTCGGCGAAGCCCCCAACCTCGCCGCCCACATCCAGGCGCGCGCCGAGCCCAACACCGTGCTCGCCAGTGAGGACACCTTCCGGCTGCTGGCCGGCCGTTTTGTTGGCGACCTGCACAGCGAGCAGCCGCTGAAGGAAGGCAGCCGGGCGCTGCGCCTGCTGCGCATCGCCAGCGAAAACGATCCGCTGTTGCGCGAGCAGCGCACCGGCCGGCTGCTGATCGACCTGCACGGCCACGGCCAGCAGCTGCGCAGCGCCTGGGAGCAGGCCTGCAGCGGGCGCGCCGGCGCCGTGCTGGTGCGTGGCGAAGCGGGCCTGGGCAAGACCCGGCTGGTCGACGAGCTGCGCACCTCCGTGCGTTCGGGCTCGGCCGAAGTGCTGGTGCTGCGCTGTTCGGCCTTCCACCGCCACAGCGCGCTGCATCCCTTTGCCGAGCAGATCGCGCGCCGTGCCGGCCTGGAGGCTGACTCGCCGTCGGACGACGTGAGCGAGCGCCTGCGGGCGCTGCTGCAGCAGGCCGGGCTGGACGACGTGCAGGCGCTCGGCCTGCTGGCCTTGCTGGCCGCGCCAGGCAGCGCCACCGCCGCCGCCGCGGCCACCCTGCCGCCGGCGCAGCTGATGCAGGCCACCCAGGCGCTGCTGATCGACTGGTTGGCCGCGGCCGCCCAGCGGGCGCCGCTCCTGCTGGTGTGCGAGGACCTGCACTGGGCTGATCCGTCCACGCTCGCGCTGCTGCAGCGCCTGGTCGATACACCGTGTGCGGCGCAGTCGCTGCTGGTGCTGACCGCCCGTCCCGACTTCGTGCCGCCCTGGGGCAGCGAGAGCCCGGTGGCCACGCTCACACTGGACCGCATGCCCGCCAACGCGCTGGCCGAGCTGGTGCGCCAGGTGGCCGGCCCGCGCCAGCTGGCGCCGGCCCTGGTGGAGCGGATCGTCGCGGTTGCCGAAGGTGTGCCGCTGTATGCCGAGGAGATCGCCAAGGCGGTGCTGGACTCCGCGGCGGCCGCGCAGGCGGGCGCGCCGATCGAAGTGCCCGCCACCTTGCAGGCGTCGCTGCTGGCGCGGCTGGACCGGCTGGGCGCGATCAAGCCGGTGGCCCAGACCGCTGCGCTGCTGGGGCGGGAGTTCTCGTTCGAACTGCTGGCCGCGGTGGCGGACCTGCCGGTGGCCCAGCTCGGGCCCGCCCTGCACGAGCTGGTGAGCGCGGACCTGCTGCGCCGGCGCGGCACGCCGCCACAGGCGCGCTACACCTTCCGCCATGCCCTGTTGCAGGCGGCGGCCGCCGATTCGCTGCTGCGCAGCAGCCGCACACAGTTGCACCGGCGCATTGCCGACGCGCTGCAGACCCGCTTTGGCGCGGTGGCCGACGCCGAGCCTGAAACCCTGGCACGCCACCTGAGCGAAGCGGGCGAGTCCATGCGCGCCATTCCCTTGTGGCAGCGCGCCGGCGAGCGGGCGCTGGCCCGCTCGGCGCTGGTGGAGGCCACGGCCCACCTGGACGCCGGGCTGGCCCTGCTGCATGCGGCCGGCACCGGCACCGAGCGGGACCGCATCGAGCTGGAGCTGCAGGTGCAGCGCGCGAGTGCGCTGCGCGCCACCAAGGGCGTGGCGGCGCCGGACACCGGCGAAGCGTATGAACGCGCCGTGGCGCTGGCACGCCGCCTGGAGGACTCGGCGCGCCTGGTGCCGGCCTTGAACGGCCTGTACGCCTACCACATGGTGCGTGGCCAGTGCGACGCCGCGCTCGCGCCGGCGCAGGCGCTGCTGCAGGTGGCGCAAGCGCGCGGCGACGCGGTCATGCAGATGATCGGTCACCGTGCGGTGGGCGCCGTGGCCTTCCACCTCGGTGAGCCGCTCACCGCCCGCGAGCACCTGGAGGTGGCGCTGGCCGCCTACGACCCCATGGTGCACGCGCCGCTGGCCGTCACCCTGGGCATCGACCACAAGGTGACGGCCAGCAACTTCCTCTCGCTCACGCTGTTCGTGCTGGGTGACGAACACAAAGCGCTCCAGGTGCAGCGCGCCGGCCTGGCCCAGGCCGATGCGCTGGACCACGCGCACAGCAAGGCCCAGGCGCGGGTGTTCGGCTGCCTGCTGCTGGCCCTGCGGGGCGACTGGAAAGAGCTGCCGCTGTGGGCCGAGCGTGTGATCGACCTCGGGCGCACGCGCGGCTTTCCGCTGATGGAAGGCGGCGCCACCTTCTTCTTCGGCGCGGCCCAGGCCTTTGGTGGTGGCGGTATGGCCGCCTTGGAAGCCGGCCTGCAGACCATGCAGCAAGGTGCGCAGCTGTGGTGGGGCACCGGCGCGCGCAACTACCGCTCCTATGGCGAACTGCTGATGGCCCAGGCCCAGGCGGCGCTGGGCCGCTTCGACGCGGCGCGCCAGCTGCTCGCTGCGGCGCGCCAGGGTATCGAGGACACCGGCGAACGCTGGGTGGAGCCGGAGCTGCTGCGCATGGAAGGCTTGCTGCTGCGCGAGGTGGACGGCCAGGACGCCAGCATCGCCCGGCTGCAACAGGCGCTGGCCTTGGCGCATGCCCAAGGCGCCGCTGGCTGGGAACGCCGGGCGGCGATCAGCCTGATGCAGACGCAGGCCGCGATGCCGTCTCAGTGCGCGGGCGCGGCCACGACCACGCCCTGACGCCACAACGCGGTCAGCCATTGCACGGCGGCCGCTTCACCCGCTTCGGCACACCAGGCTTTCAACAAGGCGCACAGCGGCAGGGGCTGCGCCAGCGGGCGCAACAACGCCGCCATGGAGGCGCCGCCGATGAAGGACACCGGCCCGTCCAGCGCGGGGTGCACCAGGGCATCGGCTTCCACGATGAAGTCGCCCTGCAGGGTGGGCATGCGTTGCCACCGCAGCCGTGTGTCCAGGCCCACCCAGCTGTCCAGCGCGGGCAGCGCCTGCGGCGTCGTGGTCCGCGCATCGGCCGGCGAGGCGGCAGCCGCGCGTGCCTGCCAGAAGGCAGTGCCGCGCGCCAGCGCAGCGGCCCGATGAAAGCCGGCCGCCAGCTGCGCATGCCGCGCTGCCGCCCGCTGCACCTGGTCACGATGGAACTGCAGGGCCAGCGCCTGGTGGTGAGGCCGGTGCACCAGCGTGTGCAGGCAGGCGGCCGCATGCAAGGCACTGCGCAGTGCGGCCTGCACACCCTGGGAGGACAGCGGGTCGATGCTGAACGCGGCTTCGCCTACCTTGAACACACGTGCATCGGCGATGTCCCGGGCCAACCGCGGCGTGGCATCACACACCTGCACCGGCCCCGCGGCCTCCCCCTGCAGGCAAGCCGACAGCAGGGAGGACTCGCCCAGCAACCGCCGGTACAGCGCCTCGCGCGCGGACGGCGCGAGGCCGGCGCAGCGCGATGCATCCACGAACACGGCGGTGTTGACGCAGCCATCGGGCAGTGGCGCGCCCCAGTACCAGGCATGGTCCGCCGCTTCCACGCGCATGCGCGGGTCGGTGTGCGCAGGCAGGCGGTGCCAGCGGGCGAACAGCGCGGCGGTGCGCGGCGCGGTGGGCTCGCCGCCGCGCCGGCCATGCGCCAGCACCAGGGTCTGCGCCAGCACCATCCGCCCGTCGTGCAGCGGCAAGCTCACGCCCTGCGGCCCGACCATCGGCGCCCCTGCCGTGGCTGGTTGCAGCACCCGCACACCGGCCGCGCTGGCGGCGCCGAGCAAGAGAGCGTCGAAGCGCGCGCGATCGACCTGGAAGCCGGCGTCGCCGGCGCGCGGCTCGTCCATGGTGTGCAGCGGGCCGTCCCACCGCACGAGGGCGCCGCGCGGGCGCAAGAACCCGGCGCTTTCCACCGCTTGGCGCACACCGAGCTGGTCCAGCACCGGCAGCACGCTGGCAGGCAGCGATTCGCCGACATGCGGCCGGCCCGGCGGCCCGCGCTCCACCAGCACCACCGCATGCCCGAGTTGCGCCAGCCGCAAGGCGCAGGCCGCGCCGGCCGGCCCGCCGCCCACCACGCACACATCGGCGTGCAGGTTCATCGGAACAGGTCAGGCCGCTGCTGCGCGATGCGCACATAGGCGCCCAGCGTGTGATGCAGCCAGCCACGGATGAAATCGCAGGCCACGCGCCCGCGGTTCAGCACCTCGTGGTGGCAGCCGCCGCCACACAGGTAACGCGCCCAGCAGCTGCGGCAGGGCTCCTGCCGGTCCACATGGCGCGCCTGCAGCCAGCGCTCACGCGCACTCTCGTCGATCCCGCGGCCCAGGCTGCCCATGGCCGCACGCGGATCGGCCACGAAGCGGTGGCAGGCGCTGTACTCGCCATTGGCCGACACACCGAGGTAGCCGGCACCCGCGCCACAGGGCAGCGGCCGGTGGGTGCCGCGGTGCAGCTCCTGCAGCGCCGCCAGCATGTTGGAAAACGGATAGGGCTCGCCACGCACGATGTGCTGCTCGAAGGCCAGCGCGCAGTCCACCATCTGCGCCAGCAGCGCCTGCAGGTCCTGTTCCGACAACTGCAGCGCCGGGTCGCGTGCCGACAGGCTGGGGGAAAAGCCCACGCTGTGGAAGCCCAGGCCGAGCAGGTGGTCCAGCGTGGCCCGCAAGGCGGTGTGGCACGGGGTGACGGTGACACGCGCGCTGACCTGCAGCTGCGGGCCTTGCGCGGCCAACAGCGGCCGCAGGCGCGCCACGATGCGCTCATAGCTGCCGGTGCCGCCCACCGTGGGGCGCAGCGCGTCGTGCAGCTCCTTCTCGCCGTCGATGCTGACCGTGACCGTAAAGCCGTGGTGCGAGAGGAAGGCCACGTCCTCCTCGTTCACCACCGTCGCATTGGTCGTCAGCGCAAACCGCATGCGGATGCCGCGCTCGGCCGCCAGCGATGCCGCCAGCTCGGTGGCCTGGCGCAGCACGGTGCGGTTGAGCAAGGGTTCACCACCGAGGAACGCGAGGCTCGCAGAGCCGCCCGACGGCACGCGCGCCAGCAGCGCCTGCACGGCATCGCGGGCCACCTCCCACGGCATGTGCTGCGCGGTACCGCCGAAGCTGCCGCCATCGGCGTAGCAGTAGCCACAGGCGAGGTTGCAGTGCTCCGACACGGCGAGCGCCAGCGCGTTCACGACCGGCGGCTCCACGTGGTCACCGATGGCCGGTGCATCTGCGAGCAGGCCGAAGGCGGACAGCAGATCGCGCTCGGCCGCGCGCCCTTGCCGGGCCGCCGCATCCAGGCGCGGCGCAAAGTCGGCCGGCACGTCGTACACCCGCGAGCCGTCGGCGAGCAACGCGTGTGTACCGCCTTCGGTATCGAAGCAATGGGCCTCCACCGGCCCGGCATGGGCGCACCGCTTCAGGCCGGCCACGGATATGGTGGCCACGCTCATGGCACGCTGAAGAACGGAATGCCGATGCCGCGCGCCGCCAGCGCTTCGGCCTCCGCATTCAAGGCGGTCATCAGGGCGCGCGAGCGGCTGATCGCCAGCTGCGCGCCGGCGAAGTTGTGCTGCGCCTCGTCCGCATAGGCCTTGCGCAGCTCGGCCACCAGGGCCTCATAGGTTTCCAGCGCAGCGGCGGTTTCCTTGGGATGGCCAAGGCGGATGTGGCGCAGGTACGGCAGCGGCGTGGCCTGGAAGTAGCGCGCCAGGGTGTTGTGCATGTCCTTGAAGCGCTCCCAGTGCTGCACGCCATCGGTGTCGATCTTGACCGCCAGCTCGTACAGGTGGCGCGGGTACTGCGGCTGCTCCAGCGTGGCGACGCAGCGGGCATAGGCACGGTCCAGCGGGCCGCCAGGGCGCTCCACCCTGATGTAGGCCTGCAGGGCCTGTGGGTCCAGCACGCGCAAGGCCGGCTGGTGCAGCCCGTGCAGCCCGATCGGCCCGTGGCGGCTGTGGCGCACCACCGGCGTGTAGTGCCGGCCGGGCGGGTAGAAGCCGGCGGCGCCCAGCTCCCACAGCAGCTGGTTCACCCAGCGCAGGTGCGTCATCTCGCTCACTGCCACCAGCGTGAGCGACTGCCGCACCGCCAGCAGGTCGTCCGGCAGGGTGGGCCAGCGGTCCGCCGGCGCCTCCGCCACGCTGCGCAGCGAGAACAGCGAGTACAGGTACTCGATGGCCAGCGTCATCTCCATCGGCGCCAGCTCGTTCTCCAGCGCATCGACCAAGGCTTCGGCGCTGGCATAGGGCTTGGCATGGTCCGGCTTGGGTGGTGTGTAGACCGCGCCGATCTCGCGCCCGCCGATCACGAAGTTGAGTTCCTGCCAGCGCTGGTTGATCTCGAAGTGGTCGATCTGGTCGGGGCGCGCGGCCGTGCGTGTGTCGGGTGCGGCCACCTCGCCGGCCGGTGTGCGGTCGCGCCGCAGCCAGTCCAGGTAGGTGAGTGCGGTGGTGGCGTCCTCGGGCTGGCCGTCGACATTGGCGCTGCTTTCACCCAGTACGACATCCGGATGGTTGCTGGCCCAGTAATAGCAGGCGCAGTCGCGGAAGTCGTGCTGCCATGGGTTGCACAGGCTCTGCGTCAGCTCACCGGGCTCGAACACCGGCGAGATCACCCCGTCGGGCGTGGTGTAGCGGCGGCGATAACCGTGCAACTCGATGACGGCTTGCGGCGTTGGCGCATCGCGGTTCACCAGCCCGATCGCCAGCGGCTCGTCGGGCACCAGGCTGCGCAGGAAGCGCCACACCCATTTGCCATCCCACGGCTGGCCATCGGGCTGCAGGCAGGAGATGCGCTTGCCGCCCTGCTCCACCCACTGCAGGTACCAGCGGCCCCGGCTCAGGGTGTTGCCCACGTCGCCGCTCAACTGGGCGAGCAGCGCCACCACCCAGGGCTCGGTGCTGCGCTCGGGCAGCATCGGATCGTTCTGCCAATCGACAACCACCAAGCGCGCGCCGCCCTCGTTGAGCGGCGTGCCGGGCAGCGGCGCCACCGGTGCGGCGACCACGCGGAACAGCAGGCCGGGAAAGAAGCGGCCGTCGAGGTTGCGCACATCGAGTTCCAGGCCGGGGAAGCAGTTGCCCACCGCGGCGTCCAGGCGCGCGCTCGCCGGGTTGCCGATCACTGCGGCGCGCGCGGTGCGATTCCGGGGCCTGATCTCGTTTTCGGCGCTCATGCATGCCCCTTTTCTGCTTCAGCCTGCAGCCGCTCTTCCTCGGCCAACAAGTCGAGAAAGCCGATCATCATCTGGTACTGCCGGCGCGTGAGCGACAGCGGCACCCAGTAGGCGTCGCGCATATAGGGCGGCATGCGCATGTCGTGCTGCAGGTCGCGCTGCACGCGTGGGTCGCGGAAATCAGGGTGCGGCTCGGGGCCAGGGTTTTCGTCCCACTCGGGCACCGTGCCGAAGGCCGGGCGCAGCAGGCGGCGCACATGCGCATGGCGGCGGCGCAGGAAGTCCATCAGGATCGTCTCGTCCATCAGCTGCGAATGCACGAAGGGCACGGTTTGCGTGAAGGGCAGCCGGTCGCCGCGCGCGCTGGTGGTGCTGAACACCGAAGCCTGCTGGCCGGGTGTGAGCTCGGGCACGCGGTCCACCCAGGGCTGGTCGGTGCGCGTCATGCTGCTCGGGCCGGTGGCTGGCAGCTGCGCGGTGGCGCTGGTGCTCATCGCGTTGTCCTGCAGGCCTTCGGTGCGCGCCTGGTCGAGGTTGAGCGTGCTGGCGGTTTCGAACACACGGCGGAAGAGTTCCACCACCTCGTCCTTCACCGCCTCGAAGTTGTCGCGCGTGACCTGCACCGGGGGCAGGTCGCGGTCGTCCAGGTCGGCGTCCACGCCATAAAAAGGGCGGCGGTCAGGCGCGAAGTCGGGCGGGCCCACGAACACCCGCGCATCGCAGCGATAACGTTGGCCGCGCCACGCCAGGCCGGCGGTGATGACCGCGTCGCAGCTGTCGTCCACCACGCCCCACGCGGTGCTGTCGCCGTCGTCGGCGCCGTCATAACCGTCCTGCGGCTGCGGGTCTTCGTACTCGCCGGTGACCATGCGGTAGCGCGAGTACGGCGTGTTGTCGTTGAGGAAGCGGTTGTTTGGCGGCACGATGGTGTGCATGCGGCCTTGCTCAGTGCCGGCCAGCTGCAACACGTCGATCGGGCCGGTGACGGCGAGCCGGTCGATGCCCACCACCGCGCGCGGCGGGCCGTACACCGTGCCCACGGCGGGCGTGAAGCGCAGCCGCAAGGTATCCAGCGCCACGTCGGCGAAGGCCGGATCGCGGCCGGCACGGGGACGCAGCCACTGCACCGCGCCCAAGGGAATCGGCTGCTCGGGCGACACCAGCGCCTGCTGCCCGCTGGTGTGGCGGCTGAAGGCCAGCAAGGGGTGGCGAGCATGGTCGTCGCCGGGAATCTCCACCCGCGCGGTGAAGCTGCAGCCCATGTCGGCGATGCCCGTCTTGGCATCCGCCAGGCGCCGCGCCGCCTTGAAGTTGCCGGCGGTCACCTCGATGGCCAGGTGGCGCAGGGTGATGCCCAGCTCGTGCAGCAGCGTGGGGGTGAGCGGCTGTTCTTCCACGCTGCCATCGTGTGGTGACTGCAGGCGCGCCCACAGCTCGAAAAACGGCGCTACCGGCCGCACCGCGCCGTCGTCGTCTTTGAAGCGGATGCTGTGCGGCAGGAGGGGCTGTGCGCAGCCGTCCTCGTCCACGCGCAGGCTGATGGCCGGCTCGATGACCGTCTGCACGCCGCCATGTTCAGCTCGCGAGGTCTGCCACTCGAAGGCATCCAGCGGGGTGGGGCTGGCGCCGACGCGGGCGATGGCCATCGGTGGGTTGAAGAAGATGGCGAGCAGGGTGCGCATGGTTGCTTCCTGAAAACCTGTCGTTGAGGCTCTGTGCGAGGCGTGAATCGCAGTTCAGAGTGGCAGGCAGCATCGCCTGGCTCCGGATCGATCCGCGTGCGCGCCGTTCAAAACGGCATGCCTCGCTCAAGCGCCCGGGAGACCTGCTCCACGATGTTCTCTATCGCGCGGCGGACGGGATGCACCATGAAGTCGGCTGGGAGTGCACCGAAGTACTTCTCCACCGCATAGGCGAAACGGGTTTGGCCACTGATGTTCATGGACACCCGAGCGTCGGCTTCCGAGACACCGGCCGCGTGATCCAACAGATTGGCGACCAGGTATTCCGCGGCGCTGAAACCGGGCGGCTGGTTCTTGCGAACGTCATCCGTCAGATTGCGACCCACGACCGCCACGCTGAAGCCCACCAGCTCGGGCGCCGCACCCGACAAGTGGCGAAGAATCGCATCCCGGTTGCGATGCCGCTGCACAGCCCGCGCGAATTCCGCTGCCACTGCATCCGCCGGCGACGGGCTGAGAACAGCGTCGCCGAAACGAAAGCCGTGATCCAGAGTCAGCGACTCCCGGTCGGCGGGCGGCCGAGCATCCACCACCGCAGCAACTGCGCGCGTCACCTCCAGGTCAGAGATCAGCACGGTTCTTGTTGCAGGCACGAGCGGTTGCCGCAAAGGCGCCTGCGCACAGGCAGCCAGACACCCTGTCAGTCCAGCCAGCAAAGTACGGCGGGTCATCTTCGAGTCCCGACTGCTCACAACACACTCCAGAGGTTGCCAGCCAGCGCCGCTCGTTCTTCAGCGCGGCGAACTACGGAATTGGCGCTCATGTCACAAGCGCCCCCACACCTGTACTACCCCCAGCAGGTGGACCAGCCCGTAACCCAGGCAGATCAGCGAGCTCCACACCACGAAGGGCGTGACGTGCGTCGGCTTGAACACCAGTGCGGGCACCAGCACCAGGCCGCGCAGCAGGTACACCACGGTGATGGCGACGATGGCGGCCTTCAGCAGGGGCAAGCGGGGCACCGCGCCGGCGGCCGACAAGGCATAGGCGGCCCACGCCAGCAGCACCAGCGTGATGCCGGCCGTGACGCCCGCGGGCACCCAGGACCCGCGTGCCGCCGCCTGCGCCATGCGCTCCCCGGCACCGAAGAAGCGGTACCACGCCGGGCCGCCCAGGATGCAGCCGAGGTGGAGCAGGGCGGCGATGAAACTCAGCGCTGCGGCTAGTAGGAGCGCGGGGTTGAGAGAAGGGGGCATGGTTCCAAATCAGTCGTTCGACACCGGCACGCCACTCCACGGCACCGCCACCACCGCTCCGCCCTTCTCCGCCTTCGGCCACCGTTCCCCGTCCCCCGGCGACACGCTCTGCGCATACCTGAAGAAGTTCCCCGGGTCGTACTTCCTCTTCACCGCCAGCAGCTTGGGGAACGCCTCCTTCCAATACCGCTCCCGATAGTCCAGCTGGCTCAGGCGCGGGTAGTTCTGGTAGCTCTCGCCGTTGCCAAAGCCGTTCATCACCACCATGCACTCGTCCAGCCAGGCCTGCACTTCCAGGCGCTGTTGATCGGTCATCCAGAACACGTCGACGAAGAAGTCCATGTCGCTGTCACGATGCACGAACGCGGTGGCATCGCGCTTCACCGCATTGATGGCGCCGCCATAGGGCTCGATCGCGAAGCAGCTCCAGGGGTTGGGGCTCTTGCGGAAGAGGTCGCACACCTTCTTCCATTCCTTGAGCTTCAGGCGCCGGGCGATGTAGGTGCTTTGTTTGTCCTCGCGCGCCAGGTCGGGGCAATTGGGCACCGGCTCCGGCGTTTCGAACAGCCAGTCGTTCAGTTCCTGGTAGGTGCCCACCTTGTCGAGTTGCAAGGTGGCGCCGGTGTCCTCGATCAGCGGCAGCAGCAGCTTGAGGCCCGCCTTGCGCTCGCCCCAGTACACCCCACGCATGATGAGCACCGGCTCGCCCGGCGTTTCGCCGCCTGGGCCTTCGAAGACGAAGGCGCCCATGTAGCCCAGGTCGCCGCTCACGCCATCGGCCATGTAGCTCTTCTGCAGGGCCACCATGGCGGCCGGCGCCTGGTCCAGCGTCCAGCGCAGGCCATAGCCCCACAGCAGCGGCAGCGGGTGCAGCCGGTAGGTGGCCTGCAGCAGGATGCCGAAGTTGTTGCCGGTGCCGCCACGCATCGCCCAGAACAGGTCGGCGTGGGTGTGCTCGTCGGCCTTCACGATGCGCCCGTCGGCCAGCATCACCAGCAGGCTGGTGACGTTGTCGCAGTTCATGCCGAACTTGCGGCTGGTGAGGCCGTAGCCACCGCCTTGCATGAAGCCGGCCACGCACACATCGCCACACACGCCGGTGGGCACATGCAGCTGGTAGTCGGCCAGCGTGGCGTTGAGGTGCGCCCAGTTGGTGCCCGGGCCGACCACCGCGCGCTGCTGCTCGGCGTCCACGTACACGCCGTTCATGCGGCTGGTGTCGATGACCATGCCGTTGTTGGTGCTGAAGCCGGCGGTGCTGTGGCCGCCCGACCTCGTGGTGACCCAGAGCTTGTGCGTGTGCGCAAAGGCCAGGCACTTGGCCACGTCGCTGAAGACCTCGCAGTACGCGATCAGCAGCGGAAAGTTCTGGAAGGCCAGGTTGCTCAGCTGCCGGTTGGCGGGGTAGCTGGCGTCGGCCGGCAGCACCACGTCGCCTTGCAGGCTGGCCTGCAGCGCGGTCACGTCGTCGCCGCTGAAAGGCGCGGCAAAGGCTTGTACCGATTGCCCCCAGCCATGGAGTTTCTGCAGGCGTGCCTGCTGCCTGCGTGTTCTGCGCCACATGGTGATTCCCTCGGGCTGCGCGCCTTGGCCAGGCGCTTGTTGGAGTGCGTGGCACGTTAGCACGCAGCGCCAGCTGCCGGCCGTGTGAACTGCTTCACTGCGGCGGGGTGACCTGCTTCGCTTCGGAGTTGGCGATGGCCTGGGGACACTGCCGACGATGGAATTGACCACGATTGG
The DNA here is from genome assembly GCF_036231905.1 of Ideonella sp. BN130291. NCBI lineage: Bacteria > Pseudomonadati > Pseudomonadota > Betaproteobacteria > Burkholderiales > Sphaerotilaceae > Ideonella > Ideonella sp. BN130291. Next base: position 65,327 of record NZ_JAZARE010000008.1, on the reverse strand, counting down.
ATCGCTGCTCACCGTGGCCACGGTGCCGCAGCCGGCCGGCATGCAGGCCTGGACGCGATCGGCGCTGCAGGCCTGTGCCCTGGCGGAGGAGGAGGGTGCGCCCCTGTGGCAGACGCTGTCCACCACGCTGGAGACCTCCGGCTGGGTGGCCGAAGCGTCCTCGCAGCAGACGCTGCCGCTGCCCATGCTGGCCGGTGCGCTGCGCGCCGACCCGGGCCTGGCCGGGCTGCTGGACCGGCGCGGCGGCGTCGCCCTGCCCGATGAAGCCACCGCCTTGCTCGATGCCTGGTGGACCGCCAGCCTCACCACCTCGGGGCCGACCGACCTGGTGATGCTGGCCGGCACGCTGCAGACCGACGCGCAGCGCCGACCGACGGCGCAGCTGTATGCCGTGACCCTGCCGGCGCCGTCCTGGCGCTGGCTGGTGCGCACGCAGCTGGTGCCCACGCGCCTGCACCGGCTGTCGCTGCGGCTGGACGAGCGCCGCCACGAGCTGCTGGCGCGCATCCTGGACGAGCGCACCCGCGCTCACCTCGACCGGGTGCGCCGCGTGCAGGTGGATGCCGGTGCGCGGGGCAGCGCGACGCCGGGGCTGCACTGAGGGCAGCCGGCCCGGCTACCAGGCAGCCGGCAGCTTCTTCAGGATGACGATCTGGCGGTCCTCGCGCAGGGCGACGTAGCCGCCGACGGTGAGCTCCTTCATGATGCGGTTCACCATCTCCCGCGAGGAGCCCACCCGGTCGGCAATGTCCTGCTGCGTGAGCCGCGCGCGCACGACGCGCTCGTCGCCCTGCGGCTCGCTCAGCTCCATGAGCACGCGCACCACGCGGCCATACACATCCTGCAGCGCCAGGCTCTTCACCTGCCCGGTGAGGCGGCGCACCATGCGGATCAGCTTGTGGGTGAGGTGCAGGGCGAAGTCCGGATGCTGCGCCAGCACCTCGCGCAGGTCGGCGCCCTGCACCACGCAGCAGGTGGTGGGCTCCATCGTCTTCACCGACACCGATCGCTTTTCGCCGTCCAGTGACAGCTCGCCCAGGTACTCGCCCGGGCCCAGCTCGTTGAGCACCACCTCGCGGCCGCTGTCGCCAGCGGAATACGCCTTCACCCGGCCGCTGAGCACGATGTAGAGAGACTCGGTGGTGTCGCCCTCGTTGATGAGGATGGCGTTGGCCGGAAAGCTGCGCACGCCGCCGCGGGCCGCGATGGCCTCCAGCAGCGGCTGGGGCAGCCGGTCGTCGCGGAACGGTTCGCTGGACATGGCGGTGATTATGCGGGTGTGACGCGGTTCACTTGCCCCAGGTGACATGGTCACTGGCCCCGGCGCCACCGGGCCTCTACAGTGCGGCGGAGAGGAAAAGCACAGGAGGCCTGAGCGGGCCCACAAGGCAGGGAGTGGCTGCGGCCGGTGATGCTGTGCTGTCGCAAGACAGCGGTTGCCGGTCGCAAGCCTGTTTTCCGGCGCGCCCCGCCCCGACGGCCTGTGGCCCCGTCATCCGCCGCTGCCTTCGCGGGGCGCCGGGTAGCGCACCGCCAGCACCTCGATCGTGTCCACGCCCGCCGGTGTCATCAGCTGCACCTCGTCGCCCTCGCGCGCCTTGAGCAGCGCGCGTGCGATCGGGGCGATCCAGCTGACCTCGCCCTTGAGGCTGTCCGCTTCGTCGATGCCCTTGATCGTGATGGTGCGCTCCTCGCCCTTGCTGTTGGCGTAGGTGACGGTCGCGCCGAAGAAGATCTGGTCGCTGCCGTGGTGCGCCGACGGGTCGGCCACCTCGGCGATGTCCAGCCGCTTGGTGAGGAAGCGGATGCGCCGGTCGATCTCGCGCAGCCGCTTCTTGCCATAGAGGTAGTCGCCGTTTTCAGAGCGGTCGCCATTCTTGGCCGCCCAGGACACCACCTCCACCACCTTGGGCCGCTCCTCGTCGATCAGTTGCAGCAGCTCGCCGCGCAGGCGCTGGTAGCCCGCCGGCGTGAGGTAGTTCTTGGTGCCCTGCGGCAGCGGCGGCAGGCCGACGCCGTCGTCGTCATCGTCGGCGTCGCCTTCGGGTTCCTTGGTGAAGGCCTTGTTCATGGCGATGGGATGTTAGTGGGCCGTGGGTCTCGGATTTGTAGCACCGTTGTGCTACATTTTTTCAAACGAGGGAATGCCATGCCGACCACCACCATTCGATTGCCCGAAGCCCTGAAGGCCCGCGTGGCCTCGGCGGCAGAACGCGCCGGTACGACGGCGCACAACTTCATCCTCGAGGCCATCGCCGAAAAGGCCGATCAGGCCGAGCGGATGAACGAATTCCACGAGACCGCGCAGCGCCGCTTCGAGCAGATTGCCAGTTCGGGCAAGACCATCCCGTGGACGGAAATGCGCAGCTATCTGGAAGAGCGCCTGGCGGGCAACAAGCCTCGGCGGCCGGCGGCCCGCAAGCTGGCTCGCTGAGTGGCCCGCGTCGAGCTGGCGCCAGAGGTCGCGGACGACTTCGAGCGCATCTTCGAGCACCTGGCGCAGCATGACCCCGAGGCGGCTTCCCGGCGACTGCCGGAGATCATCGAGGCCTTGTCGATATTGGGCAGCAATCCGCTGATCGGGCGGCCGGCGCAAAACGAACTTCGTGAGTTGGTCATCGGCCGGCGCAGCAAGGGCTACGTCGCCTTGTATCGCTACCTTCCCGACATCGACGTGGTGTTCGTGCTGGCCATCCGCGGCCAGCGCGAGGCGGGCTACGCGGGCGACTGATCCACCAGTCCAACCACCGCTTCCCCGATCGCCAGAGCCGACGTGAGCCCGGGCGACTCGATGCCGAACAGGTTCACCAGCCCGGCAACGCCATGCACCCCCGGCCCCTGGATCACGAAGTCCGGCGCAGGCTCGCCCGGCCCGTGGATCTTGGGGCGCACGCCGGCGTAGGCGGGCTGCAGCGCGCCGTCCGGCAGGCCGGGCCAGTAGCGCCGCACCGCGTCGTAGAACGCCTCGCCACGCCGCGGGTCCACCCGGTAGTCGATGCAGTTGCTGCGGGTGTCCTCAGGCAGCCATTCGGCGTCCGGGCCGAAGCGGGCCTGGCCGCCCAGGTCCAGCGTGAGGTGCACGCCCAGCCAGCTGCCTTCGTGCACCGGATACACCAGGCGCGAAAACGGCGCCTTGCCGGCCAGGGCAAAGTAGCTGCCCTTGCTGAACCAGGCGCGTGGCACGTGGGCCGGGTCCAGGCCGGCGATGCGGCCGGCGACTGCCGGTGCATCCAGCCCGGCCGCGTTGACCACCGTGCGCGCCAGCACGGTCATCGGCACCGCACCGCCCACGTCCAGCTCGATGCCGGCGTCGGTGATGCGGCCACCGAGCACCGGGCTTTCCAGCGCCAGCATCGCGCCGTGCGCTTCGGCATCGCCCTGCAGCGCGAGCATCAGGCCGTGGCTGTCCACGATGCCGGTCGATGGGGAATGCAGCGCGGCGACGCACTGCAGCTGCGGCTCCATCGCTTGCGCTTCACTGGCCGTGAGCCAGGCCACGTCGTGCACACCATTCGCATGGGCCTGTGCCTGAAGCGCCTTCAGGCCCGCGAGCTGGCCCTCGTGCGTGGCCACGATCAGCTTGCCGCAGCGGCGGTGCGCGATGCTGCGCTCGGCGCAATAGGCGTAGAGCAGATCGCGGCCCTGCACACACAACCGCGCCTTCAACGAGCCGGTGGGGTAGTACAGCCCCGCATGGATGACCTCGCTGTTGCGCGAGCTGGTGACGGTGCCGACCGCGTTGGCCGCTTCCAGCACCACCACCTCGCGCCCGGCACGCGCCAGGCGACGCGCGGCCGCCAGGCCCACCACGCCGGCCCCGACAACCACCGCATCGATGTGCTCGTGCGCCATCAGCCCTTCGCCGGAATGACGGGCTTGCCCTTGAGGGTGTAGCTGCGGCCGCGGAACACCGCGACGCGCTCGCCGCGCTGGTTGAGCACCTCGATGTCGTACACCCCCGTGCGCCCGGCCTTGTTGACCTCCACCGCGCGGGCGGTGAGCACGTCGCCTTCCTTGGCCGGTGCGACGATGTCCACGCTGAAGCCGGAGGCCACCGTGAGCTCGTTGTACGAGTTGCAGGCAAACGCAAACGCCGAATCGGCCAGGGTGGTGATGAGGCCGCCGTGGCAGATCGCAAAGCCATTGAGCATGTCGCGCCGCACGGTCATGGTGGTGGTGGCGCGGCCGGGGCCGATGTCGCTCACCTCGATGCCGAGCGACCTGGAGGCATGGTCCTGGGCGAACATCGCCTCGCGCACCGCCAGCGCCACCTGTTGCGGATCAGCCGGTGCATCAGGCATGCAGGCTCTCCTGGGCGAAGCGGGCGCGCAGCAGGCGCGGCGAGCGGCGGTAGCGCGCCTCGCCGTAGTGGGCATGCAGGTGCTCCAGCACCTGCACCACACGCGAGGGGCCGATCGCATCGGCCCAGGCCAGCGGGCCCACCGGATAGGCGGTGCCCAGCACCATCGCCACGTCGATGTCCTGCGCGCTCGTGCCGGTCCAGGTGACCAGGTCGGCCGCTTCATTGGCCAGGCCGCACACCACGCGCATGACGCCCAGCCCCGCCACGTCGTTCAGGCGCAGCAGCTCGATGCCGGCTGGCTGCAGCGCCGCGGCCAGCACTGGCAGGTGCGCGTCTGCGCCCGCGCTGGCGGCCGCGCCCACCAGCGTGGTGGTGGCGTAGTCGCGCGCCAGGTCCAGCAGCAGCAGCGGGCCGCCGCCAGCGGCGCGCTCGGTGGCGGTGCGGCCGTCGGTCAACGCCACCGTGACCTCGCCGAAGGCAAAACTGCCGGCAGCCAGGCCGTCGTCACGCGACACCGTGGCCCCGGCGCCCTGCAAGCGCTCCACCAGCGGCTGCAGCAGCCCCAGGTCGCCCGCCACGCGCAGCGCCGGCGCCTCGCCCACGGCCGCCAGCCCCACTGCATGCAGCTTGCCGGCGGTGGGGCGGTAGTCGTAGAAGCCACGCCCGCTCTTGCGGCCGAAATGCCCGGCCCGCACCAGCTCCTGCTGGATCAGGTGGGGCGCATAGCGGTTGTCCTGCTGGGTGGCGGCGTACACCGATTCGGTGACCGACAGGTTCACGTCCACGCCGATCAGGTCGATCAGCTCGAAGGGGCCGAGCGAAAAACCGCCGGCCTCGCGCATCAGGCGGTCGATCGCCTCCAGCGGGGCCAGGCGTTCGGCCAGCAGGCGCAGGCCTTCGGCGTAGTACGGCCGTGCCACGCGGTTGACGATGAAGCCGGGCGCGTTGGGTGCGTCCACCGGCGTCTTGCCCCAGGCGCGCGACAGGGCGTGCATCTCGGCCACCAGCGCCGGGTCGGTCTCCAGGCCGGCGATCACTTCCACCAGCTTCATGCGCGGCGCCGGGTTGAAGAAATGCCAGCCGATCACGCGGTTGGGGTGCACCAGGCCCTGCGCCACCGCGGTGATGGAGATGGACGAGGTGTTGGTGGCGAGCACTGCGGACTCGTCCAGCACTTCCTCGAGCTGGCGGAACAGCGTCTGCTTGGGCTCCAGCTTTTCCACGATGGCCTCCACCACCAGGCCACAGCCCTCGAGATCGAGCAAGGTGTTGGCCACGCTGAGGCGGCCCATCACCGCGTCCTTCTGCGCATCGTCCAGGCGGCCGCGCTTCACCGCGCCCGCCAGGTCGGCCGAGATGCGCTCCAGCGCGCGTTCGGCCGCGCCTTCCTGCGCGTCGAACAGGCGCACCGGGTGGCCGGCCTGGGCGGCCAGCTGGGCGATGCCGCCACCCATGCTGCCGGAGCCGATCACCGCCACGGTGACGGGCATGTCGAGTTGGGGCAAAGGCATCAGCGGTCCTTGAAAGTGGGAGTGCGTTTGTGCAGGAAGGCGGCGGCGCCTTCCTGGTAGTCGTGGGCCCGGCCCAGGCCGCGTTGCAGTTCGGCTTCGCGTTGCAGGGCCTGGTCCAGGGTCATCTCGCCGGCAGCGTCCATCGCCAGCCGGGTTTGTGCGAGCGCCTTCACCGGCATCGCGGCCAGGCGGGCGGCCAGGGCCTGCACCGTGTCCATCAGCGCGGCATCGTCCACGCACTGCCAGATCAGCCCCATGCGTTCGGCCTGCTCGGCCGGCAGCTTGTCACCGGTCATGGCCAGCCCCAGCGCGCGGGCGCGCCCCACCAGGCGCGGCAGCAGCCAGGTGCCGCCGCAATCGGGGATCAAGCCGATCTTGGAGAAGGCCTGGATGAAGCTGGCCGAGCGGGCCGCCACCACCATGTCGCAGCCGAGCGCCAGGTTGGCGCCCGCGCCGGCGGCCACGCCGTTGACCGCCGCGACCACCGGCATCGGCATCGCACGGATGCGCAGGGCCAGCGGGCGGTAGCAGGCCTCGATGAGGGCACCGATGTCCTTGGGCTGCGCGCCGGGCGTGAGGTCGGGCGCGATCGCGGGGTCGCTCAGGTCCTGGCCGGCGCAAAAGCCGCGGCCCGCGCCGGTGATCACCAGGCAGCGCACCGCGGTGTCGGTAGCGGCCTGGTCCAGCGCGGACCGCAGCTGTTCATGCATCTGCGTGGTGAAGCTGTTCAAGGCTTGCGGGCGGTTGAGCGTGAGCGTGCGCACCGCGCCGCTGTCGTCCACCCGCACCAGGGTTTCGGTCATGGTGTCTCCTTGGAAGGCCCCGTGGGCATGGTCGGAATTGATTGACCGACCGGTCGGTAATCATATTCGCTTGCCGGCGCTGCCGCCGTCGCAGCACCGCAATCCGCGGGCCTTCGGGCGGCGCGACTAAGATACCGCCTCTTCGCCATGTCGAGCAGCCTGCTTCACCGCCTTCGCACACCGCGGCACATCCAGTGGCTGCTGTGGCTGGCACTGCTGCTGCCGTTCGCGCAGGCGGCGGCCGACTGGCACGGCTATTCGCACGTGCGGGCCGATGCCGGCGCCGACCCGGACACCCAGCAGGCCCTGCACCCGGAGCACTGCGATCTTTGCCTCTCCGCCGCCGGGCTGGCGAGCGGCCCCTTGCTGGGCAAGCTGCCCGGGATGCCGCCGTCCGCGGCACGCCATGCGGCTCCGCGCACGGATCGCAGCAGCACCTGGGTTGCCGCGGCGCCGAGTGCCTACTTCAGCCGCGCGCCTCCCGTCCTTTTGCATTGAGCCGTTGCCGGCAGCCCACCGCGTGAACCGCTGCCGTGGGCTGCAGTGCCTCTGCCCGACCGCCCGCGCCTGCGTGCGGGCGCCGGCGCAGCGGGCACGGAACCCCGTTTAACGCTTGAATGCCCTGCGCGCACCGCCGCGCGGGCAAGGACTCTCCATGAATCGCATCTGCCCCCTGTCGCGGCAACGCGCCGTCGTCGTTGCCATCGCCGTGCTCGCCATGGGCGCGGCTCGCGCGGCCGACGACACCCCGTCGCCTGCGCCGGCATCCACCCCCGCCACGATCGCCTCATCTGCCTCCGGCACCTCCAGCTCCGGCACGTCCGGCGTGCAGTCGGTCGTGATCACCGGCAACCCGCTGCGCGCGGAGCAACTGGCCGCACCCGCCACGTCCATCAGCGGCGACGAACTCGTGCTGCGCCGTGGCAGCTCGCTCGGCGAAACGCTGGAGGGCCTGCCCGGCGTGTCGTCCACCTACTTCGGCCCCAACGCCAACCGCCCGGTGATCCGCGGCCAGGACGGCGACCGCATCCGCGTGCTCAGCAATGCCGGTGCGTCGCTGGATGCGTCCAGCCTGAGCTTCGACCATGCGGTGCCGATCGATCCGCTGGTGGTGGAGCGCGTGGAAGTGCTGCGCGGCCCGGCCGCCCTGCTCTACGGCGGCAGCGCCGTGGGCGGCGTGGTGAACGCCATCGACAACCGGATTCCGCGCAGCCCCGTGAGCGGCGTCTCAGGCGCAGCGGAAGCCCGCATGGGCGGCGCGGCCGACGAACGCGGCGTGTCCGGCCTGGTGGAAGCCGGCGGCTCGGGCTTTGCGCTGCACGCCGACGCCTTCTGGCGCAAGACCGACGACCTGCGCGTGCCGGGCTTCGACCGCCCCGTGGACGGCGGCGGCACCGAACGACGCGACCGAGTGGTGAATTCCGCGAGCGAAGCCAAGGGCGGCGCCGTCGGCGGCTCCATGGTCTGGGACCACGGTTTCCTGGGGGCGAGCGTGGACACTTACCGCAATGACTACGGCACCGTCGCGGAAGAGGACGTCACGATCCGCATGCAACGCGACAAGCTCTCGCTATCGGGCGAGGTGCGCGACCTGGGCGGCTTCATCACCACCGTGCGGGCGCAGGCCGGCTTCACCAACTACGAACACCAGGAGGTCGAAGGCACCGGCGAGGTGGGCACCACCTTCAAGAACAAGGGCGGTGACCTGCGCGTGGAGGCGGTGCACGCCGCGCGAGCGCTCGGCGCGGGCCAGCTGGAGGGCGTGTTCGGCTTCCAGGGTGAGTCGTCACGCTTCGAGGCCCTGGGCGAGGAAGCCTTTGTCCCCACCACGCACAGCCGGCAGGCGGCCGCGTTCGTGTACGAGCAGTGGAGCCTGGGCAAGGCCATCCAGCTCAGCGGCGGCCTGCGCGCGGAGCGGGCCACGGTGGATTCCGACGGCGATGCCGACGCCGACGCGGCGAAGTTCGGCCCGGCGCTGCAGCGCAGCTTTTCGCCCAAAAGCGCGTCGCTGGGCGCGGTGTGGAACCTCGACACACGGTGGCAGCTGAGCGGCAATGCGGCGTACACCGAACGCGCGCCCACCAGCTATGAGCTCTATGCCAACGGCGTGCATGCGGCCACCGCCACCTTCGAGCGCGGTGACACCGCGCAGGCGAAGGAGCGCGGCCGCAACATCGACCTCGCGTTGCAATGGAAGGACGGCCATGACCACGCCAAGGTGGGCGCGTTCTGGAGCCGCTTCCAGAACTACATCGCGCTGGTGCGCAGCAGCGAGCCGGACTTCGTCGACGAGGAGGGCAACGCGTTTCCGGTGTACACCTTCCGCGGCGTGCCGGCCCGCTTGTACGGTGCTGAAGTCGATGCCGGCAAGCGGCTCTGGCAAGGTGCCGGTAGCCTCGACCTCGAAGGCCATATCGACCTGGTGCGCGGCGACAACCTGAGCACCGGCGAACCGCTGCCTCGCATCGCGCCCCTGCGGGCGACGGTGGCGCTGTACTGGCAGCAGGACGCCTGGAGTGCCCGGGCCGAGGTACAGCACGCAACGCGGCAGACCCGCGTGCCGGAGGACGACACGCCGACGCCCGCGTGGACCATCGTCAATCTGTCGGCCGCCTACAAGCTGCGCCTGGGCGAGACCGATGCGCTGGCGTTCGTGAAGCTCAACAACGTGGGCAACGCGCTGGCCTACAACGCCAGCACGATCGGCACGGTGCGGCCTTTGTCGCCCTTGCCTGGCCGCGGCGTGATGGCGGGGCTGCGCGTCAGCTTCTAGGGTAAGCAGGAAGAAAGGCGCCGGCCGGCAGGCCGGCGCCTCCCCTTCGACTCAGCTGCGCCGCAGGCCGCGGCGGCGCCAGGCCAGCAGACCCAGGCCGCCCGCCATCAGCGCCAGCGATGCGGGCTCCGGCACTGGCGACACCTTGGCGATCGAGATGTTGTCGATCGCGACGTCGAAGTACGTGCCGCCGAACACCATGCCGGGCACGTAGGTGGTGAACGCGATTTCGTCGATGCCGGCCAGCACGCTGGCGAAGGTGCGGCCGTCGGGCAGCCTGGGCTCGAAGGTCACCGGGTCCTCCGCGCCATAACCGCCCCAGCCCGTGGGCAGCGCCTGGGAGTGGGTGTCGCTGATGGTCACCGACCAGTGCTGCCAGCCGGCCTGGGCCGCATCCAGCGTGCCCAGCTTCGCCCAAACCGCCACGTAGGGCATGCCTTCGGGCGCGTTGTCGTAGTCGCGCAGCTCCACCACCAGGTCCCGCGTGACCTCGCGATCGAAGAAGAACACCGACTGCGTGCTCACGTCCAGGCCGATCTGCACCCCCGGCATGAGCGTGTAGTCGCCCAGGAAGTGCTGGTTGCGATCGGTGCTGAAGGTGATGCCGAAGTCGGTGAACTGGGTGTGCAGGGCCGGCGCATCGTTGCCCATCGTGGTGTCACGCCAGGTGCTGCCGCCGCTGCCTTTGGGGCCTTTCCAGCCCTGGCGCCAGTGGTCGAAATCGACCGTCGTGTCAGATGCCGCCTGCGCCGCGCCGCTGATGAGCGCCAGGGCCGCGGCAAGGACTTTGAGCTTGTGGTTCAAGTGCCTCTCCATGGATGGTTGTCGGTAGGTGGGGCGTCAGCCCCGGCGCAGCGTAGCCCCAGCGGGCCGGTCAGTCCATCCCTGTGGACAATCGATGCCCGATGGATGCCGCGGTGCATCCGCAAGGAGACAACCATGCCCTGTTATGCAATCGACGGCCTGGTGCCGGTGGTGGACCCCAGCGCCTTCGTGCACCCGAGCGCGGTGCTGATCGGCGACGTGATCGTGGGGCCGGGCGTGTACGTGGGGCCGTGCGCCAGCCTGCGCGGCGACTTCGGCCGCATCGTGCTGGAGCGCGGCAGCAATGTGCAGGACAACTGCACCATGCATGGCTTTCCAGGCAGCGACACCGTGGTGGAAGAAAACGGGCACATCGGCCACGGCGCGGTGCTGCACGGCTGCGTGGTGCGGCGCGATGCGCTGGTGGGCATGAACGCGGTGGTGATGGACGAAGCGGAGGTGGGCGAAGCAAGCTTCGTGGCTGCGTCCGCCTTCGTACGCGCGGGGCTGAAGATCCCGCCGCGCTCCCTGGCCGCGGGCGTGCCGGCCAAGGTGGTGCGCGAGCTCACCGAACAGGAGATGCAATGGAAGCTGGCCGGCACACGCACCTACCAGCGCCTGACCGAGCGTTGCCTGGCCACGCTGGAAGAGGTAGAGCCGCTGCATGAAATGGAAGCCGATCGCCGGCGTTTCAGCGACGCGGACCTGAAGCCACTGGTTGCTACCAAGGCCAGCGGTAGCAGCTGATCCCAGCGATGTCGATTCCCGGCGGCGCCGTTCGTCGTGCCAGCATCACCCCACCGAAAGCTCCGCCATGGCCTTGAAGCTCTACTTCCACCCGTTCTCCTCCTACTGCCAGAAGGCGCTGATCGCGCTGTACGAAAACGGCACTGCATTCGAGCCGCGCGTGCTCGACGGTCCCGACGGCGAGGTGACACGCGAACTGGCCCGCCTGTGGCCGATGAAGCGCTTTCCGGTGCTGGTGGACGGCGAGCGCACGATCATCGAGGCCAGCTGCATCATCGAATACCTGGGCCTGCACCATCCCGGCCCGGTGCGCCTGATCCCCGCGGACCCGAAGGCGGCCATCGAGGTCCGCATGATGGACCGCTTCTTCGACAACTACGTGTCCACGCCGCAGCAGAAGATCGTGTTCGACGCCCTGCGGCCCGAAGGCGTGCGCGACGCGCATGGCGTGGCCGAGGCCCGCGCGATGCTGGACACCAGCTACGCCTGGCTCGACAAGGTGATGGCGCAGCGCGAATGGGCGGCCGGCGATGAGTTCAGCCTGGCCGACTGCGCGGCCGCGCCCTTCCTCTTCTATGCGGACTGGACCCATCGCATCGGCGAGCAACACGCCCATGTGCTGGCCTACCGCCGCCGCCTGCTGGCGCGGCCCTCCTTCGCCCGCGCGGTGGACGAAGCGCGGCCCTTCCGGCCCTACTTCCCGCTGGGCGCACCCGACCGGGACTGACGTCTAGCCTCCGAAGTTGCGCACCAGCACCAGGCTGATCGCCGGCACGAACAGCAGCAGGATGATGCGCAGGAAGTCCGAGGCCAGGAAGGGCATCACGCCCTTGAAGGTCTCGGTGAGCGGCACGTCCTTGGCCAGCCGGTTGATGATGTACACGTTCATGCCCACGGGCGGGTGCACCAGGCCGATCTCCACCACCATGAGCGCGAGGATGCCGAACCAGATGCTCTTGTCGGTCTGGCCCAGGCCAAAGTAATCCAGCCCCATCACCATCGGATAGAAGATCGGGATGGTGAGCAGGATCATCGCCAGGCTGTCCATCACGCAGCCGAGCAGGATGTAGATCACCAGGATCGCCACCATCACCAGCATCGGCGACAGGCTGCTGGCCTTCACCCAGGCGGCGAGCTCGGTGGGCATCTGCGACAGCGCGAGCGCGGTGTTCAGCTGGTCGGCCCCCAGCAGCACGAGGAAGATCATGGCGGTGGCCTGCGCCGTGCCCAAGGCGCTCGCGATCAGCCCCGGCAGCCGCATGCCGCCGCTCACCACGGCCAGGATGCCGCAAGCCGCGGCGCCGATCGCAGCGGCCTCGGTGGGGTTGGCCCAGCCGCCGTAGATGCCCACGATCACCACCAGGAACACCAGCAGCACCGGCGCCACCTGGGCCAGCGCTTTGAAGCGCTCGCCCCAGGCCATGCGCTCGCCGGCCGGGCCCATGTGCGGCTTGAGCGTGACGATGATCTTGATGACCAGCATGTAGCCCAGCATCGCGATGATGCCGGGCAGCACCGCCGCCATGAAGAGCTTGCCGATCGACTCCTGCGTGAGGATGGCGTAGATCACCAGCGGCACCGACGGCGGGATCATGATGCCCAGCGTGCCGCCCGCGGCCAGTGCGCCGGTGGACAGGCTGCCCGCATAACCGAAGCGGCGCAGTTCGGGCAGCGCCACCTGCCCCATGGTGGCCGCGGTGGCAAGCGACGAACCGCAGATCGCGCCGAAGCCGGCGCAAGCGCCCACCGCTGCCATCGCCACGCCGCCCTTGTAGTGGCCGAGGAAGGCACTCACGCAACGGAACAGCGCACGGCTCAAGCCCCCGTGCGTGGCGAACTGGCCCATCAGCAGGAACAGCGGAATGACCACCAGGTCGTAGTTCGACAGCCGCGCATAGGCCAGGTTCTTCAGCGAGTTGAGCCAGGGCGTGACGTCGCCGCCGGTGAGGTAGACATAGCCCGCCGAGCCCATCACGAACATCGCGATGCCGATGGGTACACGCACCACCAGCAGCACCAGCAGCAGGCCGAAGATGAGCAGGCCAACCTGGATGCCGCTCATGACGCGGCCTTCGCGGCGTGGCGTGCGCGCCAATGCACACCGGCCATGTACAACCCCGCCAGCCCCAGCAGCACGAAGCCCGGCACCATCAGCACCTGGCCGATCCACAGCGGCCAGCCCAGGATCATGGTGGTCTCGCCGGACTCCTTCACCGCCAGCGCGCCGGCCAGCGCACGCCAGGCGATCAGCCAGCCGAAGGCGCCCACCAGCAGCGAGCCGATGGCATCCAGCAGATGCACCCTCGATGCTTTCATGTTGTGGGTGAAGAAGTCGACCTTCACATCGCCGCCGATCAGGTGGCAGTAGGCGAAGAAGGCGGCTGCCGCAAAGGCCGAGCACACCTGCAGCAGCTCCACGTCACCGGGCACCGGCGCGGACCAGAGCTTGCGGCCGACGATGGACACGATGGACATCACCACCAGCGCGGTGAACACCAGCCCACCGGCGATGGCCGCGCCTTTGCTCACCAGCAGCAAGGCGCGGCCGGCCGGGCCGAACGAGGGCGGAGCACCGGCATCGCCGGTGCCCTCAACGGGCTCCTGCATGCAGCCGCCTTATTTCTGGTACTTGGAAATCAGGCCGCGTGCGTCCTGCAGCATCTGCTTGCCGGGCAGGCCGCGCTTGTCCATGTCGGCGGCCCACTCGTCGTACAGGCCGGCGGAGGCCTTGATCCAGCTGTCGAGTTCGCTCGCGGGGATCGTGTAGAAAGTGTTGCCATGCTCGGTGGCGGCCTTGCGGCCGGGCGCCTGGCTCTCGTCCCAGATCTTGCCGGCGGTGGCGGACAGGCCGGCGTAGCTGTTCTTGTCGATCGCGGCCTTGAGCTCCGGCGAGAGGCTGTTGTACTTGGCCGGGTTCATCGCCATCGTGAACACCGCGGTGTACAGCGCCGGGCGCGACGGGTCGGTCTCGGTGTCGTACTTCACCATCTCGTGCAGCTTCACCGAGGGGATCACCTCCCACGGCAGCAGGAAGCCGTCGATCACGCCCTTGCTCACCGCCTCGGGCACCTGCGGCAGCGGCATGGCCACCGGCGTGGCACCCAGCGAGGCCAGCAGCTTGTTGGTCATGCGCGTGGGGGCGCGGAATTTCAGGCCCTTGAGGTCACCCAGCACCTTGACCTGCTTGTCCTTGGTGTGCAGGTAGCCGTTGTCGTGCACCGCGAACATCAGCGGGTGCAGGCCGGCGAACTCCTTCTTGCCGTACTTCTCGTAGAAGTCCCAGGCCGCCTTGCTGGTGGCTTCGGCCGAGCGCGACATGAAGGGCAGCTCGAAGGCCTCCATCGCGGGGAAGCGGCCCGCGGTGTAACCCGGCAACGTGAACACCACGTCGGCCACGCCGTCCTTGGCCTGGTCGATCAGCTGCGCCGGCGTGCCGCCCAGCTGCATGGCCGGGAAGATCTGGCACTTGAGCTTGTTGCCGGAGTCGGCCGCAATGCGGTCGCACCAGGGCTGCAGGATCTTGGTGGGCGGCATCGCGCCCGGCGGCCAGAAATGCGACACCTTCAGCGTCACTTCCTGGGCCGAGGCGGCCAGGCCGAGGGTGGACAGCGCCAGCAGCAGCGCACGGCGGGCAACACGGTTCATGGATGTCTCCTTGTTCTATTAACGAACATCTGATCTATTTGCGAACAACTCTATCGAGGCGATGGAGCCCGGTCAATGGCGCGGACCCTCGACCGCCGGCAGCACGGTGCCCGCGCACGGGCCGAAGCCGATGCGCCGCGCACCCGGCCGCTCGCACACGGCGCGCAGCAGCACGGTGTCACCATCCTCCAGGAAGCGGCGCGTCTCGCCATTGGCCAGCGTGATCGCCTGCTTGCCGCCCTGGGTGAGCTCCAGCAGCGAACCGCCCTGCCCCACCTCGGGCCCGGACTGCGTGCCGCTGCCCAGCAGGTCGCCGGGCTGCAGGTTGCAGCCATTGCTGCTGTGGTGCGCCAGCATTTGCGCCACCGTCCAGTAGGCGTCGCGGAAGTTGGAGCGCATCAGCCGCTCGGGCGCGACACCTTCGCTGCGCATGCGGGCGGTCTGCAGCAGCACCTCCAGCGTGATGTCCAGCGCGCCCGCTTCGCGGTTGGCGGGTGAATCGAGATGGGCCAGGGGTTGCGGGTCCGAGGCCGGCCGCTGATGCGGTGCGCGGAACGGCGCCAGCGCCTCCTGCGTCACGATCCAGGGCGAGATGGTGGTGGCGAAGTTCTTGGCGAGAAAGGGGCCGAGCGGCTGGTACTCCCAGGCCTGCAGGTCACGCGCCGACCAGTCGTTGAGCAACACCATGCCGAACCAGTCGTTCTCGGCCTGCGCCATGCTCATCGGCCGGCCCAGCGGATTGCCCGCCCCCACGAACACACCCAGCTCCAGCTCGTAGTCCAGCCGCTGGCTGGGGCCGAACACCGGGCTGGCATCGGGCGCGGGCGGTTGCGTCTGCCCCAGCGGGCGATGAAAGCGCTGCCCGCTCACGCCCAACGAGGACACCCGGCCGTGGTAGCCGATGGGCACCCACTTGTAGTTGGGCAGCAGCGGGTTGTCTGGCCGGAACAGCTTGCCCACCGCGGTGGCGTGATGGATGCCGGTGTAGAAGTCGGTGTAGTCGCCGATGTGGCACGGCAGGCCGAGCTCGATGTCGGCCTGCGGCCGCAGGCAGTGCCTGAGTGCGGCCTCCTGGCGGCTGCCCTCGCGCAAGGCGTCGCTCAGCAGGTGGCGCAGCTTGCGGCGCGCGTCCCCACCCAGCGCCATGAAGGCATTGAGCTCGCCCTCGGCCAGCCACTGCATCACCCGCTGCTCGCCCTGGCCCCAGAGTTCTTCTTCCATCACCAGGCGCAGGTCGAGCACCTGGTCGCCGATGGCCACGCCGATGCGCCAGCCCTTGCCACCGCCGGCCGGGCGGAAGCGGCCGAAGGGCAGGTTCTGGATCGGGAAGTCGGTGTGGGGCTCATTGGCCGACGCCACCCAGCTGGTGAGCGCGGGATCGTGGGTGTGGTCGATCATGGTTGGAAGCGGTCCTGCAGGCCCGCCCAGCAGTCGGCGTAATTCGGGTCCAGCACGGCCACCTTGAGCGCGAACTCGGTGGGATGGAAGCGCCAGCGGCTTTCGAACATGAAGGCCAGGGTGTTGTCCAGCTTGTGGGGCGCGAGCTCGGCGCTGCTGGCCTTGTCGAAGGCCTCGGTGTCGGGGCCGTGCGGCACCATGCTGTTGTGCAGCGACGCGCCGCCGGGCTTGAAGCCCTCCGGCTTGGCGTCGTACTGGCCGTACACCAGCCCCATGAACTCGCTCATGAAGTTGCGGTGGTACCAGGGCGGGCGGAAGGTGTTCTCGGCCACCATCCAGCGCGGCGGAAAGATCACGAAGTCGCAGTTGGCGGTGCCCGGTGTGTCGCTGGGCGAGGTGAGCACCGTGAAGATCGACGGATCGGGATGGTCGAAGCTGATCGAGCCGATCGTCATGAAGTGCCTGGTGTCGTACTTCAGCGGGCAGAGGTTGCCGTGCCAGGCCACCACGTTGAAGGGCGAGGCCTTGGCCTGCGCGCGGTACAGCGCGCCACCGTAGCGCTTGACGATCTCGTATTCGCCGGCGCCCTGTTCATAGGCCGCCACGGGTGCGAGGAAGTCGCGCGGGTTGGCCAGGCCGTTGGAGCCGATCGGCCCCAGCTCCGGCAGCCGGAAGGGCGCGCCGTAGTTCTCCGCGATGTAGCCGCGCGCCGCGCCATCGGGCAGAGCCACCTTGAACGCCAGGCCCCGCGGCAGCAGCAGCACCTCGCCGGGCGCCACCTCCAGCACGCCCAGCTCGGTGGTCACGCGCAGCCGGCCCTGCTGCGGCACCACCAGCATCTCGCCATCGGCATTGACCAGCGCACGCCGCTCCATCGAGCGGTTGGCGTGGAACACATGCGCGGCCATGCCGACCTGGGCGTCCGCATCGCCATTGAGCGCCAGGGTGCGGATCGCCTGCACAAAATCCTGCGGCTCGTTGGGTTGCGGAAACGGCAACCAGCGCAGCGGGTTGGGCGGCAGCGGCACGCCGTCCTTCGCACCGGTCTTCCACCAGGCATGCGGCTCCGGACGGTATTCGCCGCACAGCACCGAGGGCTGGCGCCGGTACAGCCAGGTGCGCCTGTTTTCATGGCGCGGCGCGGTGAAGGCGGTGCCGCTCAGCAGCTCGGCGTACAGGCCCTTGGGCGCACGCTGCGGGCTGTTCTGCCCGATGGGCAAGGCACCCGGCACCGCTTCGCTCGCAAAGTGGTTGCCGAAGCCGGACTGGTAGTTCAAGGTCTCGTTCATCGCGTGGGGTGCGGTTCGGGATTCAAGGGGTTGTCGCGGGCCAGGGCGATCGCCTCGCTCAGCACCGCGCGGTCGCCCACGTGGTTGGCGAGGATGAGCACCAGCTTGGCCAGCATGAGCTCGGCCTGTTCATCGGTGAGGCCGCGCTGGCCGGCAATGAGCTCCTCGTAGAAGCCATCGGCATCCGCGATGTTCGGTGTGAGGATCAGCGGCATGTGGCTCTCCGCAGCGCTGCCTGCGCCGCTTCGCGCGTGGGGTGGCGCCAGCGCGCGGCCACATGCTGGTCGGGCCGGATCAGCACCGCGCCCTCGGGGCCCACGCCGTAGCGTTCGGCCAGCAGGCCTTCGACATCGATCACATCCGTGCCGACCTGCAGCACTTGCACGCCGGGCAGTTCGATCGTTTCGCCGAAACACAACAAGCTGAAGCCGCCGCGCAGTTCGGTGAGCAGCCAGCTCGCGCGGCCATCACGCAGCACCGGCGCGTCGGCGCACGCACTTCCAGGCGCAAGGCCGCTGTCGAAAGCCTCGTTGTCTGGCGTGTTCAGCGGCGAGGACGTATACGGCGTGGGGCGCGACAGCCGCCCGCTGTTGATCAAGGGCCGCGCAAACGCTTCCTGCGCCGCCAACTCCAGCACCGCATTGCGCAGGCGCAGGCTGCTGCGGCTCTTGGGCGTGATGAAGTCGGTGGAGCGGGTGGAGTGCGCGATGTTGTCGTCGGCCGCGGCGCAGCGCTCGTCGTGATAGCTGTCCAGCAGCGCTTCGCCCGCCTGGCCGGTGAGCACCTGCTGCAGCTTCCACACCAGGTTGTCCGCGTCCTGCACGCCGGAGTTGGCACCGCGCGCGCCGAAGGGCGATACCTGGTGCGCGGCGTCGCCCGCGAACAGCACGCGGCCGTGGCGGAACCTGTCGATGCGGCGGCAGGCGAACTGGTACACCGACACCCATTCCAGCTCGAACTGCGCATCCGGCCCCAGCATCGCCTGGATGCGGGGGATCACCTTCTCCGGCTTCTTTTCTTCCACCGGATCGGCGTCGCGGCCGAGCTGGAAATCGATGCGCCAGACGTTGTCGCACTGCTTGTGCAGCAGCACCGACTGGCCGCGGTGGAACGGCGGGTCGAACCAGAACCAGCGCTCGGGCTCGGTGCCGAGCCGCCTCAAGCCGAGCCCGGACCCCCGCGGGGGGTGGCCGCCGTCGGCGGCCGGGGGCGCCTTGTCATCTGGAAAAGCCGCTTTCATCACCACGTCGGCGATGAGGAAACGGTCCTCAAAACGCTGGCCAGTGAAGGGCGCCCCCACCATGCTGCGCACGTCGCTGTTGGCGCCGTCGCAGGCGATCAGCCATTGGGCCTGCATCTCGAACACACCATCGGGCGTTTCGACCTGCAGGCTCACATGGTCGGCGTGCTGCTGCAGGCCCACCACCTTGTGCTTCCAGCGCAAGTCGACGCGGCCGCTTCGTTCACACGCCGCCACCAGTGCTTCTTCCAGGTGGTATTGCTGCAGGTTGATCATCGCCGGCATCTTGTGGCGGCTTTCCGGCAGCAGGTCGAAGCTGTAGACCAGCTCGTCGCGGAGGAACACCTTGCCGACCTTCCACTGCACGCCCCGCTCCACCAGCGCCTCGCCCACACCGAGGCGATCCCAGATCTCGAGCGAGCGCTTGGCATAACAGACGGCGCGCGAGCCGATGCTTACCGTGTTGTTGTCGTCCAGCAGCACCACCGGCAGGCCCCGCTGCGCGCAGTCCAGCGCGGCGGTCAGGCCCACCGGGCCGGCACCGACGATCACCACCGCGTGGCGCTGCGGCACGCCGCTGCGCTGCTCGGCGCTGCGCGTATAGGCGTACTCGGGGACGACGTGGGTCTTCAGCATGGCAGCCGGCGTCGGATCGGCTTCAGGACTCGAGCGCCTTCCACATGTCGATGTCGCGCTGCGCCGTCCACACCCGCGGGTCGGCGTACTGCGTGGCCTCGTCATAGGCCCGCGTCACGTCGAAGGGCATGCAGTGGTCGAAGATCACCCACTGGCCGTACTTGGGCTTCAGGCGCTCGTAGGTGGCGCGGTACACGCTCTTCAGGTCCTGCCCGGCCTGCGCGCCAGCCTTCACGCTGGCGAACAGTTCGCTGACGAAGGCGCGTGTGCCGGCCAGGCCTTGCGCCACCTGGGCCTCGCCTTTCAAGGCGGCGCCGCGGCCGGGCACCAGGGCCAGGGGCTTCAGGGCGGCGATGTTGTCCAGCGTCTGCGGCCAGTCCTGGAAGTAGGCGTCGCCCGCATACGGCGTGGCATCGAACTCCACCAGGTCGCCGGAGAACAAGGTGCGTTCGCCCGGCAGCCACACCACGGTGTCGCCCTTGGTGTGGCCGCGGCCGAGCTGCAGCAGCTTCACTTCGAGTTTGCCCATCCACAGCGTCATCTTGCCCTTGAAGGTGATGGTCGGCCAGGTCAGCCCCGGTGGCACCGATTCGACGTTGCGGAACAGGCGCGGGAAGCGGCCGATCTCGCTCGCCTTGTCGGCCTCGCCACGTTCCACGATCAGGTCGTAGGTGTCCTGGCTGGCGATGATGTGCTGCGGCTGGTAGGCCGAGGCGCCCAGCACCCGCACCGCGTGGTAGTGGCTGAGGGTGACGTACTTGATCGGCTTGTCCGTCACCTCGCGGATGCGGCGGATCACGTCGGCCGCCATCACCGGCGTGGCCTGGGTGTCGATCACCATCACCGCGTCGTCGCCGATCACGATGCCGGTGTTGGGGTCGCCCTCGGCCGTGTAGGCCCAGGCGTGCTCGGACAGCTGGGTGAAGCTGACCTGCTTATCTTCCAGGTCGGCCTGGGAAGCGAAGGCTTTGCTGCTCATGACGTGTCCGATGTCTTTGACGTTGATTAACGAGTTCGCGTATGTCTAACGAGTTTGATCTTAGTCAGCCTGTTCGATAATGTCTAATCAGTTCGCATTAGTACAAATACCAAGATGGACGACAGCGCCGGGGAAAAAGGGTCACGCGGCATCCAGAGCGTGGAGGTGGGAGGGCAACTGCTGCTCGCGCTGGCGCACCACGGCCGGCCCATGGCGCTGAAGGACCTGGCGCGCGACGCCGGCATGGCGCCCGCCAAGGCTCACCCTTACCTGGTGAGCTTCGGCAAGCTGGGCCTGATCGAGCAGGACCCGGCCACCGGCCGCTACGGCCTGGGGCCGCTGGCGATGCAGCTGGGCCTGATCAGCCTGCAGCAATACGACCCGGTGCGCCTGGCCACGCCGCTGATCGAGGAGCTGGCCCAGGCGCTGGGCCACACGGTGGCGATCGCGGTGTGGGGCGACCGCGGGCCCACCATCGTGCGGGTGGCCGAAGGGCCCTCGCCGGTGCACATCTCCATGCGCCACGGCACGGTGATGAGCCTGCGGGCCACGGCTTCCGGTTGGCTGTTTGCGGCCCACCGGCCGGCCGCCGCGGTGCAGGAGGTGTTGACCCACGAGCCGCCGGACAGCCCGCATTTCGATGAGGCGGCCTTCGCCGCCCGCTTGGCCGAGGCGCGCCAGCACGGCATCGGGCGGGCGGTGGACCTGTCGGTGCCGGGCGTGAGCGCGCTGGCGGCGCCGGTGTTCGACGGCACGGGCGCGATGGTGCTCGCCATCACGGTGATCGGCCCCACGGCCGCGCTGGACACCGCCTGGAAGGGCAGCGTGGCCCAGACCCTGAAACGCTGTGCGGGTGACCTTTCGCGCCGGCTGGGGGCGGCGCCGGCCTGAAGCCAAGCTCTGCCCGCGCGGTGTCGTTCAGCGAAAGAAGCGACTCAACGCGCCGGCGCGGCGCAGTACTGCTGCACATAGCGCTCATGCGGCGGCAGCTGCGACACCGTGCGGTTGATGGTGCCGCGGATGGATTCCAGGAAGTCGGTGAGTTCGCCATCGCCCATGAGGTCGGCCACCGGGTGGTGCTGCTGCGGCATCAGGCCCTGCCCCAGCATCACCTGGATCCAGGAGTTCTCGGCGAACAGCTCGTTGGGCCCGCGGAAGACGCGTCCGGTCTCGCCGAACAGGGCGAGCCGATGGCGCAGCGATGCCGGAACGTTCATCGCACGGCACTCACGCCAGAACGCGGAATCATCCCGCTGCGTGAGGTGGTAGTGCAGCACCACGAAGTCCCGGATGTGCTCGATCTCGGTCTGCGCCTGCTGGTTGTATTCGGCGATGTCGGCGGCGCTGATGCCCGCCGTGGGAAACATCTGCATCAGCCGGATCAGCCCGCGCTGGATGAGGTGGATGCTGGTGGATTCCAGCGGCTCGATGAAGCCGCTGGCCAGGCCGATCGCCACGCAGTTGTGGCGCCACACCTCACGCCGCTGGCCCGGCTTGAACTTGAGCTGGCGCGGCGTGGTGAGCACTTCGCCCTGCACGTTGGCCAGCAGCAGCGCACGAGCCTCGTCGTCGCTCATGTGGCGGCTGCAGTACACCAGGCCGTTGCCCACCCGGTGCTGCAAGGGAATGCGCCACTGCCAGCCACTGGCATGCGCGATCGAGCGGGTGTAGGGCACGGCCTCACCCACCGAAGCGGTCTGCACCGCCAGCGCGCTGTCGCAGGGCAGCCAATGCGACCAGTCCTCGTAAGGCACCTTCAGCGCCTCGCCGATCAGCAGCGCACGAAAGCCGGTGCAGTCGATGAACAGGTCGCCATCGATCGACGCGCTGGAGTCCAGCGTGAGCGAGCGGATGTGGCCGCTGGCGGCATCGAGGTTGACCGCGCGGATCTTGCCCTCGATGCGCCGCACGCCATGGGACTCGCTGAAGGTGCGCAGGAAGGCGGCATAGCGTGTGGCGTCAAAGTGGTAGGCGTAGCTCAGGCCGCCGCGCGGAAGGTGGGCAAAGCGGCTGTCCTGCGCCGCGCGCAGCTCCAGGCTGTAGTCGCCGTAGTCGCGCGCGAGCCCACGCTCGCGGCCCTTGAGCCAGAAGTGCTGGAAGCCGGCTGTCCAATGGTCCTTGCCGGTCGTGCCGAACGAGTGGATGTAGCGGTCGTTGCCGTTGCGCCAGTTCTCGAACTGGATGCCCAGCTTGAAGGTGGCCGAGGTGGCGGCCATGAACTCGCGCTCGTCCAGTTCCAGCAGCTGGTGGAAGATCTGCAGCGGCGGGATGGTGGCCTCACCCACGCCCACGGTGCCGATCTCGTCGGACTCCACCAGTTGGATGTCCAGCAGCCTGCCCATGGTCTTGGACAGGCAGGCGGCCACCATCCAGCCGGCTGTACCGCCGCCGGCGATGACGATGCGGCGCACCGGCCGGGCAGGGGCCTGGGGCATGGCGGAGGCAGCGGTCGGGTCCATGCGGTTCCTCAGCGGTTCAGCCGGCGCAGCAGGCGTGCGCGCAGCGCCCGGGTGGCAGGTTCATCCAGGGGTGCCAGCACGCCGCGCGCCGCGGGCGGCAGGTGGGCTGCTGTCTGTTCACCGGCGCCGAACACGTAATGCTCGAACTGGTGGCGCCAGGCCTCGCGCTGCTCCGGCGGCAGGTCGCGCACGGTCATGACAGCGTGCAGCAGCGCACCCATCGGCGAATCCATGTGCTCCGGCGAGCGCCGCCACCAGTAGTTCACCAGCAGGTTCACCGGCGCCATGGCTTCCACGCTGTGCCACCACATGCTCGGGATCAAGATGGCATCGCCCGGGCCCAGTTCGGCCACCCGTGCATGGCGCTGGGCTTCGGCAAACCTTGGAAACCGGTTCAGGTCGGGCCTGGCGAAGTCCACCAGGCTGGTGGGCTGCCCTGCCAGTGTGTGCTCCAGCGGGCCGACGTACAGATTGGGCAGTTGCTCCGGCGGCAGCAGCGTGAAGCGGCGCTGCCCGGCCACCACGCAGGCCAGGTTGTCCGGCAAGTCCTGGTGCGCGGCGACGCAGGTGCGGTTGCCCAGCCAGAGGCTGGCAAGCGGCTGCCACTGCTCCAGCGGCCCGGCTCCCAGGTCGTTGTGTTCGCGGAAACCGGGGGCGCAGGTCTCCACCGTCGTGGAACCCATGTACAGCGCCTGCGGCCGGGGCTCGGCGGCCATGCTGTCCAGCGCGTCCAGCACTGCGGCGAAACGCAGCTTTTCGCGCGCGAAGTTGAAACCGGTCAGGTCATCGGTGTAGTTGAAGCGCCCCTGGATTTCCGGTGGGCCGATCCAGGCACCCACGGTGGCACCGGCGTCGAAACGTCGCAGGTAGGCGGTGATGCCGCCGGCTGCTTGCGCGGCCTGCACGGCCGGCCATTCGGCCACCAGGCCCCGCAGTACCAGCGGCTCGGTGGAGCGCAGCAGTGCTTCGGGGAGCTGCCGCGCTGAAACGCCGCTCAGCTCACGCATGCACGCGCTCGTTGCCTGCCTGGCAAGCCCGGTCAGCCAGGTCCCGCAGGTGCGAGGTGGACGCCAGCACCATGTAGATCGGCAACAGATGGCCGGCCTGGTGCAGCTGCGCCAGCGCCGTGCCATCGAGCTTCTGCAGCCGCTCCTCGTGCACCGTGTAGAAGCCGGCCAGCCGCTGCGTGCCATCCGGGCGTTCGATGTCGAACGAAAACGGCTCGAGCAGGTCATGCGCCAGCAGCGCGGCGACGAAGGCAGGCGTGCTCTGCAGGCCCTGGTGCAGCGCGAGCAACATGGAGTTCACCTGCTCCAGGTAGTCACTGATGCCGCCGAAGGGCAGGAACACCGGCTCGCCCTCACTGCGGCTCACGCGCGGACTGTCGAGGTCCACATGCACCACCGGCTCGGCACCGTCGAACCCGACGAGGAAGGGCTGGCGTTCGATGGCCAGCGGCACATAGGCTGCGTCCCAGCCGCCGCCGCGCAGGAACAGGTTTTCACCCTCGCGCAAGCCGAACAGCGCCAGCGGCTGGAACGTGGTGCCGTCCTGCGACTTCTGGAACACGATGGGATAGTGCGACTGGACACTGCGGAATTCAGCCGGGAAGGTGACAGCGGCCATCACGTCGTCGCCGAAGCGCTCGCCGTGTGCCCTGATGACGCGCAGGTCCTTGTGGTCGACGTTGTTGAGGACGGCGTGGCGAGGCATGGCGAGTGTCCGTTCGTTGGGTTCTAGATGCGCGAAAGGCCGTGGCGCCGGATGTGCTCGATCAGGTCGCGGTGGCTGGGCAGTGCGGCCAGCATCTTCCGTGTGAGCTCTGCCGCTTCGCGGAAGCAGCCCTGCGCACGCTCGATGTCCTGCGCCGGCAGTTCGCAGCTTGCCGCGCCCGGCCAGCCCATGCCATAGAGGATGTACTGGTAGCTCGCGGCCGGAAACGCCTCGTCGTGGCGCACCAGGTCGTGGCGCGATGGCGGCAGGTGGCGCCACAGGGCCAGCAGCTCGCGCAGCGGCTCGGGCACCGACGCGGGCTGGCGGTTGTCGAGCCAGAAGGCGCTGTCGGTGCGCCGGCTCAGCACGTAGTGCAGCTTGAGGAAATCCACAATGCGGGCCCAGCGGTAGCTGCAGGCCTCGTTGAAGCGCCGCGCCAGCAGCTCCATCGCTCCGCGCGTGGCGGGCATCTGCTGGCGCAGCAACTCCGCCGAGTACTCCACCAAGGCCAGCGCGGAGGCCTCCAACGGCTCCAGGAAGCCCGCCGACAGGCCGATCGCCACGCAGTTGCGGTGCCAGAAGGTGCGCCGATGTCCGGGCTCGAACCGCAACTGGCGCGGCTGCGGCAGGTCGACAGCCGCGGTGCCGTTGGCGCCGCTGCGCGCGATATGGTCCATCAGCGTCCGGTGCGCCGTTTCGTCGTCGCAGTGGCTGCTGGAATACACGAGCCCCACACCACGCCGCGTCTGCAGCCCGATGTCCCACACCCAGCCGTGCGACTGCGCGGTGGACACCGTTTGCGACGCGATCGGCGCCTGCGGGTCGGCATAGGGCACCTGCAGCGCGAGCGCCGCATCGCAGAACAGCACGTGCTTGTGCGACACGAAGGGCACGCCATAGTGGCCGGCCAGCAGATGGGCCTTCAGGCCGCTGCAGTCGATGAACAGATCACCGGCGATCGCGCCGTGGCTGCGCGTCTGCAGCGCCGCGATGTCGCCGTTGTCGTGCGAGAGCACCGCAACCACCTGATCGGCGACGTGATGCACGCCCAGGCGTTTTACGCAGTGCGTGCGCAGGAACGGCCCGAAGCGGCCGGCGTCGAAGTGGTAGCCGTAGTTCGCAACACCTGCGTACTCCGGCGTGGCGAACTGCTTGGGCGCCCGGCCGCGCTGGCACAGGTGCGGCTGCACGCTCACGCAGTCGGCGAAGCGGGTGCCGGCATGCTGCTGCCAAGCCTGCGCCAGAGGCGCGTCGCCCCAACCCTGCGGCAGCATGAAGGGATGGAAGTACAGGTCGTCCGCGCTGCCGTCCACCCAGCGGCGGAACAGCGAACCCTGCTTGAAGGTGGCCTCGCACTCGCGAACAAAGTCCGACTCGCTGACGCCGATGCTGCGCAGGCTGTCGCGCATGGTGGGCCAGGTGCCCTCGCCCACGCCGATCGGCGCAATATCCGGCGCCTCGATCACCGTCACCCTCAGCCGGTGACGGTGCTGCGCAGCGATCAGGCCGGCTGTCAGCCAGCCCGCCGAACCGCCGCCCAGGATGACGACGTGCGCGACAGGCTGGTCCGACATGCCGGCCATGATGCCAGGGCGCGCGGGCGGCTTCAGAAGGTGTAGCGTGCCCCGACCATGAAGCGGCGGCCGGTCTGCGTGTTCTGCAACACCATCTGCTCGCTGCGGCCGTGGGTGCGCTGCGTGGCATCGAGCAGGTTGATGGCCTCGAACTGAAGCGACAGGTTCTGCGTCAGCTTGTAGCCCATGCTCATGTCCAGCTGTGAGTACGCCTCCACGTAGGTCGGGTTGGGCAGCCCGAGACCGTCGGTGGTGCTGGCCAGGAACTGGTCACGCCAGTTGTAGGCCACGCGCACGTTGAAGCGGTCGTCCTCGTAGAAGGCCACCAGGTTGGCCGTGTCCGACAGGCCCACCAGCGCGAACTGCTCGCCCAGGCCGGCGTTGTTGAACTTCAGGCCCGAGTTGACGTAGGTGTAGTTGGCGGCCACGCCGAACCCGGAGCCGGCGAACAGGTGCTGCAGGTTCAGCTCCACCCCGTACAGGCGCGCCGAGCGCTGATTCACCGGCGTGGTGATCTGGAAGGTGGCCACCGGATCGCCCGGCTGGCCGGGGATGACGCCGGTGGCTGCATTCACGCCGCCCACGCCGTTGAAGTTGGCGAAGATGTAGCTGCGGATGCAGGCCAGGTCGGACTGCGGGCAGCCACCCGCCGTGACCGCCTGCTGGAACATTGCACCGCCGGCCGGCGTGGTGATGGAGAACGGGCTGGCCGTCGCCGCATTGAAGCCGGCGTAGTTGGAGATGTTCTTCGCGAAGTAGCCCACCGCCGCGTAGCTGCTCTTGGCGTAGTACCACTCCAGCGACAGGTCGATGTTCTTCGACTTCAGCGGCTTCAGCCCCGGGTTGCCCTGGGCGCCGGTGCCGCCGCCCACGCGCACCAGCTGGTCCAGCGTCTGCCCGCCCTGGATGTAGTTCCAGGCCGGCCGGCCGATGGTTTCGCCATAGCTGGCGCGGAACTTCAGCTTGTCGGTCAGGTCGGCGTCGAAGTCGATGCTCGGCAGCCAGTAGTTGTAGGTGCCGTTCAGCGTGGTGAAGGCCGGTTCGCCGAACACCACCTGGAACTCGTTGGTGCCGACCCAGTTGACGCCGGTTGGGGTGGGCACCAGCGCGCTGGAGGTCACCTTGGTGCGCTCATAGCGCAGGCCCACGCCCAGGCCCATGGGCACGCCCAGCTCCCAGTCGGTGCTGTACTGCAGGAAGGCGCTCTGCGACTTTTCCTTCACCCGGCGGTCGACCGTGTAGGCCGACGGCGCCTGGTACAGGTTGCCCAGCCCGCTGGCCGACGCCACGATGCCGCGCGCGGTGTCGAAGTCCCAGATGAAGAAATTGTTGAACAGCGCCGGGTCGCCGCTGCCGTCGATGCGGCCGAGGTAGCGGTTGATCTGGTCGGGGTGCCACATCGAATCCGGGAACGGGCCGGGGCCGATCACGTTGCCCTGTGCGTCGGTGGCCCCGCCCCAGGTGTCGCGCTGCACGAAGCCATAGGCCGAGCGGTTGCGCGCGTCGGTGAGGCTCAAGCCGAAGTCCAGCCGCGAGGCGTCGCCCAGCTTGTACTTGCCGCGGAACTGGCCCTGCTCGATCTCCGACTTCATGTAGCTGTTGCGGAACGACGAGCCGGTGAGTTCCATGAGCGCCGGGTCGGCCACCGCTCCTTGGATGCTGAGCACCGGCAGGTCATGCGAGAAGTCGGCCCGCGTGGTGCCGCGGTTGAAGCTGGCTGCGCCCAGCACCGCATCGGAGCCGTACGGGCTGTCGGGCCCGGAGGTGGCGGTGGACTTGTGCGCATCGAAGTCGAAACTCAGCCGGTCGGACGGCTTCCACGTCACATTCAGGCCGACGGAGTCGTTCTTGTTGCGGGTGGCGAAGCGGCCCGCGCCCATGGCCAAGTCACTCAACCGGCCGGTTTCCGGATTGGGCGTGATGGTCTCCGAATAGAAGATCGGCGAAGCCACCGGCCCGTTGGTCCACGAGCTGCTCGACGGCCCGAAGTTGAACCAGGCCGACATGTCGTTGCGCCGGGTCTCCAGCTTGTTCTCGGAGTAGGTGTAGTCCAGCGTGGCGGTGACGTCTCGGGTGGGCGCGTACTGCAGCGTGAGCTGGCCGTTGATGCGCGTGCGCTGGACCGCGGTGACGCTGTAGGCGATGCTTTGCGGCACCGCATAGATGTCGTTGGGCCCCGGCCGGTTGGTGATGTTCTCCGAGCCGGGCTGGCCTTCCTGCGGGATGGTGCCCCAGTTGTTCTCGTCGCCGCGGAACGCGCGCCAGCCGCTGATGCCCCCCTGGCTGTAGCCCAGCTGCCGCTCCTGGTAGCTGCCCGACAGCGCGATGCCGAAGGTCTTGTCTGCAAAGGTGTTGCTGTAGATGCCGGAAATCTCCGGCGTGACCTTGTCGCCACGCAGCTGCTCGGGCAGGCGGGCGTTCGACTGGTCATACATGCCCTTGACGCCGAAGCTTGCCTGCAGGCCGGGGTTGTCGAACGGCCGCGCCGTCTTGATGTTGATGGTGGCACCCATGCCGCCGGTGGGCGTGCTGGCACGGCTGGTCTTGTAGACCTCCAGCGCAGCGATCGATTCCGACGCGAGGTTGGCAAAGTCGAAGGCACGCGAGTTGGACGCGGCCGTGCCCTCGATGGCTGCGGTCGGCATCTGGCGGCCGTTCAGCAGGATAAGGTTGAAGTCGGGGCCGACGCCGCGCACGGTGACACGCGAGCCCTCGCCGTTCTGGCGGTCGATGGACACGCCGCTGATGCGCTGCATCGACTCGGCGAGGTTGGTATCCGGGAACTTGCCGATGTCTTCGGCGACGATGCCGTCCACGACCCCCTGCGCGTCCCGCTTCAGGCTGAGCGAGGTGTCCAGGCTGCGCCGGATGCCGGTGACCACCACCCGCTCCACTTGCGCCGCATCCGTCGCCGCAGGGGCCGGCGCGTCGGTCGCCTGCTGTCCCACGGCATTGCCTGCTCCCGTGATCAAGAGCCCGACCGCCGCCGCAATTCGGGTGGCCGTGAAGGCGTGGCGCTCGCGCTGCCGGCGGCCGGCGGGTGAACAAACGGACATGTCGGTCTCCAGTGGTGTGTTGTGCGATGCCCTCCGGCATCGACGCTTCGGAAAGTCAGGGCGCCGTGGTGGCGGGTTGCTGAAAGCGTTTTCAGAATAATAGGCGGCACGTTACGGAGTTCGAACTAGGGCGCACCCTAATGCAGCGTGAAATCTGACAGCGCTTTCTTCATAGGCAGCCGAGAGGCCGCAACGAGTGCGGCCTGGCCGCGCGCCAGAGGCAACGCCGGGTAGCCGCAGGGCGCGGGCGCAGGTACGATGCGATCCCGATGAAACCGCATTCCAAAACCCCGGCGAGCCGGCGCACCGCCTCCAAGGCGGCCTCTTCCAAGTCCAACCCTGCCGGCGTGGTGACGCTGGAAATGGTGGCGCAGCAGGCTGGCGTGTCGCCGAGCACGGTGTCGCGCATCCTCAACGGCACCGCCACGGTGAGCCCGGACAAAAAGGTGGCCGTGGACGCGGCGATCAAGAAGCTGGGCTTCCGGCCCAACCCCGTGGCCCGCGGGCTGGCGGGCGGCCGCACCATGAGCGTGGGCGTGCTCACCCAAACCATCAGCAGCCCGTTCTACGGCGAAGCGCTGCTGGGCATCGAGGACGAACTCGAACGCGCCGGCTACATCCCGCTGTTCGTGAGCGGCCACTGGACCGAAGGCGAGGAGCGCAATGCGATCGAGGCGTTGCTGTCGCGCCGGGTGGATGCCCTGATCGTGCTGGCGGGCCGCCTCTCCAACACCGCGCTGCAGGCTTACGCCAAGCGCCTTCCTATGGTGGTGGTGGGGCGCGAGGTCAAGGGCCCGCGCCTGTTCAGCCTGAGCTTCGAAAACCGCCAGGGCGGCGTGCTGGCCACCCAGCATCTGATCGAGTGCGGCCACACCCGCATCGCTTTCATCGCCGGGGACCCGGGCCATGAGGATGCACTGGAGCGCGAGGCCGGTTATCGCCAGGCGCTGGAGCAGGCCGGCCTGGCATTCGACCCCGGCCTGGTGATGCCGGGCGACTTCACCGAAGCCGGCGGCCTGATGGCGGTGAACCGCCTGCTCGACAGCCGCGCCCCCTTCACCGCCATCTTCGCCTCCAATGACCAGGCCGCCATCGGCGCGGCGCTGGGCTTGTACCGGCGCAACGTGCGGGTGCCGGACGACGTGTCACTCGTCGGTTTCGACGACGTGGCGCCCGCCCGCTTCGCCATCCCGCCGCTGACCACGGTGCGCCAGTCGGTCTATGAAACCGGCGCCCAGGCGGCGCTCGCGGCACTGGAGCTGTTGCGCGGCAATACGCCGGTGGCGACCCTGCCGGCACCCACCCTGGTACCGCGGGAATCCACCCGCCGCGTGATACGTTGAAAGCGCTTTCGCAGGAGGGTTTGCCCTGATGCACCGGGCAGACAGGTGAACGCAGAATTCTGAAAGCGTTTTCACACGGCGCGCTCCGCGCTCATCCGATGCAACCGGCGACTTCTTTCAAGCCCTTGACGTGCCATGCCTCCCGCCGGCGGGTGCCGACGCGCGCATCGCAAAGGGCGCCTCGATGAGCGCCGGCCGCAACGCATTCAGTCGCCGCGCCATGCTGGCGGCCGGGCTGGCGGGCGCCATGCCGCTGCGCGCGGCCGCGGCGCAGCCGCAGCTGACGGTGGCGGCCTTCCCGCGCATCGACGAGATCGTCAAGGCCGCCGTGGCCGGCCCCTGGGCCCAGCGGCATCCGGATGTGCCGGTGCAGGTGGTGAGCCGCAGCTACAAGGACCACCACACCGCGATGACGACCGCGCTATCCACCTCGGTGGGGCTGCCGGATGTCATGGCACTGGAATCGCGCTATCTCGGCAACTTCGCGCTCGGCGCCGGGCTGGAGAACCTGTCGAGCGAGCCCTTTGGAGCCGACCGCTTCGCCTCGGGCTTCGTGCCCTTCGCCTGGCGCCAGGCGCACGGCCTGCACGGCGAACTGAGGGCGCTGCCCACCGACATCGGCCCCGGCACCCTGCTGTACCGCGTCGACCTGCTGGCCAAGGCCGGCCTGGCCGAGGCCGACCTCACCAGCTCGTGGGAGGCGTATGTCGAGGCGGGAGTACGCCTGAAAAAGGCCACCGGCGCCTACCTCATCGGCAGCGTGCAGTCGCTCAAGGACATCCTGGTCCGCGCGGTCGCCCAGGGCGAGGGCCTGTACTTCGACGCCGAATCACGCCCGCTGGTCACCTCGCCGCGCTTCGTGCGCGCCTTCGAGCTCTGCAAGCGGGTGCGCCAGCATGGGCTGGACGCACGGGTGACGGCCTGGACCAACGAATGGGCCGAGGGCTTCAAGCGCGGCCAGGTGGCCACCGACCTGCGCGGCTGCTGGATGGTGGGCCAGATGTCGAACTGGGTGGCGCCCAACACCAAGGGCCTGTGGCGCGCCGCTCAGCTGCCGGGCAACACCTACGCGGCCTTCGGTGGCACCTTCTACACCCTGCCGCGCAGGGCCGCGGCGCAGAACAAGGCACTGGCCTGGGAGTTTCTGCAGCTGCTCACGCTGGACCCGGCCCTGCAGCTGGCGGCCTTCAAGTCGGAGGACGCCTTCCCCGCGCTGCAGGCCACCTATGAGGACCCGTTCTTCGAGCAGCCCCTGCCCTTCCTCGGTGGGCAGCGTGCCCGCGTGCTGTGGCGCGATGCCGCGCGCAAGATCGCGGTGCCCGGCATCCACAAGCAGAACGCCTTCGGCGACGAAGTGATCAACACCGAGCTGGACAACGTGATCGACCGTGGCAAGCCCATCGCCCAGGCCCTGGCCGACGCGCAGCGCCTGCTCGAAAAACGCGCCCACCGCTGAAGAGCCACGCCATGCGATTGCCCCCCCTCCTGTCGCCCCGCTGGGCGCCCTATGTGTTCCTCAGCCCCTTTCTGGTGCTGTTCCTGGTGTTCGCGCTGTTCCCGCTGGCGTTTTCGCTGTACCTGGCGTTCCAGTCCTGGGAGCCCACCAGCGGCCTGGGTGCGATGGAGTTCGTGGGCTGGGGCAACTTCTCGTTCGCGCTGCAGGACGACTGGTTCTGGAAGTCGCTGCGCAACACCGTCTGGCTGGCCATCGTCTCGGGCGCACCGCAGCACCTGGTGGCGATTCCGCTGGCGGTGTTCGTCCACCGCTCGTTCAAGCGCCTGCGTGACGGGCTGACCGGCGCCTACTTCCTGCCCTACATCACGTCGACGGTCGCGATCGCGCTGCTGTTCAGCGCGCTCTTCTCCACCGACTACGGCCTCATCAACGCGGGCCTGCGCCCGCTCGGCCTGCCCAACATCGACTGGCTCAACCAGCCCGAGGCGCTGCAGCCGGCGATCGCACTGCTGGTGTTCTGGCGCTACCTGGGTTTCAACCTGGTGCTGTACCTGGCCGCGCTGCAGACCATCCCCAAGGACCTGTACGAAGCCGCCACGCTGGACGGCGCCGGCGCGTGGAGCCAGTTCTGGCACATCACGCTGCCGGGCATCCGGCCGATGGTGTATTTCGGGGTGACGCTCAGCGTGATCGGCGGGCTGCAGTTGTTCGAGGAGCCCTTCATCCTCACCGGCGGCTCCGACCGCCCGATCGGTGGCCCCGACCAGTCCGGCATGACCTCGGCGTTGTACCTCTACCGCATGGCCTTCGACTTCAATGACTTCGGCGGTGCCAGCGCCATGGCCTGGCTGTTGATGGCGGTGGTGGCGCTGCTCACCTGGGCGACCAACCGCGCGTTCAAGGAAAGGGGCCCGCAATGAGCGCCGCCCGGCCGCCCGAAGGCGCTCGCACCGCAGTGCGTAGCGCGGAGGTTACCCAATGAGCACGCCGGAGCCGCTGCAGGCGCCGCTTCGGCGCGATGCCGCACCGCGCCAGGGCAAGTACATGGACCGCCAGCCGATGTCCACCTGGGCGGCTTATGCGCTGGTGGGCGTGGGGGCGTTGTTCATGCTGGCGCCCTTCTACCTGATGTTCGTGTTTGCCACCCACACCCGCAGCGAGATCTTCGACCTGCCGCCGCCGCTGTGGTTCGGCAACGACCTGGCGGGCAACCTGAAGATCCTGACCGGCCTGCTGCCGTTCTGGCGCAACGTGGGCTGGAGCCTCTATGTGGCGCTGATGTCCACCGCGCTCACCCTGCTGTTCTGCTCTATGGCCGGTTACGCCTTTGCGTTGATGGAGTTCCGCTTCAAGAAGGCGATCTTCGCGCTGGTGATGGCCACCATGCTGATGCCCTCGTTCATGAAGATGATCCCCACCTTCCTGATCATGGACGCGCTGGGCTGGATCGACACCCATCGCGCGCTCTACGTGCCGGGCGCGGCCAGCGCCTTCGGCATCTTCCTGATGCGGCAGTACGCCAGCACCGCGGTGCCGCGCGAGCTGATGGAGGCTGCGCGCATGGACGGCTGCGGCGAGCTGGGCATCTACTGGCACATCGTGCTGCCGCTGCTCAAGCCCGCGCTGGGCACGCTGGGGCTCATCACCTTCATCTCTTCCTGGAACAACTTCATCGACCCGCTGGTGGTGATGCGCAGCGTGGGCAACTACACGCTGCCGCTGGCGCTGCGCAGCATGCAGAGCACCACCAACACCGAGTGGGGTGCGCTGATGGCGGGCTCGGCCATCGCCACCCTGCCGCTGCTCGTGCTCTTTGCCATCGCTTCGCGCCAGCTGATCGCCGGCCTCACCGCCGGCGCCGTGAAGTAAGCGCTTCTGCCCTCCCCCGACACCATGCCTTCACCGAACGACCTGCACCTCCGATTCCCGCCCGGCTTCCGCTGGGGCGTGGCCACCAGCGCCTTCCAGATCGAGGGCGCCGCCTTCGAGGACGGGCGCGGTGAGTCGATCTGGGACCGCTTCTGCCACCAGCCGGGCGCCATCGCCGATGGCAGCCATGGCGACGTGGCCTGCGACCACTACCACCGCTGGGAGAGCGACCTGGACCTCATCGCCTCGCTGGGCGTCACCAGCTACCGCTTCTCGGTGTCGTGGCCGCGTGTGCTGCCCACTGGCAGCGGCGCCTGGAACCCCAAGGGCATGGCCTTCTACGAGCGCCTGGTGGACGGCCTGCTCGCGCGCGGCATCGAGCCCTGCCTCACCCTGAACCACTGGGACTTGCCGCAAGCCCTCCAGGAGCGGGGCGGCTGGGCGGCGCGCGACACGATGCACCGCTTCGTGGACTACGCGCGCGGCGTGCAACGCCACCTGGGCGACCGGGTGCGCATGATCACCACCCACAACGAGCCCTGGGTGATCGCCATCCTCGGCCATGAGTTCGGCACCTTCGCCCCGGGCATCAAGAGCCGCAAGACCGCCTACCAGGTGGCCCACCACCTGCTGGTGAGCCATGGCCTTGCATTGGAGGCAATGAGGGCCGACGGTGCCAAGGCGCCGCTGGGCATCGTGCTCAACCTGGCACACACCGAGCCCGCCACCTCGTCGGCCGCCGACGCCGCCCGGGTGGAGCTGGACGAGGCCATGGGCCGGCGCTGGTATACCGACGCGCTCTTCAAGGGCCGCTATCCGCAGCTTGCGCTCGACGAACTGGGGGCGGACGCGCCGCGGGTGGAAGCGGGCGACATGGCGCACATCGCCACGCCGATGGACTACCTGGGCATCAACTACTACTCGCGCCACGTGGCCAGCGCGGACAACTCCTTCGATGCCAAGAAGAGCGGCCTGCCGCTCACCGCCATGGGCTGGGAAATCTATCCACGCGGCCTCACCGGCGTGCTGACCACGCTGCACCATGAATACGAGCTGCCGCCGGTCTACATCACCGAAAACGGCGCGGCCTTCGATGACCACATGGACGGCGGCAAGGTGCACGACGCGGACCGCATCGACTACCTGCGCGGCCACATCGGCGCGGTGGCCGACGCCATGGAGCGCGGCGTGCCGGTGGCCGGCTACATGGTGTGGAGCCTGATGGACAACTTTGAATGGGCCAGTGGCTATGCCAAGCGCTTTGGCATCGTGCACGTGGACTACGCCACCCAGCAGCGCGCGCCCAAGGACAGCGGGCTGTGGTACCGCGACCTCGTGCGCGCCTGCAGGGAACGGAGCTCCACATGAGTGCCTTGAATGCCAGCCCCGTGCGGGAACACGGCGCGTCGCACGGCCTGAGCCTGCGCGGTGTGCGCAAGCGCTTCGGCGATGTGGAAGTGATCGCCGGCGTGGACCTGGCCGTGCGCGACGGCGAGTTCCTGGTCTTCGTGGGGCCGTCGGGCTGCGGCAAGTCCACGCTGCTGCGCATGATCGCGGGTCTGGAAGAGATCAGCGAAGGCGAACTGCTGATCGACGGAAAGCGCGCCAACGAGGTGCGGCCAGCCGAACGCGGCGCCGCCATGGTGTTCCAGAGTTATGCGCTGTACCCGCACATGACGGTGGCGGACAACATGGGTTTCGCGCTGCGCATGGCCGGCACGCCCCGCGCCGAGCGCACGCAGCAGGTGCAGCGCGCGGCCGAGGCGCTGCGCATCACCGAGTTGCTGGGGCGCTACCCGCGCGAGCTGTCCGGCGGCCAGCGCCAGCGCGTGGCCATCGGCCGCGCCATCGTGCGCAAGCCCAAAGTCTTTTTGTTCGACGAGCCCTTGTCCAATCTGGACGCTGCCCTGCGCGTGAACATGCGCATCGAGCTGGCGCGGCTGCACCAGGAGCTGGGCACCACCATGGTCTACGTCACCCACGACCAGGTCGAGGCCATGACCCTGGGTGACCGCATCGCGGTGTTCAACCGCGGCCGCATCGAGCAGCTCGGCGCACCGCTGGAGCTGTACCAGCGGCCGGCCAACGAGTTCGTGGCCGCCTTCCTCGGCGCACCGCGCATCAACTTCGTGGACCGGCCCACCGCCGGCGCAGCACCGGCCCACACGGCGCTGTGGCAGGCGCTGCTGCCCAGCGCCACCGAGGCCGTGCGGCGTGCCGGCATCCGGCCGGAGCACCTGCGCCTGGTGCCCGCGGGCCAGGGCGTGCCGGCCAGCGTGGTGCTGGCCGAGCACCTCGGTGATTCGGCGATCGTGCACCTGCGCATCGAGGGCGTGAGCGAGCTGCTGCACGCCAAGGTGGGCGCGGGCGAGGCCGCCCTCGCGGCTGGCGAGGCCGTTGGCCTGCAGGCCCAGACCGGCGCCACGCTGGCTTTCGACGCCGATGGCCGTCGCGTTCCTTGAGGTTATTCCCCATGCCCCTGTTTTCCCAGCTTCGGCGAGCCTTCGCCTGGCCCACCACCTGCGTGATGCCGCTGGCCGGCGCCCTGGGTGCCGCCCTGCCCTGGCCGGCGGGCGCGGCCGACACCTTCGCGCCACCGCCCGGGTACCAGCTGGTGTGGGCCGACGAGTTCAACGCTGATGGCCTGCCCGACCCCGCCAAGTGGGTCTACGACACCGCCCGCAACAAGCAGGGCTGGCACAACGAGGAGCTGCAGTACTACTCCGCCCGCGGCCCGCAGAACGCGGTGGTGCGCAACGGCCGCCTGGTGATCACGGCGCGCAAGGAAACGCGCAGCACCGCGCCCGACTGGGGCGGCCAACGCTACACCTCGGCGCGCCTGAACACCCAGGGCAAGGCAGCCTGGACCTATGGCTTCTTCGAGGTGAGCGCCAAGCTGCCCTGCGGCAAGGGCACCTGGCCGGCGATCTGGATGCTGGGCAGCGGCGGGCGCTGGCCCGAGGACGGCGAGCTCGACATCATGGAACACGTGGGCAGCAATCCCACGCAGGTGCTGAGCACGGTGCACACCACCGCCGGCCATGGCGGCCATGCGGTGGGTGGCACGCTGCGCCTGCCCGACGCCTGCAGCGGCTTCCACCGCTACCAGATGCACTGGACCGCCGACGAGGTGGTCTTCGGCGTGGACGGTTTTGCCTTCCTGCGCTATCCGCGGCTGGACGCGGGCGAGCGGGCCTGGCCCTTCAACAAGCCGCAGTTCCTGCTGCTCAACCTGGCGATCGGTGGCGCGCTCGGCGGGCCGGTGGACGACACGATCTTCCCGCTGCAGATGGAAGTGGACTACGTGCGCATCTACCAGGCGCCGCCCGCGGCGGCCCGCTGAAGGGCGGCGCTGCGGTCGTTGTTCAGAGCAGCTCCAGCGCCATCGCGGTGGCTTCGCCGCCGCCGATGCACAAGGAGGCCACGCCGCGCTTGAGGCCCCGTTGGCGCAAGGCGCCCAGCAGGGTGACCACGATGCGTGCGCCGGAGGCGCCGATCGGGTGGCCGAGCGCGCAAGCGCCGCCGTGCACGTTCATCTGCTCGATGCCGAGCTTGAACTCGTGCATCACCGCCATGGGCACGGCCGCGAAGGCCTCGTTCACTTCCCACAGGTCCACCTCGCCGGAGCTCCAGCCGGCGCGGTCCAGCAGCTTGTGGATGGCGCCGATGGGCGCGGTGGTGAACCAGCGCGGCTCCTGCGCGTGCACCGAATGCGCCACGATGCGCGCCAGCGGCGCCAGGCTCTGGCGTTGTGCATCACTCTCGCGCATCAGCACCAGCGCGGCCGCGCCATCGGCATTGCTCGATGAGCTGGCGGCGGTGATGCGGCCGTCCTCGCGGAAGGCGGGCTTGAGGCTGGGGATCTTGTCGACCTTGAGCTTGAAGGGCCGCTCATCGCGCGACATCAGCACGCTGCCGGCTCCGCCCTTGAGCGGCACCGGCGCGATCTCCCACTCGAAACTGCCGTCCTCGTTGGCGCGCTGTGAGCGCTCCACCGAGGCGATGGCGAAACGGTCCATCGCCTCGCGGCTGAAGCCGTAGCGCAGCGCACACTCCTCGCCGAACAGGCCCATCGGCTTGCCGGGCTCGTAGGCATCTTCCAGGCCGTCGTAGGCCATGTGGTCCAGCAAAGAGGTGCTGCCGGCCTTCACGCCCTTGCGGATGTGCGCCAGGTGCGGCGCGTTGCTCATGCTCTCCATGCCGCCGGCCACCAGCACGTCGGCGCTGCCGGCCAGCAGCATGTCGTGCGCGAACATCGCCGCGCGCATGCCCGCGCCGCACACCTTGCTGAGCGTGACCGCGCCGGTCGCGTCGGGCAGGCCGGCGCGGCGTGCGGCCTGGCGGGCGGGCGCCTGGCCCTGGCCGGCCATCAGGCAGTTGCCCATCAGCACCTCGTCGATGCTGTCGCGCGGCACGCCGGCGCGCTGCACCGCGGCGGCAATCGCGGCTGCACCCAGCTCCCACGCAGGCAGGCCGGCGAGATCGCCCAGCAAGCCGCCCAGCGGCGTGCGGGCGGCGGACACGATGACGACACGTTCAGGCATGTGCGGTTCTCCCGGGCTTCGATACCTGCCATTGGAGGGGAGAACCGCGCCGCGCTACAGTGTCCGTTCAGACACTTTTCAGGCGATTCCGGCCATGCATGATTTTGTGGTGCTTTTGGCACCCGGCGCCCATGCCACCAGCGTGGCGGCGACGCTGGACATCCTGGATGCGGCGCGCCACATGGCAAGCCGCCTCGGCCAGCCCGGCCCGCGCTGGACCGTGGTGTCGGCCACCGGCGGCAGCGTGCCGCTGAGCAACGGCCTGAGCATCACCACCCAACCGCTGCCGCGCCGCCTGCCGCCCGGTCGGCCCACCTGGGTGGTGCCCGGCCTGGGCATGACAGGGGGGCGCCAGGCCGCAGCCCTGCTGGCCGAGCCCGGCACCCAGGCCGCCATCGGCTGGCTGCAACGCGCCGCAGCACAGGGCAGCACGATCGCGGCCTCGTGTTCGGGCGTGCTGGTGCTGGCGCACGCGGGGCTGCTGCAGGGCCGGCGCGCCACCATCTCCTGGTGGCTGGCGGCGCTGCTGCGGCGCATGGCGCCCGCGTGCCAGGTCGACGAGATGCGCATGGTGATCGAGGACGGGCCGGTGATCACCGCCGGCGCCGCCTTTGCGCAGATCGACCTGATGCTGTGGCTGTTGCGGCGTCAGTTCGGCCAGGGCTTGAGCGAAGCGGTGGCCCGCGTGCTGCTGATCGACGGCCGCCAGCTGCAAAGCCCGTACATCGACCAGACCATGGTCAACGCCGGGCACCAGCTGCTGGCGCGCATCGAGGCCCGGGTGCGCGCCACCCTGCCGCAAGCGCCCACGGTGCAGGCGCTGGCCGATGCGCTGGCGATGTCGCCGCGCACGCTGTCGCGCCAGGTGCGGCTGGCCACCGGGCGCTCTCCGCTGGCGCTGATCCAGTCGGTGCGGCTGGCGTGCGCGCGTGCGCTGCTCGAGGGCAGCGGGCTGTCGGTGGAGGAAGTGGCCCACCGCGTGGGCTATGGCGACGCCACCGCGCTGCGCCGCCTGATGAAGAAGTCCTACGGCGCTACGCCCCGGCAGATGCGTCCGGGCGCGGCCCAGCCGCAGCAGGCGATGGCGCGGCCTGCGCGCCGCGCCGCGGTGCCGGCCGCATCGCGACCCAGAGCGCGGCCATCATCAGCACCAGCCCGAGCGCCTGTGCAGGCGTGAATCGGCGCCCGTACACCATCGCGTCCATGGCGACCGCGGTGATGGGGTAGACGAACTGCAGCACCGCCACCTGGCCAGCGCCCAGCCGCGCCATGCCGGCATAGAGCAGCACGTAGGCCAGCCCGGTGTGCAGCACCCCCAGCCCGGCGAGCCAGCCCCACGCCGGGCCCATCGGCGGCAGGCCTTCGCGCAGCGGCCACCAGGCCAGCGCCACGGTGCCTACGCCACACTGCCACCAGGCCATCGCCAGCGCGCTGCCGCCTTCCACCGACACCGCCTTGGCGAGCAGCACGACGAGGGCATAGCTGAAGGCCCCGCCCAGGCACATCGCCAGGCCGGCGACGCTGGCAGTCGAGCCACTGGCACCTCCTGCGGAGGCCGCCCCTGCCGCCAGGACCAGGCCGATCAGCGCCACCGCAGCTGCAGCCCACTGCGTGCGACGCACCGGCTCGCGCCACCACCAGGCCGCCAGCGCCATGACGATGAAGGGCTGCACGTGGAACACCACGGTGGCCAGGGCGATCGACGTACGCTGGATGGCCGAGAAGAACAAGGCCCAGTTCAGCAGCATCAGCAGGGCGCCGGCCACCGCCGCTCGCAACGCGCGGGGCGACAACCGTATGTCGCGCCAGCGCCCCGCCAGGCCAAGTGCTGCGCTGAGCGCCAGCCAGCCAAACGCGCAGCGAAACCACACGGCGGTGAGCGGGTGCTGCCCCGCTTCTTCCAGAAACACGCCGAGCGTGCCGAGCAGCAGGCCGCCGGCGAGCATGCAGAGCAGGCCGTGGGCGGCGGTTGAGCGAGAAGGGGTGCGCATGCCGTGATGCTGGCCGCGGGTTTGCCATGCGACAAGCGGATGTTTCGCGATCCATCCATTCGATATTCGAATAGAGTATTCAGATACACCTCGGAGACGTTCACTTCATGGCCACCCAGACCGACCTGCAACTCGACTGGCTGCGAGCCTTCGTGGCCGTGGTGGATGCCGGCTCCTTGTCGGCAGCCGCACCGCTGGTGCATCGATCGCAGTCCGCGGTGAGCATGCAGCTGCTCAAGCTGGAGCAGGCGGTTGGGCAGCCGGTGTTGTCGCGCGGGCCGCGCCACCTGGCACTCACCCTGGCTGGCCAGGAGCTGCTGCCCCATGCGCGCAAGCTGCTGGAGGTGCATGGCCAGGCGGTGGCCGCGCTGCGCGAGCCGCAGTTGAGCGGCCAGGTGCGCCTGGGCGTGCCGGACGACTATGCGGCCACCTACCTCACGCCGGTGCTGCGCCAGTTTGCCGCCCGGCACGGCAGCGTGGAGATCGTGCTGGATTGCGAACAGTCCACCGCATTGGTGCCGCGCGTGAGCCGGGGCGAGATCGACGTCGCGCTGGTGTCGCGCGACAAGCCCGGGCGCGGTGTGCTGCTGTTCCATGAGCCGCTGGTGTGGGTGGCGGCCGCCAACTTCGAACTCTGGCACCGCGACCCGCTGCCGGTGGCGGTGTACGAACCCGGCAGCCAGGCCCGCAAGGGCGCGCTGCAGGCACTGAAGGCCGCAGGGCGGCGCTTCCGGGTGGTGGTGAACACACCCAGCCTCGCAGGGCAACTCGCCGCCGTGGAGAGCGGCGTGGCCGTGGGCGTCCTCACCCGCTGCAGCGTGCCGCCCTCCCTGCTGGTGCTGGATCACAAGGCCGGCCTGCCGGCGCTACCCGCGATGGCCGTGGCGGTGCTGCGCAGCCGCGCGTCCAGGGGCCACGCTGCAGTGGACGCGTTGCACGAGCTGATGATCCGCACGCTGCGGCGGCCGCAGTGAGGCTGGGGATTGGTTGCAACGTTGCCCCAGCGGTCCGCGTGCGCAGCGCCGGGCGACGCGAGCGGAACGCGGGTGGACATGATCCCTAGGTGCGGCGACACCTCTTGCGGAGATCGGGTTAGCTCCATAAGTGGGCAAGCGCTTTACAGTTCGCTGTGTCTCACACAGGAGAGCGCTATGTTGAAAGTCGGCTCGTCGTTTCTGCCTGCGCTGCTTGTATTGTTCGCCAGCGGGGCGTGGGCGCAGGCGGGGGTTAGGCCCGAAGGGGCGGCCTCCCAGCGGTCTTCAATGCCAAAGGTTGGGGAGCCAGCGTCTGGTGCTTCCGGAGTACCCACCCGGTGGGACGGCTTGGCTCCGGCAGTGTTGGAGAAGCAGCGTAAAGATATCCAACGCTCGAACAGCCCAACGTTTCCGCCTGAGCGTCAGTGAGCCTAAAGCGGTGGGAGCCCTCCACCGAGCGGACATGCCCCGGCAAGCCGAGTCATGCCCGTTCGTACCCATCGTTAGGCATCGCCATGGCCCTTTCGCGCAACCGCCGATGAGTTCCACTGCCACGCTCCATCTCCTGTGCGGGAAAGCCGGCGCAGGCAAGTCCACTCTTGCGGCCGCACTGGCCGCGGAGCACAAGGCGATCCTCATCGCCGAAGACATCTGGCTCATCCGCCTCTACGGGCCGATGAAGTCGTTTGACGACTACCGGCTCTATTCGCAGCGAGCCAAGACGGTGGTCGGTCCCCTCGTCATTGACCTGTTGCGCCTGGGCCAGACCGTGGTGCTCGACTACCCCGCGAACACCAAAGCCTCGCGAGCATGGCTTCGTTCGCTGTTTGAATCGGCCGGTGCTGCGCATGTGCTGCACTTTTTGGACACGCCGGATCCGCTTTGCCTCAGACGCATGGGCAAGCGGAACATTGAACGGCCGGAGGGCTCGTATCACCTCACGCAGGCCGACTTCGACCATGTCTCTTCGCTGTTCGAGCCGCCCGCAGACGACGAGGGTTTCAAGATGGAGATCCACGCTGCGGCTGAGAGCAGCGGCGCCGCATAGCCCCTTGCAGCATGGCCGTCACGCTGACCCTCAGCCGGGCCAGCGGGATCGTCTGGGGCAGGCGGTGTTCGCCGGAAGTTGACGCCCTGCCGCGAACGCAGGCATGATGCGCCCCATGCGTCCGCAGATGCCCACCATCATCATTACCACCACGACCGCTCAGTGCGGGACGTGGAGGTGAGCCAGCGCATCCAGTAGACGCTTCACCCCCCAGGCCCCGCCAGCGATGGACGGGGCCTTGTTGTTTCTCCGCTCCGCCGCCGGCTCACAACGGAGAAACCCATGCAGCACCTTCCTTCCCCTGACGCCACGCCTGCGCCGCGACCGCCGCTGCGGGTGGGCTTGCTCGGCATCGGCGTCGTCGGCTCCGGCACCGCCCGTGTGCTGGTGCGCAATCGCGAGCTGATCGCGGGCCGTGCCGGGCGCACCATCGACCTGCTGATGGTCGCTGCGCGCAACCTGCCGCGTGC
Source organism: Ideonella sp. BN130291 (assembly GCF_036231905.1). Taxonomy (NCBI): domain Bacteria; kingdom Pseudomonadati; phylum Pseudomonadota; class Betaproteobacteria; order Burkholderiales; family Sphaerotilaceae; genus Ideonella; species Ideonella sp. BN130291. The sequence continues at coordinate 22,702 of NZ_JAZARE010000008.1, read as the reverse complement.
GCGGGCGCTGGTCGGCCCGGATGTGGAAGTGCTGGCCGACGCGATGCGCGTGGTGCGGCATCCGCAGATCGATGTGGTGGTGGAAGCCATCGGCGGCTGCACCGTGGCGCGCGAACTGGTGCTCGAGGCCATCGCCCACGGCAAGCACGTGGTCACCGCCAACAAGGCCCTGCTCTCCGAACATGGCTGCGAGATCTTCGCGGCGGCGCAGGCGCGCGGCGTGATGGTCGCCTTTGAAGGCGCGGTGGCGGTGAGCATCCCGATCGTCAAGGCCCTGCGCGAAGGGCTGGCGGCCAACCGGGTGGAAAGCGTGGCCGGCATCGTCAACGGCACCAGCAATTTCGTGCTCACAAAGATGCGTGGTCGCGGCCTGTCGTTCGACAAAGCGCTGCACGAGGCGCAGCGCCTGGGTTATGCGGAGGCCGACCCGGCTTTCGACGTGGACGGCATCGACGCGGCCCACAAATTGGTGCTGCTGGCCAGCATCGCCTTCGGAACGCCGGTGCGGCTGGACGCAGTGCACGTCGAGGGCATCCGTGCGCTGCAGGCCGAGGACCACCACCATGCAGAGCAGCTGGGCTACCGCATCAAGCTGCTGGCGGTGGCACGCCGCCATGCCGAGGGCCTGGAACTGCGCGTGCAACCGACCCTGCTGCCCGCGAGCACGCTGCTGGCGCAGGTGGATGGCGCGATGAACGGCGTGATGGTGCACAGCGACGCGGCCGGCGTCACCTTCTACTACGGCGCGGGGGCCGGCTCGGAGCAGACCGCTTCGGCGGTGATTGCGGACCTGGTGGACGTGGCGCGGCTGGCGGATGCGCTGCCGGTGCAGCGCGTGCCGGCCCTCGGGCGCCAGCTCCATGTGATGGCGGCGGTGCCGGCGCTGCAGGTGGACGAGCTGCCCACCCGCAATTACCTGCGCCTGCCGGTTGACGACGCCGCAGCAACACTGCCGGCTGCCCTGCGCGCCTTCTCGGAGCACGACATCACGGTGCTGGCCCACCGCGAGACGGCGGGCGAGGCGCCTCACGCCGGCGCGCTGGCGTTCATCACCGGCGAGGCCACCCCGCTGCAGCTTCGGCCGGTATTGGCGGCGCTGGAAGGCCTGCCAGGGGTGCGCGGGCCGGTGGTTCGCCTGTGCGTGCAGCCGCTGTCGTGACTGCCGCGCTCCTCACGGCCGCCGCTCGGCGCTCAGGCGCCCAGCAGGTGCAACACCAGGTGCCGGCTGTGCCCGCGGCGCCGGTGCTCCCAGAGGTACAGGCCCTGCCAGGTGCCCAGTGCCAGGCGGCCGTCGACCAGCGGCACGCTGAGCTGCACCGTGGTGAGCGCGGTGCGCACATGGGCGGGCATGTCGTCCGGGCCTTCGGCGGTGTGTTCGAACAGCGGGTCGCCATCGGGCACCAGCCGGGTGAAGAAGCGCTCCAGGTCGGCCTGCACATCGGGGTCGGCGTTCTCCTGCACCAGCAGGCTGGCGGAGGTGTGCTGCAGCCACAGCGTCAACAGCCCGGTCTGCAGGCCTTGCGCTTCAGCCCAGCGCCGCACCTCGGGTGTGATCTCGCTCAGCCCTCGGCCGCGGGTGGTGAAGGTGAGCGTGGTGGTGTGTTGCTGCAGCATCGCAAAACGCAAGGCTCAGGCCGGGCGGGCCAGCCACACGACCCGGCGTGGCTTCACCCGTTCTTGAACAGCCCGCGTTCCTTCATGCGGATCAGGCGCGAGCGCGGCGCCGAACGGTGCGCCATCCCACCCAGCCCGGCCGTGCCGGCATCGGCCTCCTCGCGGGCGTGGACCGCCTCGTCGCCGTCGTGCAGCGGCGCCTGCTCCATCAGGGTCGGGATGGGCCCGCCACTGTGGCCCATGCTGGTGTCCACGACGTCCACCAGCACCGGCAGCTGCGCGGCAGCGGCAGCCAGTTCGTTGGGCGGCACCAGCGGGGGCAGTGCCTCGGGTGGCATGGCGCTGATGCCCAGGTCCACGAAGTCGGCCGACGCCGCCGCTGCGGGCGCAGGCGGGCGCGCCGCCGCGGCGCGGGCCGGCTTGGGGGCCGCACGCGGTGTGCTGCGCGGCGCGGGGACGGGTTTGGCTGCCGCCGGCTTGACCGCCGGGGCTGGTGGCGGGCTGGCCACCACCGCGGGGCTCAGGGGCGCCGGCACGCCGGGCACGGCCGGCAGCTGCGCCGCCGCGAACCCATGGATGCGCACCGTCTCCCACACCAGGCCGGTGGCAGCGAGCTGGCGCACCCGCTCGCCGCGGGCGGCGGAGCGGGTGATGAACACCAACTGGGCATAGAGCTCGGGGTAGACATCGCTGTCGATGTCCAGCTCCAGGCGCAGCACAGCCATCGGATGCGCGTGCGTCAGCCGGCGGCGAGCGCCTCGCCGATCATCTGGAAGCCACGCACGTTGGCCGCCATGGACTCCGGCATGATGAACACCGGAATGGCGGGGAAGCGCTTGACCAGCACGTCGCGGTAGCGCTCCGGATGGCCGCCCACCAGCACGATCAGGTCCACGATCTCATGCGCGTCGCGCAGGCCGTCGACCATGCGGTTGATCGAGTCCTCGATCACGCTCATGATCACCGGCTCATAGCGGTTGAGGTCGTGCGCCACGCCGCTCAGCTTGACCGGCGTCTTCTTGCGCAGCGCCTCGTTGATGCGCGGCAGCACGGCGGGGCCCAGCGGGCGGCCGACGTCGGAGCCCAGCGACTCCACCACCGAGCGCACCACGCGGTGGCGGCCGGCGTCGGAGGCCGCGCCGCTGGCGCGCGGGTTGATGGTGCCCTGCTGGATCAGCAGCCAGTCCAGCGTGTGCTCGCCGGGGTCGATCATCAGCACGGCCAGGTCGTCCAGCTCCTCGCCGGAATTCAGCGGCTTGAGCGCACCGCCAGTGCTGGTGATCACGCGGTTGAGTTCGTCCAGGTGGTCGTCCAGCGCCGCATAGCCGCCCATGGGCTGCGCCTGCACGATCACCTTGCGCACGGTGATCTTCTTGCCGTCACCGATGTCGATTTCGTTTTCGTAGGTGGCGCGCAGGTAGTCGCGCCGCTTGGCGTCGTTGTACTGGTTCACCGGCAGGCCCAGCACCAGCACGTCGATGACGGTGTCGCCGGCTTCAGCCATGTAGCGCAGCGCGCCCTTGGTGAGCGCTTCGTAGATCGCGCCGCGGTAGAACTCGTCGGTCACGTCGCGGCCGAAGCTGCCGCCCGCCTGGGCCAGGCCCACGTCACGGCCCACTTCGTAGAGCGCGCCGTTGACCGGCACGTCGAAGGTGTCGCGCCGGCGGGTGCCCAGCGTGCGCACGGCGCTGGCATCGGCCGGGATCGCCATCGAAGGGAAGCTGATGAACTGCACGCCGTCACCGGCGGGCACCGAGAGCTTGACGAGGCCGAAGCCGACGTCGATGGCGCGCACCACGGGCGTGCTGGACTCGGTGGGTTCCTTTTCGGCGCGAGCGACTTCGCGCAGCTTCGGCGTGTTGGATTGGGCCATGGGCATCTCTTTGAAGTGGCGGGGGAAACGTGGGCCGCAGTGCGGTGCACCTCCGGCAAGCCTAGCGGGTCGCGTGTGCAGCCCGTCGGCGGGGCCGGGAGTGCATGCAACCGGATGTGGCAGCCGCAATGCAGTGTAGGGCCGCAGCTTCGTTGCGGCCAAGGCGGGTTAGTTCCGTGGAAGCGGCGCGCCCGACAACTGCGGCACAGCGGCACCGCCGTACATCTGGTTTCATCTGGGACGCGAGAGGAGCGACGCCGCGGCGAACGCGGGCCCGCCGGGCCGCAGGGCTCAAGCCGCGCGCTTGAGCAGCCCGCGCACCGCATCGGCAAACCGCTCCGGCGCCTCGGCCACGCTCAGGTGGGCGGCGTGCTCAAGCAGCTGCAGCTGGGCGCCGGCGATGCGCTCGGCGATCGCCCGGTTCATCTCCGGCGGCGTGCCGGTGTCGCGGCCGCCGGCGATCACCAGGGCGGGCACCTTGATGCTGCTCAAACCGTCCAGCCAGTCGACCGCCCGCACCGCATGGCAGCAGGCCACATAGCCGGCCGGGTCGCAGCGCAGCAGGCGCTCGCGCAGGGCCTGGGCAAAGGCCGGTTCGCGCTGGCGCATGTCCTCGCTCAGGTAGCGCTCCACCACCGTGTCCACGATGCCCGCCATGCCCTGCTGCTGCACGGTGGCGATGCGCTGGGTCCAGCCCAGCTGGGCCTCGTCGGGGTAGCGCGCGGTGGTGTTGGCCAGCACCAGGCCGCGCACCAGCTCCGGGTGGCGGATGGCAAAACCCTGGCCCACCATGCCGCCCATGGACAGGCCGATGAACACCACCGGCCCGCGGCCCCATTCGCGCACCAGCCGGGCCACGTCGTCCACCATCTCGTCCAGCGTGGCGGGCTCGCGCTGGGGCGCCGAGCCGCCATGGCCGCGCTGGTCATAGCGCAGCACGGGATGGTGTTCGCCCAGCGTGTCGGCCAGCTCGTCCCACATGCCCAGGTCGAGGCCGAGCGCGTGGCTCATCACGATGGGCACGCCGTGCTCCGCGCCCTGCAGCGCCACGCGAAGCTGCGGCTGGCTGAACGTGTGGTGCACCTGCACCCGGCGGCCGGCCACCAGCGGCGCCGGTTCCAGCGTGACGTGTTCGGCCTTGAGGATCTCCTGCGTGATCTTGAAGGCGGTGTTGGCCGCCGGCACGCCGCAGTAGATGGCGCCCTGCATCAGGGTTTCCTTGATCGCCTCCAGCGGCACGCCGCCGCGCACCGCGGCACGGCAGTGCAGCTCGAATTCCTCCCAGCGCGCCAGGCCCATGGTCATGGCCAGCACCAGCAGGCGGCGGGTCTGGCGGTCCAGGCCGGGGCGGCCCCACACGTCGTGCCAGGCGTAACGGGTGATGAAGGCCTGAAAGTCGGCGTTGAAGCTGTTGGCACCGGCGGTGGACCGGGTGACCCAGTCCTCGCCCAGCACCTCGCGCCGGTTCTTCAGGCCGCGGTCGAAATCGTCGTCTCGGGATGTCGTCATGGCAGTTGTGTGGAGTTCAGGGCAGCCAGGCGCGCCAGGGCTGGCGGGCGGCCAACGCGGCGGCCTGGGGGCGCAGGCGCTGCAGCAATTCGTCGGCCCGCTGGCCCGCGCCGGCGGCGGCTTCGTCGAGATCGGTGCCTGGGGCGAGGGCATCGCCCAGCAAGGCCAGGTTGTGGCGCATGCGGGCCGTGTCCACCTGCAGGCCTGCCGCTGCATCGGCCAGCGCCTTGAGCGCGCCGTGCGCCGACAGCAGCAGGCCGGTCCATTCGGCGAGCTCCGCCTGCCAGTTGCCCAGGCCGCGCTCATGTTCCTGCGGCATGGCCTGCAGCAGCGCGGCCACGCGCTGGGGCGCACGCTGGGCGGCTGCCAAGCCCGCCATGGCCGCCACCGGATTGCGCTTGTGGGGCATGGCGGTGGAGCCGCCGCGGCCTGCTTCGCTCGGCTCGGCCAGTTCGGCCACTTCGGCCTGGCCCATCAGCGACCAGTCGCGCGCCAGCTTGCCGAGCGAGCCGCACAACACGCCGAGTTCGCAGGCCAGCCGCACCCAGTCGTCGCGCTGGGTGTGCCAGGCGCCGTGCGGCTCGGGCAGGCCCAACAAGGCGGCCGTGCGGCGCGCCACCGCCGGGCCAGCCTGCCCCATCGCGGCCAGCGTGCCCACGCCCCCCCCCAGCTGCAGCTGCAGCGCCCGCTGCCCGGCCTCATGCAGGCGGGCCTGGGCACGCAGAAGGGGTTGCAGCCACTGCGCGATCTTGAAGCCGAAGCTGGTGACGGCCGCCGGCTGCATCAGCGTGCGGGCGAGCATCGGTGTCGTGATGTGTGCATCGGCCAGCCGCAACAGTGCGCCGGCCAGCGAGGAGAGATCCCGGTCGATCAGGGCCAGCGCGCGGCGGGTGCACAGCACCATCGCGGTGTCGATCACGTCCTGGCTGGTGCTGCCGTGGTGGGCGCGCCTGGCGGCCTCGGGGTCCGCCTGCGCCACGCACGCCTTGAGCTGCTGCACCAGCGGGATGGCCAGGCTGCCGGCGCGTCCGCTGGCGGCCAGCAGGGCCGGCACGTCCAGCTGCTCCACCCGGCAGGCCCCCGCGATGGTGGCCGCCTGCGCGTCGGTGAGCAGGCCTTCGCCGGCCTGCGCCCGCGCCAGTGCGGCCTCGAAGTCCAGCATCGCCTGCACGACGCCGGCCTCGCTGAACACGCCCAGCATCTCGGGCGTGGACAGGAACTGCTCGAACACGGTGGCAGACATCAGCCGGGCACCGGGTTCACCATGCTCAAGCGATGCTCAATGCTTGGCAGCGGCACGCTCGGCATGCCATTCCACCAGGCGGCGCATCAGGCCCATGGAGACCTGCTGCGCATGGATGAGCCCGAGGATGCCGTTGCGGTGCAGCTCCACCACCTTGGCGTCGGGCAGTTCGGCGAGCTTCTTCTCGTCAATGGCGAGGAAGCCGTCCACTGCCATCTTCTGCCCGTCCGGCAGGGTGGCATCGAAGCGCATGTCCTGCAGCAGGCCTTCATCGCGCAGCACGCCGCAGAACAGGCGCGTGCGGTGCACTTCCTGTTCGAAGTTCTCGACGAAGTTCTGCACGTTCTTCAGCAGCTGCGTCGGCTCGCCGCTGGCTTCGAACAGCGGGTCGCCTTCGGTCTCGGACCAGCCGTCCCAGGCGCGGTCGATGCAGATGGCCATCTGGTCCGGGCCCACCGACGCCATGCCGAAGGGATAACGGCGCAGGAACGCGGGCATGTAGCTGGTGCGCCAACGCCCGCCCGGCTGCAGGTAGAGGTTGTCGTTCTGCGAGATGCCCAGCACGGCCATGGGCGCGATGTGGTCCTTGCCGGTGGCTTCGTCCTTGCCTGCGCGCACGAACACGATCGGGTACTCGCGGCACACGTCGGCGAATTCGATGGCGGCCACGAAGACCGCGTTCATGCCGGCGGTGGGCGTCAGGTCGGTGAAGCCGTGGCGCATGCGCAGCGACTTGTGCTGCACGCGGTCCAGCGCGAGCACGTTCTTGTAAAGGGCTTCGACGATCATGTCTCTCGTTCTCCAACGTCTTGGCTGCGCTGCACCAGCACTTTGTCGACACGCTTGCCGTCCAGGTCCACGACCTCGAACGTCCAGCCCTCCCATTCCACCTTGTCGGCGGTGTGGGGCAGGCGGCCCAGCAGCAGCATGATCATGCCGGCCAGCGTGTTGTAGCGCCCTCGGTCTTCCTCGGGCAGGTCTTTCAGGTCGAGCCGGTCCTTCAGCTCGGGCACGGGGATCAGGCCGTCCAGCAGCCAGCTGCCGTCGTCGCGCTGCACGGCCCAGGCATCCTCGTCGCTGGGTGTGGCGAACTCGCCGGTGATGGCTTCCAGCACGTCACGCACCGTGATCACGCCCTGCACCTCGCCGTATTCGTCCACCACGAACACCAGCTCGGCGCCCGAGGCGCGGAAGTGGTCCAGCAGCTCCATGCCGGACAGGGTTTCGGGCACGAACACCGGGGGCTTGAGCCGGTCGGTGAGCGCGGGCGTCTCGCCGCTGGCCAGCGGCTGCAGCAGGTCCTGCGCGGCCACCACGCCGAGCACGTCGTCCAGCCCGCCGCGGCACACCGGGTAGCGCGAGCGGCCGCATTCGGCAATCGTCTTCAGCACATCGACGAACGGGTCGGCCACGTCCAGCCACACCACGTCGGCGCGCGGGATCATCATCGAGCCCACCTGCCGGTCGTCCAGCCGGAACACGTTGCGCACCATCTGGTGCTCCTGGGCTTCGATGACGCCGGCGTCCACGCCCTCCTCCAGGCTGGCGGCGATCTCTTCTTCCGTCACCGACCGGTCCGGCCCGCCACGGATGCCCAGCACGCGCAGCGAGGCCTCGGTGCACACCGTGAGCAGCCGCACGAAGGGCCGGGCGATCAGCGAGAGCCATTCCATCGGCCGCGACACCAGGCGCGCGACCGTTTCCGGGTACATCTGGCCCACGCGCTTGGGCACGAGCTCGCCGAAGATGATGGTGAGGAAGGTGATGAACATCACCACCAGCGCGGTGCCGCTGATCTCGGCCACGCGGTGCGACACACGGAAGCTGTCTTCCATCCAGCGCGCCACCGGGCCGGAGAAGGCCGATTCGCCGACGATGCCGTTGAGCACGCCGATGGAGGTGATGCCGATCTGCACGGTGGACAGGAACTTGGTCGGGTTGTCGTGCAGGTCGATGGCAGCCTGCACGCCCGATTCGCCGCTTTCCAGCATGACCTGCAAGCGCGCCTTGCGGCTGGCGGTGAGCGCCATTTCCGACATGGCGAACAGGCCGTTCAGGAGGATGAGGAAGGCGAGTAGGGCGACGTCCATGCGGCGAGAGCGGTGCGCGCAGCGGCACCACCCCCAGGGGGCGAAGGGTTGCGAGCGTAGCAGAATCACCGGCATGAACCCCTCAGGATTAGCGCGCTCCCTGCCCTATGCACCGTCGGAACTGGATTTCCGGCTGGCCCCGCGGGAGGCCTGATGGACTACCTGATAGGAGACCTGCAGGGCTGCTGCGATGCGTTCGAGCGCCTGCTCGCCGAGTTGCAGTTTTCGCCTTCGCGCGACAAGGTGTGGGTGCTGGGCGACCTGGTGAACCGGGGGCCGCAGTCGCTGCAGACCTTGAGGCGCCTGCATGCGTTGGGCGACGCTGCCACCTGCCTGCTGGGCAACCATGACCTGCACCTGCTGGCCGTGGCCGAGGGCGTGCGGCCGGAGCACCGCAGCGACACCCTGCGCGACATCCTGGCCGCACCCGAGCGCGAGGCCTGGATCGACTGGCTGCGCCAGCGCCCGCTGGCGGCCGAGGCGCACGGCTGGCTGCTGGTGCATGCCGGCGTGGTGCCGCAATGGGACCGTGCGCAGACGCTGGCGCTGGCCGGCGAGGTGCAGGCCCTGCTGCGCAGCCCCGACCTGGCCGGCTTCCTGCGGGTGATGTACGGCAACGAACCCAGCCGCTGGGACGAGGCGCTGCAGGGCCCCGACCGCTGGCGCTTCGTGATCAACGTGCTCACCCGCATCCGCTTCTGTGCCGACGACGGCACGCTGGAGTTCAAGGCCAAGGAAGGTGCGGACGCTGCGCCCCCGGGCTTCCGGCCGTGGTTCGAGGTGCCCGGCCGGCGCACCGAGAGCACGCCCATCGCCTTCGGCCACTGGTCCACGCTCGGTTTGATCGAGCGGCCGGACCTGCTGGCGCTGGACACCGGCTGCGTCTGGGGCGGCCGGCTCACTGCGGTGCGGGTGGACGGCGGGCGGCGCGAGGTGGTGCAGGTGGCCTGCGAGCAGGCGCAGGCGCCGGGTTAGCGCATACAACCGCGCACACCACCCGCACCGCTAGAAGCGCAGCTCGGCCCACCCGGCGTCACCCACGGCCAGGCTGCCCGCGCTGCGGCTGCGTGCGTACACGCCAAAGCGCACCGGCTGGCCGGGATGGCGGGTGGCGCTCAGGGCGGCCATGCCGCGCAGCGGCTCATCGCCCACGCTGGCGGTGCGCGGGTCCACGTTGGGCACCACGCAGCGCACGCACGGGCCGGTGGCCTCCAGCGTCACGCCGGCCTGGGGCCAGGCGATGCGGGCCAGGTGGTCCTCGTCGAAGGGCTGCAGCGCCTCGTCCTCCAGCGCATCGACAACGATGTTGGGGCGCAGGCGCTCCATCAGGTCGCCGACCGCCGCCCCGGCGTGCAGATGCGCGTCGAGTGCACGCAGCGACGGCCAGGACACCAGGTGCACCGGGTTGATGGAGGGGCGCTGCAACGCCGCCGCACCCAGCCGCACCAGCCGCAGCGGCGCACCCACCACCCCGGCCAGCCAGGCTTGCACGTCGGCGCCAGCCTCTTCCGCCGCAAACGATTCGTGAAGGCCCCGCGTGTCGTTCCACAGGCGCACTTCGCAGTCCCAGCGGCTCTGCCGGCGCGGCACGATGAGGCTGGGCATGCCGGGCGCCTGCAGGCGCAGGCCGCCATCCACCAGCATCGGCCGCACCAGCGCCAGGCGCGGATAAGCGCCCTGCCAGGTCACCGCACCCTCGGCATCGGTGACCGCCCATTCGCGGTCGCCCACCACCCCGCCGCCATCGGAGAACGACAAGGCGTGCACCGGCACACCGGCACAGGCCTTGATCGGATGGACAAACAGCCCCGTGACACGCAGGCCGATGCCGCCCGTCGCGCTTGGGAAACCGGCCTCTGCCACCTCAACGCCCCAGGTTCGCGCCCTGCGCATCGAACACCAGCAGGTGCTCGGTCTGCGGACGCAGGCCCACCGCCTCATGACGCGACAACTGCGCCGCGCGCTCGGGTGGGCTCTTCACCGTGACCGGGTCCTCCACGCCGGGCAGCCGGCAGTGCACCAGCACCACGTCGCCCAGGTGCTCCACCAATTCCACCTGGGCCTGCAGCGCCTGCGGGTCATCGACGGCCATCACTTGCAAGTGTTCCGGCCGCACGCCCACCGCCGCGCCGCTGAGCGGGTCACGCACGCCATGGGCGCGCCAGGCCAGCCGGCCGGCCAGCCCGGCATCGAGCTGCCAGCCGCCCTCACCGTCGGGCAACACCCGCACAGGCAGGAAATTCATGCGCGGCGACCCGAGGAAACCGGCCACGAAGCGGTTCGCCGGCTGGGCATACAGATCCATGGGCGTGCCCACCTGCTCGATGCGCCCCTGGTTGAACACCGCGATGCGCTGGCCCAGGGTCATGGCTTCCACCTGGTCGTGGGTGACATACACGATGGTGGCGCGCAGGCGCTCATGCAGGCGCGACAGCTCCACCCGCATCTGCGTGCGCAAGGCGGCATCCAGGTTGGACAGCGGCTCGTCGAAGAGGAACACCTGCGGCTGGCGCACGATGGCGCGGCCGATGGCCACCCGCTGCCGCTGCCCGCCGGAGAGTTCACGCGGCTTGCGCTGCAACAGCGCTTCCAGCTGCAGCGTCTGTGCCGCATGGCGCACCGCCTGTTCCACCTGCTCGCGTGACTGCCCGGCCATCTTCAGCCCGAAGCCCATGTTCTGCGCCACCGTCATGTGCGGGTACAGCGCATAGCTCTGGAACACCATGGCCACGCCACGCTGGGCCGGCGCCCGGTCCGTCACATCCTGGCCACCGATGAAGATCCGGCCCTCGGTGGGATCCTCCAGCCCCGCCACCATGCGCAAGGTGGTGCTCTTGCCGCAGCCCGAGGGGCCGACCAGCACCATGAATTCACCGTCCTCGACGTCGAGGTTCACCTCGTGCACGGCATGGGCACCGTTGTCGTAGCGTTTGGCGAGGCCAGCGAGGCGTAGTTGCGCCATGCTCAGTGCCCCGAGCGCGCGGCGAGGGCGGCGGGCGGCCACCTCCGCTCATGTCCTCCGGCTCGGGCTGCGCCCGAACCTCCCCCTTTACTTCGCTGCGTTGGCCACCTACCGCCCTCGCATCGGACCACCGGGGTGTTCGGTCCGTCGAACAGCCACAGCGTTGCCTGATCGGGACGATGGGGCGTTCTGCGTAGCGAAGTAAAGGAGGAGGTGTCGGCCGAAGGCCGGCGCCGGGGGACATGAGCGCAGTAGAGCGCCCCAGCGGCCCGATCTCGCGCACACCAGTAGAGAGGCCCCATGCTCAGCTTCCCGAAGCAACGGCAGCATGCTGCCGAATGAACTCACGATACCAATGCGCGCTGTCCTTCGCCGTGCGGACTTGCGTCGCGTAGTCCACATGGAACAGGCCAAAGCGCTTGGTGTACCCCGAATTCCACTCGAAATTGTCGAGCAGGCTCCAGTAGAAATAGCCCCGCACGTCCACGCCCAGTTCGATCGCGCGGCTGACCGCCAGCAGGTGCTCGCGCAGGTAGTTGATGCGCGCCTCGTCATGCACCCGGCCGCCGGTCACCGTGTCGGGGTTCGCCATGCCGTTTTCGGTAATGAAGATCGGCGGCGGCGAATACTCGCGCGTGATGCGCACCAGGTGCTGGGTGAGCGCCTTGGGGTACACCTCCCAGCCCATGTCGGTGAAGCCCATCGCGCCCGGTGCGGGCACGGCAGGCTGCTGGGTGCTGATGAAGCTGCGGGTGTAGAAGTTCACGCCCAGGAAGTCCAGCGGCTGGGCAATGCGCTCCAGGTCGCCGGGCTCGGTCTTCGGTGCGTCGGCGCCCAGGTGCTCGATCACGTCGGCCGGGTAGCTGCCGCGGAAGATCGGGTCCATGTACCAGCGCACGTTCAGCCCGTCATCCAGGCGCGCGGCGCGGCGGTCGGCTTCGGTGGGCTCGGCGGGAAACGCCGGTGTGTGGTTGAGCACGATGCCCAGCGGCGTCCGGGTCACCTGGCGCATCGCCTCGATGGCCGCGCCATGGGCCAGCAGCAGGTGGTGCGACACCTGCGCGGCCGCAGCACGGCTGGTGAGCCCGGGCGCGAACTGCGCGGTTTCATAACCCAGCGTGGCCACGCACCAGGGCTCGTTCAAGGTGGCAATGCTCTTGACCCGGCTGCCGAAGCGGCGCGCCACTTCGGCAGCATAGGCAGCAAACAGCGGCACCACCTCGCGCGACTGCCAGCCGCCGAAGTCGTCATGCAGGGCCGCGGGCAGATCCCAGTGGTAGAGCGTGACATGGGGTTGGATGCCGGCTGCCACCAGCTCGTCGATCAGCCGGTCGTAGAAGGCAAAGCCGGCTTCGTTCCAGGCGCCGCGGCCGTCGGGCTGCACGCGCGGCCAAGCGATCGAGAAACGATAGGCCTTGGTGCCCAGCCAGCGCATCAGCTGCACGTCCTCGTGGAAGCGGTGCACGTGGTCGCAGGCGACGTCGATGTTGGAGCCGTCCATGATGCGGCCGGGCTCGGCGCAGAAGCGGTCCCAGATGGACGGGCCGCGCGTGTCCGCAGCGCCTTCGATCTGCGCAGCGCTGGTGGCAGCGCCCCAGAGGAAGCCGGGGCGGAACAGCGCGGCATCAAGCACGGGCATGGACACGGGTGTGGCAAGCAAGGTCATGTTCTTGGAGGTCGGGAGAAATGCCGGTCAGCCGCGCACGGCACCGGCGGTCAAGCCCGCCACCAGGCGGCGGGCGCAGAAGAAGAAGGCCACCAGCAGCGGCAGCATCGCGATGGCGCTCCCGGCCATCAGTGCGCCCCATTCGGTGTTGTTGGGGCTTTGCATGCTGCGCAGCGCCAGCGGCAGGGTGTAGTTATCCACCGTGCGCATGACCACCAGCGGGCCGACGAAGTTGTTCCAGGAGGTGATGAAGGTGATCAGCCCCAGCGTTCCCAGGGCCGGCCCCAGCAGCGGCATCACCACGCTCCAGAAGATGCGCGGCTCGCTGCAGCCATCCATGCGCGCTGCATCCAGCAGGTCGCGCGGAATGGCGCTGCCGATGTACTGCCGCATCATGAAGATGCCCAGCGCGCCCGCCGCGCCCGGGATGTACAGCGCGCGCGGCTCGTCGATCCAGCCCAGCACGTTCATCACCATGAAGCTGGGGATCATGTTGAGGAAGCTGGGCAGCATCATCGAGCCCAGCACCATGGCGAACAGCGCGCGCTTGAAGCGGAATTCGTACACCGCAAACGCAAAACCCGCGAGCGAACACAGCAGCAGGTTGAGCGCAGTGGTCATGCCCGCCACATACAGGCTCATGCCGAGGTTGCGCCAGTACGGCAGGCGCTCCAGCAGGAGCTGCAGGTTGGACAGCAGCGCGTGGCCGAACCACAGCGGCGGCGGCGAGTTGAAGATCTCGCTGCGCGCGTGGGTGGCGAACACGAAGGTGAAGTACAGCGGCGCCACCAGCAGCAGCGCGCCAGCGCCGATGAACGCGATGCTCACCGGATGCAAGGCGGCCGCGTCGGCCCGCCGCTCAGCGCGCGCCATGCTCGCCCCCCTGCCGGCCGAAGAGCCGGCTGTTCAGCCAGGCCAGCGCCGCGATGATGATGAACAGCAGCCACGAGATGGCCGAGGCGGTGCCGAAGTCACCATCGGAAAACGCGGTGCGGTACATGAAGATCGCGGTGGTCATCACCGAGCGCGCCACGCCGCTTTCGCCGTCGATCAGGATGAACGGCTCCTCGAACAGCTGCAGGTTGCCGATGAGCGTGAGCGTGACCGCGAAGTACATCATCGGCTTGAGCAGCGGCAGCGCTATGTGGCGGAACTGCGCCCAGGGGCCCGCGCCATCCAGGGTGGCGGCTTCGTACAGGTCCTTGTCGATCGTCTGCAATGCCGACAGGTAGAGCACCACGTTCCAGCCGAGGTAACGCCAGAACACGACAAACGCCACCGCCGGCTTGGTGGTGCGCGCATTGCCCAGCCAGTCCACCGCCCCCGCGGGCAGCAGCGCCTGCAAGCCGGGCACGCGCGCCAGCTGCTCGATCACCGCATTGATCAGGCCGTAGTCGCGCGAGAACAAGGTGGCGAAGATCAGCGCCACCGCCACGCTGGAGGTGATGTAGGGCACGAAGTAGGCGCCGATCACCAGGTTGCGGCTACGCTTGAGGCGCCGGTGGATGAAGTACGCCAGCGGCACCGCCACCAGGTGCTGCGGCACGCCGGAGGCCACCGCGAACCACAGCGTGTTCAGCAGCGATTGGTGGAACCAGGGGTCGCCCAGGGTGAAGCTGTAGTTCTCCAGGCCCACCCAGCGCATCGCCTCCAGCCCGGCCGCCGGGTTCCACTGGTGCAGCGACAGCCAGACGGAAAAGCCCAGCGGGAACAGGCCGAACACGAAGAACAGGATGAAGAACGGCGAGATGAAGACATAGGGCATCACCTGGCGCGCGGTCCAGCGGCGTTGGCGCCTCGGGCTGGCGGCAACGGCGGGGGTGCTGCTCATGGCGGCAACGGGTTGGAAGCTCATGGTGGCCTTCAGCGGCGGGTGCGTCGCTCGAGCAGGCGGCGCGCATCGGCCAGCGCCTGGCGGATGTCCTTGCCCTCGCTCACCACCTGCTCGAACTCCGAGCGGATGACGTCGGTGGCCATCGAGTCGTTGCGGTTCACGGGAATCGGCGGCACCTGGCGCGCGATGTCGCGCCACAGCAGCCGGGCGCGCTGGCCGCCGAGGAAGGGCAGCGGCTCGTCCATCATCGGGTCGTCCTGCGCGGCCAGCAGCGCCGGGAAGGCGTCCATCACCTTCAGCGAATTCAGCTGCACGTCCTTGCGCGTGGTGAGGAAGCGGATGAAGTCCCAGGCCGCCTGCTTGTGCGACGCCAGGCGCGGGATGGCATAGAAGGAGCCGCCATACGAGGCCACCTGCCCGCCCGGCAGCAGCGCCGAGCGCCACTGGCCGGCGCTGTGCGGTGCCAGCCAGTTCTTCAGGTGGCCGGCCAGCCAGGCGCCCATCATCTGGGTGGCGATGCGGTCGTGCTTGAAGCCGGCGGTCCACTCGTTGGACCAGGCCACCGCCTTGGCATCCAGGCGACCCAAGCGCACCGCTCGGCCGATCTCGAAGGCGCGCACGAAACGCGGGCTGTCCACCAGCACCTTGCCCGCGTCGTCGAAGTACAGGCCTTCGCCCGGCTGCACGCCGCTGCGGATGAGGATGTCGCGCACGTCGGCCGCATCGGCCAGCAGGTAGGCGCCGGTGGCCGCCTTGATGCGGCGGCCGGCTGCGATGTAGCTCTCCCAGCTCGCCGTGAGCTCGGCCTCGCTGACGCCCGCACGGTCCAGCAGGTCCTTGCGGTACAGCAGCGTGCCGGGGCCGATGTCAGTGGGAATAGCGGCGAGCGCGCCGTGGCTGTTGATGCCCTGCGCGAAGGCAAAGGGCACGAACAAGGATTTCAGCTGCAGGCCGTTGAAGGGCGGCTGCGACAGGTCGGTGAGGCCACCGGATTCGGTGAACTTGGCGATGAAGCGGAAATCCAGCGCCATCACGTCGGGCACGCCGGAGCCGGTGGCCAGCACCGTGGTCATCGCGGTGTGGTGGTCGGCGTACTGCAGCGACGCGATCTTCACCTGCACGTCGGGCCGCTCCTTCGCCCACTGGGCCAGCGCTGCCTTGGCAGAGCGGTCCAGGTCGGGGAAGGTGGCCACCGTGAGGGTGATGGGCGCTGGCTGGGCCAGCGCCTGGGGCATGGCCAGCGCCACGCCCCAGGCAGCCAGCAGCGCCGCCGCCCAGCGCCGGATCGTCATCGTGCGCACGAAGGTCCAGGGTCAGAACGAGACGCCGGCGTTCAGCCCATAGGTGCGCGGCGGCAGGTATTGCGCCTGCCACGGCCCGAAGGCGTTCTGCGCACTGGTCTTGACCTTGCCGTTTTCCGCATTGCGCACGAACAGGTCCACCCACCAGTCCTTGGACGAGGCATAACGCAAGCCCAGGTCGGTGCGTGAGTAGGCCTTCTGCCGGTCCGGGTCTCCCATGTTGAACACGCTCAGCCAGCTGGCGGTTTCGTAGTGCACGCTGATGCGCGGCGCCAGGGTGTCGCCATTGCCGAGCTGGAAGGTGTGTTCGTACATCACCTGCGCCGCGAACTTCGGCGCGTGCGGCAGCTGGTTGCCGGTGACGTCCAGGCAGGTGCTGATGCCGGGCACCGTGCAGGTGGGCAGCCGGTAGTCGTTGCTGCCGCCGATGAGGTGACCGAGCTCGGTGTGGGTGTAGGCAAAGGAGGCCTGCACCCGGTCGTTGTCGGTCAGCTTGGCGGCCAGCTCGCTCTCGAAGCCATAGACCTTGGCGCCTTCGGCATTGGAGGTGGCCAGCGAGTGGGTGCCGTCGGGGTTGGTCACCGGCGCGCTGAACTGGAAGCCCTTGAACTTCTCGTAGTACAGCGCGTTGTTGAAGCGCACCCGCCCGCCCAGGAAGGTGTTCTTGGTCCCCACCTCGTAGTTGGTGAGCGTCTCCGAGCCGTAGGGCACGCCACCGTCCTGCAGGCCGCCGGACTTGTAGCCGCTTGACACGCTGGCGTAGACCATGAAGTCCTTGGTCACGTCGTAGTTGGCGCGTGCCAGGTAGGTGGTCTTGCTGCCTTCGTAGCGGCCGTCGTTGTGTTGCGGGTTGGCGCCAAAGCCGCTGTGCGGCGACGACGGATCCAGGCCCGGGTCCACCGGCACGTGCGGCGCCAGCGGGTCGCTGCCGTCCCAGCCCCAGTTGCGGCCGCCGATGTTCTTGCGCACATCCTTCGTGTAGCGCAGCCCGCCGGTGAGGTGCAGCGCGTCGGTCACGTTCCAGGTGGCCTGGCCGAACACCGCCTTGGAATCCACCGTTTCCTTGGGCTGGATGAACGAGCCCTGCCAGCCCACGGTGCCCTGCTGGGTGCCGTTCATGATGGGGATGTCGAAGCGGATCCCGTTGTCCTCCGCGGCGTAGTACAGGCCCAGGATCCAGTCCACCGTGTGGGTGCCGGTGGACTGCAACTCCAGCTCATGGCTGTGGTTGGTGTACTTGGACCAGTTGGTGCGGTCCTGCTGGTAGGTGGCGCCGGTGGTGAAGCTGGTGGGCACGGTGGCGCCGCCGGCCTGGTCGAAATCGGACGAGCCGGTGTAGCGCGAGTAGCCGGCGATGTACGACAGGCTCATCTCGTTGCCCAGGTCGTAGTCGATGCGGCTGCGCACGGTGTTGACGTCGCGCTTGAGGTACGGCGCCACCTGGATCAGCGCGGACCAGAACTTCTCGCCCGGGCGCTGCTCCTGCAGCAGGTTCATGCTGGGCGTGCCGCGGTCCAGGAACTGCTCATACGACAGGTTCCAGCTGAACGCGGGCGTGGGCTTCCACAGCAGGCTGATGCGAGCGGCGGTCTGGTCCTGCGCGTTGTACTTGGGGCCGCCCTGCACGAAGAGATTCGGGTTCAGCGGCTGGAAGGCCAGCCCGGCGGGCGGGTTGGACGCCAGGAAGGCGGCTTGCTGCTCGGCCAGCGACGGATGGGGCGCACGCTGGTAGTCCACGTAGCCGTCGTGCTGCTCGTGCGCGAAGGCAAACCGCAGGGCCACCGTGTCGCCCACCGGCACGTTGAAAGCACCGCGCAGGCCCTGGCGGTTGTAGTTGCCCAGCCCACCCTCGATCGAGCCGAACTTGTCCTTCAGCACCGGCTTGGCGGTTTTCATGTTCACCGCGCCCACGGTGGAGTTGCGGCCCCACAGCGTGCCCTGCGGGCCGCGCAGCACCTCGATGCCCTCCATGTCGAACAGCAGCGCGGCGGCGCCTTCAGCGCGCGGCGAGTAGATGCCGTCCACGAACAGCGCCACTTCGGGGTCGGCGTATTCGGTCTTGGCGCTGTCATTGCCGATGCCGCGCAAGGTCATCGTGATGACACCGTGGTCGCCTTGCGTGGTGGCCTGGAAGCTGGGCACCAGGTGCACGATGTCCTGCACCGTCTGCACATGGGCGTTCTCCAGGTCGGTGGCGCTCAGCGCCGTGACCGCCAGCGGCGTGCGCTGCAGCGAGGTGGCCCGCTTGGTGGCGGTGATGGTGACCTGCTGCACGTCCTCGGACGCGGCGGCGCTGGCGGCGGCCGCGGGGGGCGCGGCGGTGCTCTGGCCATGCGCCGCATGGGTGGCCAGCAGCATCAGCACCGCCACCTGGGTGGGCGACACCAATGCCTTTCGGTACTTCCGAATACGGGAATTCATCTTGTCTCCTCGCGTAGTGGATGCTGCTTGGGCATGGACCGCCTTGGCGTCCGAGCTCGCCAAACGCTGAGCATCATGCGAACCGATGACAACGTTGTCAACTACGGGTCAACACCAAGATGACAACGCTGTCTTTCATGCATCATCGAGCGCGCGGCGCACTGTCTGCGCAGTGCAAACACTTGGATGAAACGGCAGCGCTGACATGCAAGCGATCCGGGACGTGCTCATCGTCGGCGGCGGCACCGCCGGCTGGCTCACCGCAGCCTACCTCGCGCGCACCCTCGGCGCGGCGGCACCCCACGCGCCGGTGCGCATCACGCTGGTGGAGTCCAGCGACATCGGCATCATCGGTGTCGGCGAGGGCACCTTCCCCTCGATCAAGGGCACGCTGGCCGCCATCGGCATCGACGAAGCCCGCTTCCTGCGTGACAGCCACGCCACCTTCAAGCTGGGCGTGAAGTTCGCTCACTGGGTGCGGCCGCCCGGCAGCGCGGGTGCCGACCATTACTTCCACCCCTTCAGCCTGCCCAGCCAGCGCAGCGGCGGCCCGGAGCTGCTGCCCTACTGGCTGCTGGGCGCCGCCGGCAAGGACGTGCCGTTTGCGCAGGCCGCCACGCTGCAAAAGCGCGTGGCCGACGCCAGCCGCGCACCCAAGCGGCCATCGGATGGTGACTATGTCGGGCCGCTGAACTACGCCTACCACTTCGATGCCGGCCGTTTTGCCGGCCTGCTGGCCGAACACGCGCAGTCGCTCGGCGTGCAGCGGGTGCTGGCCACCGTGGAGCGGGTGGCGCTGGACGACAGCGGCGCCATCGCCTGCCTTCACACCCACGAGCATGGCCCGTTGCGCGCCGACCTGTACATCGACTGCACCGGCTTCCGCGCCGAGCTGATCGGCAAGGCGCTCGGCTCCCCCTGGCGCAGCATGAACCACGTGCTGTTCGTGGACCGCGCGATGGCGCTGCAGGTGCCCTACGAGCGTGCGGACACACCCATCCCCTCGTACACCATCTCCACCGCCCACGAAGCAGGCTGGACCTGGGACATCGGCCTGCAGCAGCGCCGCGGCATCGGCTATGTGTACTCGAGCCGCCATACCGACGAAGCGCGGGCCGAACAAGTGCTCAAGTCCTACATCGGCCCGCAGGCGCGGGGGCTGACGCCTCGCTTGCTCAAGCTGGACGTGGGCTACCGCGAGACCCACTGGGTGAAGAACTGCGTTGCGGTCGGGCTGTCGGGCGGCTTCCTGGAGCCGCTGGAATCCTCCGGCATCGGGCTGATCGAGTCGGCCGCCTACCTGGTGAGCCACCTGTTCCCGCACGACGGCCGGACCGAGCCGGTGGCCAAGCTGTTCAACGAGTTCATGCGGGGCCGCTACGAACGCATCATCGACTTCATCAAGCTGCACTACGGCCTGAGCCAGCGCACCGACCACCGCTTCTGGACCGACAACGCCGACCCCGCCACCATGCCGCCATCCCTGCGCGACAAGCTCTCGATGTGGCGCTGCCGCCCGCCACACCGGCTGGACTTCATCGCCGACCTGGAGATGTACCAGGCCGCCAGCTGGCAGTTCGTGCTCTACGGCATGGAGTTCCAGACCGACATGCGTGCCCATGCCGCCAGCCACCCACGCATGGACGAGGCGCGGCGTGAGTTCGCAACGATCGCCCAGGTGGCCCAGCATGCGCTGGCGGACCTGCCGGACCACCGCGCGCTGGTGGAACAGCTGTGCGCGCGCGCGGGCACCTCACGCCAACCGGTCAGCGTGTGAGCCGGGTGCCCGCCGGCCGCGCTTGGCAGGCGCAGCGGTCGAGGCGCGCACCACCAGCTCATGCGCCAGCACGCGCGGTGCGCTGGGCTGCTGGACGCCGTCCGCCGTGGGGCGGCCACCGCGCTCCAGCAACATGTCCACGGCCGCAGTGGCCATCTCCATCAACGGCTGGCGCACCGTGGTGAGCGCCGGCCACACCAGGCTGGCTGCCGGCGAATCGTCGAAGCCCACCACCGACAGGTCCTGCGGCACCTGCACACCGAGGCGATGGGCCGCGGCGAGCACACCCAGTGCCATGTCGTCGTTGCTGGCGAACACCGCCGTGGGCGGGGAGCGCCGGCTCAGCAGCTGATGCGCCGCCGCCTCGCCAGAGGCGAACTGGAAATCGCCCTGGCACAGCAGCGACTCGTCCACTTCGAGCTCATGGGCGCGCATGGCCTGGCGGAAGCCGCGCAGCCGCCAGGCGGAAGCGGCCTGGTCGCTGGCACCCTTGATGAACGCGATCTGCCGATGGCCCAGGCTGATGAGCAGGTTGGTCACCTCCTCCGCGGCATGCACGTCGTCCATGCGCACATGGGGCAGGCGCCTGCCCTGGTGCCCGGGCGAGATCAGCACGCAGGGCGTGCGCGTGGCTTCCATCGCAGCCAGCACCTCGGGGTTGTCGCAGATCGGCGGGGTGAGGATCACCCCATCGGGGCGCAGTGCGGCCAGCATGTGGTCCAGCTGCGGCCCGACGTCGCGCGCCGCACTGCCCAGCGCCTCCACCACCAGGTGATAACCCGCCTCGCGGCAGCGCAGCGTGGCGCCGCGCTGCACCCGCGCCACGAACTCGGCGCTGGGGTCGTAGTACAGCAGCCCGATCAGGAAGGAGCGTGCGCCCGCCAGGCTGCGAGCCGACAGCTTGGGCCGGTAGTTCAGCTCACCGGCCACACGCAGCACCAGCTCGCGTGTCTCGGGCCGCACGTTGGGCTCGTTGTTCAACACGCGCGACACCGTCTTGATCGACACCCCGGCCTGCTCGGCCACTTCGACGATGGTGGGCACTGCGCCGGTCCTGTGATTCACTCGTTCCTCAAGCTCGGGCGAATGAGGCTCGCCGCGAGCGGCACTGTGCCACAACGCCGCGCTGGCGCGCGCCCCGAGTAAACTCGCGGCTCCTGCGCACAGCAAGGAAGCGTGGCCGAGCGGTTTAAGGCACCGGTCTTGAAAACCGGCGATGGGGGAACCCATCCGTGAGTTCGAATCTCACCGCTTCCGCCAGAGCAAGCCGCCTGCTCACCAGGGCGCAACGTGGGAGGGAGCCATCAACGTCCGGACAACGCGGCCATCGGCCGCGTCACAACAGGGCGACCATCACTCCACACACATGCCGAACATTGCAGCCGTACTGAAAGACGAGATCGCACGAGTTGCCCGCAAGACGGTGCGGAACGACATCGACGCATTGAAGAAGGCCCTGAGCGGCCAGCGTGCGCAGATCACCCAGTTGAAGCGGCTCGTTCAAGCGCAGCAGCGGTCGTTGGCCGCCAGTGCCAAGGCCTCGGCCAGGTCGCGCCCGGAAGCTGCGGCAGCCGAAGAGGCTGGCACGGGCGCCGAGGGGCTGCGCTTCAGCGCCACCCGGCTGGCAGCGCAACGCAAGCGGCTGGGGTTGTCGGCGCAGGACTTCGGGCGCCTCGTCGGGGCCACCGGACAGTCGATCTACGCCTGGGAAGCGGGCAAGACGCGGCCCAGCGCGGCCAAGCTCAAAGCGATTGCGTCGCTGCGCCAGATCGGCAAGCGGGAACTCACCGCCCGCCTGGCGGCGCTGGGCTGATCGCTCAGCCTTTGCGCATCCGCCGCCGCCCGGCCATGCAGAGCGCAGCCGCGCCGGCCAGGAAGGCGGCGGCCGTGGACGGCTCGGGCACCGCTGGGATAGGGTCGAGCCGCAGTGCCACACACCATCCGCTGATGTCGGTGCAGGCCATCGCCGCCAACTGCCCAGCCTCGTTGGCAGCGTAAAGCCCGACCAGACGGTGTTCCGCGTAGAGCCCTGTCAGCGGCTCCACAAAAGGGAACACCTCGCTCGGGTCCGGCGTGGCGTAGCTCGGCCGCGGAGGCGGCAGGCTGAGGCCGCCATACGACAGCATGCCCGCCGACCAAAGCGCCAGTTCACCTTCGTGGCCTGCTTCGTTCGACACCCCGAGCACCTTGCCCTGCTCGTCGATGGCAATGGCGCCGCTCAAGCCATCGAGCACCCTGGTTTCGCCATTTGCATGAAGCCAGGCCACCTGCGGGTCGGCAAATTCGCCGAGGGAAGGTCTGAACAACTCGTTTTCGCGCGCCCGCGATGGGCGCTTCGAACAAGGTAGTCGGACAAACTCATGATGCGGTCGCCCTCCGAAGTGGGTTTGAAGCGCCCTTTGTGGTCCTCAC
>NZ_JAZARE010000007.1:0-358224 GCF_036231905.1 Ideonella sp. BN130291 | reverse complement strand
GACGCGGCTGCACACCGGCCAGGCGATCGGGGTGCTGGCCGGTGCAGTTCAACCCGGCGATGAAGCCGCCGGCACCGGCATCACCATGATCGCCGGGCATGGCGACATCAACGTGCAGGCGCAAAGCGACACCCTGCAGATCGCGGCCAAGGGGCTGGTGAACGTGCAGAGCGCCAACAGCCACATCGACTGGGCCGCGGCGAAGAAGATCACCTTGCAGACGGCTGGTGGGGCGCAGATCGTGATCGAGGGTGGTGGCATCACGGTGCAGTGCCCTGGGAAGATCACGGTGCATGCGGCGACCAAGAGCATGGTGGGGGCTGAGCGAACCACCTATCAACCGCCTCCGCTTCCGCGGGTGCCGATGGAACCCGTACCGGCACGCTTGGACATTCAGTTGGCCGACATTCCTGGCCCAAGCGGGGTGCCTCTTGCCCATGCAAGCTGGGAGATTCTGCTGATGTCAGGCGGAGTGACATTTGAGCGAGTGCTGTTCTCTGGTGAATCGGATGCGCAAGGTCGCCTGCGGCTCGACACCGCCCAGCAAGAGACGTTGATCGCTGAATGCAGCCGAAGACCGAATGACGTCTGGCTGAGCGTCCTGGGGGAACTTCGTCCGCTGTGGTTGGAGCGCGAACGCGACGACTGGACCGACGACAAGCGAGCGGTCCATGCGCTGGCAGCGCTTGACTACAGCGACGAACCACACTGGGGTCTTGGCCCTGGACGACCGTCCAGCGATGAAGCTGTCGCGCGAATAGACACCGGAGGCAGCGCCCACAAGCTGTGGTCCGAATTGAAGAAGGCCTGAGCAATGAGTTCCGATGGCTTTGACTACCCGGAGCTGACGAGCAGCGCCAACGCAGTCGTTCGACCCGGCTCGCCCACAGCGTACAAGACAGTGGTGGCCCGGCACGCACCGCTGCGTCGGCAACAAAGCGACTCCAGTGCATTCGCGCCGGAACGACAAGGCAACAAGGTAAAGCCCTTCGTGACCGGAGAGGCGTACTTCGCTGACGTTTGCGCTGCCATTCAAAGCGCCCGCAAGAGCGTCTTCATCACCGGCTGGCAGGTGAACTGGGCTGTCAAGCTGCAAGGCCAGACCCGCCTGATTGATGCGCTGGCCGCTGCTGTGAAAGGCGGCGCGAAGGTCTATGTGATGCCCTGGCAGTCACCCAAGGTCGGCTTGAACACCGGGGACCTTGGAACGATGTTGGCAGTGTTTCAGCTGAACGCCGGACGCAAGGACGGCTTGCGCGCGTTCTGTTGCCCCGCTGGCCTGCAGAACGATCTGTCGGGCATTGAGGAGACGTTCTTCAGTCACCACCAAAAACTCGTGGTGATCGACGGATCCATCGCGTACGTCGGGGGCATCGATCTTGCCTTTGGCCGTCGCGACGACCACAGATTTTCTCTGGCCCACGAATGGCGCACCGGGCCAGAGGTCTACAACACCGGTGTCCCGCCTTCCCACAAGCTCTTGCCTGCAGAAGCGACGGCGTATGTGGACGAGATGGAGTTGCTGCGCAGCACGCTGGCGGTCGGCCCCCTCAAGCAGGTGCTGAATGCCCAAACCTCAGCAGGCAATCAGGCGGCGCAGTCCCCTCTCGGACGATCCGTTGACGCGGTAGCCGCCTGGTGGCGCGAGCCAATAAGTGTCGAAGGGTTGCCACGGTGGTTGCGCACACCGGTGCAGTGGGGGCAGGCCGGTGTAAAGGCGGCCGCAGCGCCGGCCCGCAGCCTGTTCGACCAAGCACAGCAGCGCGCTGCGGACGCGGCGGTGCGCGAACTGAACGGCGGCGCCATTCCCGAAGGCAAGCTCCTGGATGCACTCAGCTTGGCGCGGACCGCGGTGCGTAGCACATACAACGCATTGCTCGCCATCAGTTGGGCCAACGAAGAACCCAACGCAGAGATGCTGCAGGCTGGGGCGCAATCAACGCCGGGGGGTGACGCGACATTCGCTGCGGACCAACCGCGCATGCCTTGGCAGGATGTGCATGTCCGCATTGAAGGCCCGTCGGTCTACGACTTGGCGCGCAACTTTGTCGGCCGATGGAACAGCGTGCAGCGCTCCTACTTGCTAGGGCCACTCGAAACGTACACGCGCATTCAAGCTGAATTGCTGCCGCCCAAGCCTGCGGCGGGCCAGGGCAACGGAGGTAGCGGCGGCGTGGCTGTGCGGGTACTCCGAAGCGCACCTCTGCAACTTCAGCGCGACGAGGCGCGCGCCACACCCGGCAGCGCACCGCCTGTGGCAGCTCAAACGGAAATCCACGACGCGATGGTCTCAGCCATCCGCCGAGCCGAGCGCTTCGTCTACATCGAGAACCAGTTCTTCCAGTCGAGTTTCGGCACACCATCGATCGACCCCGACGATGTGGCAGCGATGTCGGGGCCGATGCGCTACCTGTTGGCCAGTCCGGCCAACCGCGTGTCCGCGGCCGTGACGCGCGCGAGCGCGCGCCACGGGAGACTCGCTCCGAAGAACCACATCGGCCGCGCGCTGGCCGACCGCATCGAACACGCGATTCGCTGGGGACAGCCCTTCCACGTGTACATGGTGCTCCCGGTTCATCCCGAAGGCAGCCTGGCCGACCTCGCGATCGTCGGACAGATTCACTGGACTATGCAAAGCCTGGTGTTCGCGAGCGACAGCTTGATCAATCGGGTTCGGTTGGCTCTTTATGCCAAGGCGAACTGCAAGGAGCCGAGGAGCAATTCGCAATGGGAGGAGGCGAAGAGGAAGGGACTGGAGATTGATCCTCAGAAAAACCAGCCAGCCTTCGCGAAGATCAATCGGGCAGCAGTGTCACCCTATCTCACCCTCTTGAACCTTCGCGCTGCGCAGACCGTTGGCGGCAAGGTTCGCACTGAGCAGGTCTATGTTCACAGCAAGCTGCTGATTGTGGACGACCGCATCGTCATTGTCGGCAGCGCCAACATCAACGATCGCAGCTTGGCCGGTGGGCGCGATTCCGAGCTAGCTGTGTTGATGATGGATTTGAGCGCCGTCGAAGCGCCCATTGACGGACGCAATCCAATAAAGGTCCGCAAACTGGCGCATGAACTGCGCAAGGACTTGTGGCGCAAGCACTTTGCGCTGGGCGCGGCCAACGATATCGTCAAACCCGCATCTCAGTTGGCGGGGCTGCTGGACAAGCCCGCAGATCCGGTGACTTGGAAGGCGATTCAGGCGGTTGCCAATGCGAACTCCAAAGCGTATGCCGCAGCCTTCGATTGGGTACCAGGTTCGTCTTCTTCCATATGGCCCGTGTGGAATCGAGATCGCAAGTTTTCCGCCGAATCGGTGCAAACGGACTACAAGATGGTCCAGGAAACCCTCAGTCCCTTCGCCTCGCGCATGCCCTTCTCCGAAGACTTCTGGAAGCCCGGAACATCTCAGAGCAGGACTCCGGTT
Organism: Ideonella sp. BN130291; assembly: GCF_036231905.1. NCBI lineage: Bacteria > Pseudomonadati > Pseudomonadota > Betaproteobacteria > Burkholderiales > Sphaerotilaceae > Ideonella > Ideonella sp. BN130291. Next base: position 354,803 of record NZ_JAZARE010000007.1, on the reverse strand, counting down.
GGTGTCCAAGGCTTCATCTGTGAATTGCCTATCGATTGGACAGAAGGCGAAAATAACCACCCTGGCATGAACATGATCCTGCTGACCGAGTTGGAACGCGGCAATGCACCCAATACGATCATCGTGGCAGCAAGTCCGACGCCGAATAATGATCAGGCGCCAACATGAAAAGACGGCAATCAGTGACCGCCCTTGCGGCAGCGTTCAGTCTGGTTGCGCTCAATGCATGTGACGCCAAAAGCGACCGGCACGCTACCCCTGACTATGAACCTCCGAGTGATTGGCGCAGCGAATGCGCAGGCCGCCTGCAGATCAAAGTGCCGCCCCCGCTGTACTTCGGTGAAGCGCTTCCGGAGTTTGTGCCGCACGGAAATGGGACCTATCGCGTGGCTGGCAAGAAGGGGTTCGGCTCCGGTACGGTGTCGGTCGCTTCTTTGAAGCTTCTAGAAGCCTCGGCCATCAGGAAGGCGGACGACTTCGGCTACGTTGATCGCAGAGCGGAGGCTCATTTCGAGACGTTCATAGGGGGCAGCATGTCACAGCAAGAAACGGATCGACGCGCTGCCATCACAACCCGACAACCCTGGCGCGAACCTCACTCCTTCATCTGGCGCTCGGGCAAGACCTTCGACTTTGGAATCTACGTCCCCACAGACAAGCGCCCGCGCATGCTGCACGGCGAGATGAGCGGTGAGGGTTCGGCCACGCAAGCCAAGGCCGTGATCGACGCCGTGTGGCCTCGTTACCGCGTTCGCACCCCCGGCGAGATGCCCAGCGACCCCGGCATCTGCACGCCTTACGGCTTCTTCGCCGACCCCAAGGGCGTCACGGAGCGTGACTACGCTTTCGACATGCCCTTGCGCGATGCACGTCACAGCAACCTGCTGCTGCAACTCGCCATCAAGACCCGCAACGCACAACCCACGGGCGAAGAGGCGCAGCGCATCGACGATGTGCCAACCCCATGGGACCGTGAGGACACGCGTTCCAAGGAAGAGCGAGAAAAATGCCACCCGCAGCAAGGCACGGCCAGCCGCAACGTGTTCGGCTGCATGTTCGCGGGCACCAAGGCGATCAAGCGTCACCGCGACGTGGAGTACCTCACCCTGGCGGGCGGGCAGCGCGCGCGCCTGCTCGCGGTGGAGTACATACCCTCGCTGCACGGTGTGGCCCAGTACGAGGTGATTCTTGAGACGCTGGGTGTGCCCGGCTCGGCCACGCAGCCCGCGATCGAGGTCAATGCCATGGGGATCCCAAAGGAAACGACGATCGACGGCATGCGCGGCAAAGAACCTCCGGAAATCGACGAAGCCGTGAGGCTCGTTCGCACCATCGCGATGTCCTTGCGCTTGCGGCCCGGCGCCGTTGACCCGAATGCAAAGATTCACGACACGCTGCAAGGCGTGCGCTGAAAATTTGGCCCGCCTCGCGGGGGGCCCGGCTAAACAGAAAACCCATGAACACCCGTGCCGCCGCGGCGTCCACCCTGTCCACCGGCCGATGGCAAGCTGCAACCCGCGAAGCCATCGCCTGCGTCACTCTCGGTCTGCGTCAAGCCCTGAGCGTTCGCGCGGTCCTCACATCAGTTTTAGTATGGTTGATCGCTGCCCTCGGCTGGCTGGTGATCTTCATTGTTTTCCGTGAGCAAGTGATTCATGTGGCAGCGGTGGTGGGAATCGTTGTCTTCGGCGGCGTACTCTGGCTCGTTGGCGGAGGCCGGACTGCGACGACGGCAGTGACGATGAGCCACGTGACCGGCATTGGTCTTGGCCTTCTCATTGGCTGGGGCGCGATGGCGCTGCTGTACGTCGTGCTCGTGGTCGGCACCGCTCGCATCGCGGTCGAACTCCTTTTGATGCCCACGATTCAGCGCAAGACGCTCAAGCACTACCCGGAACTGAAGGACCCCGGCTACAGGAGCGGCTCGGACAGCGCCGCCTTGTCGATGCGAAACACCGTCGGACCGTGGATCGGTACGTTCTCAGGCTTCATCGTCTGCCTGTTCATTCCGATCATTGGTGGCGTGGCAATGTTTCTGCTGCTGAGCTACATGAACGTCCGTTCGCTCATCAATGACGCGGCGGACGACGTGGCGACTGCCGAACAGGTCCGGCACATCCTCGTGCACAGCCGCCTGGAGATGCTGGTGTTGGGCGTCATGCTCACCGGCATGAGCCTCGTGCCTCTACTCGGCATGTTGGCACCCTGGTTCACGGGAGGGGCGGTATGCCACTTCGTGATGCGGCGCCTGAGCGCCCAAAGGAATCGTCGCCCTTGAGGCGGAGGCGCTACCTCCTCACCATCGTCTGTAGAAGACGCAGCAGGCCAGCGGGCACTGCGAGAGGAAATCTACGAGCGCGCCCGCAAAAGAAGAGGGGGCCAGGAGCCAACCCAGTTCGATTTGCTCAATGAGTTGATGCGCAAGGGCTGGGAGCAAGCAGGTGCCGTCAAGGACTGTGGAGAGCCGCGCGTTGTACCTCGCGGAGCCAAGCCTGAGATCATCCTCAGGGAACATCAAATCTCCGTTGATGGAAAAACCGTAGTTCTTGGTGCATCGATGTCCAGTTGACGTGCAGTGCTTCCCGGCAATCCACGATGCTCGTCGGAAAAGAACTCCGGAGTCCTGTGCGCGTGGGACGATCTCGGCATTGAAGTCGGATCGTCGTTCCGCGCTCCACAAACATCCAAATACTTAAGCATCTCGCTCAACTCTGAGCGAAGGGAGGCATGGGAAATCTTTGAAAACTCGCCCACGAAGGCGTCGCCATACTCCCCTCCATCGGCGCCAAAGTAGTCGCTGGGAGTGCCGGAGCACAGTGCAGTTGACCGCGCCCCACCTAAAAGGCGCTACGTACTGAGTACCTCTACACCCGCACTCGCCGGCGCAAAAACCGCCTCACCCCCGCCTTGATCCTCCGCGCCCGCTGCCACGCCACCGACGCGCGCACATGCGCCAGCAGCGTGTCCTTCCACGTCATCCACCGCCCATACCAGCGCGCGAACCACGCCAGCCGCATCAGCGACTCGCGCGTCAGCACGAACAGGCGCGCGACGATGGCGGTGCCGGCGATCTTGGCGGCCACGATCACCAGCAGGCCCATGCCCGCGTGCCCTTTGCCGATCAACCACAGCGCCGCGAGCTTGATCGGCAGCAGCGCGAGCGTGGGCAGCAGAAAGATGCCCAGCGCCGCATAAGGCGGCAGGTTGCGGATGCGGCGCCCCAGCCAGGCGAACACCGGCAGCCGCTCCAGCTGGCCCAGCGCGCGCGACAGCGGCTCCCAGCCCCATTCCTCGAACAGCAGCACCAGGGCGATGGCCCAGCGCAGCCCGCTCCTCAGTGCGCGCAGCGGCCAGCGGATCATGAAACGCCGCGTTGGCGGTCGGCCTTGAACTGCACGCGCCAGGCCTCGAACCGGTCTTCATCCAGCGCCTGGCGGATTTCGCTCATCAGGTTCAGGTAGTGATGCAGGTTGTGGATGCTGGTGAGCATGGGCCCCAGCATCTCGCCGCAGCGGTCCAGGTGGTGCAGGTAGGCGCGGCTGAAATGCTGGCAGGTGTGGCAGCCACAGGTCTCGTCGATCGGCTTGTCGTCAATCTTGTAGCGGGCGTTGCGCAAGCGCAGGTCACCAAAGCGGGTGAAGAGGTGGCCGTTGCGCGCGTTGCGCGTGGGCATCACGCAATCGAACATGTCGACGCCGCAGGCCACGCCCTCGACCAGGTCCTCCGGCGTGCCCACGCCCATCAGGTAACGTGGCTTGTGCGCGGGCAGGCGGTGCGGCGTGTGGGCCATGATGCGTTGCATCTCCTCCTTGGGCTCGCCCACGCTCACGCCGCCGATGGCGTAACCCGGCAGGTCGAGTTCGACCAGCGCGTTCAGTGACGCTTCGCGCAGGTGCTCGAACATGCCGCCCTGCACGATGCCGAACAGTGCGTTCGGGTTCTCCAGGCGCTGGAACTCGGCCACGCAACGGCGCGCCCAGCGCAGGCTGAGCTCCATCGACTGTTGCGCCTCGCGCTCGGTGGTGAGGCGGCCCTTGGTTTCGTACGGCGTGCACTCGTCGAACTGCATGACGATGTCGGAATTGAGCACCGTCTGGATCTGCATGCTGGTCTCGGGCGTGAGGAACAGCTTGTCGCCATTGACCGGGGACGCGAACTTGACGCCCTCTTCCGAGATCTTGCGCATCTCGCCCAGGCTCCATACCTGGAAGCCGCCGGAGTCGGTGAGGATCGGCTTGTGCCAGGCCTCGAAGCGATGCAACCCGCCGAACTGGCGCAGGATGTCCAGGCCCGGGCGCAGCCACAGGTGGAAGGTGTTGCCCAGGATGATCTGCGCGCCCATGTCGAGCAGCGATTGCGGCATCACGCCCTTCACCGTGCCGTAGGTGCCCACGGGCATGAAGATCGGGGTTTCAACGACGCCGTGATTGAGCGTCAGGCGGCCGCGGCGCGCAAGGCCGTCGGTCTTCAGCAGGTCGAACTGGAGCATCGGGGGATTGTCCCCCACCCCTCAGGCAGGCTCAGGCATAGAGTTGTTGGGAGGGCATGCGCACGCGCACGTCCTTGTCCGGCACCACCTGCGTCACCGCATGCTCGGGCAGCAGGCCGGTGTCGCGGCGGGTGGGCTGTTGCAAGGCGTCGCCGCGCTTGTTGGTCACGCAGGCCACCAGGGGCGCATTCGCGTTCTGCCCGCGGCGCAGCACCACCGCCGTTTCGCCCGAGGCGATGCGCACGAAGCAGCCGGGCGGGTACATGCCCAGCTCCTTCACCAGCAGCAGGGCAAAGGGGTCGCCCCGATGCTGCGCGAAGAGGTCGCGCGCGGCCAGGGCGGGCGAGGCAATGATGGTGTCGGGCCGGTCGGTGATGCGGGTGGTGTAGGCGTCCACCAGGCGCAGCAGCCGCGCCGCCTCGCCGGGTTCGTCCGGCGTGCCGGCGGCCGCCGGATGGTGCTGCTCCACCGTCTGCAGCCACGCTTCGTCGTCCACGCCGGCCTTGCGCAGCAGCGCCACGCTGTCGGCCGCATGGCGGTCGATCACCTCGCGCTGGGCCTGGGTGGGCGGTTGGGTGGAGCCGGCCAGCCGCGACTGCAGCTCCACCATGGACATGTTCATCGTGAGCGCCGCGCTGACCAGGCTGAGCCGGGCGTCCTCGGTCCAGTGCAGCCGGCGCGACAGCAGCGCGCACACTGTGGCCACATGCAGGGCATGCAACACGCCGTAGTGCACGCCGGGGTCGCGCGCGGTGCGCAGCGCCAGGTACAGCAGCATGTCCGGGTCGCGCTCGCTCATGCCGAGGATCTGGCCGCGGATCTCCTGCAGGCGGTCCAGGAAGTCGTCGGCCAGCGGCGGGCGCAGCACCACGCTTGCACGCACGGTCAGCTGGTGCCAGCGGGCGGGGAAGTTTTCCGCCGGCGGGGCCACCGCTTCGCCACGGCGCTGCTGCACTTCCTCCACGTCCACGGTGGCGCCGCGCTCCTGCAGCGCAGCCAGGGATGCGTCGCTGTCCACCACATGGCCACGCGCCAGCAGCAACTGGCCCGCCTCATCCCGGATGCTGAAGGGCAAAGGAGATCCCACCTTCAACTGGGCTCTCACATCCTGCAAGGGCAACAACTTCATGGCACGTGCACTCCCGCACAGCGCCGGCAACGGCCGGCCAACGTCATATCGGCCCGGGCATGGCGGCACTTGAATGAAGCGCCTCACAATGCAGCCTTGTCAAGGCGCGGAGGTACGCGAGATGAGGATTCCTGCCAACTTGTGGCGCTGCGGCGCCCTGGCCGCTGCAGCCCTGCTGAGCGCCTGCGCCCAGCAGCCCACCGTGCCTGCCGGTCCCACGCCGGCCATGCAGCGCATCGGCCATGTGGTGGTGATCTACGCGGAGAACCACAGCTTCGACAACATGTACGGCCTGTTCCCCGGCGCCGAGGGCGTGGCCAGCGCCACGCCCGAGCAGGCGACCCAGATCGACCATGACGGCCAGCCGCTCAAGGAGCTGCTCGTCTTCGGGCGCGACGGCAAGCCCGACGCCAGCTTTCCGCGCATGCCGAATGCGCCCTTCCGCATCGACGCGCCGCCGATGAACCGGCGCACCGACCAGCTGGTGCCCAGCCCGATCCACGCCTTCTATCACCACCAGGAGCAGATCAACGGCGGCCTCAACAACCGCTTTGCCGCCATGTCGCAAGTGGGCGGCTGGACCATGGGCCACTACGACGGCAGCAAGCTGCGGCTGTGGCAATGGGCCAAGGAGTACACGCTGGCGGACCACTTCTTCATGGGCGCCTTCGGCGGCTCCTACCTCAACCACCAGTACCTGGTGTGTGCCTGCGCGCCCACGCATCCGGATGCGCCCGCCACCATGCGGGTGCGCCTGGACGCCAGCGGCCGCCTCGAGAAAAAACCCGGCTCCCCCTCGGCCAACGAAGCCGCGGTGCAGGTGTGGAGCGCCAGCGGCGGCCAGGTCACGCCGGACGGTTATTCGGTCAACACCAGCCAGCCGCCCTACCAACCCAGCGCCATCGAGCCACCGGCCGGTGCACCTGACCTGGCCGACGCCCGCGGCACGGCCACCGAAGCGCCGGTGCCGCCGCAGACCAGCCGCACCATCGGCGACACGCTCAGCGCTGCCGGCGTGCGCTGGGCCTGGTACGCCGGCGGCTGGAACGCCGCACTGGCCGACGGCCGCCAGCCCGCGGGCACCAAGCGGCGTGTGATCTACGCGCGCGAAGAGGGCAGCCCGATGTTCCAGCCGCACCACCAGCCCTTCAACTACTTCGCCCGCTTCGCCCCCGGCACCGCCGACCGCGCGCAGCACCTGAAGGACGGCGACGACTTCGTGCGCGACATCGCCGCCGGCACGCTGCCGCCGGTGAGCTTCTACAAACCGGCCGGGCGCTACACCCAGCATCCGTCCTACACCGACATCGAAAGCGGCGACCGCCACATGGACGCGCTGCTGCGGCAGCTGCAGGCGAGCCCGCAATGGAAGGACATGCTGGTGATCGTCACCTACGACGAAAACGGCGGCTACTGGGACCACGTGCCCCCGCCCAGCGGCCCCGGCTGGGGCGACCGCTTCGGCCCGGGCAGCCGGGTGCCGGCGCTGCTGATCGGCCCCAGCGTGAAGCGCGGCTTCATCGACAAGACACCCTACGACACCACCTCCATCCTCAAGTTCATCACCCAGCGCTTCGGCCTGCAGCCCTTGCCCGGTGTGCGCGCCAACGTGGGCAACCTTGCCAACGCGTTGCAATGAGCGCCCGGATGGCTGTGCAGCGCGAAAGCGCCAGCCCGGGCGCCAGCGCGACGGTGCTGCTGGTGGACGACCACGCGATCGTCCGCGAGGGCCTGTCGCTGCTGATGGCGCAACGTTTTCCCGGCGTGGCACTGCTGCATGCCGAGAGCCTGGCGCAGGCGCTGGGCTGTCTGCAGCAAGCGCCGGACGTGAGCCTGGTCCTGCTGGACCTGGCGCTGCCCGACAGCAAAGGCCTGGGCGGGTTGCAGCGGCTGCGCCAGGCCGCACCACAGCTGCGCATCGTGGTGCTGTCGGCCGACGACACCCCGGCCACCGTTCGCGATGTGCTGCAGGCGGGCGCCGCGGGCTTCATCTGCAAGACCGCCAACGGCAGCGCGCTGGAAACCGCGCTGCGCGAGGTGCTGCCCGGCGGCGCACTGCCGCCGCCCGCGGGCGTGGCGCAGGACGACAGCCTGGCGCACGGCCTGTCGCCGCGCCAGGTGCAGGTGCTGCGGCTGCTCGTGGAAGGTGCGCCCAACAAGCGCATCTGCCAGGAGCTCAAGCTGGCCGAGCCGACGGTGAAAACCCACCTGGCCGACATCTTCCGCAAGCTCGGTGTGAACAACCGCACCCAGGCCGCGCTGGCGGCGCGCCGCCTCGGGCTGGCGCCGCCCAGCGCCTGAGCTCAGGCGTTCAGCGCCCCCACCGGGGCGGGCCGGCGCGCAGCCTGCAGCGCCGATTGCAAGGCCAGCAGCAGCTGCTCGGCGCGGAAGGGCTTGTGCAGCACCGGCATGCCGCTGTCGGCCAGCAGCGCGATCTGCTCCGGCGCGGTATCGCCGGTGACCACCAGCGCTGGCACCGGGCCAAAACGCTCGCGCACCCAGGCCACCACCTGCAGGCCGTTGGCACCGGGCAGCCGGTGATCGGTGAGCAGCAGGTCGATGCGCGGGCCGCCGGGCTGCGCCAGCGCGGCCTTCAGCGTGGGCGCGCCGTCGAAGGCCTGAACATCGGCGCCCCAGTGGCGCAGCCGCAGGCGCAGCGCCTCGCGCACCGCGGCGTCGTCTTCGACCAGCCACAAGTTCAGGCCCGCCAGCGGCTGCAAGGCCTGCGTCGGCGCGGTGGCGGCATCGAGCTGCGCCTCGGCGATCGGCAGCTCGAGCGAGAAGCAGCTGCCGCGGCCGGGCTGCGAACTCAAGCGCAGCGTGCAGCCGAGCAGGCGCACGCTGCGCTTGACGATGGCCAGCCCGAGGCCCAGCCCGCGCGCCTGGTCGCGCGCCTCGTTGTCCAGCTGCACGAACTCGTCGAACACCGCCGCCTGGTGCTCGGCCGGAATGCCGATGCCGGTGTCCCACACCTGCAGCAGCACCCGGTGGGCCGAGCGCCGGCGCGCGCTGACCAGCACACCGCCGCGCTCGGTGTAGCGCACCGCATTGCTCACCAGATTGCGCAGCACCTGCTCCAGCAGCACCGGGTCGGACCGCACCGCCAGCGGGGTGGTGCGCAGGCGCAGGCGCAGGCCCTTGTGCTGCGCCGTCTCGTGCTCGTGCATCGCGATCGCGTCGAACAAGCCCTGCAACGCCACCCGCTCCATGCGCGGGGTGACGGTGCCGGAATCGAGCCGCGACAGGTTCAGCAGGCCCTTGAGCAGCGTCTCCAGCGAGGCCACCGCACCGTCAACCCGGTCGACCAGCCCGCGCAGTGCGGGTGAGGCCAGTTGCTCGCGCAGCAGCCCCACCATCAGGCCGATGGCGGCCACAGGCTGGCGGATGTCGTGGCTCGCGGCAGCGAGGAAGCGCGTCTTGGCCGCATTCGCGGCTTGCAATGCCTGGGTGCGGTCGGCCACGCGCAGCTCCAGCTCCGTGTTCAGCCGTTCCACCGCCTGCAGCGATGACACCTGGCGCGCCACCAGGCTCCAGACGATGGACACCAGCATCAGCACACCGGTGTAGTGCGAGATGTAGAAGCCGTCGTACGGCAGCTTGCTGTTGAGCAGCAGGCCGTCGCGCTGCGACAGCACGATGTAGGTGATCACCGAGGCCGCCATCAGCGCGGACTCGGTGCTGCGGTCACGCCAGCCTTTTCGCAGCAGCAGGCCCACCAGCAGCAGGTACAGCGGCACCGCGGGTGCGGCCATCCAGCGCATGGCCTGTTCGATGCTGCCCAGCATGCCCGACACCAGCGCCAGCGTGTTGACGGCCGCGTACAGCCACAGCGCACGCTCCACCCAGCGCCAGCGCATCTGCGTGAAGCGCAGCACGAACAGGCCGAACAGGGTGTTGAACCAAGTGTGGCCGAGGTAGACCACGGCCGCCCACTGGTCCAGCGTCAGGGGCAGCGAGTCGAGGAAGAGGTTGCTGTTGCGCGCGGCCCAGACCAGCGAGGCCGCACTGAAAAACAGGTACATCGGCTCGTCGCGGATGCGCAGCCAGGTGAACAGCATCAGCAGGCCGGCCAGCGCGGAAATGGCACTGGACAGCATCGCCCCATCGCGTTGCCAGAAGGCGCGCGCCCGGTACGCCGGGAGGAGCTGGGCGGTTTCTCCAAGCTGCAGGTGCGACAGCCCGGCGCGGTAGCGCGGCGGCCCGGCCACCTCGATCAGCAGCTCGTTGCCGCCGGGCCGCAGCAGGGCCGGGGGCAGCATCACCAGCACCGGTGCATTCCAGCTGCGCACCTCGTGCGGCGTGGATTCACGCCCGTCCCACAGGCGCGAGCCGTTGAGCAGGACCTGCCCGCTGGTGGCCAGGCGGGCGATCAGCAACGCAGGCGCCTGCAGGCCGCTGGTGTCCAGCGGCACGCGGTACCACACCGCGGCGGGGCCTTCCGGGCGCGCGACCTTCCAGTTGTCCGGCAGCTCGATCGGCTGCCACGCTGCGCCCGCAGCAGGCGGCGTGACGTCGACCGCGGGAGCCACCCACGCCCGGGCCTGCGTGACGCGGCGGCCCGGCCAGCTGTCGCTGTCCTTGCCCAGCCACAGGGCCCAGGCGAGCGAGGCCACCAGCATCAGGGCGCAGGTCAGTGGCAACAGCAGCCGGCGCCAGGCGGCCGGCGGGGAAGGATCTGCGGTGAAGCGGCTCATCGGGTGGCCTTGGGCAAGATGGAAAAAGGGCGGCCCCTCGAGGAGCCGCCCTGGCTGGCCGGGTAAGCAGCCCCTGCGTTCAGGGCTTGCCGACCGAGACGCCGAAGAAGTTCTGGTTCGACGCGACGCTGGTGTACACCGTGATGCCCGTGCCGGGCAAGGGCATCGCGATGATCTCCGAGAACGACACGGTGGCGCCGGTGTTGATCTGGCTGGTGCCCGCCGCACGATGGCGCAATCCGGCACGCGGCGACTCGATGGTGAAGCCATCGATGCGGCCGTCCGAGGTGCGGCTGCGGGTATAGCTCTGGGTGGCCGCATCGTTGGTGAGCACGGTGAACTCCATCTCGCTCAGCGCGGAGGCGAAGCCGCTGCCATTGATCGTGAAGTCCCACACCCGGGTCACCCCGCCCACCTCGGGCAGGGTCGACGACTGCTGCTTGGCCGCCACGATGAAGCCGAAGCCGGCCGGCGGCATGATGAACATCGACACCTTGCCGTCGGCCGTCTTGAACGGGAACAGCTGCAGCGTGCCGGCCGTGGCGGAGGTGGCGGTGTAGCCACCGCCCGCCGCCGCCTGCAATGCGCCAGGCAAGGAAGTCCAGGGCGTGCACCCTGCCATGCCCAGGCAATCATTGCCGGCCGTGACATGGCCGGTGGCATCCAGCGTGAAGGTGACACCCACCGGCTTGAGCGGCTGGCCCGTGGCGCTGCGGGTGTACTGCACCGCGTTCCACTCGCCCGCCAGGTCGGCCAGCGGGATGCTCTGCTCAGGCAGCACCACCGCGGTTTCCACCGCAGTGGTCGTCGACGAGTCGCGCACGACCGCGATGCCCGAGCGCGACACCATGAACTGCATTGCACCACCGCCCGCCTCGAAGAGGCAGCCGCCCTTGTCGGTCAGCGGCACGACGTTGCCATCGTGCTCCGTAACGGTCAGCGCGGCCGCATCCACGGTGATGAGCTGCGCGTTCCACTCCGCAGAGCTTTCGTTGGGATTGAGCGCGCGGTAGGTGCCGCTGCGCAGGCTGCTGCAGCTGGCCGCAGCCGGCTTGAGCAAGGTGACCACCGGCGCCGGTGCGCCCGGGTTGGCCGTCAGTGCGGCGCTCACGTCGGCCAGCGACACCTGCGCCGCGGTGAGGGCAGCGCCGAGCGCGTCGAGTTTCTGGTCGAGCGCATCGCCCACCACGAAGGTGGCGGTGAGCGGGTTCACGCCGGTCAAGTCCACGGTGCCGGCCAGGGCACCGGACACCTGCGTGATGGCGTCCGCCACGGCGGTGGACGTCACCTTGGCCTGCGCCGTGGCGTCGAAGCTGGCGTACAGGGCGGCCGGGTCACCCCCGGCCACCTGCGCGGCCACCAGCTGGGTGAGCGGGGTGACGTTGGCGTGCACCTCGGTGCCGCTGCCTTCAGCCAGCGAGTACAGCTCAGTAGCACCGGCGCTCACCTTGATCACGCAGGGCAGGCTGCCGCCGGTGACGGACAAGGTGAAGCTGCCATCGGTGCCGGTGGTGGCGCTGGCGGTGCCGGTGGCGCATTTCGCGTCCACCTGGCCGCCAGCGATCGCAGCGCCGGTGGCGGCCGTGCCCGTGATGCTCAGGGCCAGCGGCGCGGGTGGCGTGGGCGCCGGGGCGGGGCTGCTGCCACCACCACCACCGCATGCGGCCAGGGCCAGGGGAAGCGTCAACGCCGCAAAACGCTGGGCAAGACGGTCGATTTTCTGCATGTGCACCTCTGCTGGGATGTCGATGAGGCGCTACCTGGAGGCAGCGCGCAGCCGCATTGTCAAAATGCAACAAACGCGGGCCCATCGTCCGTTTGGATGAGGTGACCGTCATTGGGCGCAAGGTGCGTGAACAATTTGACACACCAAGCGCGTAAGAAGCCGCTGCGCCGTGCCCAGCCGGCGCGCAGCGCGCGTGTCAGTGGAAGAAAAAGTACAGCAGCACCAGCACGATGGCCGGAACGCCAAGCAGCCAGCCGATGAAGTACTTGCCCATGGTGCGATCTCCTTGTGTGCTTGCGGCGACATTGCCTGGCACCCAGCTTAGGCAGCCTCGCGCGCCGGGTCAGTCGTCGGCGGGCGTGTTCGTGTGTCAGCCGGCCCCGGCAACGGCACCCGGCTTCAGGTGCTGCAGCTTGTGGGGATTGCGCACCACGTAGATGCGGCCGATGCGCCCGTCGCTGGCAGGCTCCAGCGCGAGGGTCTGGATCGGCGTGCCGTTGAGGTCGTGCAGCAGCCAGCCATGCAGGCCGTTGATGCGCACTTCCTGGAAGCGGGTGCGGCTCCAGTCGGCCAGGCGGAAGAAGCCGAGCAGCGCCTTGGCGATGCGCTCGGCGCCATGCAGGGGCTTGGGCACCGCAGTCACCACGCCGCCGCCATCGGAGAGGAACTCGGCATCGTCGGTCAAGGTGCGGGCCAGTGCGTCCAGGTCGCCACGCGCCAGCGCCATGCCAAAGGCGCGCAGCAGGCGCTCGCCTTCTTCGGCCGCCACCTCGCGGCGCACATGCTCGGCACGCACATGCTGGCGAGCCCGGCTGGCGAGCTGGCGCACCGAGGCGGGGCTGCGCTGCAGGCGGCGCGCCACCTCGTCGAAATCGAGGTCGAACACGTCGTGCAGCAGGAAGGCCGCGCGTTCCAGCGGGCTCAGGCGCTCCAGCGCGAGCATGAAGGCCATGGACACTTCCTGCGCGTATTCGGTGGCCACCTCCGGGCCGGGATGGAAGTCCTCGTCCACCAGGGGCTCGGGCAGCCACACGCCGACGTACTGCTCGCGCCGTGCGCGTGCGGATTGCAGGCGGTCCAGGCAGAGGTGGGTGACGGTCTGCGACAGGAAGGCGCGCACGTTCTCCACGCCGGCGCGGTCGGCGGCCTGCCAGCGCAGCCAAGCGTCCTGCACCACGTCCTCGGCTTCGGCCCGCGAGCCGAGCATGCGGTAGGCCAGCGCACGCAGGTAGCGGTAGTGCGGCAGGAAGGCCGGATCGGCGGTGGGGGTCGGGGTTGCGTCGTCAGGCATGGGCGGGCAAGGCGGCGGGCTGCACGGTGTCGGCGCCCACCTGCACTCGCTGGCAGGCTTGGCCGTGGCCGAGCGCGTATTTGAGCATCGGGAACATGCGGATGGCGGTGACGGTGAGCGCCAGTGACGCCAGGCCGCGCTCGCCCCAGCGCTGCACCACCTGGTCGCGCCACGCGGGCAGGTCGGGTGCGTGCGCGATCGCGGCCTCGGCATACCGCACGGCGAGCGCGCTGTCGGCATCCAGCGCCTGCACATCGCCGCGCAGCACGGCGCTCAGCAGCCGGTCCTTGACGCCGGCTTCGCGTGCCATGTCCACCGCCAGCTGGGTGCAGGGGCCGCAGTCCTCCCTGCGGGCCGCGACCACCTTGGCGGCATACCAGGCGTCGCGCGGCACGCCGTCACGGTGGTTGGCCATCGCGCTCACGCGGGCGTAGAGGAAAAAGCCCTTGCGGCTGGCGGCCAGCAGCTCGTGCGCATAGCGTGCGTCGTAACCGTAGCGGCGTTCGAAGGACGCCAGGCGGCGGCGGATCAACCAGTCAAGCATGGGCAGATCTCCTGGGGGATGGAAGTGAAGTGGGGCGCGCCGGCCAGGCCAGTGCGCCCGCCAGCAGCGCGGGCAGCACCACGCCCGGCACGTCACGCCAGAACGTGGCCCAGCCGCACAGCCCGGCGAGCGTTTCGCCCAGGTGCACACCGGCGTGCAGCAGCAGGAAGGCGGCGCCGGCGAGTGCCGCGGCGGCGCCGTCAGCGCGCCAGGCACGCCAGGCCAGCCCGGCGGCGGCCACCAGGTAGGCGCAGCCGATGTCGCGCACGAAATGGGTGTTCAGCGGCCCGGTGAAAGGCACACCCGGCACGGCGTGGTACCAGGCGGCCGGCGCCAGCAGCATGGCCAGGCCGTTGGCGGCAAGGCCCGCGGCCAGGGCGGCGCGCAGCAGGGTCAGCGCAAGGGGAGGGAGGGGCATGGTGTCATGGCATCAGGGGCACTGATGTCATGACGACGCAGCCATTCAGGTTGTGACATCGGCCGGCTCGCGCCGGTCCAGCAGCATCGCGTCGCCGTAGCTGAAGAAGCGGTAGCGCTGCGCGATCGCATGCGCGTACAGCGCGCGCAGGTGGGTGTAGCCCGAAAAGGCGCTCACCAGCATCAGCAAGGTGCTCTTGGGCAGGTGGAAATTGGTGAGCAGGCGCTCGACCACGTTGAAGCGGTAGCCCGGCGTGATGAAGAGATCGGTGTCCCGGGCGCCGGCGCGCAGGGTGCCGTCGCGGGCCGCCGACTCCAGCGCGCGCAAGGTGGTGGTGCCCACGGCCATCACCCGGCCGCCGCGCTCTCGCGCTGCCGCCACGGCGTCGACGGTGCTGTCGGGCACCTCGAACCATTCGCTGTGCATGCGGTGCTCGGCCAGGTTCTCGCTGCGCACCGGCTGGAAGGTGCCCGCGCCCACGTGCAGCGTCACCTGCGCCATCTGCACCCCGCGGTCGCGCAGGGCCTGCAGCACCGCCTCGTCGAAATGCAGTGCCGCAGTGGGCGCCGCCACCGCGCCGGGGCGGGCGGCGAACACGGTCTGGTAACGCGCCACGTCGTCCGCCTCGTCCGCATGCGCGATGTAGGGCGGCAGCGGCACATGGCCATGCGCCTCCAGCAGGGCCAGCGGCTCGGAGGGCAAGCGCAGGCGAAAGAGCGACCCGTCCGGCCCTTCGCGGCCCATCACCTCGGCGTCGAAGGCCTCCGCAAAACGCACGCGCTGGCCGGCGCGCGGCGACTTGCTGGCGCGCAGGTGCGCGAGCACCTCGTGGCCGGGCAGCACGCGCTCGACCAGCGCCTCCACCGCGCCGCCGGTGTCCTTGGCGCCAAACAGGCGGGCCTTGATCACACGGGTGTCGTTGAAGACCAGCAGGTCGCCCGGGTTCATCAATGAGCGCAGGTCGCGGAACACGCGGTCCACCGGCTGCGTGCCGGTGCCGTCCAGCAGGCGCGAGGCGCTGCGTTCGGCGGCGGGATGCTGGGCGATGAGCTCGGGCGGCAGAGCGAAATCGAAGTCGCTCAGGGTGTAGGCAGTCATGGCATGCAGGCTGTACCGGCCTGAAGAACGGGCAAGGGCAGAATTGTTTCATGCCCGAGGCCGCCGCCATCGCCGCCGAATCACCCGCCAGGAAGGAGAAGTCCGGCCCGCAGAAGGCCATGGACAAGCTCGGCCTGCTGCGCGACATCGACCTCGCGCTGCACCTGCCGATGCGCTACGAGGACGAGACGCGCCTGACGCGCATCGCCGATGCGCATGAAGGCCAGACGGTGCAATGCGAAGGCATCGTGCGCGACTGCCGGGTGGAGTTCCGCCCGCGTCGCCAGCTGGTGGCGCGGCTGGACGATGGCAGCGACGAGCTGGTGCTGCGCTTCCTGAATTTCTACCCTTCGCAGCAGAAGCAGCTGGCGCCCGGCACGCGGGTGCGGGTGCGGGGTGAATTGCGCGGCGGTTTTTTCGGCCGCGAGATGGTGCACCCGGTGTGCAAGCCGGTGGCCGAAGGCACGCCGCTGGCCGACGCGCTGACGCCTGTGTACCCCACCAGCGCACAGCTGCCGCAGGCCTACCTGCGCAAGGCGGTGGCCTCGGCGCTGCAGCGCGCGCCGCTGGACGAGCTGCTGCCGCCGGCCAGCGTGCCGCCGGGCCTGCCCAGCCTGCGCGAGGCACTGCATTTCCTGCATCACCCGCGGCCTGATGTGGCGCTGGCCACGCTGCAGGACCAAACGCACCCGGCCTGGCAGCGGCTGAAGTTCGAGGAGCTGCTGGCGCAACAGCTGTCGCAGCTGCAGGCCCAGCAGGAGCGCGCGGCCCTGCGCGCGCCGCCGCTGGCGACCATGTCCGGCGGCCTGCACGAGCGCCTGCTCGCCGCATTGCCGTTCCAGTTGACGGCGGCACAGCGCCGGGTGGCCGAGGAGATCGCCACCGACCTGCAGCGCGACCGGCCGATGCACCGGCTGCTGCAGGGCGACGTGGGCGCCGGCAAGACGGTGGTGGCGGCGCTGGCCGCGGCGGTGGCCATGGACGCCGGCTGGCAGTGCGCGCTCATGGCGCCCACCGAGATCCTGGCCGAGCAGCATTTCCGCAAGCTGGTGCAATGGCTGGAGCCGCTGGGCATCGGCGTGGCCTGGCTCACCGGCAGCCGCAAGGGCAAGGCCCGCACGCAAATGGTGGCGCGCGTGGCCTCGGGCGAAGCCGCCCTGGTGGTGGGCACGCATGCGGTGATCCAGGACGACGTGCAGTTCGCCCGCCTGGGCTTGGCCATCGTGGACGAGCAGCACCGCTTCGGTGTGGCCCAGCGCCTGCAGCTCAAGCGCAAGAGCCTGGTCGGCATGGAGCCGCACCTGCTGATGATGAGCGCCACGCCCATCCCGCGCACCTTGGCGATGACCTACTTTGCCGACCTGGATGTGAGCACCATCGACGAGCTGCCGCCCGGCCGCACGCCGGTGCTGACCAAGGTGTTTGCCGACAGCAAGCGCGAGCAGGTGATCGCGCGCATCCGCGACGAAGCGGCCAAGGGCCGGCAGGTCTACTGGGTGTGTCCGCTGATCGAGGAATCGGAGACGCTGGACCTGCAGAACGCCACGGAGACGCACCGGCTGCTGTGCGAGGCGTTGCCGGGCCACAGCGTGGGCCTGCTGCATGGCCGCATGCCGGCGGCGGAGAAGGCCGCCGTGATGGCTCAGTTTGCCGGCGGGCAGATGCAGGTGCTGGTGGCCACCACCGTGATCGAGGTGGGCGTGGACGTGCCCAACGCCAGCCTCATGGTGATCGAGCATGCCGAGCGCTTTGGCCTGTCGCAGCTGCACCAGCTGCGCGGGCGCGTGGGCCGTGGCGCGGTGGCCAGCGTGTGCGTGCTGCTGTACACCTCGCCCTTGTCCGACACCGGCAAGGCGCGCCTGAAGGCCATGGTGGACACCAACGACGGCTTCGAGATTGCGCGCCGGGACCTCGACATCCGCGGCCCCGGTGAATTCATGGGCGCACGCCAGTCGGGCGCGCCGCTGCTGCGCTTTGCCGACCTGAACGAAGACGCCGCCCTGCTGGAGCAGGCGCGCCGTGCCGCGCCGGCGCTGCTGCAGCGCCAACCGGCGCTGGCGCAAGCGCATGTGCAGCGCTGGCTGGGCGGCCGGGCCGAATACCTCAAGGCGTGAGGCTCCAGATAGCGCTGACCCCTTGGCGCAAACCGCCGCTGTGCGCGAGGCCGCAGCAGCCACGAACACCGGGTTTGCGATCCCCCTAGTTCGTGAACGTGATCCCCCCTAAGGCGGGGGGCTCCTGAGGCTCGACGGCCCCTAGAGTCTGCGGTTCGCACCGCCGCGGCCCACGAAGCCCGCGTGCGGAGTCCACCCGATGGCCCGCGGCCGGTGCACCCGGCCCGCCGCCACCGGCATGTCGCCGAGGCCGCCCAAGGCCCATCCAAGAAGAGGGAATCCGCTCATGACACTTCGCCAACTTCTCATTGCCAGCGGTGTGCTGGCCGCCTGCCTGGTCGGCAGCGCCCAGGCTGCACCCGCCTCCGCCAGCCACCCGGCCGTCGCCCGCGCCCTGGCCCACATCAAGGCCCAGGCCGCCGCCCTGCACGCCAGCGCGGACGACGCCTTTGCCGCCCGCGACGTGGTGGTGGACCGCGACGGTGCGGAGCACGTGCGCTTCGACCGCCGCTTCAAGGGCCTGCATGTGATCGGCGGCGACCTGGTGGTGCACTCCGATGCGCGCGGCGCCTTCCGCGGCACGTCCCACACCCTGCGCGCCGCGCTGCGGCAGCTGGACCTGAACGCCCGCTTCGACGACGAGGCCGCGGTGCAGTACGCGCAGAGCCTGTTCAACGGCGCGGCCGAGCGCAACCCCACCTCCCGCCTCGTGATCTATGCACGCGGGGAGGCACCCGCGCTGGCCCATGACGTGACGATCGAGGGCTTCGACCATGAAGGCACGCCCAGCGTGCTGCACCTGATCATCGACGCCCACAGCCTGCAGCTGCTGGACCGCTACGACGAGGTGCACACCGCGGCCTCCAATGGCACCGGCAACACGCTGCTGTCCGGCGCGGTGAGCATCACCACCGACAGCACCAGCAGCGGCTTTGCGATGCGCGACCCCAGCCGCAGCAACAACAGCACGCTGAACATGAAGAACCGCCGCTTCGGTGCGGGCGCGGTCTTCACTGACACCGACAACGTGTGGGGCAACTTCGCCACCACCGACGCGGCCACCGTGGGCGCCGACGCCCACTACGGCATGGCGCTGACCTGGGACTACTACAAGACCGTGCACGGCCGCAATGGCATCGACGGGGCCGGCAAGACGGCGTCCTCGCGCGTGCACTACGGCAGGAACTACGCCAACGCGTTCTGGAACGACAGCTGCTTCTGCATGACCTATGGTGACGGCGACGGCGTGACCCTGCTGCCGCTGGTGGCCATCGACATCGCCGGCCATGAGATGAGCCACGGCGTGACCGCCAACACCGCCAAGCTGATCTACTCGGGCGAGTCGGGCGGCCTGAACGAGGGCAATTCGGACATCTTCGGCGCGATGGTGGAGTACTACGCCAACAACGCCAAGCAGACGCCCAACTACCTGGTGGGCGAGCGCATCTACAAGTCGAATGCGGGCCAGGCCAACCCGACCAAGGCGCTGCGCTACATGTTCAAGCCCAGCCTGGACGGCCGCTCGCCGGATTGCTACACGTCCACCATCGGCAACCTGGACGTGCACTACTCGTCGGGCGTGGCCAACCACTTCTTCTACCTGCTGGCCGAAGGCGCGGTGGTGCCCGCGGGCTTCAACCTCTCGCCCAGCCAGCTGGTGTGCAACGGCAACACCGCTGCCGGTGGCATCGGCCGTGATGCCGCGCAGAAGATCTGGTATCGCGCGCTGTCGGTCTACATGACCTCCAACACCAACTACGCCGGTGCACGCGCCGCCACGCTGAGCGCCGCGGCCGACCTGTTCGGTGCCGGCTCGCCCCAGCACAATGCGGTGGCTGCCGCCTGGAGCGCAGTCAGCGTGAACTGACGGCCCCCGGCCGTCTGGCGGCCGCCCCCCGTGGGGGCTCGAAGCGCGGCCGGGCAACCCGTCCGCGCTTCGCTCGTTCTGTCACCACCGCCCCTGGCCGCTGCGCGGCCTGTCCCAGAGGAAGGCCCGCCGACGCGGGCTTTTTTCTTGTGGAGTCGGGTATCGTTGCGCCCGGAACCCCGCCGCCATGACGCTCACCGAACTCCGCTACATCGTTGCCGTTGCGCGTGAAAAGCACTTCGGCCGCGCGGCCGAAGCCTGCTTCGTGTCGCAGCCCACGCTCAGTGTGGCGATCAAGAAGCTGGAAGAGGAGCTGGACGTCAAGCTCTTCGAGCGCGGTGCCAACGAGGTGAGCGTCACGCCGCTGGGCGAGGCCATCGTGCGCCAGGCCCAGGCGGTGATCGAGCAGGCCCAGGCGATCAAGGAGATCGCCAAGCGCGGCAAGGATCCGCTCGATGGTGCGCTCAAGCTCGGCATCATCTACACCATCGGGCCCTACCTGCTGCCCGAGCTGGTGCGCAACGCGATCGAGAAGACGCCGCAGATGCCGCTGATGCTCCAGGAGAACTTCACGGTCAAGCTGCTGGAGATGCTGCGCACCGGCGACCTGGACTGCGCCATCATGGCCGAGCCGTTTCCCGATGCAGGCCTCGCCATCGCGCCGCTGTACGACGAGCCCTTCATGGTCGCGGTGCCCAAGAACCATGCGCTCGCCCAGCGCAAGAGCATCAGCTCCGAGGAACTCAAGAAGGAGACGATGCTGCTGCTGGGCACCGGGCATTGCTTCCGCGACCATGTGCTGGAGGTGTGCCCGGAGTTCGCCCGCTTTTCCAGCGACGCCGAAGGCATCCGCAAGAGCTTTGAAGGTTCGTCGTTGGAAACCATCAAGCACATGGTGGCCTCCGGCATGGGCGTGACCGTGGTGCCGCAGTTGTCGGTGCCCAAGGAGCGGGGCAGCTTGGTGCAGTACATCCCGTTCAGCGAGCCGGTGCCCACGCGCCGGGTGGTGCTGGCGTGGCGGCGCACCTTCACCCGCTATGAAGCGATCGCGGCGCTGCGCAACGCGGTGTATGCCTGCAAGCTGGATGGTGTGAAGCGGTTGACCGAGTAGAAATTCGAATCAGCCGGGCGGGAATCCGAATCGGCCAGGCCGCGGATCAGGGCTCTTCGTTGCCCCTATCAATGAAGTAGCCGTCTTCAATTAGACGAAGCTATCGCCCGAGGCGAGACTTCAGGCACACCTACAAGGAGCCGCCCGATGTCCACCCCGCCCCGCCTGACCACCGCTTCCGGCATCCCGGTCGCCGACAACCAGAACTCTCTCAGCGCCGGCCCGCGCGGCCCGCTGCTGCTGCAGGACTTCCACCTGATCGAGAAGCTGCAGCACTTCAACCGGGAGCGCATTCCCGAGCGGGTGGTGCATGCCAAGGGCTCGGGCGCCTACGGCAGCTTCACGGTCACGCACGACATCACGCGTTTCACCAAGGCCAAGCTGTTCAACGCGATCGGCAAGACGACCGAGACCTTCGTGCGCTTTTCCACCGTGGGCGGCGAGCGCGGCTCGGCCGATACGGAGCGTGATCCGCGCGGCTTTGCCGTCCGCTTCTACACCGAAGAAGGCAACTGGGACCTGGCCGGCAACAACACGCCGATGTTCTTCATCAAGGACCCGATCAAGTTCCCCGACTTCGTGCACACGCAAAAGCGCGACCCGCAGACCAACCTGAAGTCGCCCACCGCGATGTGGGACTTCTGGAGCCGCGCGCCCGAGTCGCTGCACCAGGTGACCATGCTGTTCAGCGACCGCGGCACGCCCGACGGTTATCGCCACATGGACGGCTTTGGCAGCCACACCTTCAGCCTGATCAACGACGCCGGCGAGCGCGTGTGGGTGAAGTGGCACTTCAAGACGCAGCAGGGCATCAAGAACCTGTCGGCTGCCGAGGCCGTGCGCCTGGCCGGCACCGACCCCGACCACGCCCAGCGCGATCTCTTCAACGCCATTGCCAGCGGCAACTTCCCGCGCTGGAGCGTCTACATCCAGGTGATGACCGAAGCGCAGGCCGCACAGGTGGCTTTCAACCCCTTCGACCTGACCAAGGTGTGGCCGCATGCGGACTTCCCGCGCATCCCGGTGGGCGTGCTGGAGCTCAACCGCAACCCCGACAACTACCACGCCGAGGTGGAGCAGGTGGCCTTCTCGCCGGCCAACGTGGTGCCGGGCCTCGGCTACTCGCCCGACAAGATGCTGCAGGGGCGCCTCTTCGCGTACCACGATGCGCAGCTCTACCGCGTGGGCACCAACCACCAGCAGCTGCCGGTGAACCGGCCACGCTGCCCCTTCCATCACCAGCAGCGCGACGGTGCGATGGCGTTCGACAACCCCGGGGCCGAGCGCAACTACGCACCAGTCGATGCCCGCGGCACCCAGCCGCAAGGGCTGGGGCATGGCGAGCCGGCGCTGGCGCTGAGCGGCCCCGCGGCGCGCTACGACGCCCGCGCCGAAGAGGACGATTTCACCCAGGCCGGCAACCTGTACCGCCTGCTGCCCGCGCAGGAAAAGCAGAACCTGGTGGACAACATCGCCGGCGCCATCCACAGCGTGTCGCCGGAGATCATCCAGCGCCAGCTCGCCCACTTCGACCGCGCCGACCCGGCCTACGGGCAAGGGGTACGGGCGGCGCTGGCCCGCCTGGGCGTCGCCACGCCGGTGTAACCCCGGGCCGCGCCGGCCCTGCACCGGGCAGGGCCGGCGCTTGCCGCTACAGTCGTCCGCAACCCCGTGCAAGGAGCCTCTGATGAACAAGACCCCGATCAACATCGGCATTTCCGAAGACGACCGCAGCGCGATCACGCAGGGCCTGAGCCGGCTGCTGGCCGACACCTACACGCTCTACCTCACGACCCACAACTTCCACTGGAACGTGACGGGGCCGATGTTCAACACCCTGCACACCATGTTCATGACGCAGTACACCGAGCTGTGGAACGCGGTGGACCCGATCGCCGAACGCATCCGCTCGCTGGGCCACGCCGCACCAGGCTCCTACCAGCAGTTCGGCAGCCTCACTTCACTGAAGGACGCACCGGCCACCCCGCCGAAAGCGATGGACATGGTGCGCATCCTGGTCGAGGGCCACGAGGCGGTGGCCCGCACCGCGCGCGGCATCTTCCCCCTGGCCGACAAGGCCAGCGACGAACCCACCGCCGACCTGCTCACGCAGCGCCTGACGGTGCATGAACAAACTGCTTGGATGTTGAGGTCGCTGCTGGAAGAATGAGCGGCCCATGGCCACCACCTCCTCCACCCGCGTCGCCATCCTCACCTTCGACGGCTTCAACGAACTCGATTCGTTCATTGCGCTGGGCCTGATCAACCGCCTGCGTGCGGAGGGCTGGAGCGCCGAGATCACCAGCCCCTCGGCGCAGGTGACGTCGATGAACGGCGTCACCGTCACCGCCCAGCAGCCGCTGGAGTTCGCCAACGAAGCCGATGCGGTGATCTTCGGCAGCGGCATCTACACCCGCGCCATCGCGGAGAACAGCGCCCTGCTGGACCGGCTGCAGATCGACCCGCTGCGCCAGCTGATCGGCGGCCAATGCTCGGGCACCCTGTTGATGGCGCGGCTGGGCCTGCTGGGCACCATGCCCGCCTGCACCGACCTCACCACCAAACCCTGGCTGGTGGAAGCCGGCGTGCTGGTGCTGGACGAGCCCTTCCACGCACGCGGGCCGGTGGCCACCTCCGGCGGCTGCATGTCGTCGGTGTACCTGGCCGCCTGGCTGATGGCACGCAAGGCCGGCACCGAGGCGGCGGAGAAGGCGCTGCACTACGTGGCGCCGGTGGGCCAGAAACAGGCCTACGTGGAGCAGGTGATGGGCGTGGTCAAGCCCTTCCTCTCCACGCCGGCCTGATAGCGCACGGTCACGCCCGCGGCCCCAGCGCCGCGAAGTGCAGCACCCATTCTTGTGCCGGGTCCAGCGCAACGAGCCGGGCCGCCTCGTCGTCGTAGAACGCACCCACGGCGCAGGCCGCCAGGCCGCGCGCCTCGGCCTCCAGGTACAGGCGTTCGCCCTGCAGCCCGGCCTCGATGAACGCATGGCGGTAAGCGCGCCCCGGCCCCAGGGGGTCGGCCGCCAGCGCCGCGCGGTCCAGCGCGATGACGCAGACCGCCGCCGCATCGCCGATCACATCCTGGTCCAGGGCCGCCGCGCGGGCCGTGTCCCGCAGCAGCGCCGGCGCGCGGGTGGGCCGCAGCGCCTGGGCCTCGGCCCGGTAGCGGTAGGCGCCCGCGGGCAGGCCGGCCACCGCGTGCGCCACCACGTACACGCGTGTCGCGTCGGACAACAAGGGCGCCTCGCCCAGCACCATGCGCTGCAACACCGCGGCCAGCGCTTCCAGCGGCAGTGGCTCGGCGGCAAAGCGGCGCCTGGATCGGCGCGTGGCGATCAAGCCCAGCGCATCCTGCCGCAGCGGTGGCAGGCGAGGCAGCAACGCACTGGCGGGCTGCGTCGGCACCGCCGCCGCCGAGGCGGCAGGCTCGCGTGCGGGTTGCCCACCGGCCGAGGCGGCGCGCAATGCGGTGAATGCATGCGCGGCCGCCGTCACGCCCAGGGGCAAGCCGCCCAGCGTGGGCGACAGCGCGACCGGCTGCCACAAGGGCTGGGTTTGCACGGCCGCCTTCGGCGGTGCGCCGGCATACAGCGCCACCAGCGCGAGCACACCCTCTTGCGCGTTGTCGAGTCCCAGCGCGGCGCCCGCCTCGGTCTCGTCGAACGCCGGCAGCAGCCGGGCGAATCCACCGACCGCCGACGCCGCCAGCCGCAGGTTCTCGAGTGCATGCCCGAGGTCCGCCCATTCGTAGCGGTAGCTCCGGTCGCGGTACTTTTGCCCGGTGCGGCGGAACACTGCGGTGGCCACCACCAGCGCCACCGGCCGCCCGGGCGCAGCCGCAGCCGCCATCAGTGCAGCGGCGCGATCGGCCGGCGCGCTTCGTTCGAGCGCGTGGCCCAGCGCGTCGTAGTGCCACAGCCCGGGTGCCAGGCCCTGCACACCGTCGCCTGCGACATACAGCTCGGTGGCGAACAAGGCGCCCGACGAGGGCGACGCGCGCAGTTTCAACCCACCCTGTTCGGCGCTCACGCCGGCGGTATGCCAGAGCACGGCGCCCAGGCCACCGAGTTCCGTGACGGCCCGGCCCCGCGCCATGCGAGGCCCGGGCAGGGCCACTCGCATGGCATCGGGGTAGCGCTTGAAGGCGACGGGCGGTGCCCCCCAATCGACGCTGGGCGCCCGCAGCATGACTCCCGCGCGCGAATGCGAGGAGAACTCGTGGAGCCGCTCCACCGCCGCCAGGGCACCAGCCGCCGGCGCGGCGTACGGGCCCGCCGCCGCCTCGATGCGCACCTCGCTGCGGCCGTGCCGCAGCCCCAGCGCAATGCCCAGCGCGCCCGCCAGCAGCGCGCCCAGCCCCGCGAGCAAGCCGCGCCGCGCGGGCGATGCGGGAACCGCCGCCGCCCGCGGCCCGCGTAGGAAACGCCAGACGACGCGGAAGTTGAATGCCAGGTGCACGACCACCAGCAGCAAGGTGCCGTAGCCGAACAGGTAGTGCCAGTCGAACACCGGCAGCTGCTGGTTGGCGATCCAGAACAGGCCCAGCCCCGCGGTGGCGAGCACATAGGCCATCAGCAACAGGCTGATGCCAACGTTCATGGCATGGCGCGAAGGCGCCCGCCCGCGCAGCCAGCGCTGCCCCAGCCACGCGAAGGCGGCCAGCAGCGGCAGCATGACCCAGAACAGCTTGTTCACATGCAACCGCCCCGGCAACGGGCCGGGGGGTCCGTCGATAATAGAGGGTTCCCACCCCGTCGCCCCACCTGCCGCCACCGCGGCGCAGGGCCTTCGCTTCCATGTCCGCCGACATCCCCACCCAGGTGCGCCGCCGGCGCACCTTCGCCATCATTTCCCACCCGGACGCGGGCAAGACCACGCTGACCGAGAAGCTGCTGCTGTTCTCCGGCGCCATTCAGATCGCCGGCGCGGTGAAGGGTCGCAAGGCGAGCCGCCATGCCACGTCCGACTGGATGGAGATCGAGAAGCAGCGCGGCATCTCGGTGGCCTCCAGCGTGATGCAGATGGAGTACCGCGACTGCGTCATCAACCTGCTGGACACCCCGGGCCACCAGGACTTCTCGGAAGACACCTACCGCGTGCTGACCGCGGTGGACGCGGCGCTGATGGTGATTGATGCGGCCAACGGCGTGGAGCCGCAGACCCGGCGCCTGCTGCAGGTCTGCCGCGCGCGCAACACGCCCATCCTCACCTTCGTGAACAAGATGGACCGCGAGGTGCAGGAGCCGCTGGCACTGATGGACGAGATCGAGCGCGAACTCGGCATGAGCGTGGTGCCCTTCACCTGGCCGGTGGGCATGGGCAAGGCCTTCCACGGCGTGCTCGACCTGCGCGAAGAGCGCATGCGGGTGTTCAGCCCGGGCGAGGACCGCGCGCACAACGACGACGAGATGCTGCAGGGCCTGGACAACCCGATCTACGCGCAGCGCTTTGGCCTGCAGTACGAGCAGGCCAAGAATGAGATCGAGCTGGTGCGCGATGCCTCCCCGTCATTCGACGAAGCGCAGTTCCTCGCGGGCCAGCAGACGCCGATGTTCTTCGGCTCGGCGATCAACAACTTCGGCGTGCAGGAGGTGCTGGACGCGCTGGTGGACCTCGCACCGCCCCCCGGCGTGCGCCCTTCCATCCAGCGTGAGGTGAAGCCGGAGGAGCCCAAGTTCACCGGCGTGGTGTTCAAGATCCAGGCCAACATGGACCCGGCGCACCGCGACCGCATCGCCTTCGTGCGCGTGGCCTCCGGCCACTTCGAACGCGGCATGCGGCTGAAGGTGGTGCGCTCCGGCAAGGAGCTGCGGCCCAACACGGTGGTGAGCTTTCTCTCGCAGCGGCGCGAGCTGCTGGACGAGGCGTTTGCCGGCGACATCATCGGCATCCCGAACCACGGCGTGCTGCAGCTGGGCGACACGCTCACCGAGGGCGAAGCGCTGCAGTTCACCGGGCTGCCGTTCTTCGCGCCCGAGATGTTCCGCACCGTGGAGGTGGCCGACCCGCTGAAGACCAAGCAACTGCGCGCCGGCCTCACCCAGCTGGGCGAAGAGGGCGCGATCCAGGTCTTCCGCCCGGTGGCGGCCAGCATGCTGCTGCTGGGCGCGGTGGGCCAGCTGCAGTTCGAAGTGGTGGCGCACCGGCTGGAGCATGAATACGGCGTGAAGGCGCGCATCCAGCCGGCGCGCTACACCGTGGCGCGCTGGGTCACCGCCGAGACCGGCGACGGCCCGGCGGCCGACGAAAAGGAGCTCAAGCGCTACATCGACGGCAACGCCCACCGCGTCGCGCTGGACGCGGTGGACGCGCCTTGCGTGATGCTCGAATACGCCGGCGAGCTGCGCGCCATGCAGGACAACTGGCCCAAGATCCGCTTCCACGCGATGCGTGAGCATGCGGGCCTGGTGTTCCAGAAGCAGATCTGACCGAGGGAAGCGCCGCCCACGGTGGCGGCGCACCAACGACGTTTCACGCCGGGCATCGGCAGTTCGTCGCAACAGGGCGGCGGCAGGCGCCGTGCCGCGGCACAGTCAGCACCGACTCAACTTCGGAGCTGCCGGTGCTTGCCAACGCCCTCGTCGCCTACGCCCACTTCGTGGCCGCCTTCGGCATCGCGGCCACCTTGTTCTTCGAGTGGTTCACTTACAGCCGCAACCTCACCGCGCGGGAGGCGCGCCGCCTCGTATTGGCCGATCGCTGGTACGGCGTGTTTGCGGCCGCCCTGCTGGTGGCGGGTTTCACGCGCGCCGCCTTGTTCGAGAAGGGCTGGTCCTTCTATGCGCAGTCGCCCTTGTTCCACGCCAAGCTCACGCTATTCATCCTGATCGGCCTGCTGTCCGTCTATCCGACCATCCGCTTCCTGAAGTGGGGGCCGGACCTCAAGGCCGGTCGGGCGCCGCAGGTCACCGACACGCAGCATCGGATGATCTCAAGCAGCCTGAATGCAGAGATCGTGCTGCTGGTGCCGCTCCTGCTGTGCGCGTCGCTGATGGCCAAGGGTGTGGGCATGTAGTGGCGCCCTAGACTAGCGGAATGACCGCGTCTGCCGCCCCCGCCCCGTCTCGCCTGCAGAACTACCTGAACCTCATCCGCTGGGATCGCCCGGCCGGCTGGCTGCTGCTGCTGTGGCCCACGCTCTCTGCGCTGTGGCTGGCCGCGCACGGCTTTCCGGGCTGGCACCTTTTGGCGGTGTTCACGCTGGGCACGGTGCTGATGCGCAGCGCCGGCTGCTGCGTGAACGACGTGGCCGACCGCGAGTTCGACCGCCACGTCAAGCGCACCGCGCAGCGGCCTGTGACCAGCGGCGCGGTGTCGGTGAAAGAGGCGCTGGCGTTGGGCGCGGTGCTGGCGCTGGTGGCCTTCGGCCTGGTGCTCACCACCAATGCGGCCACCATCGGCTGGTCCTTCGCGGCGCTGGCCGTGGCCCTCGTCTATCCGTTCACCAAGCGCTTTTTGTCGATGCCGCAGGCGGTGCTGGGCGTAGCCTTCAGCTTCGGCATTCCGATGGCGTTTGCGGCCGTGCAGTCGCGTGTGCCGGCCTTGGCGTGGTGGCTGCTCATCGGCAACCTGTTCTGGGTGCTGGCCTACGACACCGCTTACGCGATGGTGGACCGCGACGACGACATCCGCATCGGCATCAAGACTTCCGCGCTCACGCTGGGCCGCTTCGACGTGGCCGCGGTGATGGGCTTCTACGGGCTTTACTTTGCGTTCTGGCTGGCGCTGGGCTTAAGCCAGGGCCTGGGCGCGGCCTTCGTCGCCGGCATCGTGGCCGGCGTGGCGCAGGCGGTGTGGCACTTCACCCTGATCCGCGAGCGCAGCCGGGACGGCTGCTTCCGCTCCTTCCGACTCAACCACTGGGTGGGCTTCGCGGTGTTCGCCGGCATCGTACTGGACTTCCTGCTGCGCGGCTGAGCGCCGCACGCGCGAGCCGCCGGGCCCGCGTCAGCCGCCGAACTCGTCGCCCAGCTCCCTGGCGCGCTGCTGGGCGGCCTTGAGCGCGGCCACGAAGGCCGCCTTCACATCCGCACGCTCCAGCGAGCTCAGTGCCGCATGCGTGGTGCCGCCCTTGGAGGTGACCCGTTCGCGCAGCAGCGCGGGCGGATCTTCCGACTGCTGGGCCAGCGCGGTGGCGCCGGCGAAGGTGGCCAGCGCGAGCTGCTTGCCCTGCGCTTCGCTCAAGCCCATCTCCACCGCCGCCTGCATCATGGCTTCGACGAAGTAGAAGACGTACGCAGGGCCCGAACCGGACAGGGCCGTCACGGCATCCAGGTCCTGCTCACGCTCGACCCAGCAGGTGGTGCCGGTGGGCTGCAGCACCTGCTCGACCAGCGCGCGGTCATCGGTGCTCACCGCAGGCCGTGCAAAAAGACCGGAAATCCCGAGGCCGATCAGCGCGGGCGTATTGGGCATCGCACGCACCACACGCTCGCTGCCTGTGGCCTGGGCGATCGCGTCGCTGCGGATGCCGGCCATCACGCTCAGGTGCAGGGCCTGGCCCACGAACGGCGCACACGGCGCAGCCGCTTCGCGGAACAGTTGCGGCTTCACCGCCCACACCACCAGGCCGGCCCGCGCCAGGCCGGCATCCGCGGCGGCGAGGGTGTGCACACCGTACTGCGCCTGCAGGCGGTCGCGCTGGGCCTCGAAAGGCTCGACCACGCTGATGGATTGCGGGGGGCGCCCGGCCTTGAGCAGGCCGCCGACGATGGCGCTGGCCATGTTGCCGCCGCCGATGAAGAGGATGTGCGAGGTGTCCATGCGGCGAGTGTAGTGAGGCGGATTCGGCACAAACCCTGATGCGGCATGAGAGGCACTCGCAGGGGTCATGCAAAGGTCGCATGGGGCTCCGTGACAAATCCGGTGACAAGACGCCTACAGTGCGCGGCACACGGCGTCGCCCGCTCACGAGGCGGCGCGAACCAAGATTCCGTGAACCGAAAACATCGTTAGGACCATGCCATGAGCAGCCCTCTTTCCTTCGTCCATCCCACCGCCGACAGTCCGTGGGGCACCTACCTCTCCCAGGTCGACCGCGTGATGCCCTACCTGGGCCACCTGGCCCGCTGGGGCGAGACCCTCAAGCGCCCCAAGCGCACGCTGATCGTCGACATCCCGATCGAGCTGGATGACGGCACCGTGGCCCACTTCGAAGGCTACCGCGTGCAGCACAACATGTCGCGCGGCCCGGGCAAGGGCGGTGTGCGCTACCACCCCGACGTGACGCTGGAAGAAGTGATGGCGCTGTCAGCCTGGATGACGGTGAAGACGGCCGCAGTGAACCTGCCCTACGGCGGCGCCAAGGGTGGCATCCGCGTCGACCCGAGCAAGCTGTCGATGAAGGAGCTGGAGCGCATGACGCGCCGCTACACCAGCGAGATCGGCATCATCATCGGCCCGCAGCAGGACATCCCAGCGCCCGACGTGAACACCAACGGCCAGATCATGGCCTGGATGATGGACACGTACTCGATGAACGTCGGCGGCACCGCCACCGGCGTGGTCACCGGCAAGCCGATCCACCTGGGCGGCTCGCTGGGCCGCGTGAAGGCCACCGGCCGCGGCGTGTTCGTCACCGGCCGCGAAGCCGCCCGCCGCATCGGTATGCCGCTGGACGGCGCGCGCGTGGCCGTGCAGGGCTTCGGCAACGTGGGCTCGTCCGCAGCCGAGCTGTTTGCACAAGCAGGCGCCAAGATCGTGGCGGTGCAGGACCATACCGGCACCATCGTCAACAGCAACGGCATGGACCTGGCCGAGCTGATGCCGGTGCTCAAGCGCGACGGCGGTGTGGGCAACTTCAAGGGCGCCGAGCGCATCGACAACGAGGCGTTCTGGGACGTCAAGTGCGACATCCTGATCCCGGCCGCGCTGGAAGGCCAGATCGACGCCAAGCGCGCCGAGCGCATCACCGCCAAGCTGGTGCTCGAAGGCGCCAACGGCCCCACGGTGCCCAGCGCCGACGACATCCTGGCCGACCGCGGCGTGCTGGTGGTGCCGGACGTGATCTGCAATGCCGGCGGCGTGACCGTCTCCTACTTTGAGTGGGTGCAGGACTTCTCGAGCTTCTTCTGGAGCGAGGACGAGATCAACGTGCGGCTGGACAAGATCATGGTCGACGCGCTGAAGAAGATCTGGGACACGGCCGACCGCCACAAGATCAGCCTGCGCACCGCGACCTTCGCAGTGGCCTGTGAACGGATCCTCATGGCCCGTGAAGAACGTGGCCTGTATCCCTGAAGCACTGGTAGTGACAGGTACGATCGAGGGCCCTTCGGGGCCTTTTTCACTTTAGCCTCACACACCATGCTGCAACGCCGCCTGCTCGTCGCCCTTGCCGCTGCCCTGCCGTTCGCAGCGCAGGCGCAGGCCACCTGGCCCACCCATGCCGTGAAGATCGTGGTGCCCGCGCCCGCTGGCAGCTCGCTGGACGTGGTGGCGCGCCTGCTGGCCGACAAGCTGAAGGACCGCTGGGGCCAAGCGGTGGTGGTGGACAACAAGCCGGGCGCCGGCGGCATGCTGGGCGTGGACGTGGCGGCCAAGGCGCCGGCCGACGGCCACACGATTGCGGTGGGCTTCAACGGCCCAATTGCCTTCGCGCCCTTCATGTACAAGAAGATGCCCTACGACCCGGTGAAGGACCTCACCCCGGTCGTGATGACCACCCTGCAGGCCAACGTGCTGGCCGTGAACGCGGCGTTGCCGGTGAAGACGCCGCAGGAGTTCGTGGCCCTGGCCAGGCAGAAGGCCGGCAAGATGAACTACGCCTCGATCGGGCAGGGCAGCTCGTCGCACCTGACGATGGAGCTGCTGCTCGCCGAAGCCGGCGCCCAGGCCACGCACATCCCGTTCAACGGCTCGCCGCCCGCGGGCATGAGCGTCGCCGCCGGCGAAACCGATGCCTTGATTGCCGCCGCACCGGCGCTGCTGCCGCTGGCCAAGGGCGGCAAGATCCGCCTGATCGCCACCACCGGGCGCCAGCGCATGGAGTCGCTGAAGGAGCTGCCCACCCTGGTGGAAAGCGGCCTGCCTCACGTGGACGCGATGATCTGGAACGGCCTGTTCGTGGCCAGCGGCACGCCCGACGCGGTGGTGCAGAAGATCAACGCCGACGTGAATGCGGTGCTGCATGACCCGGCCGTGAAAGCGAGCTTCGACGCGCAGGGGCTGCAGGCCGGCGGTGGCACTGTGGCGGACTTCCGCAACACCGTGGCCGCCGACATGAAGCGCTGGGGCGCCATCATCGACAAGATCGGGCTGAAGCTCGATCAGTGATGGTCACTCGGGACTGACCGGCGGGCGCTGCACCCGGCGAACCCGACCTCATTGCCCGCCTGAACGCGCCCACGCGGCCAGTGCCGCGCCCGGGCGCCGGGCCGCCGGGCGGGCCAGCAGGTGGAAATCCAGCCGGCCCGGCGAAGGCCAGTCCAGACGCACCAGGTCGGCCGGAATGGCGGCGTGGTTGAGGCAGCCCACGCCCCAGCCGGCGCGTATGGCGGCCACCGCGCCCTGGCTGCCGCTGCAGGTGAGCCGCACCGCGTGCGGCCGCCCGGTGCGCGACAAGGCCGCCAGCGCGATGTCGCGCAGTGCGCAGTCCGGCCCCAGCAGCACCAGCGGCGCCGGCCCGTGCGCCGGCAACACCAGCGCCGGCGAGGCCACCCAGGCCAGCGGCTCGCGCCGCAGCAGGCGCGAGCCCGCTACCGGCGCGGGCTCCACGCCCGACACCACCGCCAGATCGACCTCATGGCCCTGCCACAGGCGGCGCAAGACCGCGGAGCCAGCCCACAGCAGCTCGAGGCGCCGCCCGTCGGCAGCGTCGTCCAGCACGGCGAGCAGCCCGTCCAGCCGCGCAGGCAGGAAGTACTCGCTGATGCCCACACGCAGCACGCCGGCGTCGGCGCGCGGTTGCACCGCCGCCCGCGCCTCCTGCTGCAGCGCGAGCAGCCGCTGCGCATAGGGCAGGAAACGTTCGCCCTCGGCGGTGAGCGCCAGCGAGCGCGTGCTGCGTTCGGCCAGCCGGGTGCCCACCGCACCTTCCAGCTGGCGCAGGTGGCTGCTCACGGCCGACTGCGCACGATGCACCTGGCGCGCCGCGGCGGTGACAGAGCCGCTGCGCGCGATCGCGACGAAGCTGTGCAGCCAGGCGGGGTCGAGGTGATTCATCTGAAGGCCTGCTGAATGTCTGCGGATCATTCCGCTTCACTGCAGCATGCTCGCGCCCTACAGTGAGCCTGTCAACACACAGGAGCCCACCATGCCGCTTGTCACGCTCACCGTGCGCAGCCACCAGCCCGCCGCCCGCAATGCGGGCATCCTCGATGCGGTGCACCGCGCGCTCGTCGCATCGGGCGTGCCGGAAACCGACCGGTTCCACCGCGTGCTGGAGCTGGGGGCCGACAACTTCCGCTACGACGCGCGCTATCCCGACCTCGAATCAGACCGCGGCGAGGACTTCGCGCTGATCGAGATCCTGTGGTCGGCGGGCCGCAGCGTGAAGGTGAAGAAAAAGCTGCTGGCCGACCTGATGGCCAGCCTCGCCGCCCTGGGCCTGAACACCGAGCACGTGATGGTGTGCTTCAAGGAAACGACCTGGGAGAACTGGTCGTTCGCCGGCGGCCGGCTGATCCACACCTGAGCAAGCGCTTCACACCCCGCCGGCCGGGATGCCAGCCAGCAGCGCCGCGTTGCCGCCCGCGGCGGCGGTGTTGATGGTGAGCGTCTGCTCGGCGCAGAAACGGTAGCGCTGACGCGGGTCGCTGGTATCGGCAGCCGTCACGATCGGCAAGATCGCGCCAGACCGGCGCGCCAGCCGGCGCCAGGCCGCACGCGCCGCCTCGTCCGAGGCCACCCACACACCCGCGATGCCGGGCTGCTCCAGCAAGGGCTGCGCGGCCGACGCCGGCAGCAGCTTCAGCACGTCGCGCACACCTTCCGCGTGGGCCCAGGTCTGCTGCAGCGCCGGCCAGTCGGCGGCCTGCGTCAGCACCAGCGCATTGCCGGTCACCAGCGCACTGGCCACGGCGCTGGCCATGTCGGCCGCCGAAGCGCCATCGGACAGCAACACGAAGATGCCGCGCGCATGCAGGCGCAGCTCGTTGCTCTCGCCCGTGGGGCCGGGCAGCTCGCGATCGGCCAGTGCCGCTTCAGCGCCATCGAGCGCGCGTGCCCAGGCCTGCGCGGCGGTGTCCGGCAGCGAACGGGTCAGCGCCTGCAGGCAGGCAAGGCGTTGCGCCACGCCGCGTTCGGCCCAACCGGCCTGCGCGCTGGCCAGCGCGGCGAGTTCGGCATCCAAGGCCGGCACGTCGCTGCGGGAGGGGACGGCCGCGCCCCGGGACACGGGCCGCGTGCTGCGCGCTGCCGGCGCGACGAAGCGCCACAAATAGTGCGGCCCGCCCGCCTTGGGGCCGGTGCCGGACAGGCCTTCGCCGCCAAACGGCTGCACGCCCACCACCGCGCCGATCATGTTGCGGTTGACGTACACGTTGCCGATGCGCGCGCGGTCGGCCAGGCGGCGCGCACGCGAATCGATGCGGGTCTGGACACCGAAGGTGAGGCCATAACCCAGCGCATTGATCTCGTCGACCACCGCGTCCACCTCGCCACCCCAGCGCACCACGTGCAGCACCGGGCCGAAGATCTCCTGCCGCAGGTCGGCGGCGCGCTGCAGCTCGAAGGCTACCGGCGCCACCAGGCGAGGCACGGTGGAGTCCACCCACGTTTCGCCCAGCAGCCGCGCTTCTCGCTTCAGGCGCTGCACCTGCGCGCCGATGTTCTGGAAGGCCTCGTCGTCGATCACCGGGCCCACGTCGGTTTCGTAGCGCGCGGGGTCGCCCACCACCAGCTCGGCCATGGCGCCACGCAACATCTCGATCACGCCCTCGGCAATGCTCTCGTGCACGCACAGCAGGCGCAAGGCACTGCAGCGCTGGCCGGCGGAGCGGAAGGCGCTGAGCACCACCGAGTCGACCACCTGCTCCGGCAGCGCGGTGGAGTCCACGAGCATCGCGTTGAGGCCACCGGTCTCCGCAATCAGCGGCACCATCGGTCCGTCCTTGGCCGCGAGGGAGCGGTTGATGATCTGCGCCACCTGGGTGGAGCCGGTGAAACACACGCCCGCGGTGTGCACATGCGCCACCAGCGCCGCACCCACCGTCTCGCCCGGGCCGTGCAGCAGCTGCAGGGCATCGGGCGGCACACCGGCGTCGTGCAGCAGCGCCACCATGGCCTGCGCCACCGCGGGGGTCTGCTCGGCCGGCTTGGCCGCGACGGTGTTGCCCGCCACCAGCGCGGCCACCACCTGGCCCGCGAAGATGGCGAGCGGGAAGTTCCACGGGCTGATGCACACGAAGACACCTCGGCCGCGTTCGGCGCCCAGGTGCTGCTGCGCTTCGACCGCGTAATAACGCAGGAAGTCGACCGCCTCGCGCACCTCGGCCACGCAGTCGCCCAGCGTCTTGTGCGCCTCTTTCACCAGCAGGCCGCAGAACTCCGGCAGGCGCGCGTCCAGCGCGTCCGCGGCACGCTGCAGGATGGCGGCACGCTCACCCACCGGGCGTGCATTCCAGGCAGTGAAGCCGGCGTGCAGCCGCGCCATGGTGGCCTCCACATCGGCCGCCTGCGCCTCGACCACCGGCGGCACCACAGTGGCCGCCACCGCGGCCTGCAGCGGCTCGCGTTGCGCGATCACCGCCAGGTCCGCGCCGGTGGAATTGCGCCGGGCGGCACCGTACAGCGCCACCGGCAACGGCTGCGACGGCTGCGGCTGCACACCGAGCAGCGGCGAGGCCAGCAGCTCCTGCGGGCTCACCTGCTCGTCGGCCAGCTGGTGCACGAAGGACGAGTTCGCGCCGTTCTCCAGCAGACGGCGCACCAGGTAGGCCAGCAGGTCGCGGTGCTCGCCCACGGGCGCATACACGCGGCAGGCGATCGCCGGGTTCTTCAGCACCTCGCGGTAGATGCCTTCGCCCATGCCGTGCAGGCGCTGCATCTCGAAGGGTGCGTCCGCCGCCTGCGCCATCTGCAGGATGGCGGCGATGGTGCCGGCGTTGTGGGTCGCGAACTGCGGATAGATCACGTCCTTGTGCGCCAGCAGCGCCCGCGCTGCCGCCAGGTAGGCGATGTCGGTGTGCTGCTTGTGCGTGAACACCGGGTAGCCCGGCAGGCCAAGTTCCTGCGCGCGCTTGATCTCGCCGTCCCAGTACGCCCCCTTGACCAGGCGCACCATGAAACGCAGGCCATGGCTGCGCGCGATGCGGGCCACTTCGTCCACCACCGCGAGCACGCGGGTCTGGTAGGCCTGCACCGCCAGGCCGAAGCCGCGCCATTGCGGGAACGCGGTGGCGATGCGCTCGCTGAGCGAGTCCAGCACGTCGAGCGACAGCTCCAGCCGGTCGCTTTCTTCCGCGTCGATCGTGAGGTTGAGGTTCGCCTTGGCCGCCAGCTCGATCAGCGACCACACCCGCGGCAGCAGCACCGCGAACACCCGATCGCGCTGCGCGTCCTCGTAGCGGCAGAACAGGGCCGAGAGCTTGATGGAGATGCCGTCCGCGCCCTCGGGCGACGGGGCCACGCGGCCGGCCGCGATGGACTCGATCGCATGGCGGTAAGCCGCGAGATAACGCTCGGCGTCGTGTTCGGTGCGGGCGCCTTCGCCCAGCATGTCGTAGGAAAAACGCAGGCTGCCAGCGGCTGCCTTGCGCTGGCCCGAGGCCTCGTCCATTGCCTCGCCGATGGAGCGGCCCAGCACGAACTGCCGCCCCAGCAGCTGGATGGCGCGCACGGTGGCGCCCACCACCGTCTTCGCGCCCAGCCGGCTCAGCAGGCCGGACTGGCCTTGTGCATCGGGCAGGAACCTCTTCGACAGCGCAATGGCACTGGCCGACAGGCTGGCCAGCATCTTGTGCGGCCCTTCGCTGCCACCATCGAACTGGGCCTTGCCCAGCTGGTCGGCGGTGAGCGCCACCGCGGTTTCCGCATCGGGCACGCGCAGCAGCGCTTCGGCCAGCCGCATCAGCGCCAGGCCTTCGGCACTGGAGATCGGGTACTCGCGCAGCAGCGATTCCATCGCCCAGAACGGCGCCGGCTTATCGCGCACCGCCTGCACCCAGGGCGTGGCGGCGCGCACCGCCGCCGGCCAGTCCAGCTGCGCCCGCACCGATTGCAGCGCCTGCTGCACCACGTCCAGCTCCGGCCGGTAGGGGAACGGAAGGCGGGCGCGCTGCGGCGGCGCGGGGAAGGGGGCGGTGGTGGCGGGGCTCATGACGCGGCTCCGTGGTTCAGATGATCGTGCAGCATAGGCGCCCTTCTTCAGCAATAGATTCGGAGTTTTTCGAAAGGCCATGGATAATTCGTCGCCATGGACGCCCAAGACCCCAACCTTTCTGCGGCCCGCGGCCCGGAGCGCCCCGGCGAGCGCGGCATCGACAAGATCGACGCCCGCATCCTGCGCGTGCTGCAAAAGGACGGGCGCATCTCCAACCTGAAGCTCGCCGAAACCGTGCACCTGTCACCCACCGCGGTGCTGGAGCGGGTGAAGCGGCTCACGCGGGAGGGCTACATCCTGGGGTACGAGGCGCGGCTCAACCCATCCAAGCTGGGCGCGGGCATGCTCGTGTTCATCGAGGTGCTGCTGGACCGCACCGCGCCCGACGTGATGGACACCTTCAAGGCCGCCGTGCAGGCACGCCCCGAGATCCTGGAATGCCACCTGGTGGCCGGCGGATTCGACTACCTGATCAAGACCCGGGTGGCCGACATGGGCGCCTACCGGGAGATGATCGCCTCGGTGATCTGGAGCCTGCCGGGCGTGCGCGAGACCCGCACCTACACGGTGATGGAAGAGGTGAAAAACACCACCGTGCTGCCGCTGTAGCAGCGGCGCTCGCGGTGCAAGCTGGCGAAATCGGAATCATCTCCGCCGCCGGCACCCCAACTCGGTGACAAGCCCGGGGCCGGCTGCGGCACCGTTGCGGCATGCACCCCGTGGATGCCATCGACGCGAAGATCCTGCGCCTGCTGCAGGACGATGGGCGGCTGTCGAACCTGAAACTCGCGCAGGCGGTGGGCTTGTCACCGGCGGCCGTGCACGACCGCATGCAGCGCCTGCTGCGCGAGGGCTACATCGTGGGCTACGAGGCGGTGCTCAACCCCGGCCTGCTGAACGCGGGACTGCTGGTGTTTGCCGAGGTGCAGCTCACCACGGCCGGGGTGGAGGTGAACGCAGCCTTCAAGGCGGCCGTGCAGGCGCGGCCCGAGATCCTGGAATGCCATGAAGTGGCCGGCGGCTTCGACTACCTGATCAAGACCCGCGTGGCCGACATGGTGGCCTACCGTGACCTGGTGGCCTCGGTGGTGTGGGCCCTGCCGGGTGTGCGCAGCATCCGCACCTACGCGGTGGTGGAAGAGGTGAAGAGCACCGCCAAGATCCCGTTGTAGGGCGGTGCTTCACGGCCCGGCGGCCGAGGCCGCCACCGCCTGGGCGGTGGCCGTGGCCAGCTCGATGTTCACCCGGTGCTGGCGGCTCCACTCCTCGATCGGCGTGCCGCTGGCCAGCACCAGCGCCCGCGCGGCCTGCAGTTCCCCACCCTGGCCCAGGCGCTGCATCCAGCCCTGCAGGCGGTCCACGCTTTCACAGCTGAGGTCCAGGGCGGCGGCCTGGAAGCGGCTGGCATCGCTGAGCGCATCCCGCTCGTGCTGCAGCGCGCGCAGGCGCTGCTCCGGCCAGTGCAGCTGATGCGCCAGCGCAGCGGCCACCGCGAGGTCCAGCACGCTGGAGCCGCGGTAGGCCAGGGTGTCGGCCAGCGCCGCGCACACGGTCTGGCGGCCGGGCTGCTCCAACGCGTCGCCAGCGCAGTAGCGATAGGCCTGGTCGGCCGGCGGCAGGCTCCAGGCCGCCTGCACGCTCCAGCTGGCGGACAAGGCCAGCGTGAGGCCAAGAGAATGGGGCTGGCCACCGAGGGCCCGCTCCACCAGGCGCGGCAGCAACCCCGCCGGCATCTCGCTGCGGCGGGCCAGCGCCGCCCGGTACATGGCTTCGGCTTCCGCGCTGCCCTGCTGCTGCTCATGCGCCTCGGCCGCCAGCTCCAGCCAGGGGACCGCGTTGTCCGGGTCCAGGCGCGCCCATTGGGCCCGGTTGAGCAACTGGCAGGCGCCGGCTTCGTCGGCCCGCAGGGCACGGCAGCCTTCGATCGCCATCGCGTACACCGCGGCGTCCCGCGTGCCGGCGGCCAGGCGCGCGAGGCGATCGATGCGCTGCACCGCCTCACCCTCGCGCGAGCGTGCGCCTATGAGCAGGGCGGCCGCGCGCACCTGCTCGTCCGGGCTGGCCAGCATCTGCGCGTCGGCCCAGTCCAGCGCGGCTCGGCGCAGGCCGGCGGGGATGTGCTGCACCCCGAAGGGGTCGTCATCGGCCAGGGCGACCGAGCCGAAGCCGCAGACCTGCGCATCCGGCGAGGCGCTGAGGCCGACCGGCACCACCGCGCCGGGCGGATCACGCCGAGGCGAGGCAGGCACAGGGGGTCGAGCGGGCGCCGCAACTGGCTGGGGCTGCGGCACCACGCGCACCACCGGGCTTGCGGGCCGCATGCCGGGCACACTGGCCCGCTGCAGCGGCAGCGGCCAGGCCACGGCAAGCAGCACAGCCGCGCCCACCAGCGCCCGAAAGCGCCGCCGGCGAAAAGCGTTTGCCGTGGGGTGTGCAGCCATCGGACCCTCGACGGGTCAATGGGCCATTGTTCGCCAAAAGCCGGCGCAGCGCTGCAACAAAAAAGGGTGCCTCGCGGCACCCTTCGAATCGGTCGGCGCGAGCCGTTGGATCAGTTCAGCGGAACCTTCTTGCCGTCCTTGTACGAGTACAGGGTCATGGCGGGGTTCTTGAGTTCGCCATTCGGCTCGAAAGCCACCTTGGCGGTCACGCCCTGGAAGTCGCTCTTGGCCAGGAACGGCAGGTAGACCTTCGGGTCGGCGGAGCCGGCCTTTTGCATGGCGTCAGCCAGCACCATGGTGGCGTCATAGGTGTAGGGCGAGTACACCTGGAACTGGCCCGGGTACTTGGCGTCGTAGCGGGTCTTCCAGGTCTTGCCGCCGGGCATCTTCTCCAGCGAGGAGCCGCCTTCGGCGCACACCACGTTGCCCAGGGTCTTGGCGCCACCGCTCAGTTCAGCCAGCTTGGCCGTGCAGATGCCGTCGCCGCCGAAGAACTTGACGTTGGCCAGGCCCAGTTGCTCCATCTGGCGCAGCATCGGGCCGGCTTGCGGGTCCATGCCGCCGTAGAAGATGCCGTCCGGCGCCTTGCTCTTGATGGCCGTCAGGATGGCCATGAAGTCGGTGGCCTTGTCGGTGGTGAACTGCTCGTCCACGATCTGGATGCCCTTGCTGGCAGCCGTCTTCTTGAACACCTCGGCCACACCCTGGCCGTAGGCGGTGCGGTCGTCGATGACGGCGATCTTCTTGAGCTTGAGGTTGTTGGCCGCGTGCAGCGCCAGGCCAGCGCCCAGGGCGTTGTCATTGGCCAGCAGGCGGAAGGTGGTCTTGTAGCCCGGCTCGGTGAGCTTGGGGTTGGTGGCCGACGGCGTGATCATCGGGATGCCGCAGTCGTTGTAGATCTTCGAGGCGGGGATGGTGGTGCCGGAGTTCAGGTGGCCCACCACGCCGTTGACCTTGGCGTCGCACAGCTTCTGCGCGGCGGCGGTGCCTTGCTTGGGGTCGGCCGCGTCGTCTTCGGCGACCAGCTCGAACTTCACCTTCTTGCCGCCGATGGTCACGCCCTTGGCGTTGAGGTCCTCGACCGCCATGCGGGCGCCGTTTTCGTTGTCCTTGCCGTAGTGGGCCTGGGCGCCGGAGACCGGACCGACGTGGCCGATCTTGACGACCATTTCCTGGGCGCTCACCGCGCCGGCGAACAGTGCGGCTGCGGCCAGCACCGTGGTCTTGAGTGCGAATGTCATGTTGTCTCCTGGAGTGATGGTCCGCCGCGAACACGGCAGGCGCCGCATTGTGGACGAACAGCGCGCAGTGTTGGACACAAGCGGGCCGCCCGCACTCCGATTTGCAGCCCTCGGGCCGTGGATTCTTCGCTTCCGCAGCCCGCAAAGCGCGAATTCAACGGCCGGGCCCGCAACACGGCGGTCAGGCTTCGTTCAGCGCCGGATGGCCGCGCAGGCGCGCGGCCGCGAAGTCGATGAAGGCGCGGACCTTGGCCGCGGCCTTGCGGCCTTCCGGGTACACCAGGTGCACCGGCACCGGCGGCGGTTCAAAGGGCTGAAGCACGTAGCGCAGGCGGCCGGCTGCCACGTGGTCGCGCACCTGGTAGGACAGCACCCGCGCGAGCCCGTGGCCCGCCAGCGCGGCTTCGATCGCCACATCCACGGAGTTCAGCCGCAGGGGCATCTGCGGCTGGGCGGTTTCCCGCACCACCCGGTCGTCCGGTGCGGCAAACGTCCAGCGTGTGAAGCTGCCGCCGGAGCCACCGAAGCCCACGCCCTGGTGCTGCGGCAGCTCAGCGGGCGACGCCGGCGCGCCATGGCGCGCCAGGTAGTCCGGCGACGCCACCACCACGCGGCGCACCGTGCCCAGCCGGGCGGCGGTGAACGAGGAATCCGGCAGGCTGGCGATGCGCACCGCCACGTCGAAGCCTTCTTCCATCAGGTGCACCACGCGGTCCACGAACATCACCCGCGCCTGCACCTTGGGATGTTCGGCCAGGAACGCCAGCAGCGTGGGGGCCACATGCAGGCGGCCGAACATCACCGGCGCCGTGATGGCCAGCTCGCCCTGGGGTTCGATGTGGGCGCCGCGCGCGGAGGCTTCGGCTTCCGCCAGCTCGCCGAGGATGCGGCGCGCGTCCTGCACGAAGCGCTCCCCCACCTCGGTGAGCCGCACCATGCGGGTGGTGCGGTGCAGCAGGCGTGCACCCAGGTGGCGCTCCAGCCCGGCGATCGCCCTTGTCACCGCCGGTGGCGACACCCGCAACAGGCGAGCCGCTGGCGCAAACCCGCCGGCCTCGGCCACGGCCACGAACACGCGCAATTGATCCAGATCTGCCATTCCGCCTAGCGTAATGCTGAAGTTCGGATCGCGGTGATTCTGCTTTCACTTTGGAATGCCTATCGTCCACCCGTCGGCAAACACGCCCTGGAGGACCTGATGACCATTCGCCTGTACCGCTTCGCCCTGTCCGGCC
Organism: Ideonella sp. BN130291; assembly: GCF_036231905.1. Lineage (NCBI taxonomy): Bacteria > Pseudomonadati > Pseudomonadota > Betaproteobacteria > Burkholderiales > Sphaerotilaceae > Ideonella > Ideonella sp. BN130291. The sequence continues at coordinate 313,141 of NZ_JAZARE010000007.1, read as the reverse complement.
ACGCCCACCGTGCCCAACTCATGCTGTCGCTGCTCGGGCTGCCCTTCGAGACCGTGGAGGTCGACCTGGTGACCGGCGCGCACAAGACGCCGGAGTTCCTGGCCCGCAACCCGTTCGGCCAGGTGCCGGTGCTGGAAGACGGCGAGCACACCATTGCCGACAGCAACGCCATCCTGGTGTACCTGGCGTTGCGCTATGGCGACGGGCGCTGGCTGCCCGGCGACCCGCTGCGCGCCGCGGCCGTGCAACGCTGGCTCAGCGTGTCGGCCAGCCAGCTGGTGAACGGCCCCGGCATGGCGCGCGTGGAGGTGCTGTTCAAGCGGCCGCGCGACCCGCAGCGGCTCCAGGCAGCCACCCGGCTGTTCGAACTGATGGACAAGCACCTCGCGGCCCAGCCGTTCCTGGCCGGCGACACGCCCACCATTGCCGACATCGCCATGTACACCTACAGCGCCCATGCGCCCGAAGGTGGTGTGTCGCTGCAGCCGTATCCGCAGCTGCGCACCTGGCTCGCCCGCATCGAGGCCCTGCCCGGCTTTGTCGGCATGCAGCGGCTGCCCGACGCGCCTGCGCTCACCGCCTGAAGGGGGCCCTCGATGTCGGAGCTTCCTGGCTGGCCGCACGCCGCACCGCCCTTCCACCCGGGTGAGCAGGCCCAGCAGGCCCGCGCCGGCGTGCGGGAGCGCATGGCGGCGGTGGGGTACAAGGTGGTGCGGACGCAGATGCCGGAGCAGCACCGCGAGCTGTTCGAGAAGCTGCCGTTCATGCTGCTGGGCGCGCTGGATGCGCAACGCCGGCCCTGGGCCAGCGTGCTGGTGGGCGAACCCGGTTTCGTGCACACACCCGATGCGGCCACCCTTGCCATCGCGGCCCGGCCGCTGGTGCCCGCCTCGCTTGAGCTGCCGCTGCACGCGGGTGCGGCCGTCGGGCTGCTGGGGATCGAGCCGGCCACCCGGCGGCGCAACCGGCTCAACGGGGTGCTGGGCGCCGCGGATGCCGGCCACCTGCAGGTGCACGTGCGCCAGAGCTTCGGCAATTGCCCGAAGTACATCCAGGCACGCGATCTTCGCCCGGTGCCGGCTACGCCTGCCCAGCCGGTGGCGTTCACCCAGGCGTTGCCGCCGGATGCGGCGCAGTGCATCGCGCAGGCGGACACCTTCTTCATCGCGACGGCCTCACCGGACGCCGGGCTGCCGCAGCAAGCCGCTCACGGCGGCGTGGACGTGTCGCACCGCGGCGGCAAGCCGGGCTTCGTGCATGTGCAGCAGGTCGGCGGCCGCACGGTGCTGACGGCGCCCGACTTCATCGGCAACTTCTTCTTCAACACGCTCGGCAACATCGCGGCCAACCCGCTGGCCGGCCTGCTCTTCATCGACTGGACACGTGGCGACCTGCTGATGCTGACGGCCCAGGCCGAGGTGCTGTGGGACGGCCCGGAGCTGCACTCGTTTGCGGGTGCACAGCGGCTGTTGCGCCTGCGTGTGGACGAGGGCCATTGGTGGCCCGGCGCCTGGCCGCTGCGCGCCAGCGAGGTGGACTACGCGCCCCAGCTGGCCGCCACCGGCACCTGGGACGACAGCGCCGCCGCAGCGCCGCGATAACGGGCCGCCGAGCCGAGCCCCGCGCGGCGCAGCGCGGCGTTGAGGTGGCTCAGGTGCGCATAACCCGCCTGGGTGGCCACCTGCTGCAACGAAAGGCGGCCGGCCGCCAGCAGCTCGCGCGCATGCGCCAGCCGGCGCTGCATCACCCAGGCATGCGGCGTCATGCCGAAGCTGAGCTTGAACATGCGCACGAAGTGGAATTCGGACAGGCAGGCCGCATCGGCCAGCTCGCGCAGGGTGAGTTCCGCGCCGCGCGCGTCCTCCACCCGCTGCAGCACGCGCCGGCGCGCCAGCGGCGACAAGCCGCCGCGCACTTGCGGCGCCGCACGGCGCGTGCCGCTGTGCTGGAGCAGCAGGCGCGCCTGCATCTGCAAGCTCAGCTGCTGCAGCTGCAGGCCGCCATCGGTGTCGTTCCAATCCAGCGCGGCGGCACGGCGGCCCAGCGCTGACAGCACCGGATCCTGGAAGTAGATGCGGTCCTGCAGCGTGGCCCAGCGCGGGTCCAGGTCGAACCAGCGTTCGGCCGCTTCGGCCAGCGGCAGGCGCGGCAGGTACAGGTGCAGCAGCTGCAGCGAGCCGCGGACGTCCCAGCGCGACACATGGTCGGCCGGCATGCAGCACAGGCTGTCGGGCGCACCGCGCGCCTGCGGCTCGTCCAGGCAACGCACCGCCTCGCCGCCTTGCAGGTACAGCGACAAGGTGTGGTGGCCGGGCTGGTGGTAGGCGGCTTCGGTGTCCGCATTGCGCCACTGCACCAGCCAGGCGCCTTCGGTACCGACGGCGGCCGCACGCAGCCGCGTCGCGCGCGAGCGCAGCAGTTCGTCGTGGACACCGAGTCCGGCCGGGGTGGGGCTCGCCATGGCAGGAGCTTACGCGCGCCCCGTCGGCTGCGTGCGCCGCGCACTCGCAAATGCGCAGCTTCTTGCCACGTTCACACCGGGTGGCGCGCCAGACTGCACGCATGAGCTCCACCGCCCTGTTGTACCTGGCCACCGTGCTGATCTGGGGCACCACCTGGATCGCGCTGAAGCTGCAGATCGGCATCGTGCCCATCCCCTGGTCCATCGCCTACCGGTTCTGGCTCGCCGCCGCCGTGCTGATGCTCTGGCTGGCCTGGCGCCGCCAATGGCGGCTGCCGCCACGCAGCGTGTGGCCGCTGCTGCTGTGCCAGGGCCTGTGCCTGTTCTGCCTGAACTTCATGTGTTTCCTCCACGCCAGCCGCTGGATTGCCAGCGGGCTGGTGGCGGTGTGCTTTTCCACCGCGCCGCTGTGGAACGCGCTCAATGGCCGCCTGTTTCACGGCCGGCCGCTCGCACGCCAGGTGCTGCTGGGCGGCTGCCTGGGCTTGGGCGGTCTGCTGCTGCTGTTCGGCAGCGAAGCGATCAAGAGCATGGGCCGGCCGGACACTTTGTGGGGCCTGGGGCTGGCACTGGCCGGCACCTACTGCTTCTCTCTCGGCAACCTGCTCTCGGGCGCGATGCAGCGCCAGGGCCAGACGCCGTTGCAGACCAATGCCTGGGCGATGACCATCGGGGCCAGCGCGATTGCGCTGTATGCACTGGCGAGCGGACAACCGATGGCTTTCGATCCGTCGTTCACCTACATCGGCGCCTGGCTGTACCTTGCCATCCCCGGCTCGGTGATCGGCTTCACCACCTACCTCACGCTGGTGGGCCGGCTGGGCGCGGACAAGGCGGCCTATTGCACCGTGTTGTTCCCGGTGGTTGCGCTCAACGTGTCGGCCTGGGTCGAGGGTTATCAGTGGACAGCCGCGGCGCTGCTCGGCCTGGCCCTGGTGCTGGCCGGCAATGTGGTGGTGTTCTGGCGCGGCCCGCTGCCACGCCGCCTGGCGTTCAAGGCGCGTTGAAGGCCGCGGCGGGAGGCCGGCCGCCGAAGATCGCCGTGCCCACGCGCACGAGGGTGGCGCCTTCCGCGACGGCCGCTTCGAGGTCCGCGCTCATGCCCATCGACAAGGTGTCCAGCGCCAGGCCATCACGCTGCAGGCGGGCGAGCAGCTCGCACAAGGCGCGGTGCGGCGCACGCTGCGCGTCGAAGTCGGCGGTCGGCTCCGGAATGGCCATCAGCCCACGCAGCTGAACTCGCGGCAAGGCCGCCACCGCATGCGCCACCTCGGCCACCTCGGCCGGTGCGAGGCCGCTCTTGCTGGCCTCGCCGCTGATGTTGACCTGCAGGCACAGCTGCAGCGGCGGCAGGTGCGCGGGGCGCTGGTCCGACAGGCGCTGCGCCACCTTCAGCCGGTCCACCGAGTGCACCCAGTCGAAGGCTTCGGCCACCACGCGGGTCTTGTTGCTCTGAAGTGGCCCGATCAAATGCCACTCCAGTTGCGATCGCAGGTCAGCCAGCGCGCTTATCTTCTCGAGTGCTTCCTGCACGTAGTTTTCGCCGAAGCGGCGCTGGCCCGCGGCAAAGGCCTCGCGCACCGCGTCGGCATCGAAAGTTTTGCTTACAGCCAGCAGCGTGACCGTTTGCACGGGCCGCTGCACCACGGCGCATGCATTGGCAATGCGCTGCTGCACTTGTTGTAAGTTCTGCAAGATGCTCGCCATAATCCTTCGAGCTTAAATCTCCCCCAATGGACATCACCCAACTGCTGGCCTTTTCCGTCAAGAACAAGGCCTCGGACCTGCACTTGTCTGCAGGCCTGCCACCGATGATCCGGGTGCACGGGGACGTGCGCCGCATCAATGTCGAAGCCCTCGAGCACAAGCAAGTGCACGACATGGTCTACGACATCATGAACGACCAGCAGCGCAAGATCTACGAAGACACGCTGGAGTGCGACTTCTCCTTCGAGATCCAGGGCCTGGCGCGCTTTCGCGTCAACGCGTTCAACCAGAACCGCGGCGCGGGCGCCGTGTTCCGCACCATCCCGAGCAAGATCCTCACGCTGGAGCAGCTGAACACGCCCAAGGTGTTTGCCGAGCTGGCGCTCAAGCCACGCGGCCTGGTGCTGGTGACCGGCCCCACGGGTTCGGGCAAGAGCACCACCTTGGCCGCGATGGTGAACCACCTGAACGAAAACGAGTACGGCCACGTGCTGACGGTGGAAGACCCGATCGAGTTCGTGCATGAATCCAAGAAGTGCCTGGTCAACCAGCGCGAGGTGGGCCCGCACACGCTGGGCTTCAACAACGCGTTGCGCTCGGCCTTGCGCGAGGACCCGGACGCCATCCTCGTGGGCGAGCTGCGCGACCTGGAAACCATCCGCCTCGCGCTCACCGCGGCCGAAACCGGCCACATGGTGTTCGGCACCCTGCACACGTCCAGCGCCGCCAAGACGGTGGACCGCATCGTCGACGTGTTCCCCGCGGCCGAGAAGGAGATGGTGCGCTCCATGCTGTCGGAGTCGCTGATCGCGGTGATCTCGCAGACGCTGTGCAAGCTGAAGGACGGCTCCGGCCGCGTGGCCGCGCACGAGATCATGCTGGGCACCTCGGCCATCAAGAACCTGATCCGCGAGAACAAGATCGCGCAGATGTACTCGTCCATCCAGACGGGCCAGAACCTGGGCATGCAGACGCTGGACCAGAACCTGGCGGACCTGGTGCGCCGCAACGTCATTTCCCCCGCGGAAGCGCGCGGCAAGGCGAAGTTCCCCGAGAACTTCCCCGGCTAGACCATGGCTCCCCCCCTACGGCCTGACGGCCGCCCCCTCAGGGGGCGACACCAGCGGCCCGGCGAAGCCGGATCCGCGGTGTCCCGCTTGGCTTTCACCGCGGCATGCCATCCTTGCCGCGCTCACTCCATTGGAAGGAGTCGCTGAATGGAACGCGACCAGGCCTCGAAATTCATCAACGACCTGCTGCGCCTGATGGTGTCGCGCAACGGCTCCGACCTCTTCCTCACGGCCGAATTCCCGCCCGCGATCAAGGTGGACGGCAAGGTTACCAAGGTCTCGCCGCAGCCGCTGACCGGGCAGCACACGCTGGCGCTCGCGCGCTCGGTGATGAACGACAAGCAGGCGGCCGAATTCGAGCGCACCAAGGAGTGCAACTTCGCGGTGTCGCCGCAAGGCATCGGGCGCTTCCGCGTCAACGCCTTCATGCAGCAGGGCAACGTGGGCCTGGTGATGCGGACGATTCCGCAGACGCTGCCCACCATCGACAGCCTGAACCTGCCGCGCGTGCTGAAGGACGTGGCGATGACCAAGCGCGGGCTGGTCATCTTTGTGGGCGCCACCGGCTCGGGCAAGAGCACCTCGCTGGCCGCGATGGTGGACTACCGCAACGAGAACTCCTACGGCCACATCATCACGATCGAGGACCCGGTGGAGTTCGTGCATCCGCACAAGAACTGCATCGTCACCCAGCGCGAGGTGGGCATCGACACCGATGGCTGGGAGCAGGCGCTGAAGAACACGCTGCGCCAGGCACCCGACGTCATCCTGATGGGCGAGATCCGCGACCGCGAGACCATGGAACATGCGGTGGCCTTTGCCGAGACCGGCCACCTCTGCATGGCCACCTTGCACGCCAACTCGGCCAACCAGGCGCTGGACCGCATCATCAACTTCTTCCCCGAAGAGCGACGCGCGCAGCTGCTGATGGACCTGAGCCTGAACCTGAAGTCGCTGGTGTCGCAGCGCCTGCTGCCCCGCGAGGAAGGCAAGGGCCGGGTGGCCGCGGTGGAGATCCTGCTCAACACGCCGCTGATCTCCGACATGATCTTCAAGGGCGAGGTGGGCGAGATCAAGGAGCTGATGAAACGCTCGCGCGAGCTCGGCATGCAGACCTTCGACCAGGCGCTGTTCGAGCTGTACGAGAACCGCATGGTCAGCTACGAGGATGCCCTGCGCAACGCCGACTCGGTGAACGACCTGCGCCTGCAGATCAAGCTCAACAGCCAGCGCGCCCGCAACTCGGACCTCGCCGCCGGTACCGAGCATCTCACTATTGTGTGAACCCCCGGCCGCCTGGCGGCCACCCCCCATGGGGGTTCGAGCCCGGGCCGGGCAACCCGTCCCGGGCTCGCTCGTTTTCCACCGTCGCTCCCCTGGCCGCGTTGCGGCCTGTCCCCGGGGGACAAACATGCGTGCCCTGCAAGGTTGCTGAACGGGGGCGCTTGCTTTCATCGCGGCCTACACTCTGCCGAACCTGTTTTGCGTGGAGTGCAAATGAAGACCTACGAACCGACGGTGCCGCGGAAGGTGGCTTTCCTTGGCCTGGGCGTGATGGGCTATCCCATGGCGGGGCACCTGGCTCGTGCGGGGCACCAGGTGGCGGTCTACAACCGCACCGCGGCCAAGGCGCAGGCCTGGTGCGCGGAGTTCGGATGCGGACACGCTCCGGCGCCGCGCGAGGCGGCGGAAGGCGCGGACATCGTGTTCGCATGCGTGGGCAATGACGACGACCTGCGCGCGGTGACGCTGGGTGATGCAGGCGCGTTTGCCGGCATGCCGGCCGGCGCCATCTTCGTGGACCACACCACCACGTCCGCCGAAGTGGCGCGCGAGCTCAACGCCGCGGCGCGCGAGCGCGGGCTGCACTTCATCGATGCGCCGGTGTCCGGTGGTCAGGCCGGTGCGGTCAACGGTGCGCTCACCGTGATGTGCGGCGGCGACGAACAGCCTTTCGAAGCGATGAAGCCGGTGGCAATGGCCTATGCGCGCGCGGTCACCCGGGTGGGCGAGGGCGGGGCCGGCCAACTCGCCAAGATGGTGAACCAGATCTGCATCGCCGGCCTGGTGCAGGGCCTGTCCGAGGCCATTGCCTTCGGCCAGAAGGCCGGCCTGGACATGAAGCTGGTGCTGGACGTGATCGGCAAGGGCGCGGCGCAGAGCTGGCAGATGGACAACCGCGGCAAGACCATGGTCGACGGCCAGTTCGAGTTCGGCTTCGCGGTCGACTGGATGCGCAAGGACCTCGGCCTGCTGCTCGACGAGGCGCGCCGCAACGGCGCCCGGCTGCCGGTGACGGCGCTGGTCGACCAGTTCTATGCCGAGGTGCAGGCGATGGGTGGCAACCGCTGGGACACGTCCAGCCTGATCCGCCGCCTGAGTTGAACTTGGTAGGACCTGTGCGCCGCCAACGCAAGCTGCGTTGCAGCGGATAGGTTCCTAAGGCTGCTTGGGGGCGGAGGCCGGGGCCGTCGCGCCGGTGGCGAGCTCCGCCTCGCTCACCACCTCGAACACCCGCACCACCTTCTGCACGCCGCTGATGCCGGCCGCCAGGTCGGCAGCTCGAGCCGCCTCGCGCTCGGTGACACGGCCCATCAGGTACACCACGCCGCGCTCGGTGACCACCTTGATCGCGTGTGTCTGAAGATCCTTCGCATCCACGTAGGTCGCCTTCACCTTGCTGGTGAGGATGGCGTCGTTGGAGCGCGAGGTGAGCGAGGCGTTGCCGGCGATCGCGAGCTCGTTGACGGTGGAACGCACGTTCTCGATGCCCTGCACCACCTTCTCCACCGCTGCACGGTCGGCCTCGGTGGGCACCTCGCCGGTGATCAGCACCTGGCGGCTGTAGCTGGTGATGTTGACATGGCCCTTGTCGCCCAGCAGGTTGCCCACTCGCTGTCCGGCCTTGAGCTCGATGGCCTGGTCTTCCACCTGCGTGCCGGAGGTGCGGCGGTCGGTGGCCACCAGGGCGCCGCCCACGGCCGCGCCGCCCAGCAGCAGCGGCGCACACGCTGACAGCAGCAGGGTGGAGGCGGTGGCGCCCAGCACGATGGCGCTGCGCAGAGAGTTCTTCATGGTCATGCGTTGTCCTGTTCACCCAACAATTGCAGGTCCACGGCATCGCAGATGCAGTGCAGCGCCAGGCTGTGGACCTCCTGGATGCGCACCGCCCGCTCGTGCGGCACGCAGATGTGCACGTCGGTCTCGGCCAGGCGTGCGCCCAGCAGCCCGCCGCCGTTGCCGGTGAATGCAATCACCGTCATGTCCTGTTCGTGTGCCGCGTCCACCGCGGTGAGCAGCGTGGGCGAGCCGCCCTGGTGGCTGAGCACCAGCAGCAGGTCGCCCGGGTTGCCGAGCGCACGCACCTGCTTGGCAAAGATCTGGGCGTAGTCGCCCTCGTCGGCCACGCTGGTGAGCACCGCGCTGTCGGCGCTGAGCGCCAGCGCCGCCAGGCCGGGACGCTCACGCTCGAAGCGGCCCATGAACTGCGCCGCGACATGCTGGGCTTGGGCAGCGGAAGCGCCGGTGCCGCACAACAGCAGCTTGCCACCGGCCGTGATGCAGCCCAGCACCGCCTGAGCCGCATCCGCGATCGGGCGGGTCAGCGCCTCGGCGGCCTGGTATTTGAGATCGGCGCTGTCGAAAAACTGCTGCTGTATGCGCTGTTCGAGCATGGGAGCCGATGATAACTGCGCAGTTCTGCACGAACGGCGCGCGCAGCCGGCTCAGGCGGGTGCATCGAAGGCGGCCTGCAGCCACTGCACCGTGTCGCCGTCGATCGCCACCACGTCGAAACGGCAGGGTGGCATGTTGGCCAGGCGCTGCAGGAAGTGCTGCGCCGCGTAGACGATGCGCCGTTGCTTCAGGCCGGTGACGCTGGCCGCCGCGCCGCCATGCGAATCGCCACGGCGCGCACGCACTTCCACGAACACCAGCGTGCCGTCGGCGGCCTTCATGATGAGATCCACTTCACCGCCGCGCGCATGCGGGCCGCGGGCCACCCGATAATTGCGCCGCACCAGCGCCAGGCCCTGGCGCAGCAGGTGCCGCAAGGCCAGTTCCTCGGCCTCGTCGCCCCGCCCCTTGGTGCTCTGATCGCGCAGGCCCACCTTGAACATTCCCACCCCGTTGCTGTTGCAGGCCGCCCAGGCGGCGGCTGGCGGCCAGCAGTATCCGACAGCGGCGCTCTACCTGGTCGCCACGCCGATCGGCAACCTGGCCGACCTGAGCCTGCGCGCCATCCACACCCTGGCGCTGGTGGATGCGGTGGCCTGCGAGGACACGCGGGTCACCGCCGGGCTGCTGCGCCACCTGGGCCTGGACAAGCCGCTGCTGGCGGTGCACGAACACAATGAGGCCGAGGCCGCGCCCCAGGTGCTGGCGCGACTGGCGCGCGGCGAGCGGGTGGCCTATGCCAGCGACGCCGGCACGCCGGCGATCAGCGATCCGGGCGCCCGCCTGGTGCAGACGGTGCGTGCGGCCGGCCACCGCGTGGTGCCCTTGCCTGGTGCGAGCAGCGTGGTGACCGCCCTCAGCGCCGCGGGCGACGTGGCCGCCGCCAGCTTCCGTTTTGTCGGCTTCCTGCCGCCCAAGGGTGCCGAACGCCAGGCGGCGCTGCAGGCGCTGGTGGCCGAGCCGGGCAGCACGGTGCTCTTCGAAGCGCCTCATCGCATCGAGGCGCTGCTGCGGGAACTGGCTGCGAACATGCCGGAGCGTGCGCTCACTGTCTGTCGGGAGATTACCAAACAGTTCGAGGAGATCGCCACCATGCAAGCGGGCGGCGCGCCGGCGTGGCTGGGCGCCGACGCCAACCGGTCGCGCGGCGAGTTCGTGCTGGTGCTGCATGCGCCGCCCGTTGCGGCCAGGGCGGCCGACGACGCCCTGCCGCCCGAAGCGGAACGGGCGCTCGCCGTGCTGCTTGGCGAGCTGCCGCTGAAGCAGGCGGTCAGCCTGGCGGCCGGGCTGACCGGCGCGCCGCGCAACGCGCTCTATCAGCGGGCTTTGGCGCTGCGCCAGTCGTCTGCCGACAGTTAGCGCTCGCTTTACTGACCACTGGCCTGCTTGTCGTGCGCCTGGGCGCCGATGTGGCGGCTGGTGCGGCGCTCGGCGTGGCGGATGCGCTTGCGCTCCTGCGAGGTGACGGTGCCGTCGGCCTTGGCCTTGTCTTCGACGTTGCTGACGTGCTCCTCGCGCTTTTGCAGGTGGGCCGCTTCCTTCTCGGTGATGGCACCGGATGCCTGCCCCTTCTCGATGCGCTTTTGCTGTGCCGCCTGGCGCTTGTCGATGTGCGGCGTGGACGCGGCAGCAGCGGGTGCGGTTTGCGCCATGCTGCCCAGCGACACCAATGACAGGGCGAGGGCGGCGACGAGGGATTTGCTCATGCGGTTCTCCTTGGGGTTGTTGTGCGCACAACATCACGCCCGTGCTCAACGCAGGCCGGGCGATGCGCGCACACACGGGACGTTCGTCCGGCGGTAAAGATATGTTGCGTGGGGCGGTTTCACCTGCCCCTTCCGTCGGCACGCCGGGAGACCCACTCCTACAATGATCCGCATGATTGCCCGCGAACCCACCATCGAACGCCTGGGCATCGCCCAGTCGCTGCTGCTCGAACCCTTCGACCTCACCGAATCGGCCCTGTCGAGCGCGCTGCGCACCATCAGCGAGCACCGCATCGATGATGCGGACCTGTACTTCCAGACCACGCGCCATGAGGGCTGGAGCCTGGAGGAAGGCATCGTCAAGAGCGGCAGCTTCAGCATCGACCAGGGCGTGGGCGTGCGTGCGGTGGCCGGTGAAAAAACCGCTTTCGCGTACTCCGACGACATCTCCGAAGCGGCCCTGCTGGACGCTGCCCGCACCGTGCGCACCATCGCCGCCGCCGGCCAGAGCCGGCGCGTGAAGGTGCCCGGGCGGCCACTGGTGGCGCGCAGCCGGGTGCTCTATGCGCCCACCGACCCGATCGGCACGCTCGACAGCGCGCAGAAGGTGGCGCTGCTGGAGAAGGTGGAAAAGCGCGCCCGCGCCAAGGACCCGCGCATCGTGCAGGTGATGGCTGGGCTGGCCGCCGAATATGACGTGGTGATGGTGGCGCGCGCCGACGGCACGCGCGCCGCCGACGTGAGGCCGCTGGTGCGCCTGTCGGTCACCGTCATTGCCGAACACAACGGCCGGCGCGAAGTGGGCTCCGGCGGCGGCGGCGGGCGTTTTGGCCTGGGCTACTTCCAGGACGCCGTGATCGACAGTTACGTGGACCAGGCCGTCAACGCCGCGCTCACCAACCTGGAATCGCGCCCGGTGCCCGCCGGCGAGATGACCGTGGTGCTGGGCCCGGGCTGGCCCGGCGTGCTGCTGCACGAAGCCATCGGCCACGGCCTGGAAGGCGACTTCAACCGCAAGGGTTCGAGCGCCTTCGCCGGCATGATCGGCAAGCGGGTGGCCGCCAAGGGCGTGACCGTGCTGGACGACGGCACCTTGCCCGACCGGCGTGGCTCGCTCAACGTGGACGACGAGGGCAACCCGAGCCAGCGCAACGTGCTGATCGAGGACGGCATCCTGCGCGGCTACATCCAGGACTCGATGAACGCCCGCCTGATGAAGGTGAACCCCACCGGCAACGGCCGGCGCGAGAGTTATGCGCATGTGCCGATGCCGCGCATGACCAACACCTACATGCTGGCCGGCGACAAGAGCAAGGACGAGATCGTCGCTTCCATCCAGCGCGGCCTGTATGCCACCAACTTTGGCGGCGGCCAGGTCGACATCACCAGCGGCAAGTTCGTGTTCTCCGCCAGCGAGGCGTTCTGGGTGGAGAACGGCCGCATCCAGTACCCGGTGAAGGGCGCCACCATCATCGGCAACGGGCCCGACGCGCTGACCCGCGTGACCATGATCGGCAACGACCTGGAGCTGGACAGCGGCGTCGGCACCTGCGGCAAGGAAGGCCAGAGCGTGCCGGTCGGCGTGGGCCAGCCAACGCTGCGCATCGACGGCCTCACCGTGGGCGGCACCGCCTGAGGTAGCGCGTTCGTGGCGCGCGAATCCTGCCTTCGCCAGCCAGCGCGGCCGCTTGACGCACCGCACAAGGGGCGTGCTACATTCGCGCCCATGCGCTCCGCCGCCCGCGTCTACTTTTTTGGCTTTTGGTTTTTCTCGCACCGTCATCCGGCGGCAGGAGAGGCAAGCGCCTAGGCCAAAAAAGCAAAGCGCACCGAATCCTCAAACCGCCGGGTCTGTACCCGGCGGTTTTTTTTCGTCATCACGCACACACCCGCCCCGAGGAGAAGCCCACCCATGAACGCGAAATCCACCCAGGCCGCCGAGGGCTGGTATGCACCCACGGACCGCACCAGCCAGACCGACGACGAACGCATCAAGGACATCATGCCGCTGCCGCCGCCTGAGCACCTGATCCGCTTCTTCCCGATCCGCGGCACGGCGATGGAGACGCTGGTGGTGGACACGCGCCAGCGCATCCGCCGCATCATGCAGGGCAAGGACGACCGGCTGCTGGTGATCATCGGGCCGTGCTCCATCCATGATCCGATCGCCGCGCTGGAGTACGCCAGGAAGCTCAAGGCCGAGCGCACGCGCCATGCGGACACGCTGGAGATCGTGATGCGGGTGTACTTCGAGAAGCCGCGCACCACCGTCGGCTGGAAGGGCCTGATCAACGACCCCTACCTCGACGAGAGCTACCGCATCGACGAGGGCCTGCGCATCGCGCGCCAGCTGCTGCTGGAGATCAACCGCCTGGGCATGCCGGCCGGCAGTGAATTCCTCGATGTCATCTCGCCGCAATACATCGGCGACCTGATCAGCTGGGGCGCCATCGGCGCCCGCACCACCGAGAGCCAGGTGCACCGGGAGCTGGCCTCGGGCATCTCGGCGCCGATCGGCTTCAAGAACGGCACCGACGGCAACATCAAGATCGCCACCGACGCGATCCAGGCCGCCGCGCGGCCGCACCACTTTCTCTCGGTGCACAAAAACGGCCAGGTGGCCATCGTGGAGACCAAGGGCAACAAGGACTGCCACGTGATCCTGCGCGGCGGCAAGGCGCCCAACTACGACGCCGCCCACGTCGCCGCGGCCTGCAAGGACCTGGAGGCCGCCAAGCTGCCCTGCACCCTGATGATCGACTGCTCGCATGCCAATTCGAGCAAGCAGCACGAGAAGCAGGTGGACGTGGCACGCGACATCGCCCGCCAGATCGAAGCGGGCGGCCGGCAGATCTTTGGTGTGATGGTGGAAAGCCACCTCACCCCCGGCGCACAGAAGTTCTCCCCCGGCAAGGACGACGCCTCAGCGCTTGAATACGGCAAGAGCATCACCGACGCCTGCATCGGCTGGGACGACTCCCTGACCGTGCTGGAGGTGCTGAGCCAGGCGGTGAAACGGCGCCGGGGCTGAAGCAGCGCGCAGAGGTCACTCGACGCAAGGTGGTGTAACCAGGCCCGGAGAAGTGGTGAGCGAGGCAACCGCAGGCAAAGAAGCTGGCTTTGACGGGCCGGGCTCGTTGAAATGGCGCCTCTCTCAACCAACTCACCGAGGACGTTTCAATGGTTTCTCTGCACAAGCTTGCTGTCGCCGCTTCGCTCGCCGCCCTGGCCCTGGGCGCCAACGCGCAGGCCACCGCCGCGACGCAAGCCGCCGACAGCACCCAGGCCGCTCCCGCCCAGGCGGACGGCTCGGCCGTGAAGGCGGCCTTCAAGCGCGCCGACGCCAACAGCGACGGCAAGCTGTCGCGTGAAGAAGCGGCCGCCCTGCCCGCCGTGGCCGAGAAGTTCACCCAGCTGGACAAGGACAGCGACGGGATCATCAGCGCCGCTGAATTCGAAGCCGGTGTGGCCGCTGCGGCACCCGCAGCGAAGTAAACAGGACCCAGCCTGACGGCGGCCGGTGCAGTGATGCACCGGCCGTTGGCTTTTCAGTCGCCCATCTGCTGCAGGCGCTCGCTGTGCCAGTAGACGTCGTCGCCGCCCAGCCCGTCGAGGTTGGCACGGTTGAGCACGCGGGCCAGCACGAACAGCAGGTCCGACAGGCGGTTGAGGTACTGGCGCGGTGCGTCGTTGATCGGCTCTTCCTGCCCCAGCGACACCACCGCGCGCTCGGCCCGGCGCGCTACGGAGCGCCCCACATGGGCCAGTGAAGCGCTGCGGGTTCCCGCCGGCAGGATGAATTCCTTCAAGCGCGGCAGCTGGGCGTTGTAGTGCGCCAGCGCGGCATCCAGCCGCTCCACCGCCTCGGCCTTCAGCAGCGTGTAGCCCGGGATCGACAGCTCGCCACCCAGGTTGAACAGCTCATGCTGCACCGTGACGAGCAGCTCGCGCACGTCATCGGGCAGCGGCTCGCACAGCAACACACCGAGCTGGGAGTTCAGCTCGTCCACGTCGCCCATCGCCATCACGCGCAAGTGGTTCTTGCGCACCCGGCTGCCGTCACCCAGGCCGGTGCTGCCGTCGTCGCCGGTGCGGGTCGCGATTTGTGAAAGTCGATTCGCCATCCGGCGATGTTAGACCGGCTTCAGCGGCACTCAGTGATGCCGGATGCGCTGCAGCCAGGGATCGAAACGCTCGTGCAGCCAGGCGGCCCACACGTCGGTGCGCACGGCGCTGAAACACAGCAAGGCGAGCGCCAGGCTCAACAGGATCCACCATCCGGTCTCGGTCATGGGAACCTCCAATGGTTGGTCGGCCCGACGGCATATTGACACTGCAGGGTTGCAAGCACAAGCCGCAAGAGCCGGTGCCTAGAATCAGGTTCACCTTTCGAAGGGGCTGCCATGAATGCGCCGTTGCCGAGCCACCATCTGCCGCAGATCGAGCGCCGCCCTCTGCCGGCGGCCATGCTGGAGGCGCTGCAGCAGCGCTTTGGCGCACGCTGCTCCACCGCGATGGCGGTGCGTGAGCAGCACGGCCGCGACGAGTCGCCCTTCGACGTGCCGCCGCCCGACGTGGTGGTGTACTGCGACAGCACCGAGGAGGTGGCTGCGGTGGTGGCGCTGGCGCACGAGCATGCGGTGCCTGTGATTCCCTATGGCGCCGGCTCTTCGCTGGAAGGCCACCTGCTCGCGGTGCAGGGCGGCGTGAGCATCGACCTGACGCCCATGAACCGCCTGCTGCGCGTGAACCCGGAGGACCAGACCGTCACCGTGCAGGCCGGCGTCACCCGCAAGCAGCTCAACGACGAGATCCGGCACACGGGCCTGTTCTTTCCGATCGATCCGGGCGCCGACGCGTCCATCGGCGGCATGGCCGCCACGCGCGCGAGCGGGACCAACGCGGTGCGCTACGGCACCATGCGCGAAAACGTGCTCGGCCTCACCGTGGTCACCGCCACCGGCGAAGTCATCCACACCGGCACGCGAGCGCGCAAGTCCAGCGCCGGTTACGACCTGACGCGCCTGTTCGTGGGCAGCGAGGGCACGCTGGGCGTGATGACGGAGGTGACGCTCAAGCTTTACCCGCTCCCCGAGGCCATCCTCGCAGCGGTGTGCCACTTTCCCAGCGTCGAAGCGGCCGTCACCACCACCATCGAGATCATCCAGGTGGGCGTGCCCATCGCGCGCTGCGAGCTGCTCGACGTGAACGCCATCCGCGCGGTGAACCGGCACGACAAGCTCGACCTGCGCGAAGCGCCCATGCTGCTGATGGAGTTCCACGGCAGCCCGGCCAGCGTGCAGGAGCAGGCCGACACGGTGCAGCAGCTCGCCCTGGACCATGGCGGCGAAGCCTTCCAGTGGGCCACCACGCCGGAGGAACGCACCCGGTTGTGGGCGGCGCGGCACCACGCCTACCTGTCCGCGCTGCAGACCAAGCCCGGCTGCCGCTGCGTCACCACCGACACCTGCGTGCCAATCTCGCGCTTGGCCGAGTGCGTGACGGAGACGATGGCCGAGGCCGATGCCAGCGGGCTGCCCTACTTCGTGGTGGGCCACGTGGGCGATGGCAACTTCCACATGGGCTACCTGCTGGACCCGAACCTGCCCGCCGAACGCGACACCGCGGAGCGCCTGAGCCTGCAGCTGGTGCAGCGCGCGCTGCGTATGGAAGGCACCTGCACCGGGGAGCACGGCATCGGCCTGCACAAGATGGGCTTCCTGGTGGATGAAGCCGGCGCCGGCGCCGTGGCGATGATGCGCACGCTCAAGCAGGCGCTGGACCCGAAGAACATCATGAACCCGGGGAAGATCTTCGCGGCCTGAAAGCGCCGCGGGCTGTGCACTCCGCACGGCACTCCCCCCGGTCGGGGGTGCGGAAGGCCTGGGGCCACGCCGAAAATCGGCGCTTTCCTCAGCCACCCACGGATACCGACATGCCGCGACATTCCGCATCCCGCCCCCTGCTCGCCGTGGCGCTGGCCTGCGCCACCCTCCTCTCAGCCTGTGGTGGAGGCGGCGGCGACAGCTCAAGCACGTCCAGCGGCGCGTCTGCCGGCTCTGACGTGAGCGTCAGCAACTACCAAAGCCTGGCCACGCCGCTTGCGCGCACCGTGGTCAATGTGGCGGGCAGTGCGGACGTCTCCGGCGCGAGCGGCGGCACGGCCCAGGGCGCCAGCACAAGCGCCGTGCGCACCGCCTTGCGCAGCGTGGTGTCCGCGCGTGCAGTCGCCTTGCGCGCCGGCGGCCAGGCGCGCGTGACGGCGGTGACAAGCGACACGGTGGCCTGCGATTCCAGCGGCTCCGTGACCATCACCTTCAACGACGCCGACAACAACGGCCAGCTCAGCGTCGGCGACAGCATCAGCCTCATGCTGAGCAACTGTGCGTTCACCGCCGACGAACCGGCCGCCAATGGCGGCTTGTCCATGACCTTGCAAGGCCTGCAGATCGACGGCCAGGGCATTCCCAGCGCCCTGCAGGCCAGCGGCAGCTTCAACGCCCTGAGTGTGGGGGCGGACAGCATGAGCGGGCAGTTCCAGATGTCCTACGCACCGGCTTCTGGCGGCATGACCAGCGTGAGCATGAGCTTCACCGACATGACCGCATCCACCAGCGGCCAGACCGTCGTCTACAACACCACCTTCAGCGGGCAGTTCGCCAGCGACGGCAGCGGCAGCTTCTCGATCACCGGCCGCCTGGGGCTGGGCGGTGAAACCTACCTGCTCGACCAGCCCCAGCCCTTCGTGCTGGCGGCCGATGGCCACCCCACCAGCGGCAGCCTGCGCATGCGGGACGCGGCCGGTGACGCTCTTGTCGTCCGGGCACGGCCGGGTGACCTGGTGGACTTCGAGTTCTACCCTGCCGGTGCCACCACGCCAAGCGCCACGCTCACCGGCCAGCCCTGGTCCAACTACGGCGGCTGAAGCGCCGCCACCGTGCAGCCGCTCACTCCTGCGGCGGCTGCACGCTCCAGCGCCGCGTCAACTCGCCCTTGCCATTCACGCTCTCCAGGTGCACGCCGAAGCCCCAGAGGCGGGCGACGTGCTTGAGCACCTCCTGCGCCGTGTCGTGAAGCGGGCGGTCGTTGTGCTGCGTGTGGCGCAGGGTCAATGAGCGGTCGCCGCGCAGGTTGACGTTCCACACCTGGATGTTGGGCTCCCGCGAGCCCAGGTCGTACTGGTGGGCCAGGGTTTCGCGCAGCCGGCGGTAGCCCTGCTCGTCGTGGATGGCCGCCACCTCCAGCTCGTTTTCCTTCTCGTCGTCCAGGATGGCAAAGAGCCGGAACTCGCGCATCAGCTGCGGTGAAAGGTACTGGCCGATGAAGCTCTCGTCCTTGAAGTTGCGCATCGCATGGTCGAGCGTGGGCAGCCAGTCGCTGCCCGCGATGTCGGGGAACCAGAGGCGGTCTTCCTCGGTGGGCTTCTCGCAGATGCGCTTGATGTCGGTGTACATCGCAAAGCCGAGCGCATACGGGTTGATGCCGCTGTAGGCCGGGTGGCCCACCGGTGGCTGGTACACCACGTTGGTGTGCGACTTCAGCCACTCGATCATCACGCCGTCGGTGAGGTAACCGTCGTCGTACAGCGTGTTCAGCAGGCGGTGGTGCCAGAAGGTGGCCCAGCCTTCGTTCATCACCTGGGTCTGGCGCTGGGGGTAGAAGTACTGCGCCACCTTGCGCACGATGCGCACGATCTCGCGCTGCCAGGGCTCCAGCAGCGGCGCGTTCTTTTCGATGAAGTACAGCAGGTTCTCCTGCGGCTCGCTCGGGAAGCGCCGTTCGTTGGAGGCCTCTTCCGCCTTCTCCGCCTTCTTGGGCAGGGTGCGCCACAGGTCGTTGATCTGCTGCTGCGCGTAGGCCTCGCGGTCCTCGCGGCGCGCCTGTTCCTGCGCCAGGCTTAGCTTCTGCGGCCGGCGATAGCGGTCCACGCCGTGGTTCTGCAGCGCGTGGCAGCTGTCGAGCAGCTCCTCCACCGCGTCGATGCCATGGCGCTCCTCGCACTCGGCGATGTAGTTCTTCGCATAAACCAGGTAGTCGATGATCGACGACGCATCGGTCCACATGCGGAACAGGTAGTTGCCCTTGAAGAAGCTGTTGTGGCCATAGGCCGCATGCGCGATCACCAGGGCCTGCATCGCCATCGAGTTCTCTTCCATCAGGTAGCTGATGCAAGGATTCGAGTTGATGACGATTTCGTAGGCCAGGCCCATGTGGCCACGCCGATAGTTCTTCTCGGTGGCGATGAACTCCTTGCCGTAGCTCCAGTGCCGGTAGTTCACCGGCATGCCCACGCTGGCGTAGGCGTCCATCATCTGCTCGGCGGTGATGATCTCGAGCTGGTTCGGATAGGTGTCCAGGCCGTAGCGCGCCGCCGTGGCCTTGATGACCTCGTGGTACTCGTGGATCACCTCGAAGGTCCAGTCGCTGGGCGCCGGCAGCGGATGCAGCGGCCGCTCCTTCAGCGGGATCATCGTCTTCAATGGCATGGGCTTGCGGCGGCCGAGATGCTGCTCTTCCGCGCGCGGTGCGGCTTCGCTCATGCGGGCGCCCCTTCCTTCTTGAACAGGTCCCGGAACACCGGGTAGATCTGCGATGCCTCGGTGACCTTGCGCATCGCGAAATGCTTCACCTCGCCCACCAGCTGGGTGTATTCCTCCCAGAGGTTCTGCTCTTCCTCGGCCACCTGCACATAGGCGTAATAGCGGCACAGCGGCAGCAGCTTGTCGGCCAGCAGCTCGCGGCAGCGGCCACTGTCGTGGTGCCAGTTGTCGCCGTCGCTGGCCTGCGCGCCGTAGATGTTCCACTCGCTGCTGGGGTAGCGGGTGCGGATGATCTCCTCCATCAGCACCAGCGCCGAGGACACCACCGTGCCGCCGGTTTCGGTGGCATGGAAGAAGTTCTGCTCGTCCACTTCCTGCGCCTGCGTGTGATGGCGGATGAAGACGATGTCGATCTTCTCGTAGTGGCGCGTGAGGAACAGGTACAGCAGGATGAAGAAACGCTTGGCGAGATCCTTGCGCGATTCGTCCATGGAGCCGGACACGTCCATCAGGCAGAACATCACTGCTTTCGAGGTCGGGACCGGCACCCGCACGCGGCTGCGGAAACGCAGGTCGATCGGGTCCAGGTAGGGGATGCGGCCGATGCGCTCGCGCAGCAGCAGGATCTTGGCCTGTGTCTCGGCGATGGCCTGCATCTGCTCGGCATCCCCGGGGCGCTGGTCCTTCAGCAGCTCTTCGAGATGCAGCTCCAGCTGCTTGAGCTCCTGCCGCGAGCCGGCGCCGATGGCGATACGGCGGCCGATGGCCCCGCGCATCGACCGCACCACGTGCAGATTGTTCGGCGTGCCATCGCTGGTGTAGCCGGCGCGATGGCTTTTCCACTCCGGCGTTTCGGCCAGCTGGGTGCGCGCCAGGTTGGGCAGGGCCAGGTCCTCGAAGAAGACCTGCATGAACTCTTCCTTGGAGAGGTGGAAGACGAAGTCGTCCTCGCCCTCGCCCTGGTCGCTCGCCTTGCCCTTGCCGGAGCCGCCACCGCCGCCGCCTTTCGGCCGCTCGATGCGGTCACCCTTCACGTACTCCTGGTTGCCCGGATGCACGATCTCGCGCACGCCGCCCTGGCCATGGCCGAACACCGGCTCGCTGATGTCGCGCTTGGGGATCTGGATGTCCTCGCCACGCTCCATGTCGCGGATGCCGCGTCCGTCCACCGCGCGCCGCACCGCTTCGCGGATCTGCTCCTTGTAGCGGCGCAGGAAGCGTTCGCGGTTGCCGATCGACTTGTTCTTGCCGGCCAGCCGCCTGTCGATGATCTGCTGAAGCATGCACGACGTCCTTTTCTACTGCGGGCCGCGCTCGTTCAACTGGACTTGCGAACGCGCAGGTACCACTCGCACAGCAGGCGCACCTGCTTCGGCGTGTAGCCCTTCTGCACCATGCGGGTGACGAAGTCCTCGTGCTTCTTCGCCTCGTCGGCGCTCGCCTTGGCGTTGAAGCTGATCACCGGCAGCAGCTCTTCCGTGTTCGAGAACATCTTCTTCTCGATCACCGTGCGGAGCTTCTCGTAGCTGGTCCACGCCGGGTTCTTGCCGGCGTTGTTGGCCCGCGCCCGCAGCACGAAATTGACGATCTCGTTGCGGAAGTCCTTCGGGTTCGCAATGCCGGCCGGCTTCTCGATCTTTTCCAGCTCCGCATTGAGCGCCGAGCGATCGAACACCTCGCCGGTGTCGGTGTCGCGGTACTCATGGTCCTGTATCCAGTAGTCGGCGTAGGTGACGTAGCGGTCGAAGATGTTCTGGCCGTACTCGCTGTAGCTTTCCAGGTAGGCGGTCTGGATCTCCTTGCCGATGAACTCGGCATAACGCGTGGCCAGGTGCTCCTTGATGTACGCCAGGTACTTCTGCTCCAGCTCCGCAGGGAACTGCTCGCGCTCGATCTGCTGCTCCAGCACGTACATCAGGTGCACCGGGTTGGCCGCCACTTCCTGCGAGTCGAAGTTGAAGACCTTGGACAGGATCTTGTACGCGAAACGCGTGCTGATTCCGCTCATGCCTTCGTCCACGCCGGCGTAGTCGCGATACTCCTGGTAGCTCTTGGCGCGCGGGTCGGTGTCCTTCAGGTTCTCCCCGTCGTACACCAGCATCTTGCTGAACAGCGACGAGTTCTCCGGCTCCTTCAGGCGCGTGAGGATGGCGAACTGGGCCATCATCTTCAAGGTGCCCGGCGCGCAGGTGGCGTCGGCCAGCGAGGAGCCGCGGATCAGCTTCTCGTAGATCTTCACCTCTTCGCTCACACGCAGGCAGTACGGCACCTTGACGATGTAGATGCGGTCGAGGAAGGCCTCGTTGTTCTTGTTGTTGCGGAACGCCTTCCACTCGCTCTCGTTGCTGTGCGCCAGCACGATGCCGTCGAACGGGATCGCGCCAAAGCCTTCGGTGCCCTTGAAGTTGCCTTCCTGGGTGGCCGTGAGCAGCGGGTGCAGCACCTTGATCGGTGCCTTGAACATTTCCACGAACTCGAGCAGGCCCTGGTTGGCCAGGCACAGGCCACCGCTGTAGCTGTAGGCGTCCGGGTCGTCCTGGGCATAGGTCTCCAGCTTGCGGATGTCGACCTTGCCGACCAGGCTGGAGATATCCTGGTTGTTCTCGTCGCCCGGCTCCGTCTTGGCCACCGCCACCTGCTTGAGCACGCTGGGGTAGCGCTTGACGATCTTGAACTTGCGGATGTCGCCGCCAAACTCCTCCAGCCGCTTCACCGCCCAGGGGCTCAGGATGCGGTTGAGGTATCGGCGCGGGATGCCGTATTCCTTTTCGAGGATCGGGCCATCTTCCGCGGGGTCGAACAGGCCCAGCGGTGACTCGTTCACCGGCGATCCCTTGATCGCATAGAACGGCACCTGCTCCATCAGCTGCTTCAGGCGCTCGGCGATGGAGCTCTTGCCCCCACCGACCGGGCCCAGCAGATAGAGGATCTGCTTCTTTTCTTCCAGCCCTTGCGCCGCATGGCGGAAGTAGCTCACCACCTGCTCGATGGCGTCTTCCATGCCGTAGAACTCGGCGAAGGCGGGATAGATCTTGATGACCTTGTTGGCGAACAGCCGGGACAGGCGCGTGTCGTTGCGCGTGTCCACCGTCTGCGGTTCGCCGATCGCCTTGAGCATGCGCTCTGCGGCGGTGGCATACGCCAGCGGATTGCGCTTGCACTCCGCCAGGTAGTCTTCGAGGGACAACTCCTCCTCGCGGGTGCGCTCGTAGCGCGCGGTAAAACTGCTGATCACGTCGTCCATGCGGACCTCCTGTAGGAAGGCGTCGGTGGCCGTGATGTAGCCACACCGGCGTCTGGGAAGTTCTGATGAAGTCCCGGCCTTGAGGTACGGGCCCGGGCGCCATCAGAGCTTTCCGGTCTTCAGTGACTCGTGTTCTTCAGTTCTTTGTTGTCTCCAGCATCGCTCCAACCGCGGGGCGGCGATGCACCGAGAAGCGAGGGCTATGCCCAACAATTCGCCGCTCCGCGCTGGAGACTCAGCAAGGACCGTGCCCTGCATGATGACTCCGCTGCCAATTCCCTCATCGTTCAACGCCGCTCACAGGGCCGGCGCCTACCGATGTGTTTGTTGTTTGGTGTCTGTCAACGCTACTGTGTTCCCAAACCGGGGGCGTTGCACAGAGAAATTTCACGTTCACCCCCGCAATGCGCGCGGGACGAACCCTGATTCAGGCGTCCCGCACACCCAGTTTTTCGAGCAGCCCGTTCAGCTCGTCAAGTGAGCCGAAGCGAATGGCGATCTCACCCTGCTCGCCGCGCGAGGTGCGGCGCTGGATGCGGATTTCCACGTCGGCCGTGAGCCGGTCGGCCAGGGATTCTTCCAGCCGCACCAAATCGCGCGGCTTGTCCTTCTTCACCCGCAGCAGCGGGCTCTGGCGGCCGACGTTGCCGGCACGCGCCACCAGCTTCTCGGCGTCGCGCACCGACAGCTTCTTGGCCACGATCTCGTTGGCGCTGAGGATCTGCTGCGCACTGTCGAGCGACAGCAGCGCGCGCGCGTGGCCCATGTCCAGGTCACCCGCCATCAGCATCTGCTGCACCGGCGGCGCCAGGTTCAGCAGGCGCAGCAGGTTGCTGGCCGCGCTGCGCGAGCGGCCCACGGCCTGCGCCGCCTGCTCGTGCGTGAGCTTGAATTCATGCACCAGGCGCTGCAGGCCTTGGGCCTCTTCCAGCGGGTTGAGGTCTTCACGCTGGATGTTCTCGATCAACGCCATCACGGCCGCCGCTTCGTCGGGCACCGGCTTCACCAGCACCGGCACTTCGCTCAGGCCGGCCAGTTTGGCGGCTCGCGTGCGGCGCTCGCCCGCAATGATCTCGTAGCGCTGGCCGCCCAACGGACGCACCAGGATGGGCTGCATGATGCCCTGCGACTTGATGCTCTCGGCCAGCTCGTACAACGAACCCTCGTCCATGCGGGTGCGCGGCTGGTACTTGCCGGGTTGCAGCTGATCGAGCTTGAGCACGGTGGGTTCGCCCTCGCGCTGGGGCGCGGACGCCTCCGACACCTTGGGGCCGAGCAAGGCTTCCAGGCCGAGGCCGAGGCCCTTGGGTTTTTTGGTGACCATGCAGGGATTCTCCGCTACAGCGACTGCAGCAGCGCCCGGCCTTCGGGCCAGTCGCCCAGACCCGAGTCACCGTTGAGGTGACCGCGCGGGCCGGCCAGTTGCACCGGTGCGCCCCAGGCGCCGGCGATCGCCTCGGTGCGTGGGAGATCGCCATAGGGGTCATCCGTGCTGAGCACGGCCAGCGCCGCAAAGGGCAGGCGCTGGCGCACGATGGGTCGCCAGTTGTGCAGCTGCGGCGGCATGTCGGCCCGCTCCACGTCGGGGATGGCGACCAGCAGCGCGCCGCGCACCCGGGCGGTGTGGCGCGAATGGGCTGCCCAGGCTGCCACCAGGTGGCAGCCCAGGCTGTGCGCCACCAGCACGGCCGATGTGTCGCTGGCCTGCAGCACCTCGTCCAGGCGCGCCATCCAGTCGCCGCGGCGTGGCCATTCCCAGTCGGCCTGCTCGACGCGCTGGTCCCCGTGCAGGCGTTCCCAGCGGCTTTGCCAATGGTCCGGCCCGGAGTTCTGCCAGCCGGGAAGAAGCAGGATGCGCGTGCCGTGCATGCGGGTTGCCTTATGCTTTGATGTTCAGTATTGATTTTGCGTGAGAGGTCCGGCGATGAAGCACACCGTGTTCGTGGATGGTCAGGAGGGCACCACCGGGTTGCGCATCCATGAGTACCTGTCGAAACGCGACGACATCGAGCTGCTGCGCGCCCACCCCGACCGCCGCAAGGACCCGGCCGAGCGCGCCCGCCTGCTCAACGAGGCCGACGTCGCCTTTTTGTGCCTGCCGGACACCGCCGCCCGCGAAGCGGTGCTGCTGTTGAACAACCCGAACACCTGCCTGATCGACGCCAGCACGGCCCACCGCACCGACCCCTCGTGGGTGTTCGGCCTGCCCGAGCTGGCCCCCGGGCAGCGCGACCGCCTGCGCCGCGCCAAGCGCATCGCCAACCCCGGCTGCCATGCCACCGGGTTCATCCTGCTGCTACGCCCGCTGGTCGACGCCGGCCTGGTGCCGCGCGGCCTGCCGGTGTCGGCCACCTCGATCACCGGCTATTCGGGTGGCGGCAAGAAGATGATCGAGCAGTACGAGGCCGGCGGCGACCCGCGCCTGGCGTCGCCGCGGCCGTATGCGCTGAAGCTGGCGCACAAGCACATTCCGGAAATGATGGCGCACACCGGGCTCACCACCCCGCCCGTGTTCCTGCCGATCGTGAGCAGCTTCTACAAGGGCCTGGCCGTGACGCTGCCGCTGCACTTCTCCGAGCTGGCGCCTGGCACCGACGGCCCGCGCCTGCAGGCCGCCCTGGAACAGCACTATGCCGGCGAGCGCTTCATCCGCGTGATGCCGCTCAGCGATGCCGCCACGCTGGACGAGGGCTACTTCGACGTGCAGGGCTGCAACGACACCAACCGGGTGGACATCTTTGTGTTCGCCACCAACACGCAGGCGGTGCTGATGGCGCGCCTGGACAACCTGGGCAAAGGTGCGAGCGGCGCCGCGGTGCAGTGCATGAACCTGCACCTCGGCGTGGACGAGGCGCTGGGCTTGTGAGCGCTTACTGCGCGGCAGCGGAATCCGTGCGGTAGAAGTAGCTGTAGGCGTCGCGGAACCCGAGGCGGCGGTAGATGGCCCGGGCCGGGGCGTTGTCCTGCTCCACTTGCAGGTAGCCGATGCGTGCGCCGGCGCTCGCGGCCTGCGCCAGCACCGCCTGGCAGAGCGCGCTTGCCAAACCGTGGCCGCGGGCTTCGGGCGCGGTGAACACGTCGTACAACCCCGCCACCTCCCCTTCGATGGCGAACTGGCCACCCGCCACCGGCTCGTCGTGACGCATCAGCAGGAAGCCGCGGTAAGGCACCGGCGAGTTCAACAGGCGTTCGGCATGCGCGGCCCGCTGCGCTTGCGGTGAGCCCCGCTGGGCGCCCACCCATTCAGCAAAAGCCGGCGCCGTGGCGGCCTGCAGACGGCAGCCGGGCGGCAAGGTGCCGCCGCCCAAGCCGTTAATTGACTCCAGCACCATGACCCGCGTGTCGTCCAAGGTCTCGAAGCCCTGGGCCGCGAGCCAGGCGTCCAGGTCCTGCGGCGCGGTGAACGGCGTGATGCGCAGCATCAGGGGCAGGCCGGCTTCGGCATACGCCGCACGCGCCTGCGCCAGCCGCTGGTCCAGCGGCAGGCGGCCAGTCGACACCGCGTTGATGCAGCGTGCGCGTTTGGCCTTGCCCGGCGACAGCCGCACCAGCCAGCCGTCCAGCCAGCGCTGCTGGGGCGGCGCCGAGGCGTTCAGGCCTGCGTCCTCGACTCGGGAGAGCAGATCGGCAGGGAAATCGGGGTTCAGCGCAGGCAGCATGGTGCTCAAACCGCCACGGCCTGCACACGCTCCACCATCTCGCGCGCGAACTCGATGAACGCCTGCGCCCCCTTGGACTGCGGATCGAACACCACGCCGGGCTGGCCGTAGCTTGGCGCTTCCGCCAGGCGCACGTTGCGCGGGATGACGCTGTTGAACACCTTGTCGCCGAAGTGGGCCTTGAGCTGGTCGCTCACCTGCTGCTGCAAGGTGATGCGCGGATCGAACATCACGCGCAGCAGCCCGATGATCTGCAGGTCCTTGTTGAGGTTGGCGTGTACCTGCTTGATGGTGTTGACCAGGTCGCTCAAGCCTTCCAGCGCAAAGTACTCGCACTGCATGGGCACGATCACGCCGTGGGCGCTGCACAGGCCGTTCAAGGTGAGCAGGCTGAGCGAGGGCGGGCAGTCGATGAGGACGAAGTCATACAGGTCGGCCACCGGCTTGATTGCCGTGCGCAGGCGTTCGTTGCGGCGCTCAAGCTCCACCAGTTCCACCTCCGCCCCGGCCAGCTCCCGGTTGGCACCCAGGATGTCGTAGCCGCCCTTCTCCGAGCGCGACTTGGCTTCCTCGATGCCAGCCGATTCCAGCAGCACGTCGTACACCGACAGCGTGAGCTGGCGCTTGTCCACACCCGACCCCATCGTGGCATTGCCCTGCGGATCCAGGTCCACCACCAGCACGCGCTGGCCCACCAGGGCGAGGCCGGCCGCAAGATTGACGGTGGTGGTCGTCTTGCCGACGCCGCCCTTCTGGTTGGCAATGCAAAAGATTCGGGCCATGTGGGGTCAGGAAAAGGAAGGGAGGCTGTTTGGCGCGCTAGTCGCGCACCAGCCGCAGGCCGAAGCCGATCAGGAACACGCCGGTCAGGCGCTCCAGCCAGGCCGCCATGCGGTGATGCGTGCGCACTTGGCGCGCCACCGCGCCGGCCAGGGCGCACAGGCTGAGGCAGTACACCGCCGTAATGCCCGCGATGGTGAGGGCCATCGCCGTGAAGGTCAGCATGCCTTGGTGCGCCCCCGGCCGGATGAACAGCGGGAAGAAGGCCATGTAGAACAGGATGGCCTTCGGATTGAGCAGGGTGATGAGGAAGGCCTGGCGGGCATAGTGCCGCGGCCGGATGTCCACCACGGCGCGCTGCGCGCCTGCGGCCCGGGGCCACAGCAGGCGCAGGCCCAACCACACCAGGTAAGCCGCCCCGGCGTATTGCACCAGCCGGAACCAGCCGGGGTGGGCAGAAAGCAGTGCCGCAACGCCACCCACGGCCAGCCACATCAGCACCTGGTCGCCCGCGATCAGCCCCAGGGTGGCAGCCGCTCCACCCCGGAACCCACCCTTGGCGGTGGACCCGAGCAAGGCAAAAGTGCCCGGGCCTGGCAGCGCGAGAAAGACGACGATCGCGGCGCAGAACGCACCGTAGTCTGTGATGCCCAGCATAAAAAAGAGGAGCTCCCTGGCTGCGATTGTGCGGGCAATCAGGCGCCAGCGGCCGGCGCTGGCCGCATCCACACGAGGCAGCGCTCCGCATCCAGGCTGGGCACCGCGAGATGTTCCACGTGAAACACCGCAATGTTGCTGGGCAGGGCCGCCATCTCGTCAGCGGGCAGTTTTCCCTTCATCGCCATCCAGGCGCCCTGCTCGGCGAGCAAGGGTCGGGTGAGGCGGCAGAAGTCGGGCAGGCTGGCAAAGGCCCGGGACGTGATGACGTCGAAGCGTCCATCCAGTTGCTCCACACGGGCGTGGACGGCATTCAGGTTGCGCAGGCCCAACTCTCCAGCCACCTGCCGGATGAAGGCGGCCTTCTTGCCGACCGTGTCCACGCAACTCACCTGAACCTCCGGCATCAGCATGGCGATCACCGCGCCTGGCAAACCCCCGCCACTGCCCACGTCCAGCAGGCGACCAGCCGCTCCGGCGAGATGCCGGCGCAACGGTGGCACGACCGCCACGCAGTCCAGCAGGTGGTGGCTGAACATCTGCCCGGGGTCGCGCACCGCCGTCAGGTTGTAGGTGGCGTTCCAGCGCTGAAGCAGCTGGAGATAGGCCAACATCCGCTCTGCCGCGCTCGGATCCAGCGCCATGCCCAAACGCGCCGCAGCTTCGATCAGCTCGGTGGGGCTGGGTTGCGTGTTTCCCGGCCCTCCGCCGGCCTCGTCACGCGGCTGCATTGACCACCGCAGCGGATGGCGAGAAGCCTTTGAAGCGCTTCTTCTTCAAATGCACCAGCAGCAGCGAAATCGCAGCGGGTGTCACGCCGGAGATGCGGGCCGCCTGGCCCAAGGTCTCCGGCCGGTGTTGGTTGAGCTTTTGCCGCACCTCGAACGACAACGCCGTCACCTCGGCATAGTCCAGGTCCTCCGGCAGCCGCAGATGTTCGTAGTGAGCCGCGCGCTCTACTTCCTCCACCTGCTTGTCGATGTAGCCGGCGTACTTCGCGGCCACCTCGACCTGTTCGATCACGGCGGCGGCGAGTTGCACACCGAGCTCCGCATTCAAGGTTTCACGTGAAACACCCACTTCCGGTCGGGCAACTTTCGCAATGGCCTCCACCGTGTCGAAGCTGACACCGGGCCGCCGCAGCAAGTCACACAAGCTGTGTTCGTGCTCCAGCGCTTTGCCCAGCCACTGTTCGGCGGCCACGGCGGGCAGGTTGCGTGGGTGCACCCATGCCGACCGCAGCCGCTCTGTTTCACGTGAAACAGCGTCGCGCTTGCGGGCGAACTGCTCCCAGCGCACATCGTCGACCAAGCCAAGCGCACGGCCTTTTTCGGTCAACCGCATGTCGGCATTGTCTTCACGCAGTTGCAGGCGGAACTCCGCCCGGCTGGTGAACATCCGGTACGGCTCCGTCACACCCTTGGTGATCAGGTCGTCGACCAGCACCCCCAGGTAGGCCTCGTCACGCCGTGGCACCCAGGCCCGCTCGCCGCGCACCTGCAGCGCCGCGTTCGCGCCGGCAAACAGCCCCTGCGCCGCCGCCTCCTCGTACCCGGTGGTGCCATTGATCTGCCCGGCAAAGAACAGCCCGTTGATCGCGCGCGTCTCGAAGCTCGCCTTCAGGCCGCGCGGGTCGAAATAGTCGTACTCGATCGCATAGCCCGGGCGCAGGATGTGCGCCTGCTCCAGGCCCACCATCGACCGCACCGCCGCCAGCTGCACGTCGAACGGCAAGGAGGTGGAAATGCCGTTCGGATAGAACTCGTGCGTCGTCAGGCCTTCCGGCTCCAGGAAGATCTGGTGCGAATCCTTGTCCGCGAACCGGTTCACCTTGTCTTCGATGCTCGGGCAGTATCGCGGCCCCACGCCCTCGATCACGCCGGTGAACATCGGGCTGCGGTCGAAGCCGGAGCGGATGATCTCGTGCGTGCGTTCGTTGGTGTGCGTGATCCAGCAGGGCACCTGGCGCGGATGCTGGTCCGCCGACCCGAGGAAGCTGAACACCGGCACCGGGTCCAGGTCACCCGGCTGTTCGACGAGCCGGGAGAAGTCAACGCTGCGGCCATCGATGCGCGGCGGCGTGCCGGTTTTCAGCCGCCCCTGTGGCAGCTCGAGTTCGCGCAGGCGCGCGGCCAAGCTGACCGCCGGCGGATCCCCGGCGCGTCCGGCGGCATGGTTCTGCAAGCCGACGTGGATGCGGCCGTCGAGGAAGGTGCCAGCCGTCAGCACCACCGCCCGGCCGCGAAAGCGAATGCCCACCTGCGTGACCGCGCCCACCACCCGGTCGCCTTCGAGCACCAGGTCGTCCACCGCTTGCTGGAACAACCACAGGTTAGGCTGATTCTCGAGCCGGCGCCGGATCGCCGCCTTGTACAACACCCGGTCGGCCTGGGCCCGGGTGGCCCGCACCGCCGGCCCCTTGGAACCGTTGAGGATGCGGAACTGGATGCCCGCTTCGTCCGTGGCGGCGGCCATCGCGCCACCCAGCGCATCGATCTCCTTGACCAGGTGGCCCTTGCCGATGCCGCCGATCGAGGGGTTGCAGCTCATCTGCCCCAGGGTCTCGATGTTGTGCGTGAGCAGCAAGGTGCTGCAGCCCATGCGCGCCGCGGCCAGTGCGGCCTCGGTGCCGGCATGGCCGCCACCGATGACGATGACGTCAAATTCCTTGGGATACAACACCTTGGGCCACCCGCTTCCAGCACGACACGAGATTGCGTCGGCAAACCGTCGATTTTAGGCGGCGCCACCTCGGGCGTCATGACGCCGGCCGGGATCGCAGGGCCCGGCAGGGAATAATGTCCGCCATGCACTGCCGCCCGCGGTGCGGCGCATGCTGCACTGCACCATCAATCTCATCGCCCATCCCGGGCATGCCCGACGGCAAACCCGCGGGCGAGCCTTGCGTGCAGCTGGATGCCGAGCAGCGTTGCCGCCTGTTCGGCCAGCCCGAGCGCCCGGCGGTGTGCCTGTCCTTGAGGCCGAGCCCCGACCTGTGTGCGGGCTCGCGTGAGCAGGCGATGGCGTGGCTGGGCCACCTGGAACAGCAGACGGCGCCGGCGACCCAGCAGCCGGCGTGACCAAAAAAAAGCGCCCGCTGCACAAGGCAGGAGGCGCTTCAAAGAGAGGGGCCGGCCGAGCGGGCTGGGCCGAACCTGTCCGGAACCGGACGACCGCTACGAACAGCCGGCCGGCAAGGACACCAGGGGCCCCGCGCAACGACAGTGCGCGGAGCAAAAGGCTTTACCAGCCGCCGGTACGCGGAAAGTCGGTGGTGTGGGAAACGGTGTGGACGATCTGCATGGCGCTGCTCCGGTTTGGGGGATCTTGCGCATGTCTTGCGCATGACCTGTATTCCAGCAGCGGATGCGACGCGGGGGTACTGTCAGACCTTACAGGGTGCATTCGCACCGAGGTCACGCGGCTCAGTGAATCAGGCCGAGCTTGAGCGCCTTCACCACGGCCTGGTGCTTGTTCACGCAGCCCAGCTTGTGCATCGCGTTGTTCACGTGCAGCACCGCGGTACGTTCACTGATGCCCAGGATCGCGCCCACTTCCCAGGCGGTCTTGCCTTCCATCGTCCAGCGCAGCGCTTCGAGCTCGCGCGGCGTGAGCGCCGGGCGCTCCGGCTGCAGCGTGGGCGGCACCAGCAGGCGCAGCGCGGCCTCCTGGGCACACACGGTGAACAGCTGCAGGTCGGCCACGATGCGGGTGAGCTCGGAGGGGTCGGCGGGCAACGCCTGGTCCCGCACCACGCCCAGGCCGAAGTGGCGCCCCTCCGGCATGTGCAGCACCATCGCGATGCCGGTGGCGTAGCCGTATTGCGCCTGCTCTTCCCATAGCTCCGTCAGGCCTTTCTGACGGTAGGTGTCGCGGTTCCACACGATGGGCACGCTGTGGTGTTTGGTGTGCTGCAACACCGGATCGAGCCGGCTCTTGGTGGGATCGCTGGAGACGCCGGCATAGGCCTCGGGCGCGTTGTCGACCACGATGAACTGCGACTGGCCGATGCTCTGGTCCACCACCGTGAGCGCCGCCATGCGCTCGAACCCGAGCTGGCGCGTGAAGCGCACCACCTCGTCCCGGAACTCATTGCGGTCCCGGGCCTGCAGCACCGACATGTATCCACCCTGCAGCATTCGACGGTATGACTTTCTGTTGATGCGCGGGGCCTCGAACGAGTGCCCTGACAAGGTTTACAGCTGGAAAGCGGAGCCCGGGTGCCGAAAACTTCGGTCATACACAGACAGGATGTACACCATGACCCCTCCGTGGACCTTGCGCGCCTGGCCGCCAGTATTGTGGCAGGCGAACGCTTCCGGCAAGCTTCAATTGTTCCATCTCGGCACGCGGGTGCTGAGTCCCGGGAACAATGCCACGCCGTTCTCCGGGCAGACGGTCTGGAGCGGCTCGTCCAGCGATGGCGAAGCCGGTGTCGCATGGGACTGGGTGCAGGTGATGCCTGGCATCGTGGCCATGGCCGACCCGATGTCGGTGGTCACCAATCTGCGCCTGCTGGGCCCGGAGGGCGAGGTGCTCACCGCCTGGGAAGCCGCCCGCCATCTCAACCAGATCGTGCACGCCCTGCCCTGGCAGGACGAAGTGCAGCGTGCGCTCTCGTTTCAGGACGAGCGCCCCAGCCGCGTTCCAGTGAGCCGCGCGGCTGCCGTGAGTTACCGCGCCGCGGCGCACTGAGCCGCGGTTCGGGCTGCAGAGCCCTGCCGCGCCATGAGCCGGGCGTGACCAGGCACTGAGCGGCCGTACCGCGCGGCCCGGGTGCGCCACGCGGCTGCGACCGACGCCGCCCTTTCAGCGCAGCGCCGCCTGCTTCAGCTGCCGCGCCACGAAGGCCAGGCACAGCGCGGCGACCACGGCGCTCACCGCCAGCGGCACCAGCGCATCCAGCGCGCCGAAGGCCTCGCCCTTGAGCACGCGGTTCATCAGCGTGGTCTGCGCGAGTGCGGGCACCCACAGATGCCAGGGCTGTTCGCCCTCCTGGTTGAACAAGGTCATCAGCGGCAGCAACGAGGCGCCGAGCATGATCACGGTGTTGTTGGCCTGCGCTTCCTTGAAGGTCTTGCAGCGGATGGCCACCGCCATCATCAGGGCCGACAGTGCCGCGGCCAGCGGCACCAGCAGCACCAGGAACAGGCCCGCTTCGCGCAGGCCGTACTGGAACAGCGCCGCCAGCGACTCGCTGCGCAGCAGCCACTGGCCCGGAAGGAAGCTGAAACACGACAGCACCGCGATCAACATGCCCACGCTCGCGACCGCCCCCCACTTGCCCACCACCAGCGCCCAGCGCGAGGCCGGGTTCATCAGCAGCGGCTCCAGCGATCCACGTTCGCGCTCGCCGGCCGTGGTATCCAGCGCCGCGTTGAGCGCGCCATAGAGCACGGCCATCAGCACAAAGAACGGCAGCATGCCGGTGAGCTGGGCGGCGCGGGTCTGCGGATTGGCGAGGTCGCGGTCCTGCACCTGCAGCACCTCCAGCAGCGCAGGGGCCACGCCCCGCGCGGTCAGGCGCAAGGTGGCCTGCTCGCTGGTGAAGCCACGCAGCAGCTGCGCCACCCGGCCCACGCCGCCTTGCGCGCGCTGGTTGGCGCTGCTGCTCACCACCTCCACCAGCGGCGACTCGCCGCGCGCGAGCTCGGCCTCGAACTCGGGAGGGATCACCACCACCGGGTGGGCGAGGCGGCTCTTGCGCAACTGCTCCTCGTAGTCCGCCGGCGCGGCCTGGATGGTGTAAGTCTGGCGCTGCAGGTAGTTGCGCAGCGTGGGTGCACGCTCCATGCCGGCCACCAGCAGCTGGCGCTGCTCGGCACGCTCTTCCATCTGCGCCACCAGCGCCGACAAGGCCACCAGCAGCACAGGCCCCATCGCCACCGAGGACAGCATCACCATCATGAGCGTGCGGCGGTCGCGCAGCGCATCGATGAGCTCCTTGCAGAACACGGTCCAGGCGGCCTTCATGCCTTGCTCCCCATCGCAACCACGGCGCCGCCTTCGGCCTGCTCCTGCGGCGTGAAGGCCAGGCGCACGAAGGTCTCTTCAAAGTCGTCATGGCCGGCGCGCACGCACAGCTCGGCCACCGTGCCCTGCGCCACCGTGCGCCCATGCGAGACGACCACCACCTGATCGCACAGGCGCTCCACCTCCTGCATGATGTGGGTGGAGAACACGATGCACTTGCCATGGTCGTCGCGCAGCCTGCGCAAGGCCTCGCGCAGGCTGCGGGTGGCCAGCACGTCCAGCCCATTGGTGGGCTCGTCGAGGATGATGTTGGCGGGGTCATGAACCAGCGCGCGCGCCAGCGCGGTCTTCATGCGTTCGCCCTGGCTGAAGCCCTCGGTGCGGCGGTCCAGCAGCGCACGCATCTCCAGCATGTCGGCCAGCGTTTGTGCACGCGCCTGTGCGGCCTCGTCGCGCATGCCGTGCAGGCGGCCGTAGTAGACGATGTTCTCGCGTGCGGTGAGGCGCGGGTACAGCCCGCGTGCGTCGCTGAGCACGCCCATGCGGGCGAGCGCCTCGCGCGGGCGGGCAGCCACGTCGATGCCGTCCACCACGACGCGGCCGGCGTCCGGCCGCACGAGTGCGGCCACCATGCGCAGCGTGGTCGTCTTACCGGCGCCGTTGGGGCCCAGCAGCCCGGTGATGCACGCGTCGGGCGCGGTGAACGACACCCCATCCACCGCACGCACCGTGCCGGCCTTGCGGCCGCGCCCGTGGCTGAAGCGCTTGGCCAGTTGCTGCACCTCGATCATGGCTGCCTCCGGGCGGCGGGTGCCACCGGTGTCACGGTGGCCGCCGAGGCGGCGGGTGCCGGCGGCAGCAGCGGCATGAAGGCCGGCGGACGCGGCAGCTCGCCCACGCAGCGTGCATCGAGTTTGAGCGCGGCATCGTCGGTCTCGGCGTCCACGAAGCGGTACACCACGTCGCGCAGGCAGCCGATGCCCATCACCCCATGGCCGGCATGCGGCACGACCAGGTGGCGCGCCTTGGGGCCCAGCGCCTTGGCCGCCCGCTCGGCATGCCGCGGCGGCGTGACCGGATCGCTGGCGCCCGACAGCAGCAGGGTCGCGCCCCGTGCCACCGGCATGCGGTAGAAGGCCGTCGGAACCTCGCCGCGCGGCCATTGCGCACACACCTGGCGGTACAGCTGCGCAAAGCCGGTGCGGAAGTCCGCGCCCGGTGAGTCGGTGGCGGCATCCAGCCGCGGCACATCCTCGGCGCACACGACAGAGAAGTGCATGCCCTCGGACATCGCCATGGCCTTGTGCCGGCCCTGCAAGGCACTTGCCAGTGCCGCCAGTGCATCGAAGCGCCCGGCCGAAGCCTCGGCGATGGCGTTGGGCAGGCCGGCGGCCAGCGCCGGCACGTAGAGTGGCTGGCGCACCATGGACAGCAGCAGGTCGCGCTGCAGCAGCACGGTCTCCCGTTGTCCGGTGAGCGGCTGGGGAAAGCTCACCGCGCGCGGCAGGCTCTCCAGCAGCCCGTGCCAGCGCGCGCGCAGCTGCGGATAACGCGCCGCACACGCGGGGTCGGCCTCGCAGGCACTGAACACACTGTCCAGCGCAGCCTGGTTGTCGGTGGAAAACGCGGCCGGCAGCACCATGTCGGGTGGCGCCACGCCATCGATCACGGCCCGCCGCACCCGCTGCGGAAACTGCCGCATGTACTCCAGCACCGCGCGCGTGCCGTAGGAGGCGCCGATCGCGTTGAAACGCTCCACGCCGAGGGCCTGGCGCACCGCGTCGGCATCCTGCATCGCGAGGGTGGTCGTGTAGAAGCGCAGGTCGCCATGCGGCAGGCGCTGCAGTGCATCCCGGCAGGCGGCAAGCTGGCGCTGCTGCTGCGCCGGGTCCAGCGCCTGGGCCAGCGGGCGGCCGGCATCGTCATCGTCGCACTTCAGCGGCGCGCTGCGGCCGGTGCCGCGCTGGTCCACCAGCACCAGGTCGCGCCGGTTGAGGAAGCGCGAATGCGCCGCGGCCAGCGGCCCGGCCAGCTCGATCGCACTCTGCCCCGGCCCGCCCGCAAAAAAGAACACCGGGTCCGGCTTCTTGTTGCGCGCCAGCGCCGGCACCACGGCGTAGTGCAGCTCGATCTGGCGGCCCTGCGGCTGGGCCGGGTCCAGCGGGCGCTGGAGCACGCCGCACAGCGCCTCGTGCGCCAGCCCGCGCAGGCGGCAGGGCGCGAGGCCGGCATCGGCCGCGGACGCCGGCAGCGCCATGCAGGCGAGCAGCAGCAGGAGGCGGCAAGGGTTCAATCGGACCATGGATGTGAGGGCGGCAGTGGCAGCGGCCGCATTGTGAAAGCGCGGCTGGCCTGGCCGCTGCGGTGCGCGGATGAACGGCGGAACCGCTGTCATCAACGGCCGGTGCTCACGGGGTCTTGGCGAGCAGCTGCTTCAGCTCGCCGCTGTCCAGCAGGCGCTGCAGGTCGTCGGCGCCGCCGATCAGTTGCCCGCGCACGAAGATCATCGGCAGGGTAGGCCAGCCGGTCCACATCTTCAGCGCGTTGCGGCGCCGCCATTCGCCGAGGTAGCTGCCGTACTCCATGTAGTGGAACGGGATGCCGGCCGCCTGCAGCAGGCGCCTGGCGCGGCGCGGATGCGGGTTCTGCGCCATGCCGACCACCACCACCGCATGCTGCGCGATCGCGCGCTGCACGTCGGCCACCACGTCGGCATGGTGGCCGGCCACCCGGGCGCGGATCGCCGGGTGGATCTGGGATTCATCGAGAACGCTGCGTGGCATGGGGCGCACCTCCGGGGCGAAGGGTAACCCGCGTCGTCGGCGGCGCTGGCCGCGGCGCGGGCACGCAGCCTGCAGCACCCTTGCCGCGTTCATCGAGGAGTCCCCCATGAAGCTCTACTACAGCCCTGGTGCCTGTTCCCTCTCGCCGCACATCCTGCTCCACGAAGCCGAGATGCCGTTCGAGGCCCACCTGGCGAGCACCAAGACCCACAAGCTCGCCGACGGCAGCGACTACTACCAGATCAACCCGAAGGGCTATGTGCCCACCTTGGAGTTCGACGATGGGCAGCGCCTGACCGAAGGGCCGGCCATCGTGCAATGGATTGCCGACCAGGTGCCGCACAAGCGCCTGGCGCCACCGGCCGGCACGCTGGAGCGCTACCGGCTGATGGAGTGGCTGAACTACATCACCGCCGAGCTGCACAAGGGCTTCGGCGTGCTGTTCAATCCGGCCATGCCGGAGGAGGCCAAGGCGTTGATGCGGCTGAAGCTGGCCGACCGCTTCCGCTTCGTGGACCAGGCGCTGGCGAGCCGGCCCTACCTGCTGGGCCAGGATTTCGGCGCGGCGGATGCCTACCTGTACGTGGTGACACGCTGGGCCGCGCCGATGCAGGTGGACCTGGCCGGCTTCGAGCACATGGCGCGTTTCATGGAGCGGGTGGCTGCCCGCCCGGCGGTGCAGCGCGCACTGCAGGCCGAAGGGCTCAGCCCGGCGCAGGCCAAGGCCTAGGCCGGCCTTCAAGCCGTCTTGCCGGGCGCCGCCTTCAGCAGCCCTTCGCAGGTGGCGCGCTGCGGGTCGGCCGCATCGAGCTTCGCGCACACACCGCCCAGCCGGGCTTGCAGGCGCTGCATCGCCGCCGCGTGCTGCCCCTTGGCGTTCCATGCCTGCAGCTTGGCACCCACCTTCTGCAACGAGCGGGCGCTCCGCTCGTAGAAGGCGTTGGGCTGCGCCGCCGCTTCGTCCAGCAGCTGCTGCACCGCACGTTCGATGCGCGTGCCGTCCTGCGGCGCCAGCTCCACCAGCGCGCTGACATAACTGGCGCCCCACTGCAAACGCGTGGCCGGGCCCTCGCTCTTGTTGAAAGCCTGTTCGTACCAGCGCAGCGCCTCAGCCTTGTCGCCGCGTGCCTTCGCATTGCCGGCCAGCTGCGACATCAGGTAGTAGGGCGAATGGCTCTTGCCGAGGTTGGCCTTGAGCAGTGCGTCGGACTCCGCGTCCAGCCCCGTGCGGTGCAGGGTGTGGGCCGCGGTGGTGATGACGGCCTGGCGCTCATAACCGTCGGTGATCTCCCGGTCCTCGCGTGCCGCCGCGTCGCGCACTTCCTTCAGCAACGCGGGCGGCAGCTTCACCACCTTGGCGTCGTCCGCCACGCCGGCCTGCAGGCGCGCGAGATCCACCCGCGCCATCAGTGCCGTCAGGCGGTCGGCGCGCGAGAGGCTGGTGTCGGCCTGCAGGCGCTGCAGCGCGGTGTCGAAGCTGCGCACCAGGCCGTCACGCTGGCGCGCATCGTCGCCGGCCAGCGCCTTCACGATGTCAGGCGCCCAGTTGGTGATCACGTCCATCTGCGCCCGGCTGGCCGCGGGGTCGGCGAGCAGCTGGCGCACCTTGTCGCGCTGGGCGTCGTTGGCCTGGGGCAGCTTGCCTTCTTCGGCTTCGGCCAGTGCCTTGAGCTGCAGCCGCGTCGCCGCCGCTGCTTCGCTCGCGGGGCAGGCCGCGGCCAGCTTGGCCAGCAGCGCCGGGCGCTGCGCCTGCGGCACCAGCTGCTGTTCGTCGGTGTCCCAGGAATAGAAAGCGAGCAGGCGCCATTCGTTGCCGTCCAGCGGCTTGCCGGCCTTCGCATCGGCAAGCACCGTCTTCACCGGGCGGCCGTTGGCCAGGCCGAGCTGCAGCACCTGCATCACCTGCGCTGCGTCCACCTCGCCCGGCAGGCGGGTGATCTCCTGGCCGTCGCCGTTGAACAGGATCATGGTGGGATAACCACGCACCTTGAAGCGGCTGCCGAGCTTCTGCGCGCCGGGCAGGTCGCCGTCGATGCTCACCGCCACGAAGGCCCGCGAGCGCTCGACAAAATCCTGGCGGTTGAACAAGGTGGCCCTGAGCTGGTTGCACGGCGGGCACCACTTGGCACCCCAGTACAGCAGCAGCGGCTTGTGCCCGGCCCTGGCCTGGGCGAAGGCCTTGTCGACGTCGGCATCACTGGCGGCCGCCTGCCAGGCGATGCCCGGCGTGTCGGCGGCGTGGGACGGCGCGGGGGCACCGATGGCGATCAGCGCGGCCAACAAGGCGGGGCGCAGGGCGGCGAGGGACATGGGCGTCTTTCGCAACGGTGAGGTGGCGAACGATTGTGCCCGTGCCCCCAAGACCCTGGCGCTCTCAGCAGGGCGTGTCGTCGCCGCCCAGCCAGGCTTGCGACGGGTCGTCCATCGGCTCGGGCGCCGCACGCGCCAGGGCCATCCACAGATGGAAGGGCGGCCGCAGCGCCCGCTTGGCCGCAGGCCGCGCCACCTCGAAACCGCCCGCCTCCAGCGCCACCAGCACGCCAAAAGGCGGCGGGATCTCGGCGGGCTCGGCGATGCCTTCGCGCAGCACATACCAGCATTGGCTGGACATCTCCAGGTAGGCCAGGCGCTTGGCCTCGTGGCGCAGGTCCGACAGCAGGTCGGCGCGCCGCACCTTGATCTCGTGCACCACCGGCTCCAGGTAGTCCTCCACCGTGGTGTGGCGCACCGAGAACACATCGGGCATGGCGATGCACCAGCGCTCCTCCACCTTGGCGCGCAGGCTCAGGCCCCGCCAGGCGATGCGGCCCGCGCGCTGCATCTCGGCCGCCACGCGTGCCACCAGCGCTTCGTGCGCGTCACGCGCGGCGCGGTTCTTCTGCAGCGTCTGCGCCAACACCTGGATGCCGGCGTCGGTGACCCGCAAGGTCTCGCGGCCGCGGTCGTCGCGCACGCGCTCCAGCAGCCCGGCGGCGAGCAGCTCCACCTCCAGCATGTCGTGGCAGGGCCAGCCGGCCGAGCGATAGATCTCGCGCAGGCGCCTATGGTGCGGCGTGCGCAGGGTGGGCGGTGGCAGGGCGGCCATGGCGACAGCTTAGCAACGCGGCCCGGCAAGGGGCGGCCAGGCAGCCTGCACGCCGGCGGCGGCGTGCCTCGCCCTCAGGCGCTTGCGCTGGCCTGGCGTTCGCGCTGGCGCCGTTCCTCTTCGACACAACGCGCTTCCACGTCCGGCGCGGTGGACAGCACCGAGCTCAATGCGTCCAGGAAGACCCGTGTCTTGGCCGGCATCAGGCGTCGGCCGGCAAACACCGCCCACGCGACCGACGGCTTGTGATGCCAGCCGGCAAGCAGGCGCCGCAGTTCGCCGGCACGCACATACGGCTCCGCAAAGTAGTTCGCCACCGCGGCCACGCCGGCGCCGCTGCGGGCCAGGCGGATCAGCAGGTCGGGCGAATTGGCGGCGGTGCGCTGGTCGGGCACCGCGCTCCACTCCACCTCGCCGTCTTCGGACTGCAGCTCCCACGGCAACGCATCACCCGAGCGCGACAGCACCATCAGCCCATGCAGGCCCAGCAGCGCCTCGGGCGTCTGCGGCTCGCCATGCACGCTGAGGTACTCGGGCGAGGCATACAGGCTGGTGCTGAACACCGCCAAGCGGCGCGCGGTGAGCTGCGAATCCTGCGGCAGCTCGCCCATGCGGATGGCGAGGTCGAAGTTCTCGCCGATCAAGTCCACCCGGCGCGGCGTGAGGTCCAGTTCCAGCGAGATGGCCGGGTGCTCGCGCACGAACTGCGCCAGCATGCCGGACAAGGTGACGCTCGCGAAGTCGCCCGGCATGGACACGCGCAGCTTGCCGCTCGGCCTGGCCTGGCGATGCAGCGCGAGGGCAGTGGCGCCGTCCACCTCCTCGGCCACCTGGCGCGCATGGTCGAGCACGCTCAGGCCGAAGTCGGTGACCGACAGCTTGCGGGTCGTGCGCTGCAGCAGCCGTTCGCCCAGCTGGCGCTCCAGCTCGGCGATGCGGCGCGACACGGTGGACTTGGGCAGGTGCACGCGCTCGGCGGCGCGGCTGAAGCTGCCACTTTCCACCACCCGCGCGAACAGCAGCAGGTCGTTCGGTTCAATCGCCATGGGCCGCCTCGTTGTGCCGTTGATGGAACAATCTTATCCAGAACAGCGACTTCTCTTGCGGGATTCGGGCCAATACATTGACTCCATCGCAATCTCTTTGATGGAGCCCTGAATGAACATCCTGCAAATCAACTCCAGCGCGCGGGCTTTCGACAACGGCCAGGGCTCGCACTCCACCCGCCTGGCCAACGAGCTGGCCGCCGCCTTGCAACAAGCCCATCCGGGCGCCCAGCTCACCGTGCGCGACCTGGCGCGCCAGCCGCATCCCGCCCTGGACGAACCCACGCTGCAGGCCTTGTTCACCCCGGCCGAAGCGCGCACGCCGGAGCAGGCGGCCCGCGTGGCGCTGGACGACGCGCTGATCGCCGAGCTGCAGGCCGCCGACGTGGTGGTGCTCGGTGTGCCGATGTACAACTTCGGCGTGAGCACCCAGCTGAAGAACTGGATCGACGCGATCTCGCGGGCCCGGGTCACCTTCGAGTACACGGCCACCGGCCCGCGCGGCCTGCTGCAAGGCAAGAAGGTCTATGCGGTGCTCACCCGCGGCGGCAAGTACCGCGGCACACCGGCCGACAGCCAGGTGCCGTACCTGAAGACGGTGCTTGCCTTCCTGGGCATGACCGACGTCGAATTCATCTACGCCGAGGGCCTGAACATGGGGCCGGAGGCCGAAGCCGCCGCGCTGGCCGACGCGCGCAACGGCATTGCCGCGGCGGTGCACACCGCGCGAACGGAAGCCATTGCATGAACACCCCCACCGTGTCCAAGGCCCGCCACGTCGAGCGCCTGGTCACCGGCCAGGCCACCAGCGACGGCGCCGGCGTGAAGCTCACCCGCGTGCTCACCCAGCCGCTGCAGCGCCGGCTCGACCCCTTCCTGATGCTGGACGCCTTTGGCACCGACAACCCGGACGACTACATCGGCGGCTTCCCCGACCATCCGCACCGTGGCTTCGAGACGGTGACCTACATGATCGCCGGCCGCATGCGCCATCGCGACTCGGCCGGCCATGAAGGCCTGTTGAGCAATGGCGGTGTGCAGTGGATGACCGCCGGCCGCGGCATCGTCCACAGCGAGCTGCCCGAGCAGGAAGAAGGCCGCATGGAAGGCTTCCAGCTCTGGCTCAACCTGCCGGCCGACCAGAAGATGCGCGAGCCGGGGTACCGCGACATCGCCAGCAGCGCGATTCCCGAGCTACATGCCGATGGCGCGCGGGTGCGGGTGATCGCCGGCGAGAGCCATGGGGTCATCGGCGCCATGCAGCGCGAGGTCACCGAGCCGCTGTACCTGGACATCCACCTGCAGCCGGGCGCCCGCTTCGAGCAGCCGCTGCCGCCCGAGCACAACGCGTTCGTGTACGTGTACCGCGGTGGCTTGCACATCGGCGACACCGAGGTGCCGGCACAGCGCATGGCCATCCTCGCCAACACACCTGGCAGCGACACCGTGCAGCTGCAGGCCGGCGACACGCCCACGCGCGCGCTGCTGATCGCGGGCCGGCCGCTGAACCAGCCGATCGCGCAGTACGGGCCCTTCGTGATGACCAGCAACGAAGAGATCTTCCAGGCCGTGGAGGACTTCCGCGCCGGTCGCTTCGCCTGAGAACGCACGCGGGCCAACGGGCACAGGGCTTGCCCTGAAGGGGCAAATGCCCCTTCTCCCATCGTCCGTATGGCCCCACGGAGCGCTGCGTATCGTCCGTCTGTGGAGCCTGCTGCTGGTCGTGCTGCAAGGCCTGAGCGCCTGC
Organism: Ideonella sp. BN130291; assembly: GCF_036231905.1. NCBI lineage: Bacteria > Pseudomonadati > Pseudomonadota > Betaproteobacteria > Burkholderiales > Sphaerotilaceae > Ideonella > Ideonella sp. BN130291. The sequence continues at coordinate 271,008 of NZ_JAZARE010000007.1, read as the reverse complement.
GCCAGCCTGCCGCCACCACCGCCGCGCACACCGACGCAGGCGCTCGCCGAGCCGCAGGCCACCGCGCTGGGCAAGCGGGTGGCGGCCGTGCAGCCGGCGGCCAACCTCTCCGGCTTTCGCGTGGTCACCTCGGGCACCGATGCGCTGGCCGTGCTCATGACACTGGCCGACCAGGCCGAACGCACCCTGGACCTGCAGTACTACCTGGTTCACAACGAAGCCAGCACACGCGCGCTGCTGCAGCATGTGCGCGCTGCCGCCGACCGCGGGGTGCGCGTGCGCCTGCTGGTGGACGACATGCACACCGCCGGCAACGACGATGCGCTGCTGCGCATGACGCGCCATCCGCGCATCGAGGTGCGGCTGTACAACCCGCTGCCCAGCGGGCGCTTCTCCACGATCACCAAGGTGCTGGGTTCGCTGCACGACGTGAGCCGCATCAACCGGCGCATGCACAACAAGATGTTCGTGGCCGACAACGCACTCGCGTTCTCCGGCGGCCGCAACCTCGGTGATGCCTACTTCCTGCAAAGCGACAAGGCCAACTTCGTCGACATGGACCTGCTGGTGGCGGGGCCCGCCGTGCGCGCCCTGTCGCGCTCCTTCGACCGTTACTGGAACAGCGAGCTGGCCTATCCGGTGGAAGCGCTGGTCAGCGCCGACACGCCCGCGGCCACACCGGCATCGGCCGCGTCCACCGCCGCGCCTGCGGGAGCCTCGGCACCCCAGCCGCAGCCCGCGCTGGACGCACCGCCCCCGGCCGAGCCCACCATCGGCATGGCCGCCGAATCGGCCGCGCGCGACATCGCGCCCGGTGGTCGGCTGCGCCTGCAATGGGCGCCCGCCCGCCTGCTGGCCGACGACCCGGCGAAGATCGAGAACGGCGGCGCCGAGGTCGGCCCGGACCAGACCATGTTCGACGACGTGGCCAGCCTGCTGCGCTCGGCGCGGCGCGAGGTGCTGATCATCTCGCCCTACCTGGTGCCGGGCCAGCGCGGCATGGCGGTGTTCCACGAGCTGCGCCAGCGCGGCGTGATGGTGCGGGTGCTCACCAGTTCGCTCGCCGCCACCGACGCGCCGGTGGTGCACGCAGGTTATTCGCGCTACCGCCGCCCCATGCTGCAGGAGGGCATCGAGCTGTACGAGCTGCGGCCGCAGATCAGCGCGGCCAGCGCGCGCCTGGGCGCCTTCGGGCAATCGCGTGCGCGCCTGCATGCCAAGGCGCTGGTGGTGGACGGGCGCTGGCTGCTGGTGGGCTCGATGAACCTGGACCCGCGCTCCATTGACCTCAACAGCGAGATCGGGCTGCTGCTCAACAGCCCGGCCCTGGCCGAAGACTTCCGCCGCCTGTTCGACGACGTGGTGCAGAACAACAGCTACCGGCTGGAGCTGCGCAACGACACCAACCTGCGCTGGGTCACGCAATCGCGCGACGGCCCGGCAGTGGTGGAGGACTCGGAGCCGGAGTCCACCTTCTTGCGCCGCCTGAGCTTCTGGCTCATGGCCCCGATCGCGCCGGAAGAGATGCTGTGACATCGGCACGGTAAGCACGTGTGGCCGGCGCGCCGCACCCGGGTTTGCGCCACTGCGGCACGGCCCGGCGCCGTCGCAAGATAGCTGCTCCAGGACACATCACAACGAACGCGGTGCGAGGCCGCGCACTGGAGGGCGCATGAAGCGCAGGCGACTGGTATCGGCAGCCGCCGGGTGGGCCGTTGCCGCGCCGGCAGCGCAGGCCGCCGCCGGCCCACCGGCCGTCCACGCGGGCGGGCCGATACACCTGAGGCTGGCCACGGCCTGGCCGAGCAATGCAGCGGGCGCGGCCGACATGGTGCTGCGCTTCGCGCAGCGGGTGAAAGCCCTGTCCGGCGGGCAGGTGCAGATCGAGGTGCTGCCGGCGGACAAGTCCGGCGTGGCGCCGCTGGCGCTGCTGGATGCGGTGGCCAAGGGCGAGGTGGACATGGCGCACGCCACCGCCTACTACTGGACCCAGCGCTCGGCGGGGTTCAACTTCTTTGCCACCGTGCCGATGGGCATGACGGCCAACGAACACTACGCCTGGCTGCGCTTTGGCGGCGGCCTGGCCTTGTGGCAGCAGCTGGCGGCCCAGCATGGTGTGGTGGCCCTGCCCTGCGGCAACACCGGCGTGCAGATGGCCGGCTGGTTCCGCCGCCAGCTCACCGGGCTGGAGTCGCTCAAGGGGCTGAAACTGCGCTTTCCCGGGCTGGGCGGTGAAGTGCTGCGCAAAATGGGCGCGGTGCCGGTGCTGCTGCCGGCGGGCGAAATCAAGCAGGCCCTGCGCGACGGCCGCCTGGACGGCGCCGAATGGATCACGCCGTGGCCCGACCTGGCGCTGGGCCTGCACGAGGTGTGCGACCACTACTACTACCCCGGCATCCACGAGCCCGGCCACACGCTGGAGCTGCTGGTGCATCCACCGCTGTGGCACAAGCTGGGCGCGGCGCACCAGGAGATCCTGCGCACGGCCGGCTGGCTGGAGTGCATCGAGATGCAGGCGCACTTCAGCCATGAAAACGCCGCCCACCTGGCCGCGTTGCAGAAGCTGAAGAACGTGCAGGTGCTGCGCCTGCCCAATGAGGTGATGCGCGAGTTCCGCCGCCTGACCCCCGGCGTGCTGCGCGAAGCCACCGCGAGCGATGCGCTCGCGCGCCAGATCCACGACAGCTACACCACGTACCTGCGCCAGCAACTGCGCTGGGCCGAGATGGCCGACCGTGCCTACTGGCAGGCGCGCTACATCTAGGGCCTGCCTTGAGCCCCAGCACTTCCCATCGTGTGCTGCTGGTGTGGGTGGCCGCCGCCATGGTGCTGGCGCTGGTGACCGGCATGCTGGCCCTGTATGCCGTGCGCTCGCTGCAGCTGGCCGAGCAGCAGCTGCACACCGAAGCCCAGGCCGGTGCCGCGGTGGCCGCGGTGCAGGTGGCGGACGCGCTGCAGCGCCTGGAAGACATCGTGCTGCACACCCAGTTCGCCTTCGAACAATTCGGCCCCGGCCTGGTGGAGCGCGACCCGCTCGCCCGCACGCGGGAGGCGGGCGCGCTGCCGCCGTACCGCTTCATCGCCATCCTCAACGCGGCCGGCGACCCCACGCTCACGCTGCCGGCCGGCCAGCCCCTGCCCGCGCTGCACGAGCTGGCGGAGCGCCTGGCCGATGCCAGGGCACGCCCGCTCCACCCCTGGCCGGTGACGCTGCCCGGCGGCGAACGCACCCTGCTGCGCAGCCAGCGCCTGGTGTACCCCGACGGCACCTTTGCCGGCGCGGCCGTTGCCGCCCTCGAACCGGCGGTGCTGGAGCGCGCGATCAACGGCTCCATCAACGACCCGCTGCTCGCCGCCCGGCTCACCGATGCGCGCGGCCAGGACCTGCTGCACCGGGTGTGGGGGCATGCGCCGCCGCCCGGCCGCGCCGTGCAGGTGGCGGCGCAGCAAACCGTGCTGCCGGAAACCCTGGTGCTGCGGGTGGAGGCGGACACGGCCGGCCTGCGCGCGCAGTGGCAGCGCCAGCTCGTGCTGCCGGTGGCGGCCGGCGTGCTGGTCTGCCTGGCCACGCTGGTGGTGGCCGCCCTGCTGCTGCGCGGCATGCGGCGCGAGCTGGCGAGCGAGCTGCGGGCCCAGACCGCGGCCGCACAGGCCGAGGTGCGCTCGCGTTTCCTGGCCCACATGAGCCACGAGATCCGCACGCCGATGAACGGCGTGCTGAGCGCCGTGGAGCTGCTGGCCGCACACGGGCTCACGCCGGAGCAGGCGCGCCTGCTGGACATCGTGCGCGGCTCCGGCCAGGCGCTGCTGGCCATCATCAACGACCTGCTGGACGCCAGCAAGATCGACGCCGGCAAGCTGCAGCTGGAGCAGCAGCCCTTCAGCCTGGCCGACCTGGTGGAGGACGTGGTGGCCCTGCTTGCGCCGCTGGCGCAGGCCAAGCAGGTGCTGCTGGTGCAGGTGCTGCCGCCCAGCCTGCCGGCCCGCATGGTGGGTGATGCGCTGCGGCTGCGCCAGGTGCTCACCAACCTGGTGGGCAACGCGGTCAAGTTCACCGAACGCGGCACCGTCGCCGTGGCCTGTGAGTGGGAGCCCGCCGGCGAAGGCGCTGCCGTGCGCCTGCGGGTGGTGGACACCGGCATCGGCATCGCGGCGGCGGACCTGCAGCGCCTGTTCGTTCCTTTCGAGCAGCTCGATGAATCGGTGTCGCGCCGCTTCGGCGGCACCGGCCTGGGGCTGGCGATCGCGCAGCGGCTGGTGCAGCTGATGGGCGGGCACATCGAGGTCTGCAGCGAGGCGGGTTCGGGCTCGCAGTTCGTGGTGGCGCTGCAGTTGCCGCTGGCACCCGGGCCTGCGGACGCGCCATCGCCGGCCGGCCTGCAGGCGGTGGTGCTGGCCGGTGAACGCTGGAGCCAGGCCAGCCTGCTGGCCCACGCCGCCTGGGCCGGTGTGCAGACCCGCGTGGCTGCCGACCTGGAGCAGGCGCTGGCGCAGGCCGACCAGCTGCAGGCCGAACGTGGCACCGGCCCGGCGCCCACGCTGATCGTGGACGCCGACGCGCTGGGCCAGCCGGCCGAACGTGTGCTGCAGCGGCTGCGCGCCCACGCCCGCCGCGCCGACCCGCTGCACTGCGTGCTGCTGAGCAGCCAGCCACCCGTGGACCCGCCCGGTCGCGGGCTGCGCTGCCTGCACCGCCCGGCGCGCCGGCGCGAGCTGGCCACCGCGCTGCACGAGCTCGCCGGCCTGGCCACAGCCGTCGAGCCGGCGCAGCGGCCACCGCCCCTGCCGGCGCTGAAGGCCCGTGTGCTGGCGGCCGAGGACAACCCGGTGAACCGCATGATCCTGGGTGAGTTCCTGGCCCAGCTGGGCTGCGAGGTGCAGCTGGTGGAGGACGGCGCGGCGGCCGTGTGCCACTTCGAGGCCGACCGGTTCGACGTGGTGCTGATGGATTGCCAGATGCCGCTGATGGACGGCTTCGAGGCCACGCGCCGCATGCGCCGGCTCGAACGCGAACAACCCGGCCGCCGGCACACGCCGGTGATCGCGCTCACCGCCTACGCCACCGTCGAGGACCGGCAGCGCTGCCTGGAGGCGGGCATGGACGACCACCTGGGCAAACCCTTCAGCGCGCAGGCGCTGGCGGCGTTGCTGCAGCACTGGCTGCGGCGCTGAAGCGCGGCGGCCGCCGCTACAGTGGCGCCTGTTTTTTGCCCACCCCTTCGCTGCGTGCCGCCCGTTCCCGCCGACCCATCCCCTGCCTGGTTGCTCATCACCCGCCTGGGTGAAGCGCAGATCCTGCTGCCCGCGCTGCTGGCCGTGCTGACCTGGTTCGTGCTGCGCCTGGGTGCGCTGCGGGTGGCGGCCACCTGGCTGCTGTGCGTGAGCGTGGCGGTGGGGCTCACCACCATCACCAAGGTCGCCTTCCTCGGCTGGGGCATCGGTTATGCCCCCTGGAACTTCACCGGCATCTCCGGCCATGCGATGTTTGCCGCGGCCGTGCTGCCGGTGCTTGGCGCCACGCTGGCCGCCACCGCCGCGCCGGCGTCGCGGCCGCTGGCCGCAGTGATCGCGCTGGCCCTGGCCGCGCTGATCGCTTACTCGCGGGTGCAGGTCGGCGCACATTCGCCATCGGAAGCGCTGGCCGGCTGGATGCTCGGCGCGGTGGCCAGCACCCTGGCGGTGCTGCTGGCCCGCGCACCGCACAGCCATGCGCCCAAGGCGCTGATGCTGGGCCTCGTGCTGTGGCTGCTGCTCACGCCGGCGAGTGCGCCGCGCTCGCGCACGCACGATTGGGTGACCCGGCTGTCGCTGGCCTTGTCAGGCCACTCGCAGCCCTACACCCGGCAGATGATGCTGGAGCGCTACCGGCTGGAACACCCGCCGCGCGCCGCCGTCACAGGAAGCTGACAAAGGCCATCAGCGGATCGGTCTCCGGGTCGTCGCTGGGCTCGTGTTCGATCACGTGCAGCCCCCGCTCGAGCTCTGCGCTGGACTCGTGCCAGCCCCCGCACCACACCGCGGTGCCAGCGCCCGGGCCACGGGCCGGCATGAAGCCGGGCAGCGGCGGCGGGGGAACGACAACAACGGCAGGTGCGGGGAACATGCGGCTCTCTCCTCTCTCTTCGAATGCCGTCATGGTCGCGTTGCGGCCGGGCGCTGTGAATCGCTCCGAGGGGCGAAACCGCCCGGGTTGCGGCGCCCCCTGAGGAGGGAGTGCCGGGCCCCTCTTCCGGGGGTGGCACCCGGGTTGCCGCGCCCCGGGCATGCGCAACACCTCACCGTCCAGCAGCCCGGCCGTGCGCGCCCGTGCCCGCGCAGGCAGCACGGCCACATCGCAGCCCAAGGCAGTCGTCACGCTGCACACCGTCGCCGAACAGGCGGCCGGTTGCCGCGAATGCCCGATCGGCTTCATCGGCACGCAGACGGTGTGGGGCGAAGGGCCGGTCGGCGCGCCGCTGATGCTGGTGGGCGAGCAGCCGGGCGATCACGAAGACCTGCAGGGCCGTCCGTTCGTGGGGCCGGCCGGTGCGCTGCTGGACCGGGCGCTGGCGCAACTGCACTGGCCGCGCGAGCGCCTGTACGTCACCAACGCGGTGAAGCACTTCAAGTTCGAGCTGCGCGGCAAGCGCCGCATGCACAAGACCCCGGCCCAGCGCGAGGTCGCGGCCTGCAACCACTGGCTGCAAAGCGAGATCGAGCTGGTGGGCCCGCAGGCCATCGTGGCGCTGGGCGCCACCGCCGCACGCGCCACCGTGGGCCAGGCGGTACCGGTGATGAGCCAGCGCGGGCAGTGGCTGCAGCGCACGGTGGACGGCCTGCCGGTGCTGATCACCCTGCATCCGTCGGCCTTGTTGAGGCTGCGCGGGGGCGACCGCGACGAAGCGTTCGCCGCCTGGCTGCATGACCTGCAGCAGGCGGCGCGCTACATGCGGGCGGATTGAGGCGCTGCGATTCGGCGCCGGAGGCCGGAGCTCAAGCCGCCAGCCGGCCCACGCGCGCCGACACCTTGGCGGTGGCCAACGCGGCCAGCCCGGCGGTTTCGTCCAGCACCACCGGCGCATCATTGGCGGCATCGCGCGGGTCGCGGTAGGGCTGCCAGCCGCCGTCCGGCTGGGCCAGGCGGTCGGCCACCACCGACCACACCTTGGGATGCCACACCAGGCCGACGTGGCTGCCTTCGACCTCCACGTTCTCCGCCTGCGGCCGCTCGCGCAGCTCCTGGCAGGCCTGCCAGGCCACCACGCCGTCGCTGCGGCTGAAGATGGAGGTGGTGGGCACCGGCGGCGTGCTGCGCAGCCGGCGCGACAGGGCTTCGTCCACCTTGGCCGGCTGGCCGCTCAACACGCGGTAGATCCAGCCCACGTTGGTGGCGTCGCCATCGCCCGCGAAGGGCGTGCCCAGCGTGATCACCTGGCGCACCGAGTCGGGCATCAGGCGCGCGATCTCGCGCGCATAGATGCCACCCAGGCTCCAGCCGATCAGGCTGACCTTTTGTTCATGCAGGCAGGCCACGCTCTGCACGTGGCTGCCCAGCTCGGCGATCCAGTCATCGATGTCGCCGGTGGGGCCGGTGTTGAAACCGCGCCCCCAGTCATAGGCTGCATAACCCAGCTCCTCGCACAGCTTGCGCAAGGGGCCGAGGCAGGTCTTGTCGGCCGCGAGGCCGGGAAACAGCACCACCGGATGGCCATCGCCCGCGGGCAGCGAGCTGCGGTCCATCAGGCGGGCACCGAAGTACTCCAGTGCCGCACGCACCGGCTCCAGGCCGAGCAGGGTGAGCGAAGGTGCCGGGTAGTCGCAGGCCATGGGCTCGCGCGGAATCGGCATGTCCTTGTCGGCCGGGGTCGAGTGCGTTGCGGCGACCGTCATCAGCGAACCCGTCCGCGGCGAACCAGGTTCACGATGGCCAGCAGGATCACGGCGCCCAGCAGCGAGACCAGCAGGCCAGGCAGGCTGAAGTCATTGCTGTTGATGGTGCCGGTGCCGAACATCGGCGCCAGCAGCCAGCCGCCGAGCAGGGCACCGATGATGCCGACCACGACGTTGAGGATCACGCCCTGTTGAGCGTCCGTGCGCATGATCATGGAGGCTATCCAGCCCACCAGACCGCCGACGACAAGCCAAATAATCAGGTTCATACCAGTCTCCTATCTCGACACCAAGGGACCTGCTGCATGTCCTGTGTTGGACCTACCGCAGGGACTCAGGCCATATGGTGGAGACCGGCACGCGCGGCGCCAATTCCGCAAACTCCCCGCGCGATGTCAGCGGGGGCTGACTCGCATGCAGGGGGCTCGCTACAGAAGGGTTACATCTTCAGGTGAGGGCGCTGCAGCCAGGCTCAAGGGCGGCCGCGCAGCGCATTGCAGGCTGCTGTTGACCGGCTCACACGCCGGCCTTGGCCAGCACCACCAGCGACACGCCGCGCGCCGGCGCCAGCGCATCCGGGTTCTGGTACGAATGCGGCAGGTTGCCGGGAAAGGCGAGCACGTCGCCGGTGGCCAGCTCGTAGCGGTCGCCGGCGATGAAGAGGTTCACCCGGCCCTGCAGGCAGGTGAAGAATTCGCGCGTGCCGGGCAGGTGCGGCGTGCCACCCATCACCGCCGCCGGCTCGAAGTCCATCAGGCTGCACATCTGGTCGGGCACCGGTTCGGGCACCAGCGGCCGCTCGCTCACACCGCGGCCGCGCCGCTGCACGCCCAGGTCCTCGGCCGGCCAGTGCCGCACCTTGGCGCGCGGCGCGGCCAGGAGCTCCTCGATCGGCACGTTGAGCGCGCCGGCCACCTTCACCAGCACGGCCAGCGACGGGTTGGCATCGCCGGACTCGAGGTTGGCGATCGTCGAGCGCGGCACCGCCGCAGCCGCGGCCAACGCATCCTGCGTGAGGCGGCGGGCATGGCGCAGGCTGGTGAGGTTGCGTGCCAGGTGCATGCCCACGCGTTCGGTTTCGCTGGGGTCGTGCGCGGGGGTTTCGGTGGGGTCGCTCATGGAAAAGTCCGCTGGCCTGACGTTTCGCCAATCAAACGGACAGCGCGCTCGCCGGCGCGGCGCACGCTGCCTAACCTGCGGCCATCGATTCAGCAAAAGGACACACGATGACCGACAGAGCAGCATACCCAGCCCCGTTGCGGGTGGCGATCACCGGGGGCACCTCGGGCCTGGGCCTGGCCCTGGCGCAGCAATGGCAGGCGCGTGGTGCGCAGGTGGCGTTCGTGGCGCGCAACGCCGTGCGCGTGGGCCGCGTGGCCGAGCAGCTGCCCGGCAGCCACGGCATCGTGGGCGATGTGGCTGACAAGGAGCAGATTCATCGCATCGCCCTGCAGATCACCGGCGGCCTGGGCGGCCTGGACGTGCTGATCAACAACGCCTCCAGCCTGGGGCCGCTGCCCTTGCGCCTGCTGGCCGACACCGACTGCGAGGATCTGGAAGCCGCGCTCGCCACCAACCTGCTGGGCCCGTTCCGCCTCACCAAGGCACTGCTCGGTGCGCTGGCCTCGTCCGCCCGCGAAGGGCGCGGCGCGGTGGTGCTCAACATCTCCAGCGACGCCGCGATCAACCCCTACGCCACCTGGGGCGCCTATGGCGCCAGCAAGGCCGCGCTGCACCACCTGAGCCGCATCTGGGCCGAGGAGCTGCAGGGCGAAGGCGTGCGGGTGCTCAGCCTGGACCCCGGCGACATGGACACGCCGATGCACGCCGCCGCGCTGCCCGATGCCGACCCGGCCACGCTCAAGCGCCCCGCCGATGCGGCGCGCGAGCTGGCCGACGCGATCGCCGCTGCACTGCCGGCCCATCCCGGCACGGCGCCGGCGCAACGCCTTGCCGAAGGGGCTGCACGATGATCGCCGCCGACCAACCGGTTCAACGCCCACCGCAGGCCAAGCTGCTGGTGATCGATGCGCAGGGCCGCCTCGCGCATGAGCCGCGCGAGCGCTTCGTGGAGCGGCTGCGCCCGCACGACCTGCTGATCGCCAACGACGCCGCCACCCTGCCGGCCAGCCTGCACGGTGTGCATGTGCCCAGCGGCCAAGCGATCGAGGTGCGGCTGGCCGGCCGCGCCAGCCTGGCGGTGGAGGAGGTGCGCGAGTTCAGTGCGGTGGTGTTCGGCCCGGGTGACCACCGCACCCGCACCGAGGACCGGCCTGCCCCGCCGCCGTTGCGCGCCGGCGACCTGCTGGCCCTGGGCCACGGCGCGGCGGCCCTGTATGCCACGGTGCAACGCAGCCTGGACCATCCGCGCCTGGTGGCGCTGCGCCTGCACGGCACGCCCGACGCCATCTGGGCCGCACTGGCGCGCCATGGCAAGCCGGTGCAGTACGCCCACATGGCGCAGCCGCTGAAGCTGTGGGATGTGTGGACGCCGATCGCGGGCGCGCCGGTGGCCTTCGAGCCGCCGTCGGCCGGCTTCGTGCTCGACTGGGCCAGCGTGCGCCGGCTGCGCGAGCGCGGTGCGGGCTTTGCCACGCTGACCCATGCCGCGGGCCTGTCGTCCACCGGCGACCCGGCGCTGGACGCCCGCCTGCCCTTCGATGAACCGTACTTCATCCCCGCGGCCACGGTGCGGGCGATCCACGACGCCTGGGCCCATGGCGGGCGCGTCGTGGCGGTGGGCACGACGGTGGTGCGGGCGCTGGAGCATGCCGCCTCGCGCAGCCGCGGCGCCGGCCTGCCGGCAGGCCCGGGCCTGGCCACGCAGAAGATCGGGCCGCACACGCAGCTGCAGGTGGTCGACGTGCTGCTGTCGGGCACGCATGAAGCCGGCACCAGCCACTACGAACTGCTGCGCGCGTTTGCCGACGACGCCAGCCTGCGGCGCGCCGACGTGGCGCTGGAACAGGCGGGCTATCGCACCCACGAGTTCGGTGATTCGGTGTGGGTGGAGCGGCGCCGCGTCGCGGCGGGCGCCCCTGCGGCACCGGCCGCGCGCGCGGCCGTGCCGGCGTGAGCTCAGGCGGCCAGCGCGTCGAACTGCATCGGCAGCGTGAGCTGCTCGTCGTAGGCCGCCAGGGTCCACACGGTGCGGATCTCCAGCCGCGGCGGCTGGCCGGTCAGCCATTGCCAGAGGTTGCGGCGGGTGCGCAGCACCGCCGGCGGCATGCGCTGGCCACGGTCGAAGCGGCAGGTCACCACCTGGCCGGCTTCCACGCAGGCCCACCAGCCACTGCAGGGGCAGATGCCGCCGGTGGCAGCCACCTCGCCGAGCTTGACCGTATCGAACACCATGTCTTGGCCTCCCTTGTGCGCGCGGCCCGCGGTGGGCGCGTCGTTCTGCCGTCTGTGTGCGGGCGAAGTGTAGGCAGCACACCGTCCGGCGGAAAGTGCGCGGGCGGCCGAACCCTCGATTGAAGGGGGGCGTTTTGGCGACGATTTGTAAGGCGGGCCCGCGCCCACACCCGGCTCAGCAGTGCGCGCCGCTCGCCCGGGCCCGTTTTCGGCAACCACGTGCCCTGCTGCGCCGCAACACCCATTCGGTACGGCGCGGTTCCATTGAATGAATCAATGAGAAAGCGCTTTCACGGCGAGTGGCGACCCTTTTATGATCCGCGTCCAGCGCTCACGAGAAAGCGCTTTCAGGCGGGGTCGAGGAGGCCCACGCAGGACTCACACCTTCACCGTGGAGACCCACTGCATGCAACGTTTCCTGTTGTGGCTGGTCAGCGTGATGACCGCCCTCGTCTGCTTCACTGCCCCCGCGCAAGCCCAGACCGCCGCCGACTACACCCAGGGCGTGGCGGTCAATGGCAACGTCGCGACGATCTGGTTCAAGCCCACCGGCACCACCACCAGCTGGGTGGACGTGCACTACACGCTCAACGGCGGCGGCCAGCAGAACCTGCGCATGGGGTTCAACGGCGCGACCGCCCGATATGAACAGGCGGTATCGCCGGTGGCCACCGGCAATGCGCTGAACTACAGCTTCACCTACAACAAGGGCACGCCGGCCTACGACACCCCCTGGTTCAGCGCCACCATCGGCAGCGGCGGCGGCACCGTGGCCACGCCCACGTTCTCACCCGCCCCCGGCAGCTATGCCAGCACGCAGACGGTGAGCATCTCCACCGCCACCAGCGGCGCCACCATCCGTTTCACCACCGACGGCTCCACACCCACCACCAGTTCGCCGGCCTACACCGGCCCGATCCAGGTGGCTGCAAGCAAGACGATCAAGGCGATCGCCACCAAGTCCGGCATGACGAACTCCGCCGTGGCCACCGGCAGCTACACCATCGGCACCGCCGCATGGAACGGCAACACCACCTTCCAGATCACCAACGCCACCGGCGGGCGCTGGCGCGACGACCAGGTGTACTGGGCCATCATCGGGCGCGACTGGACCACCGGCCAGTTCGTGCACGTGGACGCCAACGGCGCCCTGGTGCCGATGAAGATGAGCGACAACGGCGCGCTGGTGAAAAACGGCGTGGGCTACGCCAATTACTTCTTCTCGCTGGCGCAAAAGCGCAGCGTCACCATCCCGGCGATCGACTCCGCGCGCCTGCTCATGTCGGTGGGCAGCCCGATGTACATCCAGATCAACACCGACATCAACGGCAAGGTGGGTTACGCCGGTGCCAACATCGAAAACGCCAGCGACCCGAACCAAGACGTGGTGTTCGACTTCGGCGAATTCGCCATCGTGCCCAAGGGCCGCGACGGCCAGGGCATCTACATCAACACCACCCGGGTGGACCAGTTCGGCTTCCCGCTCAAGCTGCGGCTGCAAGGCGGCAACGGCTTCGACCGCACGGTGGGCGAGCCCCTCACCGAAACCCGCGACCAGCTGTTCGACCGCTACGTCACCGAGGTGCCGGCCGAGTTCAAGGGCCTGGCGCAACCCAACTTCCCCAGCGTGCCGGCCCGCACGCGCATCATCGCCCCGGCCCATTTCAGCTTCCAGGACGGCGGCGCCAACGCGCACTACCTGGACGACTACATCAATGCCATGTGGGCCAAGTTCAGCACCCAGAACCTGGTGTTCACGCTGGACACCCTGGGCACCTTCACCGGCCGCGTGGTGGGTGAGCAGTTCCGCTTCACCGGCGGCAAGCTCAATGGCACCTACTACATCCAGCGCCGCCCCACCACCGCCGAGACCCTGCTCGGCCGGGGCGTGCTGGACGACGCCACCGGCCAGAGCGACGGCGAGGCCATCAAGATCCAGAAGCAGATCCAGGCCCAGGTGTGCGCGGCCCTGAACCGGCACGTGCTGGACACGCCCTCCAACTGGTACAACCCGGCCGCGTTCTACCCCGCGGGCCAGAAGGCCAACTGGTTCGCCAAGTTCTGGCACGACCACAGCCTGGACCGCCTAGCCTACGGATTTGCCTACGACGACGTCGGCGGTTTCAGCCCGTCGCTGCACAGCGACGCACCCACCACCGTCACCTACACCATCGGCTGGTAAGCCGGCTTCAGCTCCCTGTGCCCGTTGCCCCGCGCGCCACCCGGCCGCGGGGTTTTTTCATGTCGGCACGAGGCTTGCCCCTCTGCACAACAATCCCCATCGATCCATGGCACGCAGCGACCCCGGCAGCTGCCCGGTTGCCGCCGTCCAGCGCCTCGTAACCGCCCCGGCCGCTGCGGCCACCCCTCCACCCGTCGGGGCATGACCGCACGTGTTGCCAGGAGCCGCCGCCTTGCAAGCCGACCTGTTCGGCGACCGCCAACCCGCGCTGCCCGCCGGCCTGATCTATCAGAGCAACTTCCTCCACGCGGAGGAGGAGGCCGCGCTGTTGCAGTGGATCACGGGCCTGCCGCTGCAGGAGGCGCGCTACAAGGCCTACACCGCACGCCGCCGCGTGGTGAGCTACGGCAGCCGCTACGACTTCGACAACAACCAGCTGCTGCCGGCCGAGCCCATCCCTCGCGAACTGCAGCCGCTGCGCGCCCGCGTCGCCGGCTGGATCGGCATCCCGCCCGAGCAGTTCAGCAGCGCGCTGGTGGCCGAATACCGGCCCGGCACACCGCTGGGCTGGCACCGCGACGTGCCCGACCATGAGCTGGTGGTCGGTGTGTCGCTCGCCGGGCCGGCGCTGATGCGCTTTAGGCCCTATCCACCCCAGCCGCGAGCGCCGGTGTTCACCCTGGAGCTCGCGCCGCGCTCGGCCTATGTGCTGCGCGACGAGGCGCGCTGGGGCTGGCAGCACAGCGTGGCGCCGACACCGGCGCTGCGCTACTCGATCACCTTCCGCACACCGCGCGAAGGCGCGGCGCTGCGCCGCCCGCACGCACCTTAACGCGGGGCGCGGAAGTCGCTGCGCTGCGGCGGCGGCAGGTCGGCCGGCAAGGCGTGCTGACGTTCCAGCCGGTCTTCCAGCTGTCCGATGTAAGACGACAGTGAGTTCGCGGTCTCTTCCATCGCGGCACGCGAGCGCTGCTCCATCTGCTCCATGCGCGCGAACATCGCCGCGCGGATGTCGTCATTGGCGCGCGCCATGCGCTGCATCTCGGCGTTCATGAACTCGCGCAGCTCGGTGAAGCGCGAGGCCTCGGCCTTGTCGGCCAGCTCGCGCTGCGCGGTGAGGTCGCGCCCCATGCGGCGCGCTTCCAGCAAGGCGGCGCCTTGCAGGTACACCACCGAGGCGATGTACATCACCGCCAGCAAGGCCACGATGCCCAGCATCACCATGCCCAGCGGGGCGGTGACCATCGCCAGCCCCACGTTCAGGGTGGTGGGTGTGTTGAAGGTGGTCCAGTTGATGAGCGCAAACACGCCGGTCAACAACAGCACCAGGAGAACGGGCAGGACACGGATCCGCATGAAAGCCTCCTTCAAGGTCAGACGGTTGCCTTCGATGGGCAAACCGCGCGCCCGGCCCCGGTGTCGGCCCGGGTCGACCCGGATCGGCCCGGGCGTTGACGGGAACGGCGGTTGCAGGCACAGGCAGGCCTGTTGTCACAACACGAGCTGCCATGTCCTTGCCTACCTACCGTTCGTCGTCGCGGCGGCAACGCGCCTCCTGGGGTGTGCGCGTCGCGGGCGCCACCGCGTTCCTGGCCACCTGTGCCCTCGTGGTGCGCCACCAGGCCCGCAAGGCCGAAGCCGCCCACCCGCCACGCGGGCGCCTGCTCATGGTGAATGGCGTGCGCGTGCACGTGGTGGAGCGGGGCGATGCCGACGCGCCCCCGCTGGTGCTGCTGCACGGCAATGGCGCCATGGCCGAGGAGCTGCTGCTCAGCGGCCTGGTGAACCGCGCCGCGGTGCGCTACCGGGTGCTGGTGTTCGACCGGCCCGGTTATGGCCACAGCGAGCGCCCCGCCGGCACCACCTGGGACCCACCGGCCCAGGCCGCCCTGATCCACGCCGCGCTGGACCAGCTGGGGGTGCGCCGTCCCATCGTGCTGGGCCACTCGTGGGGCGCGATGGTGGCCGTGGCCATGGCGCTGTCGCGCCCGATGGACGTGAGTGCGCTGGTGCTGCTGGCCGGTTATGTGCACCCCAGCGTGCGGATGGACGTGCCCTGGATGGCGGCCCCGGCGCTGCCGCTGCTGGGCCGCCTGATGCGCCACACCGTGTCGCCGCTGCTGAGCCGCCTGCTCTGGCCCGCTTTCACCTGGCGCCTGTTCTCGCCGCGCGAGGTGACCGAGCCGTTCAAGAGCGACTACCCGGTGTGGATGTCCTTGCGGCCCTCGCAGCTGCAGGCCGCAGCCGCCGAAAGCGCCTTGATGGTGCCCTCGGCGATCAAGCTGCAGCGCCGCTATGGCGAGCTCCAGCTGCCGGTGGTGCTGGTGGCCGGCGAGCAGGACCGCATGCTCAGCACGCGCTGGCAGGCCGAATGGCTGCACAAGGCCTTGCCGGGCAGCCGGCTGAAGGTGGTGCCGCAGGCCGGCCACATGGTGCACCACGTGGCCACGCACGAGGTGATGAAGGCGATCGACGAAGCCGCCGAGATGGCGCACGGCCCAAAGCCGGCGTCGCGCCGCTCCACCGAGCGCAACGCCGCCGCAGCCGCCGGCGCCCAAGGCGAGGCCGCCCGGATGTGACCAAACCCACACTGCGACCCGCTGATCGCGCCCGGCGCAGGGAAGCGCCGCAGAAGCGGTCCTTTTCCCACGCTGGTCGAAGCGCGGCGCTTCTATCGTGGCGGCATGAGCTCCCGCCAACGCCGCCCGCTTCCCCTGCCCAGCTTCGGCCCGCGCCGCGTCACCTGCCAGCAAGGTTCGGCCCGGCTGGTGATCGACGAACTCTTTCCCAGCCACACCCGCCCTGTGCAGGCCGACCTGGACATGCTGGAGCGCTTCTCCGCGCTCATGGCGGCCCAAGGCTGGCCGGCCCATGTGTCGCGTATGGCCTACGACCGCATCTACGCTGGCGAACGTTTCGGGTTTGCCAAGCGCGTGGGCCAGGGCGAACTGCCGGCGCTGGCGCAGCAGCTGATCCAGCGCTGGCGCGCCGGCCGCAGCCAGCCGGCCGCGCGCTGAGCGCCGCGGCGCTGGCCGGCAGCACTGCCTACACCGCGGGGCGCGCCACGCGTGAACTCGCCGCGGACACTGCCGCGCCACCCCGCGCCCAGGGAACGCGTTTTGCCGCCCTGGCGATGTTCACGGCAGTATCGAAAGGACCACCACCATGACCGACGACGCGCTTCTTTCCACCCCCGCACGCAGCAGCGCCCTGGAGTCCAGCGGGTGGCAGGAAGGCCGCATGGACGAGCAGCAGGGCCGCGGCGCACAGGGCCACCTGGGCCAGGGCGCCTGGGAAGCCCCGTGGCTGGCCACCGGCGGGCGCCCGGTGGGTGCGAACCCGTTCTCACCCACCGAGGCCTCCGGCCGCCCCGCGCTGCCGGAGCGCCCGCAAGCCACCGGGCACTACGGCCCCGGCTATGGGGACCGCCAGCAGCACTTCGGCACCGAAGCGCCCGCGGACAGCCGCGCCCATGCTGGTCACGACGAGCACCACCACCATTACCAGCGCTTCCGCGCCGACCATGAGCGGCAGCTCGACGAGGAGTACGCGGCCTACCGGCGCCACCGCTTCGGCAGCGAGTTCGATCGCTGGCGCAACGGGCGCCAGGACCCGGTCGCGCCGCGTGAGGAGGGCGGGCTGCATTCACTGGGCCGGGCCGTCTCCGAAACCGTCACCGGCAACCAGGAGCCGGACCTGCAAGGGCGTGAGGCCAGCGGCCACCGTGCGGTGTCGCAGGACACCTCGCGCCACGACCGCCAGCATGGCGGCACCGAGCGCTTCTTCGAGCGCTCCTGACACGGCGGTGAAAAAAGGGCGGCTCCTGGAGCCGCCCTTCGTGCCAGTCCGCAGCGGGCCGGCGGCCCGCTGCGGCACCAGGCCTTACAGCGTCGTGGTGCCGACGTCGCTGCGCGCGTTCATCTCGGCATCGCGGGTGCCGGAGCCCATGCTCCCTTGTTTGCCCATGTCCAGGCCGCCCTGCTTGTTGCGGTATTGGCGGTACAGCTTGTTGGCCACGCCGGTGGTGATGGCGAGCAGAAGAAGTTTGCGGATCATGGTGCGTACTCCTGTGGTGGTGGAACGAGGGATGTTCAGCCACCGAGCTTAGGCGCCGCAGTGCCCGCAGGCCATAGTCCGCAGCCGCGAGCCCTTGTCGGACGTTGCCGACGGCGCCCGGGGCCGTCAGGCCAGCGGCCGCCAGCCGCGTTGCGCCCGCTCGAAGCGCTGCACGCCCGCGGCATGGAACCCCACCCGCTCGGGCATCCACTCGAAACGCTCCACCTCCACCAGGCCCTTCTGCACACGCAGCAGGTTGAACGAGTTGGCCTCGCCGCGGCCGCGGGTCGAAGTGGCCGTGCCGGCCGCCACCACCAGCGCCTCGTAGCCGGCCTGCGGGTACCGCGCCCCGGAGTCCTGGCTGTGGCTGGTGTGGAAGTGGCCTGCGAGCAGCACGTCCACCCCGCATTGCGCAAACACCGCCATCGCCTGCTCGGCCCGGCCCACCAGGTCCTCGCCCTCGGCCGAGTCGGGCAGGTCGAACGGGTGGTGGGTCACCACGATCTTGGTCACCTCCGGCCCCAGCTTGCACAGCGCCCGCTGCACCTCCGCCATCTGGCGCTGGTTGATGCGGCCGTTCTTGGCCACCAGCGAGCGCGCGGTGTTCACACCCAGCACCGCGACCTGCTCGTCCTGCACCAGCGGATCGAGGTCGCGCTCGATGTAGCGCCGGTATTTGGTGAGCGGGCGCAGGAAGCGGTCGAACACGTTGTACAGCGGCACGTCGTGGTTGCCCGGCACCACCACCTGCGGCTTGGGCAGGCGGGCCAGGAAGGCGCGGGCCTGCTCGAACTCGCGGGTGCGGGCGCGCTGCGTCAGGTCGCCCGACACCACCACCACATGCGGCGCCAGCGCCTGCACACGGTCCAGCAACGGCTGCAGCAACACCTCGTCCACGCGGCCGAAATGCAGGTCCGACAGATGCACGATCCTGCGCATGGCGTTCAACCTCCTGCCGGCACGATGACGCGCAAGGCGCGCGGGTGGATGCGGTAGCGCAGGGGCGGCCGCATCAGCTGCACCTCGCCGTCGGTGGCCACCCGCAGGTGGTCGTCGCCGGTGTCGATGCGGAACGCATCGGTGTGCACCGAGCGGAAGTCCTTCACCTGGTGCAGCCGGCCCACCAGCGCATGCAGCGCCAGGCGCAGCAGGCCCCAGCGGCCGGTGCGGTGCGCCAGGTACAGGCTGAGCTGGCCGCCGTCCAGGCGCTCGCGCGCTCCGATGCGGAGGCCGCTCATCTGGTACTCGTTGTTGCCCACGAAGACGAAGGGGGTGCGATGGTAGAAGTCCCGCCCGTCCACCTTGAGGTGCAGGTCCACGAAGGGGTAGCGGCGCAGGGTGTGCAGGCAGGCCCACACAAAGGCGGGCCACTTGCCGCGCCCCAGCTGGCGCTGCTGGCGTTCGCGCCCGCGCACGATGCGCGGGTACAGCCCGAGGCTGGAGTTGTTGATGAAGTACTCGCCATTGACCTCGCCCACATCCACCGCCTGCACCCGGCCTTCGCGCAGGGTCTGGAACGCGGCCAGGGTGTCCAGCGGCAGGCGCAGGTCCTTGGCAAAGTGGTTCAACGTGCCCAGCGGCAGCACACCCAGCGCCGCCTCGCGGCCCACCAGGTGGGCGGCCACCGCGCTCACCGTGCCGTCACCACCACCGGCCACCACACGCTCGCAGCCAGCGTCCAGCGCCGCGCGCGCGGCGGCGGCGATCTGGCTGCCGTCGCGTGCCAGCGTGATGCGCCCCTCCTCGGCGCCCAGGGCTTCCATGGCGTCGCGGTGCTGCGCCAGCCAGGCGTCGTCGCAGCCGGAGCCGGCGCTCCCGTTGATGATGAACGCGGTA
Organism: Ideonella sp. BN130291; assembly: GCF_036231905.1. Classification (NCBI taxonomy): domain Bacteria; kingdom Pseudomonadati; phylum Pseudomonadota; class Betaproteobacteria; order Burkholderiales; family Sphaerotilaceae; genus Ideonella; species Ideonella sp. BN130291. The sequence goes on along the minus strand of NZ_JAZARE010000007.1, from coordinate 251,711 downwards.
CGCATCTGCCACCGCCACGGCAAGCGCTGTGCCGGCAGGACCGCGCGATTGCCCCTTCGGCGCGCACGGAGCGGGGCGGCTCTCGTACAGTGGCGGCATGACATCGCCCCGCCTTTCCGTGCCCAAGGACAAACTCAAGTTCGTGCTGCTGGAGGGCATCCACCCCACAGCCACCGAGGTGCTGCAGGCCGACGGCTACCACCAGATCGTGACTTCGCCCAAGGCGCTGGCCGGCGAGGAGCTGATCTCGGTGATCGCCGATGCGCACTTCCTGGGCATCCGCTCACGCACACACCTCACCGAGGAGGTGCTGGAGCGCGCACCCAAGCTGGCGGCCATCGGCGCCTTCTGCATCGGCACCAACCAGATCGACCTGGGCGCGGCGATGCGGCGCGGCATCCCGGTGTTCAACGCGCCGTTCTCCAACACGCGCAGCGTGGCCGAGCTGGTGCTGGCGGAGATCATCCTGCTGATGCGCGGCATCCCGCACAAGAACGCGGTGCTGCACCGCAACGGCTGGGTCAAGAGCGCGGCCGGCTCCTATGAGGTGCGCGGCAAGACGCTGGGCATCGTGGGCTACGGCCACATCGGCACCCAGATCGGCGTGCTGGCCGAACAGCTGGGCATGCAGGTGGTGTTCAGCGACATCGAGGCCAAGCTGCCGCTGGGCAATGCACGCCAGCTGCCGTCGCTGGACGCGTTGCTGGAAGCGGCCGACGTGGTGACGCTGCACGTGCCCGAAACACCGCAGACGCAATGGATGATCGGCGCGCCGCAGCTGGCCCGCATGCGGCCGGGCAGCCACCTGATCAATGCCTCGCGCGGCACGGTGGTGGACATCGACGCACTCACCGCCGCGCTGGACAGCGGCCACCTCGGCGGTGCCGCGATCGACGTGTTCCCGGTGGAGCCGCAAGGCAACGATGCGCGTTTCGAATCGCCGCTCACCCGCTTCGACAACGTGCTGCTCACGCCGCACATCGGCGGCTCCACCGCGGAGGCGCAAGCCAACATCGGGCGCGAGGTGGCGGCCAAGCTGGTGCGCTATTCGGACAACGGCTCCACCGTGAGCGCGGTCAACTTCCCCGAGGTGGCGCTGCCCGAGCACACCGGCCGCTGCCGCCTGCTGCACATCCACAAGAACGTGCCCGGCATCATGGCCCGGGTGAACGAGCGTTTCTCCGCGGCCGGCATCAACATTGCGGCGCAGTACCTGCGCACCAACGATGAAGTGGGCTACGTGGTGATCGACGTGGACTCCACCGCCAGCCAGGTGGCGCTGGAGGAGCTGTGCGGGGTGCCGGGCACCATCCGCTGCCGCATCCTGTATTGAAGGCCGGGCTTCAGCCGCGCGGCCCGCGCAGGAAGTTGCGCGCCATGCGCGTGACCATCGGCACGGTCAGCATCAGGGCCGCCGAGGCGCCCAGCGCCATCGGCACCATGGAGCCGGTGACGTCCATCAGGTAGGCGCCGGCCACGATGGCAGCGTGGCCCAGCAGGTACAGGCGCACGTCGCGGCGCTGGTGCCAGGCTTGGGGGGAAGACATGGGCGTTCCTCTTGCGTGCAGTTGGCGGATTCTTCGGCACGGTGGGCGCCGCGCTGGAGCCTGCGCCCGCACACCAGGGGCCGCTCAGCCAGATTCGTCACGCGTGGGGCGGCTGCGTGGCCGGCAGGCCCCCCGCTTGCCTCCCGCAGAGCACCCCTCAATCCTTTGCAGGAGACACACATGGCCAATTCCCCCTATGTCACCGGCTTGTTCCGTGACCGCGACAGCGCCGAGCGCGCCTACCAGGCGGTGACCGCGCGCGGCTACGACCGCGACGATGTCAACCTGGTGATGTCGGACGAGACCCGCAAGCAGCACTTCAGCAGCGAGGCAGGCGGCCAGCAGACCGAGCTGGGCACCAAGGCAGCCGAAGGCGCGGGCATCGGTGGTGCCATCGGCGGCACGGTGGGTGCCATCGCGGCCGCCATCGCCGCGGTGGGCACCTCCATCGCCATCCCGGGCCTGGGCCTGGTGATCGCCGGCCCGGTGGCCGCGGCGCTGGCCGGTGCTGGCGCGGGTGCGGCCACCGGCGGGCTGGTGGGCGCGCTGGTCGGCCTGGGCATCCCGGAAGAGCGCGTCAAGCGCTATGAACAAGGCATCAAGGAAGGCGGCATCCTGATGGGCGTGAAGCCCCGTTCAGACGAAGACGCCGCCCACTTCGAGCAGACCTGGCGCGGCGCCAACGGCGAAGAGATCTATCGCTAACCCGCTCACGCCGGCCCGGTGACACGGGCCGGCACACGCGCCATCAGCCGTGCGACAGCGCGGCCACCAGGTCCGACTGGGTGAGGATGCCCACCAGTCGTTGCTCCGCGTCGATGATCGGGATGTGGTGGTGGCCGGTGGCCGCGAACAGCGGCACCAGCTCGCCGATCGGCCGGTCGGCGCTGGCCACACGCACCTGGCGCGTCATGATCTGGCCCACCACCTCGGCCTTGTCGGAGTGCGTGGTGGTGCTGGGCCGGATCAGGGCACGCAGGCGCTCGCTCCAGCCCTGGTGCAGGTCTAGCTCGGCCCCGCGCATGAAGTCAGCGAGGGTCACGATGCCGGTGACCCGGCGCGCCCGGTCCACCACCGGCAGGGCCTTGATGCGGTGCTGGCGCAGCAGGCTCCACGCCTGCTGCAGCGGCGTGCCGTATTCCACCGCCAGCGGCTCGCGCGACATCACGTCGGCGCAGCGCAGGCCGCCCAGCTTGCGGCGATACGCCTGCAGCTCGGCCTGCTCCAGCAGCGCCTGCAGGTCATCGCGGCTCACGTCCAGCACCTGGTTGTAGCGTGCCAGCACCGCATCCAGGTCCGCGTCGCTGAAGCCGGGCACCGGGCGGTGGCCCGCTGCAGCGGCCGCCGCCGGCGCACGCTGCTGGCCATGCGGATAACGCCGCCCCGTTGCCAGGTTGTACGCCATGCCACCGGCCACCAGCAGCAGCGAGTTGGCGAGCACCGGAAAAGCGGCAAACGCCGGGTCGTGCAGCCCGCCCATCACCGCCAGCAGGGCGCAGGCGCCCCCGGGTGGATGCAGGCAGCGCAACCCGAACATCGTGAGGATGGCCAGGCCCACCGCCAGGCCCGCCACCCAGGGCGCACCGCCGAACAACCCCGCGCAGGCGATGCCCACCAGCGCCGACAGCGTGTTGCCGCCCACCACCGCCCAGGGCTGGGCGAACGGGCTGGCCGGCACACCGAAAACCAGCACCGCGCTGGCCCCGATCGGGGCCACCAGCCAGGGTGACACCGGCGCACCGGCGCGGCACAGCAGCGCGGTGACTGCCACCCCCAGCGCGGCGCCGACGGCCACACGCCAGCGCTCGCGCGCATTGACCGCCATGCGGCCGGGCAGGAGTTCGCGCAGCCAGGCCAGGGCCGCCAGGCGCGTACTGCGGGCCGGGGTGGTGGCGGTCGCCTCCGGAGCTTCGCCGGAAGCCACGGACGAGGTGTCGGGCCGGGAGGGAGTGGGTGGGGCAGCCATGCAGCCAGCGCAGCACAAAGCCGCGATTGTCGGCGCGCCTGCCGGCCCAACCGTTGTCACCAGAGTGCCAGCCCGGGTTGCCGCCATCGGCCAGAATCCGGCCCCGTCCGCCGATGCGCCACCGCGCCAGCATGGACCCTAGGGTGATTCCCTAGGCTGTCTAGACAAGCAGTTACACCTCCTGCTAACCCCAATTGCCGGGAGGCGGCGCTGCCCTAGACTCCCGCGACTCTCATCCTCACAAGGGAAGTACAAGCATGACTCCAGGTTTCGCTTTCTCGCGCCATGCCCTGGCCTTGGCCGCCGCCGCCTTCACGGCCGTGGGCGCCCAGGCCGCCACCACGCTGATCTACTGCTCCGAAGGCAGCCCCGAAGGGTTCGATCCGGCGCGCTACACCGCCGGCACCACCTTCAATGCCAGCTCGCAGCCGGTGTTCAACCGCGTGGTGGAGTTCGAGACCGGCGGCACCAAGGTCGTGCCCGGCCTGGCCGAAAAGTGGGACATCAGCGCCGATGGCCTCACCTACACCTTCCACCTGCGCAAGGGCGTGAAGTTCCACACCACCGACTACTTCAAGCCGACGCGCGAGTTCAACGCCGACGACGTGGTGTTCACCTTCGAGCGCATGCTCAACAAGGACCATGCCTTCAACAAGGCCACCAGTCCTTCACCCTCGTTCGAGTACGCGCAGGACATGGGCCTGCCGGAGAACATCGCCAAGATCGAGAAGGTGGATCCGCAGACGGTGCGCTTCACCCTGAAGAAGGTGGATGCCGCCTTCCTGGCCAACCTGGCGATGGACTTCGCCTCGGTGCACTCGGCCGAATACGCCGACCAGCTGCTCAAGGCCAACACCGCCAACGACCTGAACGTCAAGCCGGTGGGCACCGGCCCCTTCGTGTTCAAGCGCTACGAGAAGGACGCGCAGATCCGCTACGCCGCTAATGAGCAGTACTGGCGCGGCAAGGCCAAGATCGACAACCTGATCTTCGCCATCACCACCGATTCCGCGGTGCGCGCGCAAAAGCTCAAGGCCAACGAGTGCCAGATCTCGATCTACCCCAAGCCGGCCGAAGTGGCCACGCTGAAGACCGACCCCAACATCAAGCTGATGAGCGAGAACGGCCTGAACATCGGCTACCTCTCGCTCAACGTCAAGCACAAGCCCTTCGACAACGCCGACGTGCGGCGCGCCATCAACATGGCGATCAACAAGAAGTCGCTGGTCGACGCGGTGTACCAGGGCGCCGGCCAGGTGGCGGTGAACCCGATCCCGCCCACGATGTGGTCCTACAACAAGAACGTGAAGGACTACGAGTACAACCCCGAGAAGGCCAAGGCACTGCTGGCCAAGGCCGGTTTCCCCAACGGCTTCGAGACCAAGCTGTGGGCCCTGCCGGTGCAACGGCCCTACAACCCCAACGGCTCGCAGACCGCGGAGCTGGTGCAAAGCGACCTGGCCAAGATCGGCATCAAGACCCAGATCGTCAAGTACGAATGGGCTGAGTACCTCAAGCGCGCCAAGGCCGGCGAAAGCGACATCGGCATGTTCGGCTGGACCGGCGACAACGGCGACCCCGACAACTTCCTCGCCACCTTGCTGAGCTGCGCCGCGGTGGGCGGCTCCAACTACGCCCAGTGGTGCGACAAGGAATACGACGACCTGGTCAACAAGGCCAAGCAGACCAGCGTGCTGGCCGAGCGCACCAAGCTGTACGAGAAGGCGCAGGACGTGGCCAAGCGCGAGGCGGTGTGGGTGCCGATCGCCCACTCGCTGGTCTACCAGCCGATGCGCAAGAACGTCGAGGGCTACAAGATGAGCCCGTTCGGCTCGGTGCAGTTCTACGGCGTCAGCCTGAAGTAAACCCGCTCGAGTTTTTGATCCACGCAATGCCTGGCCTACCCGGCCAGGCATTTGTCGCTTTCAGCGTCCACAAGACCTGCACCATGACACTCACGCACATCGCTTCGGCCGCCCTTGCGGCGCTCGCCCTCCAGGGCATCGCCTTCGCCGCACCGCCGCAGGGCCAGGCCACGCAGGTGGCCCACCCCGGCGTGGGCGGCAGCCTGAAGACCGGCCTGGACCGCAGCGGCTTCGACACCGCCGTGCGCCCGCAGGACGACCTGTTCAAGGCCGCCAACGGCCAGTGGCTGAAGGACACGCCCATCCCCGGCGACAAGGCCGACTACGGCATCTTCATCCAGCTGCGCGACCGGGCCGACGAGCGGGTGCGCAAGATCGTGGAGGAGCTGGCCGCGGCCAAGGCCGGCAGCGGCGTGGAGCGCCAGATCGGCGACTACTACCGCAGCTTCATCGACGAGGCGGCCATCGACAAGGCCGGCCTGGAGCCGGTGAAACCCTGGTTCGCGCAGGTGGATGCGGTGAAGAACAAGGCCGACCTGGCGGTGCAGTTCGGCCGACTCCAGGGTGTGGCCAGCACGCCGATGGTGTTGTACGTGGGTGCCGACGACAAGGACCCGTCCACCAACCGCATGCAGACCTGGCAGGGCGGCCTGGGCCTGCCCGACCGCGACTACTACCTGAAGGACGACGAGCGTTTTGCCAAGGCCCGCACGGCCTACATGACCTATCTGGAAACGCTGCTGCGCCTGGGCGGCGACGCCAATGCTGCCCAGTCGGCCAAGGACGTGTACGCGCTGGAGAAGCGCCTGGCCGAAGCGCAGTGGTCGCGCGTGGACAACCGCGATCCGCAGAAGCTGTACAACGCGATGACGGTGGCCGAGCTGCAGAAGGCCGCCCCCGGCCTGGACTGGGACGCCTTCTTCAAGGCCGCGGCCCTGCCCGAGCTGGACAAGCTGATCCTCTCGCAGCCGAGTTACGCCACCGCGCTGGCCAAGGCGGTGGACGACACGCCGATCGCCACCTGGCAGACCTACCTCAAGGTGCGCCTGCTCGACTCCAACGCCGACACCCTCCCCAAGGCCTTCCGCGAGGTGGCCTTCGACTTCCGCGGCAAGGCGATCCGCGGCCTCACGCAGGACGAGCCGCGCTGGCAGAAGGCCACCCGCTCGCTCAATGCGGCGCTGGGCGAAGGCGTGGGCCAGATCTACGTGGCGCGCCACTTCCCGCCGGCCTACAAGGCCCGCATGGAGCAGCTGGTGGGCCACCTGATGGCGGCCTATCGCCAGTCGATCGACAAGCTCAGCTGGATGAGCCCGCCCACCAAGGCGCGCGCCAAGGAGAAGCTCGCCAAGTACATCACCAAGATCGGCTACCCCGAGGTGTGGCGCGACTACGCCGCGCTGCAGGTGAAAGACGGCGACGCCTTCGGCAACGCGGCGCGCGCCGGCCGCTTCGAGCACGAACGCCTGGCCGTGCGCGCCGGCAAGCCGGTGGACCGGCGTGAGTGGGGCATGACACCGCAGACGGTGAACGCCTACTACAACCCCAACTTCAATGAGATCGTGTTCCCGGCCGCCATCCTGGAGGCGCCGTTCTTCGACATGACGGCGGACGACGCGGTGAACTACGGCGCCATCGGCGCGGTGATCGGCCACGAGATCAGCCACGGCTTCGACGACACCGGCAGCCAGTACGACGGCGACGGCAAGCTCAACAACTGGTGGACCGAGGCCGACCGCAAGGCCTTCGACGCACTGGGTGAGAGGCTGGTCAAGCAGTACGCCGGCTACGAGGCCCTGCCCGGCCACAAGCTCAACGGCAAGCTCACGCTCGGCGAGAACATCGCCGACCTGTCCGGCCTGCAGATCGCCTACAAGGCCTACCACCTGTCCTTGAAGGGCAAGAAGGCGCCGGTGCTGGACGGCCTGACCGGCGACCAGCGCTTCTTCCTGGGCTGGTCGCAGGCCTGGCGCGAAAAGGCGCGGGAGGAGCGGGCGCTGCAGCTGCTGAGCATCGACACCCATTCGCCGTCCGAATTCCGTGCCAACGGGGCGGCCGTCAACCACGACGGCTTCCACCAGAGCTTCCGCACCAAGCCGGGTGATGGCATGTGGAAACCCGGCGCCGAACGCATCCGGATCTGGTGAAAGAGGCCCACCCCCGGAGCGCCTGTAGCGCTGCCCCTCAAGGTCGCGCCACTGGCGGACCGGCGGAGCCGGATCCCCGGTGGCCGCTGGAAGGGGTGGTGGTTCGCTTGATTTGTGCTTCTTTTCGGGACTGATATGACACTGCAACGCTCCCTGCTCGCCGGCGTCGCTGCGCTGGCCTTGGTGTCGGTGGCCTTTGCGGCGCCGCCTGTGTCCGGCATCGACAAGGCGGCGCTCGATCCGTCCGTGCGTCCGCAGGACGACTTGTTCCAGGCGGCCAACGGCACCTGGCTGAAGAAAACCGAGATCCCGGCCGACAAGGCCGACTGGGGCATCACGCGCGAGATGCGCGATCGCTCCGACGCGCGCGTGCGCCAGATCGTGGAAGACCTGGCCAAGGCGAAACACGCACCCGGCAGCATCGAGCAGAAGATCGGCGACTACTACGCGGCCTTCATCGACGAGGCCGCGATCGACAAGGCCGGCCTCGCGCCGGTCAAGCCGTGGCTGGCCGAGATCGACGCCGCTGCCACGCCCGCCGAGCTGGCGCGCCTGATGGGCCGGCTGCAGGGTGTGAGCAGCACGGCCATCGAGCTGGCGGTGTACCCCGATCCCAAGGAGCCCGGCATCTACCGCGCGCTCACCTGGCAGGATGGGCTGGGCCTGCCGGACCGCGACTACTACCTGAAGGACGACGAGCGTTTTGCCAAGGCGCGCGCGGCTTACAAGGTGTACTTGGAAACACTGTTCGCGCAGATCGGCGACAAGGCCGCCGCCGAGCACGCCAAGAGCGTCTACGCGATCGAGCAGCGCCTGGCCGAAGCGCAGTGGCCGCGGGTGGACAACCGCAACCCGGTCAAGCGCTACAACCCGATGACGCCGGCCGAGCTTGCCGCCAAGGCGCCGGGCTTCGACTGGGCCGCGTACTTCACCGGCGCCGGCCTGCCGCCGCTGGACCGCCTGTCGGTGTCCCAGCCCAGTTATGCCATCGCCTTCGCCAAGCTGGTGGCCGACACGCCGCTGCCGGAGCTCAAGCTCTACCTGCGCGCCCGCCTGCTCGACGACGCGGCCGAGGTGCTGCCCAAGCCGTTCCGCGATGCGCGCTTCGCCTTCCGCGACCAGGCGCTCAAGGGCCTGCAGCAGCCGCTGCCGCGCTGGCAGCAGGCCACCACCGCGTTGGGGCAAGCGCTCGGCGAAGGCGTGGGCCAGATCTACGTGCAGCGCCATTTCCCACCGGCCTACAAGGCGCGCATGCAGCAGCTGGTGGGCAAGCTGTTCGAGGCCTATGCGCAGTCCATCGACGGCCTCGCCTGGATGAGCCCGCAGACCAAGCTGCGCGCCAAGGACAAGCTGGCGAAATACAGCGTGAAGATCGGCTATCCCGATGTGTGGCGCGACTACACGAAGCTCGAGGTCAAGCCGGGCGACGCCTTCGGCAACGGCGTGCGCGCAGGCCGCTTCGAGTTCGAGCGCCGCGCCGCGCGTGCCGGCAAGCCGGTGGACCGGCGCGAGTGGGGCATGACACCGCAGACGGTGAACGCCTACTACAACCCGAGCTTCAACGAGATCGTGTTCCCGGCCGCCATCCTGGAGCCGCCGTACTTCGACATGGCCGCCGACGATGCCTTTAACTTCGGCGCCATCGGGGCCACCATCGGCCACGAGATCAGCCACGGCTTCGACGATTCGGGCAGCCAGTACAACGGCGACGGCGTGCTGGACAACTGGTGGACCGAAGCCGACCGCAAGGCCTTCGACGCACTTGGCGCGCGCCTGGCCAAGCAGTTCGATGCCTACGAGCCGGTGCCGGGCCACCATGTGAACGGCAAGCTCACCTTAGGCGAAAACATCGCCGACCTGTCGGGGCTGGAGATCGCGCTCAAGGCCTACCACCTGAGCCTGGGTGGCAAGCCGGCTCCGGTGATCGACGGCCTCACCGGCGACCAGCGCTTCTTCATGGGCTATGCGCAGTCGTGGCGCGACAAGATCCGCGAGGAGCGCCTGGTGCAGCTGATCACCAGCGACCCGCATGCGCCGCCGCAGACCCGCACCAACGGCCCGGTGGTGAACATCGACGCCTTCCACCAGAGCTTCGGCACCCAGCCGAAGGACGGGATGTGGAAGCCGGCCGAACAGCGCATCCACATCTGGTGATGGCATGAGCGCCGCCCGGCCGCCCGAAGACGCTCGCACCGCAGTGCGCAGCACGGAGGTTTCCCAGTGAGCAGCCGCCGCCTGCTCGCGAGCATCGCCGCGTCCCTGCTGACGGCCGGCGCCCATGGCGCCGGCACGCTCACCGTGTGCACCGAAGCCGCGCCCGACGGCTTCGACATCGCGCAGTCCGAGTCGGCGGTGACGCACGACGCGGTGGGCAAGACGGTGCACGACCAGCTGGTGCACTTCAAGCGCGGCACCACCGAGCTGGTGCCCGGCCTGGCCGAACGCTGGGAGGTCAGCGCCGACGGCCTGCAGGTCACCTTGCACCTGCCGCGCGGCGTCAAGTTCCACAGCACGCCCTGGTTCACGCCCACGCGCGAGATGAACGCCGACGACGTGCTGTTCTCGCTGCAGCGCCAGGCCGACCCCAAGAGCCCCTGGCTGCGCGTCGCCAAGACCGGCTTCGGCATGTGGCACGGCACCGGCCTGGCCGAGGTGGTGAAGGCCATCGACAAGGTGGATGCGATGACCGTGCGGCTGACGCTGCGCCATCCGTCCGCGCCGCTGATGACCTACCTGGCCACGCCCTTCACCGGCTCGGTGTACTCGGCCGAATATGGCGAGCAGCTGCTCAAGGCCGGCAAGCCGGAGCAGATCAACGTGCTGCCCGTGGGCACCGGGCCGTTTGTCTTCAAGAGCTACCAGAAGGACGCGGTGATCCGCTTCTCCGCCCACCCCAGCTACTGGGACGGCCGGCAGCCGATCGACAACCTCATCATCGCGATCACGCCGGACGCCCAGGTGCGGGTGCAGCGCCTGAAGGCCGGCGAATGCCTGGTAGGCGCCAACATGAAGGCCGAGGCCTTCAGCGCCTTCGAGGGCACCCCCGTGCGCATGGTGGGCGGCAGCACCTTGCTCACCGGCTACGCGCCGCTGAACACGAAGAAGAAGTTCCTCAACGACAAGCGCTTCCGCCAGGCGCTGTGGCTGGCGCTGGACAAGGCCAACTACATCAAGTCGGTGTACGGCGGCCGCGCCGATGCGGCGACCAGCTTCCTGCCCCCCGCCCAATGGGGCCACGACACCACGCTGGCCGACCGGCGTGACGTGGAGCAGGCCAAGGCGCTGGTCAGGGCCGCCGGCTACGACGGCACCGAGCTCGTCATCTTCACCCGCATCGGCGGCAGCATCGACGGGCGGCGCGCGGCCGAGGTGATGCAGGCCGACTGGGCCCGTGTGGGCGTGAAGACCCGCATCCAGATGATGGAGTGGGGTGAGCTGCTCAAGCGCACCGGCCAGGGCGAGCACGACATCACCTTCCTCGGCTGGGCCGGCTCGGGCGACCCCAACGACTTCTTCGCGCCCAACCTCGCCTGCGCCTCCGTGGCCTCCGGCGGCAACAAGAGCCAGTGGTGCGACAAGGCCTTCGACGCCCTGACAGCCACCGGCGCCGCCACGCAGGAACGAAGCCAGCGCAGCGCGATCTACGGCAAGGCACAGCGTGTGCTTTGGGACGAGGTGCCGCTGATTCCGCTGGTGTATCCCCATTACTTCACCGCCGTGCACCAGAAGGTGCGCGGTTTCATCACCAGCCCGTTGACCGATCTCGATTTCCGCAACGTGTCGGTGCAGTGACGAACCCCATTCCCTTTTCCATTCCCTTCTCGAGAGACCTTCCATGACCCACCGTCGCACCTTGCTGGCCAGCGCCGCCCTGCTCGCCGCCTGCATGACCACGGCGCATGCCGCCGGCACCCTGACCGTCTGCACCGAGAACTCACCCGACGGCTTCGACATCGCGCAGTACGAATCGGCCGTGACCAACGACGCGGCCGGCCGCACCATCTACGACCAGCTGCTGGGTTTCAAGCCCGGCACCACCGAAGTGGTGCCCGGCCTGGCCGAGAAGTGGGAGGTGAGCCCCGACGGCCTGGTGTACACCTTCCACCTGCGCAAGGGCGTGAAGTTCCACACCACGCCCTGGTTCAAGCCGACGCGCGAGCTCAATGCCGACGACGTGGTGTGGTCCATCAACCGGGTGAACGACAAGAAGCACCCAGCCCACGGCGTGGCCAAGAACGGCTACGTGTACTGGGAGGGCATGGGCATGTCCTCGCTCATCAAGTCGGTGGAAAAGGTGGATGCGTACACCGTGCGCTTCACCCTCACCCGGCCGGAGGCGCCCTTCATCGCCGACATGGCGATGGAAGCCATCGGCTCCATCTTCTCGGCCGAGTACGGCGAGCAGCTGCTCAAGGCCGGCAAGCTGGGCGAGCTGAACACGCAGCCGGTGGGCAGCGGCCCCTTCATCTTCCAGAGCTACCAGAAGGACGCCACCATCCGCTACACCGCCAACAAGGAGCATTGGCAGGGCGCGCCGAAGGTGGACAAGCTGATCTTCGCGATCACCAACGACCCCAATGTGCGCATCCAGCGCCTGAAGGCGCAGGAATGCCTGGTCGGCACCAACATGAAGCCGGAGCAGGCCGGCGCCTTCGACAACGACGCCAACGTGAAGATCGTGCGCAACAACGCGCTGCTCACCTTCTACATCGCACCCAACGGCAAGCACAAGTGGGTGTCGGACAAGCGCTTCCGCGAGGCGCTGTGGTATGCCTGGGACAAGAAGACCTTCGCGCAGGCCATCTACGGCGGCAACGCCACGCCGGCGGCCACCTTCCTGCCGCCCGGCATGTGGAGCCATGACAAGACGCTGAAGGAGCGTCAGGACGTCGAGAAGGCCAAGCAGCTGGTCAAGGCGACCGGCTACGACGGCAGCGAGCTCACCGTCTTCGTGCGCATTGGCGGCAGCATCGACGGCAAGCGCGCGGCCGAGCTGATGCAGGCCGACTGGGCGCGCGCCGGCATCAAGGTGAAGCTGCAGATGATGGAGTGGGGCGAGCTGCTCAAGCGCAGCGGCAAGGGCGACCACGACATCACCTTTCTCAACTGGGCCGGCGACAACGGCGACCCCGACAACTTCTTCACCCCCAACTTGAGCTGCTCGGCGGTGGAAGGCGGCGGCAACAAGAGCCAGTGGTGCAACAAGGAGTTCGACAACCTGATCGACACCGCCCGCAAGACCGCCGACCACAAGAAGCGCATCGAGCTGTACACCAAGGCGCAGAAGCTGGTGTACGACGAGGTCGGCATGATCCCCGGTGTGTACCCGGTGTACATGACGGCGGTGAACAAGCGCGTGTCGGGCTACATCCCCGACCCGTTCACCCACAACGACTTCCGTTCGGTGAGCGTGAAATGAACCACCCCTGCAACGCCTTCGGCGCTCCCCCTCAAGGGGGCGCCGCCAGCGGCCCGGCCAAGCCGGCCCCGCGGCGGCACTGGGTGGCCGCCCTGCTGCTGTGTGCCGCTGGCGCCGCCCAGGCAGCCGGGAGCGTCAGCTTCTGCAGCGAAGGTTCGCCCGAGGGCTTTGACATCGCCCAGTACGAGACGGTGAACACCAACGACGCTGCCGGCCTCACGATCTACGACACCCTGCTGCAGATGAAACCCGGCACCACCGAGGTGGTGCCCGGCCTGGCCGAGCGCTGGGAGGTGAGCGCCGACGGCAAGGCCTACACCCTGCACCTGCGCAAGGGTGTGCAGTTCCACAGCACGCCCTGGTTCAAGCCCACGCGCACGCTGAATGCGGACGATGTGCTGTGGTCTTTCCAGCGCATCAACGACAAGCAGCATCCGGCCCACGCGGCCGCACGCAACGGCTTTCCGTACTGGGCCGGCATGAGCATGCCCGAGCTCATCAAGTCGGTGAGCAAGGCGGACCCGATGACCGTGCGCATCGAGCTCACCCGCGCAGAAGCCGCCTTTGCCGCCAACCTGACCATGAACGCCATCGCCTCGGTGTTCTCGGCCGAATACGGCGAGCAGCTGGCCAAGGCGGGCAAGCTGGAGCAACTGAACACCCAGCCGGTGGGCACCGGGCCGTATGTGTTGAAGAGCTACCAGAAGGATGCCCTGATCCGCTACACGGCCCATCCGCAGTACTGGGCCGGGGCGCCCAAGATCGACAACCTGATCTTCGCGGTCACGTTGGACAACGCGGTGATGATCCAGCGCCTGAAGGCCGGCGAGTGCATGGTGGGCGTGCTGGCCAACGACAAGGCCAGCACCCTGGACGGCGACCCGCGCTTCGAGATCGCCAAGAGCCGGCCGCTGATGACCGCCTACATCGCACCCAACAGCAAGCACAAGTGGCTGTCCGACAAACGCTTCCGCCAGGCGCTGTCGCTGGCCGTCGACCGCGGCGCCATCGTGCAGTCGGTGTACGGCGGGTTTGCCGAAGCCGCCGGCAGCTTCCTGCCGCCGGGCATCTGGAGCCACGACCCCAACCTGAAGGACAAGCAGGACGTGGAGAAGGCCAAGGCCCTGGTCAAGGCCAGTGGCTACGACGGCAGCGAGCTGCAGATCTTTGCCACTGCGGGCAAGAGCGACGTCAAGCGCCTGGTGGAGCTGGTGCAATCGGACTGGGCCAAGATCGGCGTGAAGGTGGCCGTGCGCAACATGGAGCTCGGTGAGCTCTACAAGCGCACCGGCAAGGGTGAACACGACCTGGCCGTGCTCAGCTGGTACAGCGACAACGGCGACCCGGACAACTTCCTCACGCCCAACCTCAGCTGCGCCGCGGTGGAAGGCGGCGGCAACAAGGCCCAGTGGTGCAACGCCGCGTTCGACGAGCTGCTGGCCGCCGCCCGCGCCACGCCCGACCTGAAGAAGCGCACCGAGATCTACCGCAAGGCACAGGTGCTGCTGCACGAGGAAACCGGCCTGATCCCGCTGGCCCACAAGCAGGGCCTGGTGGCGGTGGACAAGCGCATCGCCGGCTTTGTGGCCACACCCTTCGGCGGCCACGACTTCAAGGCCGTGCGGCTCAAGTAGGGGACACCATGTTCGGTTTTCTGTTGCGCCGCCTGGCGCTGGTGATTCCCACCTTCCTCGGCATCACGCTGCTCGCGTTTTCGCTCATCCACCTGATCCCGGGCGACCCGGTGCAGGTGATGGCCGGTGAGCGCCGGCTGGACCCGGCCTTCCATGCGGAAGTGCTGCACAAGCTCGGCCTGGACCTGCCGCTGTACCAGCAGTACGGCAACTACCTGTGGAAGGCGCTGCACCTGAACCTGGGTGAGTCCTTCGTCACCCATGAGCCGGTGTGGAGCGAGTTCACCAAGCTGTTCCCCGCCACGCTGGAGCTGTCGGTGTGCGCGATGGGCTTTGCCGCGGTGGCCGGGCTGCTGGCCGGTGTGCTGGCGGCCATCAAGCGCGGGTCGGCGCTGGACCATGGCGTGATGGGTGCCTCGCTCGCGGGCTTCTCGATGCCGATCTTCTGGTGGGGCCTGCTGCTGATCATGTTCTTCTCGGTGGCCATGCGGAACATCGCACCCGAGTTTGCGTTGCCGGTGTCCGGCCGCATGGCGCTGGAGTTTGACATCGCGCCGCGCACCGGCTTCATGCTGATCGATGCCTGGCTGTCGGGCGAAGAGGGTGCATTCAGGTCGGCGCTGTCGCACCTGGTGTTGCCCTCGATCGTGCTGGGCACGGTGCCGCTGGCGGTGATCGCGCGCATGACGCGCTCCAGCATGCTGGAGGTGCTGCGCGAGGACTATGTGCGCACCGCCAAGGCCAAGGGCCTGTCGCCGGCGCGCATCGTGTTCGTGCATTCGCTGCGCAATGCGCTGGTGCCGGTGATCACGGTGATCGGCCTGCTGGTGGGCACCTTGCTCGGCGGCGCGGTGCTCACCGAAACCATCTTCTCCTGGCCCGGCGTGGGCAAGTGGCTGATCGATGCGATCAGCCGGCGCGACTACCCCGTGGTGCAGGGCGGCATCCTGATCACCGCCACCCTGGTGATCGTGGTCAACCTGCTGGTCGACCTGATGTACGGCCTGATCAACCCGCGCATCCGCCATGCGAAATAACAGGGGATCGACATGAGTGCAGTCTTAGCAACCGACGAGGTCAGCCACACCGCGGCGCCGCCTTCGTCCTTCAAGGCCTTCTGGCACAGCTTTGCCGCCAACAAGGGTGCGCTGGCCGGGCTGATCTACTTCACGCTGATCATCCTGTGCGCCCTCGGTGCTGACGTGCTGGCGCCGCACAACCCGATCGAGCAGTACCGCGACGCCCTGCTCACCCCGCCCGCCTGGGCAGCGGAAGGCAGCACCCGCTTCCTGCTCGGCACCGACGACATCGGCCGCGACATCCTGTCGCGCCTGCTGCATGGCGCACGCCTGTCGCTGATGATCGGCCTGGTGGCGGTGGTGCTGTCCATGCTGCCCGGCATCGCGCTGGGCCTCACGGCCGCCTTCTTCCCGCGCGTGGGCATTGCCATCCTGCGCCTGATGGACGTGATGCTGGCCCTGCCCAGCCTGCTGCTGGCCATCGCGGTGGTGGCGGTGCTGGGCCCCGGCCTGCTGAACACCATGTTCGCGATCGCGCTGGTGGCCATTCCCGGCTACGTGCGGCTGGTGCGCGCCAGTGCCATGTCGGAGCTGGCCAAGGACTACGTGGTGGCCTCCCGGCTGGCCGGCGCGAGCACCTTCCGCCTGATGTTCGACACCGTGCTGCCCAACTGCATGGCGCCGGTGATCGTGACCGCCACGCTGGGCTTCTCCGACGCCATCCTCACCGCGGCGGCGCTGGGCTTCCTGGGCCTGGGCGCGCAGCCGCCCACGCCGGAGTGGGGAACCATGCTCGCTTCGGCGCGCGACTACATCGAACGCGCCAACTGGGTGGTCACCTACCCTGGTGTGGCGATCCTCACCACGGTGCTGGCGATCAACCTGATGGGCGACGGCCTGCGCGATGCCCTCGATCCCCGCATGAAGAAGTTGTCCTGACCATGAGCCTCCTCGAAATCAGAAACCTCACCGTCGAGTTCGGCCCGGTGGGCCGGGCGTTCGCTGCGGTGAAGGGCGTGGACGTCACGCTGGACCGCGGTGAGCTGCTCGGCGTGGTGGGCGAATCCGGCTCCGGCAAGAGCGTGAGCATGCTGGCGCTGATGGGCCTCATCGAAGCACCCGGCCGCGTGAGCGCCGATGTGCTCAGCTTCGACGGGCAGGACCTGCTGAAGCTCTCCGCCAACCAGCGCCGCAAGATCGTCGGCCGCGACATGGCGATGATCTTCCAGGACCCGATGACCAGCCTGAACCCGAGCTACACCGTCGGCTTCCAGATCATGGAGACACTGAAGGTGCACCAGCCGGGCAGCAAGCAGCAGATGCGCGATCGTGCGCTGGAGCTGCTGAAGCTGGTGGAGATCCCCGATCCGCTGTCGCGCCTGAATGCCTATCCGCACCAGCTGTCCGGCGGCATGAGCCAGCGCGTGATGATTGCGATGGCGCTGGCCTGCGCACCCAAGCTGCTGATCGCCGACGAGCCCACCACCGCGCTGGACGTGACCATCCAGGCCCAGGTGCTGGACCTGCTGGTGCGCCTGCAGCGCGAGCAGAACATGGCGCTGATCCTCATCACCCACGACCTGGCGCTGCTGGCCGAGCATGCGAAGCGCATCGCCGTGATGTACGCCGGTGAGGTGGTGGAGACGCAGACCGTGCCCACCCTGTTCCAGCAGCCGCACCATCCCTACACGGCGGCGCTGCTGTCCTCCATCCCCGAAGCCAGCCGCGGCGCCAGGCGCCTGCCCACGCTGGCCGGCGTGGTGCCCGGCATGTACGACCGGCCCACCGGCTGCCTGCTGTCGCCGCGCTGCCCCAACGCCCGCGCCAACTGCCATGTGGACCATCCGGACCTGTACCCCATGCCCGATGGCGGGCAGGCGCGTTGCATGTATCCGCTGAACGTGGTGCCCGCCCACGAGGTGACCCCCGCATGACCGCACCCCTGCTCGAAGCGCGCAACCTCTCGCGCCACTACAACGTGTCGCGCGGCATGTTCAAGCCGCACGCCACCGTGAAGGCACTCAACGGCGTCAGCTTCACCGTGAACCCGGGCCAGACGCTGGCGGTGGTGGGTGAATCCGGCTGCGGCAAGAGCACCCTCGCGCGCGCGCTCACCCTGATCGAACAACCCACCGCCGGCACCCTGCAGCTGGACGGCATGGACGCCACCGGCGCCAGCGCGGCGCAGACCAAGGCGCTGCGCAAGCGGGTGCAGATGGTGTTCCAGAACCCCTATGCCTCGCTCAACCCGCGCAAGCGCATCGCGCAGATGCTGGAAGAGCCGCTGCTGCTGAACACGCCGATGAGCGCGGCCGAGCGGCGCGACAAGGTGAGCGCCATGCTGGCCCAGGTGGGCCTGCGGCCGGAGCATGCGCAGAGGTACCCGCACATGTTCTCCGGCGGCCAGCGCCAGCGCATCGCGATCGCGCGCGCCATGATGCTCGCCCCCAAGCTGCTGGTGGCCGACGAGCCCACCTCGGCGCTGGACGTGTCCATCCAGGCGCAGATCCTCAACCTGTTCATGGACCTGCAGGAGCGCACCGGCATCGCCTATGTGTTCATCTCGCACAACCTGAGCGTGGTGGAGCACATCGCCGACCGGGTGATGGTGATGTACCTCGGCCGGGTGGTGGAGTTCGCGCCCAAGGCGCGCCTGTTCTCGCTGCCGATGCATCCGTACACCAAGGCCCTGCTGTCGGCCACGCCCAGCATCGACGCGGCACGCCGGGCCAACAAGATCAAGATCGTGGGCGAGCTGCCCTCGCCCTTGAATCCGCCCAGCGGCTGCACCTTCCACAAGCGCTGCCCGTACGCCACCGAGCGCTGCGTGAGCGACGTGCCCGAGCTGCGCCCGGTGGACGGCACCGAGGTGGCCTGCCACTACGCCGAGGACATCGCGGCCGGCCTGAAGGCCGTCACCCAGTAACCCGCGCGGCCGCCCGGAAGTTCCCACCTCCCCCTAGCCTGCCGGATGCGCAAGGCTAGGGGATTGCGCCGCCTCCCATCGTCTCCCAAGCTGCGCCATCGCTGATGGCCACGGGAGACAGCCATGGGGATCCGAAAGAACGCCAAGTTCCTTACCGCCGCCGAGCGGGAGGCCTTCGTGCGCGCCTGCGTGCTGCTGAAGGCGCACATCGTGAACCCGGCCGCGCCGGCGGACCAGCGCTACAGCAAGTGGGACGAATACGTCGCCGTGCACCGCATGATCCAGAACGCGTTCGCGCCCGGCACGCCGAACGTCAACTTCGGCCATGGCGGCAGCGGCGCCTACAGCTTCCTCAGCTGGCACCGCTACTTCCTTTATCGCCTGGAGCTGGACCTGCAGTCCAAGGTGGCGGGCGTGATGCTGCCCTACTGGGACTGGAGCGATCCAGCCACCCTGATGACCGACACCTTCATGGGCCCCAACGGCACGGTGTCCAACGAAGTGCGCAGCGGCTATTTCGCAGCGGACGCACCCGGCACGGGCACCAACCCCACGCCCGCGCCGGCCTGGTGGCCCGCGGGCCTGACCGGCTGGCGCCTGCCCTCCGCATTCGGCATGAGCGCCGGCCCGCTCAAGCGCGCCATCGGGGCGGTGGCGTCACTGCCGCCCTCAGGCAACATGAGCCAGACGCTTGCCAAGAGCACCTATGCCGATTTCCAGCTGGCGCTCGAAAGCGGCGCTGGGTTGATCGGGGCCACCGCCATGCACAACGGCATGCACACCTGGTTCGGCATGGTGTCGCACATGCGCGACGCGCTGGTCTCGGCTTTCGACCCGATCTTCTTCCTGCACCACGCCAACGTGGACCGGCTGTGGGCCATGTGGCAATGCGACGGCCACGCCACCGACTACCCGGCCGCCGGCGGCAAACCGGCGCACCACCGCAACGACCCCATGTACCCCTGGGTGGGCGCCACCCCGGGTTACGGCACCACATCGCCGATCGCCAGCGCCATCCCAATGCCCGACTTCAGCGCGCTGGGCGTGCAACGCAACGTGGACACCCTGGACCACCGCGCGGCCTACGGCTACACCTACGACACCATCGCCATCATCGGCCTGGGGCTGGACCGCACCGGCTCGATGCTAGGCCTGACGCCTGACCCGATGACGGTGGCCGCACCCGACGTCACCAAATGGGAAGCGGCCAAGCGCGGCGTGTCCGCCTTCCTGCAGGACTGCGAGACGGTGCAGGCCAGCGCCACGATCTACACCGTGGTGGGCATCAAGACCTTCCGCCAGCTGGGCGCCAACGAGTTCCAGTCGGTATTTGCCGGCCCCGGCTATGGCTTGGTGAAAACCGGCTCCGGCTTCAGCCGCGCCACCTTCGATTCCGCCGTGGCCGCCATGACACCCGGCGGCGGCACACCGCTGGCCGATGCGCTGCTGGACGTGAAGAACACGCTGGTGAGCGCGCCTTTTGGCGGCCTGCCGGCCGACGACCGGCGCTACCTGGCCATGCTCACCGACGGCCTGCTCACTGCGGGCGCGCCGATGAACTCCATCCCGAACGGCAGCTTCGCGCCGACCGCCGTGTTCGCGATGGGCTTCGGCACCGGCCTGGACGTGGACTACCCGACCCTGCAGAGCATGGTGGACAAGGGCCGCGCGCTGAGCACCACGCAGGTGTTCCACGGCGAGACCGCCGGCACCATCGACAAGTTCTATTCCAACGCGCTCGCCGCGGCCATCGGCTTCAGCGCGGTGTTCGACCCGGTGCTGGAGCTGTTTGCCGGCGAGCACACCCACATCGACTTCAATGCCACCTCGGCCGACGAGCACTTCCTGATCACCGCCCAGGGCATGGACTTCGACGACGCGAACTGGTCGTTCCAGTTGCACGCGCCGGACGGCAGCATGCTCTACAGCGATGCATCATCCGCCGCCCACGAGGGCGCGCACGGCGCGGGCTGCGGCCACTGCTGCCGCCTGCCGCGGGTGACCGCGCGCCGGGGTGCCGGCCGCCTGTCGCTGGTGCTGGACCGCGATGGCGCGGACGCCGCCTGCTGGGTGGGCACCTGGCAGCTCATGGCCAGCTACCGGGCCCGGCATCTCGACGCGATGGCGATGTTCAGCATCGACAGCCTGATGACCCCGGTGGCCGCCGGCACCCTGCGCGGGCCAAAGTACGCCCGGCTGCTGGTGCCACCCAAGGCGCGCACGCCGCAGCGCAGCCTGCCCTCCACCGCCAGGCATGCACTGGACGCCGTGCCCCCGGGCACCAACCGCAACGACGAGCCGGCCTGCGACCTGGTGGTGAACATCTACGCCCGCACCCGCCTGCGCCACGCGCTGGTGCTGGACAAGCCGTTGCCGGCCGCGGGCGAGAGTGTGTCGGTGCAGCTGCAGGCCGACGTGCTGCAGGGTCGCGCCGTGCAGGGCCGTGCATTCGCCCGCATGGTGTCGCCGCTCACCGACATCGCCGCGCTCGCCCCGGTGCTCAACCCGAAGCAGATCGACCCCGATACGCTCGACCGCGAGCGCAACGTGCCGGTGTTCGATGCGGCACTGGCACTGGCCAACGCCGAACGCCGCGACCCCAAGATCTCGGCACATGCGGACGATCAGATGAAAGTGGCCGTGCACGGCGAGGGCCCGCCGCATGTGCACATCGCGGCCACGCCGGTGCCGGGGCCGTATCACCTGAGCGTGTACATGGAAGGTGAATACTTCCCAGGCGACACCGCCGTGGCAGGCGGCGGCCACGAGCACGGTGCCGCACACGGGCAGGGCGGCGAGGCGCCGAGCCCGAAGCCAGGGGTGGTTGGAGAACCCTTCTCCCGGCTGCTGACCACGCTGGTGCCGGTGGGGCCGGCCTGCGCGCCGCCGGCGCCGAAGAAGAAGCGGGGCGCCAAAAAAGGCTGACGCGATCGTCCGGACGAGACAGCTGCCGAGGACAACAGGGCGCACCCGCCGCCCATCCCAGGGAATCTGCAGTTCATCCGCGCCGCCCTTGCTGGCGCGCAACCCGCCTCCTACAGTGCGCCGACCCACAAGGCACACAACACCAGGAGGCCTACGATGCTGTCGATTTCCCGTCTCTCCCACACCTACCCCAATGGCACGCGCGCGCTGGACGACGTGACGCTGGAGATCCCGCGCGGCATGTTCGGCCTGCTGGGGCCCAACGGCGCCGGCAAGTCCTCGCTGATGCGCTGCCTGGCCACCTTGCAGATCCCCACCGCGGGGGAGATCCGCTTCGACGGGCTGGACGTGCTGGCCGAGCCGCAAAGGCTGCGGGCGCAGCTGGGCTACCTGCCGCAGGACTTTGGTGTCTACCCCCGCGTGTCGGCCTATGACATGCTGGACCACCTGGCGGTGCTCAAGGGCGTGGCCGCGCGCGGCGAGCGCAAGGACACGGTGGAATCCCTCCTGCAGCAGGTGAACCTGTGGGACGTGCGCAAGAAGGCGATCGCCGGCTTCTCCGGCGGCATGCGCCAGCGCTTCGGCATCGCGCAGGCGCTGATCGGCAACCCCAAACTCATCATCGTGGATGAGCCCACCGCGGGGCTGGACCCGGAGGAACGCAACCGCTTCAACAACCTGCTGGCCGAGATCGGCGAGAACGTGGTGGTGATCCTGTCCACCCACATCGTCGACGACGTGACTGACCTGTGTTCGCGCATGGCCATCCTGGTGGGCGGGCGCATCGTGAGCAGCGGCGCGCCGCAGGCGCTGATCGACCAGCTGCAGGGCAAGGTGTGGCAGCGCGCCATCGACAAGGAGCAGCTGGCCGCCTACCGCGAGCGCATGGCCGTCATCGCCACCCGGCTGCGCGGCGGCCGCCCGGTGATCCATGTGCTGGCCGAGCAGGCGCCTGAAGCTGGCTTCGAGCCGGTGGAGGCGGGGCTGGAGGACGTGTACTTCGCCACCCTGCACGGGCAGCGCAGCAACGGCAAGACGCAGCACATCAAGCTGGCCGCCTGAAGGAGAGGGTGATGCTCAAGCACATTGCCACCTTCGAGTGGCGTTACCAGGTCAAGAGCCCGGTCTTCTGGGTCGGCTGCCTGATCTTCTTCCTGCTCACCTTCGGCTCGGTCACCGTCGATCAGATCCAGATCGGCGGCAAGGGCAACGTCAACGTCAACTCGCCCTTCGCCATCCTGCAGACGCTGGCGATCATGACGCTGTTCGCCACCTTCATCGTGGTGGCCATGGTGTCCAACGTGGTGATCCGCGACGACGAGACGGGGTTCGCGCCCATCCTGCGCTCCACCTCGATGGGCAAGTCCAGCTACCTGGTGGGCCGCTTCGTGGGCGCGGTGGGCGCCGCGCTGCTGGTGCTGGCCTCGGTGCCGCTGGCCATCATGGTGGGCGCCACCATGCCCTGGCTGGACGCCGAGAAGGTGGGTGCCTTCCACCTGGGCCACTACGCCTATGCGCTGTTCGCCTTCGGCCTGCCCACGCTGCTGATCATCTCCGCGGGCTTCTTTGCGCTGGCCACCGCGACGCGCTCCATGATGTGGACCTACGTGGGCGCGGTGGCCACGCTGGTGCTGTACTTCGTGATGCGCGGGCTGCTGCGCGATCCGCAGTACGACAGCATCGCCGCACTGGCGGATCCGTTCGGCCTGTCGTCGCTGAGCATCGCCACCAAGTACTGGACCGCGGCAGAGCGCAACACCCAGCTGCCGCCGCTCACCGGCGCGCTGCTGGCCAACCGGCTGCTGTGGAGTGGCGTGGCGCTGGCGCTGTTTGCGCTGGCCTACCGGCTGTTCCGCTTCGAACAGCGCGGCGCCAAAGGCAAGGCCGCCTCAGACAAGGCGGCCACGGAAGGCGCGTTGCCTGCACCCGCCGCCCGCCAGGTGCCGCTGGCCGCCCCGCGCACCGACGCATCCACCCGCCGGGCCCAGCTGTGGCAGCTGGTGCGCTTTGACATGGCCTTCGTGTTCCGCAGCCCGGCCTTCTTCGTGCTGATGGCCATCGGCGTGCTCAATGCCGGCGGCGCGCTGTGGTTCAGCGGCGAGGTGTACGGCAACGGCTCCTATCCGGTCACACGGCTGATGGTGCAGGGCCTGCTGGGCGCCTTTACGCTCATGCCGATCATCATGGCGATCTTCTACGCCGGCGAGCTGGTGTGGCGCGACCGCGAGCGCCGCACGCACGAGATCGTGGACGCCACCGCGGCGCCCGACTGGGCGCACCTGCTGCCCAAACTGCTGGCGATCACGGTGGTGCTCACGGCTGCCGCGCTGGTGGGCGTGCTCACCGGCATGCTGGTGCAGACCTTCAAGGGCTACACCCACTACGAGCTGTCGGGCTACCTGCTGTGGTTCGTGCTGCCGTCGACCATCGGCGCGGTGCTGCTGGCGGTGCTGAGCGTGTTCGTGCAGGTGCTGGTGCCGCAGAAGTTCATCGGCTGGGCGGTGATGCTGCTGTACATCGTGTCCACCATCGCGCTGGGCAACGCCGGCTTCGAGCACAACCTCTACAACTACGCCGGCACCCCGCCGGTGCCCTTGTCCGACTTCAACGGCATGGCGCGCTTCTGGGTGGGCCAGGCCTGGCTGCAGGTGGTCTGGGGCGCGTTTGCGCTGGTGCTGGCGGTGCTGTCGCATGCGCTGTGGCGGCGGGGTGCCACCACGGCGCTGAAGCCGCGGCTGCGCCAGCTGCCCCGGCGCCTGAAGGGCGGCGCGCTGGCGCTGTTGGGCGCGGGTGCGCTGGTGTGGGCCGGCAGCGGCGCCTGGGTGTTCTACAACACCAATGTGCTGAACCGCTATCTCACGGAACCTGAGCGCGAGGCGCTGCTGGCCGACATCGAGAAGGCGCTGCTCGCGTACGAGAAGGTGCCGCAGCCGAAGATCACCGCCGTGACGCTGGACGTGCAGGTCTACCCGCGCGACACCCGGGTGGTGACCAACGGCAGCTACCAGGTGGAAAACCGCAGCGGCGCGCCGATCGACACGCTGCACATCAACTGGTTCAGCATGCCGCTGAAGCTGGACTCGCTGGAGTTCCCCGGCGCCACGCTGGACAAGGAGTACCCGCAGTACCACTACCGCATCTACAAGCTGCAGCCCGCGCTGCAGCCTGGCGAAAGGCGCACGTTGAGGTTTGCCACCACCCTGCAGGAACGCGGCTTTCCCAACAGCGCGCCACTCACCCGCGTGGTGGAGAACGGCACCTTCGTGGACAACGCGGAGATCACGCCCGGCATTGGCATGAACCGCAACGTGCTGCTCACCGACCGCAGCAAGCGCCGCAAGCATGGCCTGCCCGCGGAGCTGCGTCCGCCCAAGCTGGAAGACGACAAAGGCCGCGAGCGCACACCTTTCCGCGCCGACAGTGACTGGGTGAGCGCCGACATCACGGTGACCACCGACGCCGACCAGACCCCGATGGCGCCCGGCTACACGGTGAGCGACACCACCACCAACGGCCGCCGCACCGTGCGCTTCCGCCCCGATGCACCGCTGAACCACTTCTTCTCCATCCAGTCGGCGCGTTACGCGGTGCAGAAGGACAGCTGGAATGGCGTGGACCTGGCGGTGTATTACCACCCGGCGCACGCCTTCAACGTGCCGCGCATGATGAGCGCGATGAAGCTGTCGCTGCAGATGTTCAGCGAGCGCTTCTCGCCCTATCAGTTCAAGCAGGCGCGCATCCTCGAGTTCCCCGGCTACGCGAGCTTTGCGCAGAGCTTCGCCAACACCATTCCGTATTCGGAGGACATCGGCTTCCTGTCGCACCACACCGACCCGGACAAGATCGACCTGGTCACCTACGTCACCGCGCACGAGATCGCGCATCAGTGGTGGGGCCACCAGCTGGTACCGGGCGACCAGCAGGGCGCCACCATGCTGGTGGAAAGCTTTGCGCAGTATTCGGCGCTGCTCGTGATGGAGAAGATGTATGGCAAGGAGCAGGTGCGCCGCTTCACCAAATACGAGCTCGACCGCTACCTGCGCGCACGCGGCGGCGAGGTGGTGGAAGAGCTGCCGCTGAACCGGGTGGAGAACCAGGACTACATCCACTACCGCAAGGGCACGCTGGTGATGTACTGGCTGCGCGAAGCGCTGGGCGAGGACACGGTCAACCGCGCGATGGCCAAGCTGCTGCAGCAATATGCCTTCAAGCCGGCGCCCTACCCGAACACCCGCGACTTCATCCAGCTTCTGCGCGCCGAGGCCGGGCCGCAGCATGACGCGCTGATCACCGACCTGCTGGAGAAGATCACCCTGCTGGATGTGAAGGTCACCGACGCGGTGGCGCACAAGCGCGCCGACGGCAGGTACGAGGTGAAGCTGAACGTGGACGCGCGCAAGCTCTACGCCGACGGCCTGGGCAAGGAGACGGAAGCGCCGCTGGACGAGCCCTTCGAGGTGGGCGTGTTCACGGTGGAGCCGGGCAAGGCCGGCTTCAAGGCCGAGTCGGTGTTGAAGGTGGAGCGCCAGCCGGTGCGCAGCGGCAAGCAGGTGCTGACGCTGGTGGTGGACAAGGCACCGGCGTTCGCGGGTGTGGACCCGTACAACAAGCGGATCGACCGGAACTCGGACGACAACCTGAAGCGGGTGGAGATGAAGTAGGGCGCTCAGCGCACCAGCAGCCGGTAGTCCGCCAGGTAGCCCACGCGCTCGGTCTTGCCGACCGAGGCGCTGGTGCAGCCGGCGGCCGGCGGCGCGACACCCCCTTCGGTGTTCAGGCGCTGGATGGCGCTCACCTTGCTGAACGTGCCATGCGGCCCGGTCGACTGCGTGGTGAGCAGCAGCCAGGGGATGGCACCCGGCTCCGGTGCATCCACCCTGGCCGCCACCTTGCCCACCAGCTTGCTGCCGTCGACCGACTCCCAGCTCGGGCCGGCGTAGTGGGTGCCAACCTTCTTGCCCGCACCGTCGAACAGCTCGGCCTCGGGCGCTACGAACACCCATTCGGTGGCGCCCGGGGCGTCCTTCCTGGCGCGGCATTCGTAGATCTGCACGCCCTTGGCAGCGAGTGTCATGAGCGCATGCTCGCCGCTGGCCGGCTTCAGCGCGGCGGGTGTGTCGTCGGCGGCAGGCCGGGCGGGGGGCCCGCCGGCACAGGCGGCGAGCAGCAGGGCGGGCAGGGTAAAAACAAGGATACGGGCGGTCATGGCAGGGCCTTTCTGCAGTGGATGCCTCACCTACGGAGCGGCGGCGCCGCGGGATGCAGGGCGCGTCTTACTGCGGCAGCACGTAACGCGTGCTCGGCCCCTTGCCGGTCTGCAGCAGCAGGCCGCGCTCGGCCAGCACGCCCAAGTGCTTCGACGCCGTGGCCGGGCCGACGGCGCACAGCTCGGCATAGCTGCTCTTGGTGATCGGCTCACCGTGCAGCAGGCGCGACAGCACTGCCGTGCGGCGTTCCTCGCTCAGCAGGTCGCCGGTGGCTTGGCGCCACAGGGTCGCCACCTTTTGCTCCCGCGTGAGCTCGCGGTCGAAGGTGCTGCGCAGCTGCTCAAAGTCGCCGGCGAAGCGGTCGCCCAGCGCATGCCGGTCGATCAGCGCGCGCGCGGCTTCACGCTCCTTGGCGGCAATCGCCAGGTAGGCGTTGGCGATCGCCAGATGGGCGCGCACATGGTCTTGCGGCGCCGCCGGCACGGCGAGCGCCGCGCGCTGGCGCTGCACTTCCGCCATCTCGTTGAAGTGGGCCGCGGCCTCCGGGGGCAGCAGGCGGTCATGGGCGCGGTCGGCGGTGGGGCCCAGGATGTCGACCTTGAGCTTGCGGGTGGCTTCGTCGGTGGCCGGATCGCTGTACCCCATGCCGAGCGCGAGAGCGGCCTGCGCGTGCATGTCGCCCAGCCGCTCGTCATCGGACGCCTGCGTCTCCTTGAAGCGGAAGTAGTAGGCCTCGGCCAGGTTGTAGTTCGCGCGCCAGACACCGAGCTTCAGGCTCGCTCGGATGCTGCGTTGCAGCGCCTGCTGGTACTCGGCGATAGCCTGCGTGTAGTCGGCCTGCCAGAAGTAGGCGACACCCAGGTTGAGGTGGGTGTTCGCCACGATCTCCGGCTCGACGTTCATCCGCGCCGCCAAATCGAGCACCTTGCGCGAGTATTCGATGGCGCGCGTAAAGTCCTTGGCGTCACCGTAGATCAGGCCCAGGTTGCTGTAGGTCTTCAGCACGGCCGTCTGGTCGCCCAGTCGCTCGTACAGGTTGAGCGCCCTGTGCTTGTGCTGGGCCGCGCGCTGCAGGTCGCCCGCTCTGCGCCAGTACTCGCCCCAGGTCTGTTCCAGCAATGCGAGCGCTTCTTCAGACACGCCACGCTGCTGGCGCATGGATTCGGCGCGGTCCAACACGGTGCGCGCGCGCGGGTCATTGCGCAGGAGGTACAGCCACGCCAGCTTCACCAGTGTGGAGATGTGCGCCTCCACAACTTCAGGCTCGCACGCCGCGCCATCGCCAAGGGCCGCCTCCCGCAGGAACTGAACGCTGTCCTCATAGCAGGCGAACGACCGATCCGGGTCGCGGGTTTCATGGAACCGGCCCATGGCGGCATACACGATGCCCAGCAGGAGCTTGTCCGGGCCGGCGCTTGCGATGCGCAGAGCCTGCTCGTAGCTACGGCTTTCCATGTCCTCGGCATGCCGAGTGCGCCACAGCGCGGCCTGCGCCAGACAGAGATCGAAGCGCTGCCGCGGTGTCAGGTTCAAACGCTCCAGCGCTTCGATCAACGCATCGGTCTCGGTCTCGCCTGCGAGGGCAATGGAGTCACGCCGCAGCACATGGATGAAGGCGGCCGCATCACCCGCCTGCAGCCAGTGCCACAGCGTGGAAGCACTGTCGCGCTCGACGCCGCCAGACAGCGCCTGGGCTCGATGCCAGGCGGCCCGCTCGGCATCACCCGACAACCGCAACCGTTCGTGCACATCCTGCTGCACCAGCGCCCGCAGTTCCAGCTGCTGGGGGCCGCTGGGGCGTTGCTCGCACACCCACTCGGCAAGCAGGCGCTTGCCCTTGTCCAGGTAGCGGTAGAAGGTGCTCGGCACCACGGACCACAGGCCGCACAGGTTGTCGGCGGCCGACTCTTCGGCGCGCCGGTGGTAACGGTCGCGGAAGTCCGGTACCGGCGCAAACCCGTAGTGACACATCACCGCGAGCATCGGCCGCCACCCGGTGCGGTGGATCCAGGCCTCGCGGTCGATGGCACTGAGCTCGGGCAGGTGATCCGGCCGCAGGCGCGACACCAGCCACCGCAGCCACAGGCCGGTGGCATCGGCCAGGCGGCGCTCGCCGTGCAGGCTGTCGCCGGCGGCACCCAGCACAGGGCCGAGGTAGCAGCGCACGAACCAACGGGTGAGGTGCGGTCGCCGGCGCAGCAGCGGCTCGAGGGTGCCCGTCTTGAAGGCCGCCAACGACTCGTCCAGCATCGCCTCCACCAGCCGCAAGGGCAGCCGGGCGCGGCCGGGGAGCGTCGCAGGGGACTGCAAGTTAGGGGGTGCGCTGGGCATGGTCCTCACGCATCGTCTGGCGATCGTCTGCGTTCGGCCGCCCTGGGCGGGCGATGCCCGCCTGTCAATGCGACCGCGCTCGATTTAGTGTATCGAGGCGGCATCAACGCGCGCATAACGCGCGCGCCGCAGTTGAAACATCCCATTGCCGAAGGAGAAGACCGTGGCCCTGCCGAACCTGCTGCCCCCTGACACGAAAAGCGCTCGCACCGAAGGGGTGACGCTTGCCGTCTATGCCCCCTTCGGCACCGACGAGGTGCTGAGCACCTTTCCCGACGGGCAGTCCACCGAGCTGGCGCAGCACCCGCTGTTCAAAAGCCTGCTGAAGGTGGCGGAAGCGGGCGTCCACGTGGCCGCGCTGATCGACCTGGTGGAAGACGACACCTACCTCGTCGAGATCCCGGCCGGGCAGCCCGCCGATGTGCGGGTGAGTTCGCGCTGGAAGGAGCAGATGGACTCGCCCCACACGCTCGCAGGCTTTCTGCGGACGGCGCACAGTGCACATCCGGAATCGGCGCTGGTCCTGGCGCTGGAAGGGCACGGCGCGGGCTTTCTGCCGGACATCGACCGCCGCAAGCTGACCGCCGCAGCGTTGACCCAGAACAATGTCAGCTGGCATGTCACTCCGGAGGGCACTTCACCCACCCTGCCAACCGGCGGCCCCTTGTTGCCGACCGGGGGGCCGTTGCTGCCCACCGGCGGCCCGCTGTTGCCGGCCAATCACATGCCCCTGTCCACCTATGGCCTTGGCGCCGCCCTCAAGAGCGCGCTCGACAGCGGCGTGCCGAAACTGGCCGCCATCCACTTCAACAACTGCTTCAACATGTCGGTGGAGGTGCTGCACACGGTGGCGCCCTATGCCGAGTACGCCACCGGGTACCTCAACTACAACTTCTTCACCTCTGGCGCGTCCTATCCGGCGGTGTTTCAAAAGCTCGCGCAGGCCGGCAGCGCCAGCGCCGAGCAGCTGGCGAAGTGGTTCGCCGATGAGAACCATGCCGCCCTGGCCGCCAAGGGCAATCACCCCACCGCCGGGGGTGTGGTCCAGCTCACCCGCATGCAGGAGATCGCCGAGCGCATCGACGACCTGGCCGACGCGCTGCTGTCGGCCCTTCGCACCGCCACCGGGACCGCCCGCCCGGCGGTGGTCAGCAAGATCCGCCACGCCATCCTGAAAGCGCAGCAGTTCGACACCGAGGCCACCATGGAGCTGGAAGCGCCCGACGAGCTGACCGACATCCTGAGCTTCGCCACCGCGCTGCTCGCTTTCGACTTCGGCCCGCACAAGGTGCACTCGGCCGCGCTCGCCTTGCAGCAGGCGCTCAAGGGCATCAAACGCTATGGCGACAACGACGCGCCCTGGCCGGCACCCACCGAGCGCTGGGACTTCTCCTCGCCCGCTCTGGCGATGAACATCTTCCTGCCGGACCCCACGCTGAGCGGCCTGTGGGACTGGCGCTCGCCCTATTACCTGGAGGTGAACCCCGACCCCACGCTGCCGCGGGTGCAGCCCAACATCATCGAATTCCTCAAGGTCACCGACTGGGTGGACTTCATCATCGAGTACCACAAGGAAGCCAAGTTCATTGGCCTGCTGCCCGCCATGATCCCCGAGTTCCCGGTGTTCAACGCCAAGTACGAGCCGCCGCGCAAGGGCGACACCCCGCGCGGTGACGACGGCTGCAACGGCAGCACTCCCAACGACCCCCCTTACAAGGGCGGCCCGGTGCCCCGCGCCTCCCGCTAGACACCCCCGCCTACTTCCACCCTCAACCCCTGCCCGGCGCCAGCCCGGCAGGGGTTGTTCTTTTGATCGTCTGCCCATCGTCTGACCTGCCCGCCACATCGCCGCCATCCACGCGTGGCGATGGGAACGCCCGAGGAATGCAATGCACCCCAAGCCGCAAGCCTGCGGTGCACCGCAACCCTCAGGAGGACTCTCAATGGCCATCACGATGCAAGGCGCCTGGACGATCCGGGTCAGCACCAAGAACGCCGCGCTGCCGCAGCGCTTCACCATCAGCGGCGCCACCACTGGCAACGGCACCTACACCGGCACGGTCGGCACCAGCGTGTTCGTCAGCGGCACGCAGTGGTCGATCAACATCCAGCACCAGCCAGCCGCGCAACCCTGGCGCGACTCGGCCCAGCGCATCGGCTTTCCCGGCGTGTCCGGCGGCCTGCTGCGCTTCGACATCCGCTCGAACGATTCGGGCGCTGACGCCGACTACGACGACCTGGTGCTCAGCTGCTCGCTGCCGGCCAGCGCGTCCGACTACGTGGTGTACGGCACCGCTAAGACCTACGCCGGCGCGTGCCTGTTCAACCCCTGCCGCAACGACTACATCGTCATCGATCCGCCCTACCACCTGCCCACGCTGTGCGAACGTTATCCGCAGCTGTGCAGCGTGATCGCCAAGCTGTACCCCGAGCGGCTGCGCGTGCCGCGCATCCCTCTGCCCGACCCGGCGCCCGATCTCACGCCCATCGTCATCCCCACCGGCCTGCCCAACATCGCGAACGGGCTGGTGTTCCAGTCACAGGCGCCGCGCATGGCCATGGCCGCCAGCGCACCCACACGCAGCGCTGCCAAGGCCGCGGCCGCCGACAGCGCCGAGGCCATCGACCAGCGCGAGGCCGAGGCTGTGAAGGCCCTGCAGACGAGCGTGCGGCGCACCGCCTTCAAGGCCAGCCCGATGGCCGCCGGCAGCGACCGCCTGACCAAGGCCGACATGGAGAACATCGCCGCCATCCGCGACATCGGCATCCGCTTCCGCTGCCATGTGGAGCGTGCACCGGGCCTGCTGCTGCGCTTCCAGGAATACGACCGCAGCTCGGCTGAAAAGCTGGGCGGCCCCTACAGCGGCAGCGGCGTGCGACAGGACCTGGGCCTGGCCGTCACCGACGAGCTGGGCAACTACATCTTCCGCTTCAGTCCCTCGCTGGCCGACATCGCCGAGGAAGCGGGTGACGTGGCCGCCGGCGAATCGCTGGCCGCGCAGCTGCGCCCCGACGTGATCGTGCAGGTGCTGGGCACGGGCCTGACCATGAGCTTCGAGACGGCGCCGTACAACAACGTCGCCAACCTGCAGCGCATCGACCTCTGCGTGCCCTACGACCGCGCCCACCCCAGCCGCGCCTGTGCCGGCGACCGGGTGATCCAGCGTGTGGGCGACGTGGTGGTGCTGCACAGCGCCTTGAGCGGCCACCCCAACACGCTGGACAGCGAAGGCCGCATCACCTGCCGCAACGCCAATGCGCCGCAGGTGGACTGCGCCGGCTGGCGCGGCGGCCTGCGCCTGTATGCCTGCTTCGGCCGGCCGGAGGCCGTGCACTACGCGGTGTTCTTCAAGCGCCCGGGTGATGCGCTGTGGCAGGCCGTCACCCAGGCGCATGCGCTGAACTGGATTCCCAACCTGGTGGCCGGCGGCACCTCGGTGGGCCCCACCCTGCGCAGCGTCAACCCCGGTGTCACCACCGCCAGCGGCAGCGGCACCCAGCTGGTGCCCACCTACGACAGCCACGAGGGCGACCTCAACTGGATCGAAAACGACCTCAAGCTCATCCTCGACAGCAGCCTCTATCGCCCGCAGGACGAGCCCGGCCCGGTGCAGTTCCACATCGAGGCCTACACCGCCGCCGGTGCGGTGGTGCCGGCCACGCAGGACACCATCACGCTGTACCTGCACAACCGCACCACCATCGCAGGCCGGCCGGGCAAAGGCGACATCGAGTCCATCACCATGGGCGCCACCACGCTGGGCGACTGCGGTCTGTTCGAGCTGGCCACGCCGAATGCGCCGCTGACAGTGAAGCACCGCGCCGTGGACCCGGAAGGTTTCCTGCACAGCTGGGCCCTGAGCGTCACCCGCGGCAACAACCATGCGGTGGACACCATCGTCGCCAGCGGCGTGGTGCCCAAGGCCTTTAGCGCGTCGGCCACGCCGTGTGACTTCACCGGCACCCGCGACGAAGCCACGGCCGACCTGCAGGACTACGTGCTCACCGCGCTGATGCCCAACCCCACCGGCGCGGACGGCCCCAACTGGCTGCCGCCGGGCCACGACTTCTGCGCCTTCGCTTTCACCCTCACCGCAGCCGACCGGGTGACCGACGGCCGCACCGCCTATCCGCAATCGGTGTTCTGGCAGGACCTGATCGGCCTGTCGGCCGCCGTGGAAACCGCCTGAAGGAGGACCTCATGGATGCTTATCTCTCCACCCTCATCGGCGCCCTGGCCACCTGGCGCGCCACCCACCTGCTGCATGCCGAAACCGGCCCCGCGCGTGTGTTCGAGCGCCTGCGCGCGGCCGCCGGGCAGGGCGTGATCGGGCAGGCGATCGACTGCTTCTACTGCCTGAGCCTGTGGGTGGCCGCGCCGGTGGCGCTGCTGCTGAGCCGCGACTGGGGCGAGCGCGCGCTGCTGTGGCTGGGGCTGTCGGCGGCCGCGATCGGGCTGGAGCGGGTGAACGGCCGCTGGACCGTGCCGGCCATCGCCAGCTACTTCGAGGAGGAGCCGCCGGCCGCCCTGCCCGAGCCCGCGCGCAGCGACCGCGTGGCCGACACGCGCGAGCGGGCCGGCCTGCACATCACCCACGTGCCCGACACCACCCACTGATTCACAAACCAGGAGGAGCCATGTGCAACTGTGGACCGCGGCGCCCCGGCGCCACACAACAACACCACCGCATGCCCGCCGCTGCACCGGCCGGCATGCCCCCCGTCTCCACCGCCGCCCGCCTCAAGCCGCTGTTCGAGTACGTGGGCGCCACCGCGCTCACCGTCATCGGGCCGGCCAGCGGGCTGCGCTACCGCTTCGACCGGCCGGGCGCCCGCCTGGCGGTCGACCCGCGCGACCGCATCGCGCTGGAAGCCGTGCCGCTGCTGCGGGCCCGGCAGGACGACCAGCGCCGCGCCGCGGCCTGATGTTCACAAGCCATTCAAGGAGTACCCCATGGCCAACGAGCTCATGAACTACAACGACCTGCCCTGCTGCCCGCAACTGGACCCGGCACCGGTGTGCGACGTGATCGACTTCCGCCGCCGCCTGGTGTTTGCCACGCCGGTGCGCGGCCCGCGCGAACAGCCGGTCAAGGTGGAGGTGGTGCTGCACACCCGCTTCACCCGCTGCCCCGGCCCGCTGGCGCTGGGCGAGATCGCCTACAGCACCACCTTGCTGCCCGGCGAGAAGGTGCGCCTGGCCACCACCGACCGGCGCAGCCGCTTCAGCTTCGACAGCGAATCCAAGCTGAGCTACCGCAGCGAGCAGATCAGCGAGGAGCAGTACCGCCTGCGCGCCCTGCGCGCCTTCATGTCCGACGAGAACGTGGTGGACCGCGGCAGCGACCACTACAGCGAACAAGGCAAGTGGGACTTCCATGGCGACGCCTCCGGCAGCCTGGGCTTCTTTTCCGCCAGCGCGGACACCAACGCACGCGGCAGCCACAGCGCGTCCAGCACGCGCGACTACCTGCGCGAGCACCGCGCGCATGCCGAGATGAGCGACCACCAGTCGGTGGAGGCCACCCGGCGCGCCCACAGCGTGAGCATCGGCGAGGTGCAGTCGCGCTCGCATGTGGAAGGCGAGAGCGAGGACCACTTCGAGTCCGCCTCGCGCGAGTTCGTCAACCCGAACAAGTGCCACGCGGTCACCTTCATGTTCTATCGCCTGAACAAGACGGAGACCATCCGCTTCGAGCTGGTGGCCGTGGAGCGCCGGGTGCTGGACCCGGCCACGCCCACGCCGGTGGCGGCCAACCCCTTCCGCTCCATGGGCCAGGTGGCCACCATCCCGCAGGAGCTGCCGGCCACCCATGCCAAGCGGGTGGAGACGCTGGACCGCGGCATCGAAGCCGACCAGCAGATGCAGCTGCAGGCCCTGGCCCCGCTGCCCGGCGGCGCACCGCGCGCGCTGCTGGGCAACCGCCTGACCACCGGCACCGCCTTGCTCAACGCGCTGGGCGAGGAGCAGCCCCTGCCCGATGACCTGCGCCAGCAGGCGCTGAAGTTCGTGGACGCCCAGCTGCAGCAGCAGGGCCTGCTCGGCCCCGATGGCCAGGTGTCGCGCGAGGTGCAGGAGCAGTTCGGCTACGAGCGCCGCACCAGCCTGCCCACCGCCGGCGTGATCGTGAAGAGCTGCATGGACGACTGCGGCATCTGCGAGCCCGAGGTGGAGCGCATGCACGAGCTGGAGGTGGAGCGCATGGCGCTGCAGAACGAGCTGCTCAAGCGCCAGATCGAGCTGCTGGACAAGAGCGCCGAGTACCGGTGCTGCCCGGCCGGCATGGCCGAGCCCACGCCCTGAGCGACCGTTTTTTGGGTGCGCCGCCGAACACATGGGCCCCGGCAGCGCACCGTTCACACGCGAGCGGGCCCGAACACTTCAGTGGAGAAAACAGCATGAATCACCTTGTCAAATCCCTCGCCACCGTGGCGGCCGCGGTCGCCAGCCTGCTGGTGCTGCCCAAGAGCGGCCATGCGGCCGAGGTGTACGCCAGCACGGTCACCAACCTGCTGCGTGGCACCGCGCCGGGCGACTTCTTCCCCGACTACTACGGCGGCTCGCTCACCGGCAGCTGGCCGGTGGTGCTGGACACGGCCACCGCGCAGGCGTCCATCCTGGGGGCGCCGGACGACCGCTTCCTCACGCTGCCGGGCGTGGGCGCGCAGCCCCCGGGCACCGCCTTCCTGGGCGCCTACGCCGAGCTGTCCTTCGGCATGAACTTCGGGGCCAACACCCAGCTGCGCATCTACGAGGTGGGCAACAACGCCGAGACGGCC
This sequence comes from Ideonella sp. BN130291, assembly GCF_036231905.1. Taxonomy (NCBI): domain Bacteria; kingdom Pseudomonadati; phylum Pseudomonadota; class Betaproteobacteria; order Burkholderiales; family Sphaerotilaceae; genus Ideonella; species Ideonella sp. BN130291. The sequence goes on along the minus strand of NZ_JAZARE010000007.1, from coordinate 215,945 downwards.
GCCGTGTGGCTGTGGTTCCAGGACGGTGGTTTCCTGCAGCTGTCGGCCACCAAGGGCGACGACGCCGCGATCCTGCTCGACCTCACCCCCTATGCGGGGCTGCTGGCCGGGCATGGCGGCTCGTTCACCAAGGTGGGCATCGGCGGCATGGACGAAGCGGGCGCGAGCAAGGGCTTCGACCTGGACGCCGTGTCCATCCAGGCGGTGCCCGAGCCTGAAACCTATGCCCTGATGGCCGGCGGCCTGGGCGTGGTGGGTTGGATCGCGCGCCGGCGCCGCCCGGCCGCCGTGTAGGCGCATGCCCCAAGCTGCGTGTCGGCAACGTCCGACACGCATGCCGGTTGCCAGAAGGGCACAAAGCCATTCCGGTGACCATGACGGCAGACACCCCCCCACCCCAGCACGCCGATGACGGCAGCGGCCTGGCCGCGCGCCTGCTGCGGCTGTGGCCGGGCCAGGAACCGCAGTACTGCCTGCTGTGCCTGGACCCGGACGGCATCGTGGTGGGTGTGTCCGGCGCCACCGAGCCGGTGCTGGGCTACCCGCCCGGCGACCTGGTCGGCCAGTCGATCAGCCGTGTCTTCACCGGTGAGGACCTGGAGCGCAAATTCGACGAGCTGGAGCGCGACGTCGCCCGCAGCGTGGGCTATGCCGAAAACGACCGCTGGCATGTGCGCGGCGACGGCACGCGCATCTGGATCGGCGGTGCCATCACCGCCATCCGCGGCGCCGGCGGCGAGCTGCTCGGCTTCGTCAAGATCATGCGCGACCGCACCGACGTGCGGGCGCAGATCGACACCCTGGAAAACCGCGTGGGCGGCTTGCGCGCCACCCTGGAGCGCAAGGACCGGCAGCTCACCACGCTGGCCCATGAGCTCGCCAACCCGCTGAGCCCGCTGCTGCAGGCCTGCCACCTGCTCGGCAAGCCGGAGAGCGCCCACATCCAGCAGCGCCTGCTCGACGTCATCGGGCGCCAGCTCGACACCTTGCGCCGGCTCATCGGCGACCTGCGCGCGGCGGCCAGCCAGCACGCGCAGGCACCCACGCTGGCCCTGCAGCGCTTTGTGCTGCAGGAGCTGCTGGGCCAGGTGGTGGACGCCGGCCGCACCCAGGCCGGGGCTCGCGGCCAGTCGCTGGAGCTGCTGTGCACCGACGTGCCGATCTGGCTGCAGGCCGACCCGGCCCGGCTGTCCCAGGTGGTGCTCAACCTGCTCACCAATGCGCTGAAGTACACGCCCGCGGGCGGCCGCATCTGGGTCAAGGCCACGATCGAAGCCGACGACGCGGTGATCCGGGTGGAAGACGACGGTGTGGGCATCGCCCCCGAGATGCTGCCGCGCATCTTCGACCTCTTCACCCAGGAAACCGCCTCGCAGCACTTGTCCGAAGGTGGCCTGGGCGTGGGCCTGTCGGTGGTGAAGCAGTGGATCGACCTGCACGGCGGCACGGTGGAAGTGCGCAGCGACGGCCGTGGCAAGGGCAGCCACTTCACCGTGCGCCTGCCGCTGCGGCGCTGAGACATCCATCACGCCCGGCGCCCACCCGGGCGGGGCCGGTCTTCAGAAGCGGCAGGCGTTGCCGAAGGACTCTGCACCGCCAGAGCCTGAAAGGCCCCGCCCGTGCGCCGCAACACCCCCACCCGCCTTGCCGTCCGCCCCGACATCCGCAGCGCCTTCACCCGGCTGTGTGCACTGGCCGTGCTGGCCGCGGCCGCGCTGCATGCCGCGCCCGCGCGGGCGGCACTGTCGCCACTGGACGACACGCAGCTGTCCGAGATGCGTGGCCAGGCCCGGGACGAACAGCGCGACAACCGCCCGCCCGCGCTGCCGGTGGTAGGTGGCCTGTTGCGCCTGCTGCCGGCCGACCACCTGCACCTGTCGGTGCTGGACCGCGCCGCCTTCGAGGCGGCCCTGGCCGAACATGGCATGGCGCCGCTGGCCGCCGGGCTGTACGACGGCCGCCCGGTCACGCAAATCAGCGTGGACGGTGCACCGGTGAACGCCAGTTTCGAGGCCGGCGCGCTGCTGGCGCCGCTGGGCGTGCACTACCAGGGCCCCTCCATGGGCACCATCCAGATCAACGGCTTCGATGCCCGTGGCACGACGCTGTGGGTCTGGACCCACTGATTCCCTGCCTGTGCGCCTGCTGCATGCCTGCTGGCTGCTGCTGCTCGCCCTGCTGTGCGGGCAGGCGGCCGCTGCCGCACCCGTGGTGCTGCTGCAGCCGGGCGCCGGCCGCCTGAGCCTGGACGGCCGCTTCGAGCTGCTGGAAGACCGCCAGCGCCAGTTTGACGCCAGCAGCGTGCTGCAGGCCGGCACCGGCTGGGCCGCCGCGCCGGCGCAGCCGCTGAACCTCGGCCATTCGCCGTCGGCCTGGTGGCTGCACCTGCGCGTGGCGAATGCGGATGCCAGCGCGCCGCTGCAGCGCCTGATCGAGCTGGCCAATCCCCGCCTGGACCGCATCAGCCTCTTCGTGCTGCGCCAGGGCCGGCTGGGCGAGCAGCTGCACACCGGCGACCGCACGCGGTTTGCCACCCGGCCGGTGGCACATCACCAGTTCCTGTTCCCGCTGCTGCTGGCGCCTGCGGAAAGCGTGGACCTGCTGATCCGGCTCGACGCGCACGACGGCTACTTCGGCCTGGCGCCGCTGTCGGTCGTGGATGAAGCCACCTTGCAGCAAGACACCCAGCGCCACACCCTGCTGCTCGGGCTGTATTACGGCGGCCTGGGCCTGCTGCTGCTGTACCACCTGTGCCTGGTGGCCAGCACGCGCGAGCCCTCGTTCGTGCTCTACGTCGGCTACCTCGTCGCGCTGCTGGTGTGCCGCTTTGCCTTTGAAGGCCATGCGGCGCAGTACTGGTGGCCCGACCAGCCGCTGCTGGTGAACCAGGCGCTGCTGGTGGCCTATTCGGCCAGCGTGGTGCTGTTCGGCGCGCTGCTGCTGGTGAACCTGCGCGAGCACCTGGCGCCGCAGCCGCGCCTGCGTGCGGCCTGCTGGGCGCTGGTGACGCTGAATGCGTTGCCGATCCCGCTGGCGCTGCTGGGCCACTACAGCCTGACGCTCAAGCTCGCCATGCCCGCCACGCTGGTGGGCATCCTGCTCGCGGCGGTGGTGAGCCTGCGCGCCTGGCGCAGCGGCTACACCCACACCCGCTACTTCCTGGCCGGCACCGTGTGCATGTTGCTGGGCTTGCTGGTGGAACGCCTGACGCTTGAATCGGTGCTGGGCGGCCATGCACTGCTCAACTACGGCGTGGCCATCGGCTCGGTGCTGGAGGCGCTGTTCGTGGCGGTGGCGCTGGCCGACGGCATGAACCGGCTCAAGGCCGACAAGCTGCAGGCCGAACGCCTGGCGCGCGAGGCCGAGGTGCAGCTCAACGAGCAGCTGGGCCAGCTGGTGCAGGGCCGCACCCAGGAGCTGGAAAGCGCCAACCGGCGCCTGAACCAGCTCGCCATCACCGACGAGCTCACCGGCGCCCACAACCGGCGCCACTTCCAGCACGAGCTGGATTCGCTGGTGGCGCAGGTGCAGCGCAGCGGCGGTGCGATCGGGCTGTGCCTGTTCGACCTGGACCACTTCAAGGGTTACAACGACCACTACGGCCACCCGGCGGGCGATGAGGTGCTGCGCTGCGTGGCCGCCACCGTGCAGGCGACCTGCAAGCGCACCACGGACCGGCTGTTCCGCGTGGGCGGCGAAGAGTTCGCGCTGCTGATGGCCGGTACCGACCGCGAGCAGATGCAGGGGTTCGTGGAGCAGATCCGCCAGGCCATCGAAGCGCTGGACATGCCGCACGCCAAGAACCCGCGCGGCCTGGTCACCGCGTCCTTCGGCCTGGCCTGGTGCGCCCCGTCCGGCGGCGGCCGCGCCACGCCGGATCCCGCAGCGGTGTACCGCTTTGCCGACCAGCTGCTCTACCGCGCCAAGGCGGCGGGGCGCAACGTGACGGTGTGCGAGGTGTTCGTGCCCGCCGCCGCAGGCGCCGCCCTGGCCGGCACGCCCGCGCTGGCGCACTGAGGCTCAAGGTTTCCCGTACAGCACCATCTGCGTGCAGCGGAACAGAGCCATCGTCTTGCCGGTGTCGCGGTGCTTGACCACCGCGTCCCATACCTGCGTCGTCCTGCCCAGGTGCACGGGCGTGGCCGTGCATTCCACGATGCCCTCGCGCGCCGTGCCCAGGTGGTTGGACTTCAGCTCGACGGTGGTGAAGCCGCTCGCGCCTTCGGGCAGGTGCGCCACGCAGCCATAACCGGCGCAGGTGTCGGCCAGCGTCACCACGCTGCCGGCATGCAAAAAGCCGTTGGGCGCCATCAGGCTGGGTGTGACGGTGAGCTCGGCGCGCACCTCCGACGGCCCCACATGCGTGATGACGATGCCCAGGTGGCCGGGCAGGTTGTGCGCACCGCGCTGGTTGAACTGCTCAGGCGTGATCATGCAAAGCCTCCTCCCGCGCGGGGAGTTCGTGGGTGCTGGCGGTGATGCGGCGGCTCAACCGGCGTTGCCGGTGTGCGCGGGCGTGTCCGGCTCCGGCGGGCCCACCTTCAGCTGGTTGTTGACGCAGGTGACACCGGCCACCTCGGAGGCGGCCTTCACCGCGGTGCGGATCGCCTCCTCGCTGGACAGGCCGCCCCACAGCATGGCGACGCCGCCGGTCACCTTCACGTTCACCTTCTCGCGGAACAGGGCCTTGGTGAACTGCAGCTTGCTGGCCACCTTCATGGTCAGGGCCTCGTCGCGGAAGAAGCTCGCCTCTGCGGGTGAACAGGCCGCCGCCGGCCTGGCCGGGGCGGACGGCGCAGCGGCCGGTTTGGCGGCCGCCTTGGGCGAGGCCGCAGCCGCGCTGCCCAGCGCGAGCGCGGCCAGCAGCGCAGCCGCAGCCTGGCGAAACACCGGCACGTGTGCGGCCAGGGACTGTGTGCTCAAGCTCATGGGATGTCGGTCCGGCGGCGGGTGCGCCCGGTTCGCCTTACTTCTTTTTCTTGCCGCGCTCGGGCACCACCGTGGTGACGGTGGGCATCACCGCGCCAGGCGAAATCGGCTTGGCGGGGGTGGTGTCCTTCTTCGGCTTCTTGGCTTCCTTGCCGCTGCGTTGGCCCTTGGGCATGAGGTCTCCTCGGTGATGCTGGGATCGGGCCTCGATGGTAGTCGGTCCGCTGCGCTGGTTCAGCCTGCAGCCAGCCCGGCATCCCCCTCGGTGAAGGCCCGCATGCGCAGGTCCACCTCCGCAATGGCAGCGTCCAGGGCGGCCATCCGGGCGGATTCTTCGGGTGTGAGCGGCATCTGCAGCGAATGCCGGTGCTTGTAGGCGCGGCCGCCCAGCTGCGCCATGAACTGCGAGCGCGCCTCCTGCGCGTCGCGCAGCTCCTGGCAGAGCGCGCGCCAGGCGGCGTCACGCACCAGGGGCATCGGCATCGAGGAAGCCGGGCTGTCGGCCAGCGCCAGAGAGGATGGGGCCGTGGTCATGGCAAGCTTCTGTAGAGTGGCAAAGGCGCTGCGATACCGCTGCAGCTGGCGAGAAAGGGCAAACGGCGTGCCGCACCACCTGAAATACCTGCGCGGCTATGCGCCCCACCTGCTGGCGCAGGTGGACCAGCTGCTCGACGCGGGCCGCCTGGGCGACAGCCTGCGCCAGCGCTATCCGGTGGGCCACGAGGTGCGCACCGACCGCGCGCTCTACGACTACGTGGCCGCGCTCAAGAGCGAGCACCTGCGCAACGCCGAGCCGATCGCCAAGGTGGCCTACGACAACACCCTGCACATCATCCAGAACGCCCTGGGCACCCACACCACGGTGTCACGGGTGCAGGGCACCCGGCTGAAGGCCAAACGAGAGATCCGCGTGGCCAGCCTGTTCAAGCAGGCACCCGCGCCCTTCCTGAAGATGATCGTGGTGCACGAGCTGGCGCACCTGAAGGAGCGCGAACACGGCAAGGCCTTCTACGCGCTGTGTGAGTACATGGAGCCGGCCTACCACCAGCTGGAATTCGACGTGCGGCTGTGGCTCACCGCGCTGGAGCTGGAGGGAAAGCAGCACGGCGGCTGAATGCCCGTTCAGCCGGGCCGGCCAAAGCCCTTGTCCACCCAGGCCTGCGCACTGCTCGCGTTGAGCTTGAAGTCCGGCCGCACCCGCACACGGGCCAGCGAATCACCGGCGGCATCGCTGGCCGCCAGCCAGGCATGCGGATCGTCCTCGTCGGGCACGATGTCCAGCGTGACGCTGATGCGCTCGCCGTCCAGCGAGGCTTCCACGCGCTTGTGGTGCAGCGCATGCAGGTGCTGCTCGTGCCGGCGCACCACCTCGCCGGCCGTCTTCACCAGTGTGAGGAAGGCCGCCTGGTCCAAGGGCTTGGGGTTCTTCTTGTCGCGCCCCATCGTCCAGGGGCCGACCAGGGCCGGCTCGGGCTCGCCGTCCTTGACCATCTCCACCGCCCAGCCATCGTCGTCCTCGTTCTTCACGACGCGGGCGGTCCAGCCGTTGTCGCGCCACAGGCGCGGTTCGTGGATGACGTCGGGGGTGTCGGTGTCGTCGTGCGCCATGTCGTGTGTCATCACCGCATCCTAGCCTTCAAGCCGGCCCACGCCGGCTGCGCCACTGCCCCGGCGTGACACCTTTCCAGCGCTGGAACGCCCGTGTGAACGCCGCCTGGTCTGCGTACCCCAGCAGCAGCGCGATCTCGGCCAGCTTCAGGCGCGGGTCGGCGAGGTAGGGCTCCACCAGCTGCTGGCGGGTGCGCTCCAGCACGGTCTGGAAGCCGATGCCGGCGGCGCCCAGGCGGCGCTGCAGGGTGCGCGCGGACGTGCGCAGGCGCTGGGCGCAGGCGGCCAGGCTGGCCTGGCCTTCGGGCAGCAGGCTGGCGATGGCCTGGCGCAGCTCGGCTTCCAGCGCATCGCGCGGCGGCAGGCGGCCCAGCAGCTCGCGGGCCTGCGCCTCCAGCAGCTCACGCAAGGCATCGTCGTGCTGGCGCAGTGGCTGGGCCAGCAGCGCCAAGGGCAGGCGCACGATGGTGGTGGGTGCATCGAACGCCACCGGGCAGCGAAAGAAGGTTTCGTAGGGCACGCTCGAGGCCGGCGCCGGGTTGATGAAGCGCACACACAGCGGCGCGGCATCGGGCAGGGCGGTGATGTTGCGCGCATACCCGATCAGCGCGGCCAGGGCGCACTCGTCCACCAGCTGGCCAGGGCGGCCGGCTTCATCGCCCCACTCCAGCACCACCGCATCGGCCTCCATGCGCAGCTGGCCGGCGTTCACGTCGTACACCAGGCGCTGGTAGTCGCGCAGCCGCATCAGCGCCTCGCCCAGATTGGCGCAGCACAAGGTCAGGTAGCCCAGCAGGCCGAAGTGGGCCGGCGCGATCTGCGCACCCACGGCCAGCCCCATCGCCGGCTCGCCCAGTGCTTGCTGGGCCTTGTCGAGCAACGTTGCCCACTGCGTGACCGGCACGCGCGCCAGGCCGTTGCCACCGGGCTGCGGCGCCGGCTCGCCCAGCAGCACGGCCGCGTCCAGGCCCCGGCGCGCGAGGAACTCGTACAGCAGACCGACGTAGGTGGTGGAAACCGCGCCCTGCATGCGGGGGAGCCCTCGTGTGTTTGGCGCGAATTATCAAAGCCTGGGCCTCGCGCGATCAAGAACATGCCTGGCGCGCTGCCCACAATGCCTTGCCATGAGCGACCTGAACTCCATCGTGCACCGCATCGAGCAGCTGCTCGCGCCGCTGGGCCCGGACGTGAACTGGCTGCAGGTGGTGCTGGTGGGCATGACGCCGCTGTTCCTGGTGGGCATGGCGATCGAATGGCGCGTGCTGCAGGGCCGCGGCCAGCGCCGCGACGTGGGCTGGCGCGACGTGATGACCAACCTGAACCTGGGCGGCGCCTACCAGCTGTTCGAGTTCATCGCGCATGCCTTCGTGTTTGCGGCGGCGGTGAACTGGTTCTGGCGCCATCGCCTGTTCGACATGCCGGTCAACGGCTGGACGATCGTGCCCCTGTTCGTGCTGCAGGAGTTCTGCTATTACTGGTTCCACCGCACCAGCCACCGGGTGCGCTGGTTCTGGAGCGCACACATGGTGCACCACTCCGAGGAGCGCATGAACATGAGCACCGCGCTGCGGCAGAGCCTGCTCTACGCGGTGACCGGCTGGTGGCTGTTCTTCATGCCGATGGTGCTGCTGGGCGTGCCGCCGGCGGTGGTGTTCGTGCTGTACGGCTGCAACCTGTCGTACCAGTTCTTCATCCACACCGAATGCGTGGGCAAGCTGCATCCGTGGATCGAATACTGGTTCGACACACCCTCCAACCACCGCGCCCACCATGGCCGCAACCCGCAGTACATCGACCGCAACTACGGCGGCGTGCTGATCGTGTTCGACCGCTGGTTCGGCACCTATGTGGAAGAGCGCGAGCCGGTGGACTACGGCGTGGCAGTGCGGCCGGTGCACAGCCGCAACCTGCTGGTGATCAACTTCCACGAGTTCATCGCGATGTGGCGCGACGTGCTGCGCCCCGGCCGCCTGAGCGACCGGCTGAAGCACCTGTGGAAGCCGCCTGAGTGGACGCGGCCCTGACGGCTGGGCGCCCGCGCCGGCTACGGATCCAGCTGCATCAACGGCGCCTTCGCCATGTCGGCGTCAAAGCCCATCAGCACGCTCGCCAGCTCGAGCTTGCGCCACAGCGGCGCCGGCATCTCGAGGATGGCCTCGGGCGTGCGGGCCTGCGCGATCCACGCGCCGATCTCGGCATGCTGATCGGGCGTGAGCAGGTGAAGGTCCAACATGTCGTCCAGCGTCTGCATGGTCTCGCCCCTCCCCGGCGCTTGGGCTGGCCGGCGCTCGGAATCGCTGGCCTCACCCGTCCTGCAAGCACATCTGGTGCCTGCATGGCCCGATTCAAGCACGGGAGCGCCCGGGGCAGCCCCGGGCCGGCAAACCAAAGCGGCGGCGCGCGTGACGCCTTGCCCATCGCCACCCGCCGCCACACCTGGCGGCTGTGACGGCGGCGCGGCCTGTCAGGCCTGCCGCGGCATGGGCACCGCATACGCGAGCGGCCCCAGCGCCGCCTGGATGCGCTGCAGCTGCGCATCGCTCACCAGGCTGGCCAGCATCTGCTGGAAGCGCGGCTCCAGCGCACCCGAGACGATGTACTGCCAGCGGTAGGCCTTGAGGAAGGTGCTGCGCACCGCTTCGCCTTGCGCGCCGGTGGGATCGATGTCGCCCACGTGCAGGAAGTAGGCCGCATCGGCTTGCGCCTGCGCCTGCAGGATGCCGTCGATGCCACCGACCAGCGCGATCAGGTCCGCCACGCCGGCATCGCGCTCGCTGTCGCTGGCGAGCTTGTTGTCCTCGCGCGCCCACTCCAGCTCGTCGATGATGGCGTGCTGCGATTCCTCCTTCCAGTGGAAGAGGAACACGTCCTTGAACAGCGGCGACAGGTCCGCGGCGGGCTCGATGCTCGCGCGGTAGTGCGCCTGCGAGAACAGTTCGATGTGGCAGGTGAGCGCCAGCACCGCCCAGGTGCTTTTGCCCAGCACGAAGCTCGCCACCTGGTTGGCGTCGATGTCGAAGCGGTAGCCCGGCGGCATGCGCGCGGCGGCCAGCTGCTCGATGCGGCGGAACAGCGCCTGGTGCTTCAGCTCCTCGTCGGTGAAGCGCACGATCGCCTCCAGCGCGGTCTGGTCGCCCAGCCAGTGGTCGCGGCTCACCTCCAGCATCTTGGCGCCGATGTAGCGCTCCACCAGGGCGAACATGTTGGCGTAGGTGCGGCCCTGCACCTGGCTGAAGAAACGGCGCTGCGCCGCGCTCAGGAAGGGCAGCTCGTTGGCCAGCGACAGGCCCTCGGGCAGGAAGGTCTGGCCGATGTCGAACTCCCGCCCGCGGATCACGTCGCGGTCGATGTCCCAGCGGATGCGCTTGGACACCTCGATGGTCTTGGCATAACGCTCGGTGGCACTCGCGTTGTGGGTGGTGGTGGGGGCAGCAGTGGCTTGCATGGTGGCTCCTCATGAACGGCTCGTCGTGACACTCGACGCCACTGCATCGTGGTGCCGCGCCGCCACCGGCGCATGAGGCAGCTGTCCCGCCACAGCCCCAACAGCCTAGGGGGATGCCTGGGGCGCGTGTCCCACGCGTGGCACGATGGCCCATGGCTTTTTCGCCTGCTCCCCTGGCGCCGCGGCCGCCGCAGCAGCAACTGCGCTTCTGCACCTCGGCCGACGGCAGCCGCATCGCCGTGGCCTGCATGGGCCACGGCCCGCCGCTGGTGCGCACGGCCCACTGGCTGAGCCATGTGGAGCGCGACATCGACAGCCCGGTGTGGCGGCCCTGGCTCACCGAGCTGTCGCGCCACCACACCTACATCCGCTACGACCAGCGCGGCTGCGGCCTCTCCGACCCCGAGGTGCGTGGTTTCTCCCTGGACGCCTGGGTCGCCGACCTGGAGGCGGTGGTGGACAGCCTGGGCCTGAGCCGCTTTCCGCTGATCGGCATGTCGCAAGGCGGCGCGGTGGCCATTGCCTACACCGTGCGCCACCCCGAGAAGGTGTCGCACCTGGTGCTGATGGGCGCGTACGCGCGCGGGGCGCTGCAACGCGCCACCAACGATGCGGAGCGCCTGGAAGCCGAGACCCTGGTGAACCTCATCCGCGTGGGCTGGGGCCGCGACAACGCCGCCTTCCGCCAGCTCTTCACCAACCAGTTCATCCCGGGCGGCACGCCGGCCCAGCACGCGTGGTGGAACGAGCTGGAGCGCCTGACCGCCACACCGGAGAACGCCGCGCGCACGCTGGAGGCCTTCCACCGCGTGGACGTGAGCGCGCTCGCGCCTCAGCTGCGTGTGCCCACGCTGGTGATGCATGCCCGCGGGGATGCGCGTGTGCCGTTCGAGGAAGGCCGGCGGCTGGCGGCGCTGATCCCGGGTGCGCAGTTCGTGCCGCTGGACAGCAGCAACCATGTGCTGCTGGACACCGAGCCGGCCTGGCAGCCGTTCCTGCAGGCGCTGCACGCCTTCCTGGGCGCGCCATCGACGGCGGACTCGCCGCAGGCCACGAACGAAGCGGCCCTCACACCGGCCGAGCACGCGGTGCTGCGCCTGCTGGCCCAAGGGCTGGACAACGCCGCCATCGCGGCCCAGCTTGGCAAGAGCGAAAAGACGGTGCGCAACCAGGTGTCCAGCATCTTCGACAAGCTCGATGTTCACACCCGCGCCCAGGCCATCGTGCGAGCGCGCGACGGCGGGGCACCAGGCGCCTGAGGCTGTCACCCCTCTGTCACCCCCCGAGCGGCCGCAAGCGAGGCCCTCGATTCCAGAATCGGCTGCCATCCGTTGTCAGCCAAGGACCCAGCCATGAGAAAGGCCTTCATCACACGACTCGCCGTCGCGTTCGGCGCATTGCCACTGATTCTTGCCGCCTGCGGTGGAGGCAGCGATGCGGGCTCCACGCCCGCCGCGTCCACCAGCGCCACGGGCCGGGCAAGGGCGCTGGCCGAAGAGGCGGCCACGACGAAGATCGTGGCCGAGCACTCCGGCAAGTGCCTCAACGTCGAGGGCGGCCCCGAGGCCACGCAGGACGGCGCCCGCATCATCCAGTGGGCCTGCAACGGCGCCAGCAACGAGGACTGGACGCTGGTCAGCGACGGCAACGGCCACGTCAGCCTGGTGGCCAGGAGCAGCAACAAGTGCGTGCAGCCGGCAGGTGGCGGCACGGCCAACGAAACCAAGCTGGAGCAGGCCAGCTGCAACGGCAGCGCGCAGCAGCTGTGGACCGTCCGCCCCAAGGCGAGCGGCGGCCGCTACGAGATCGTGCACCTGAATGCCGGCCGCTGCCTGGACGTGACCGGCGGCCCGGCCGCCACCGCCGACGGCGTGGTGACGGAGCTATGGGACTGCACCGGGGAGGCCAACCAGTCCTGGGCCCTCGAGGCCGGCGGTGGGGGTGGCGGCGGTGGTGGGGGTGGCCAGGTGCTGCCCCAGCTGAACAACGGGGACACCAATTGGACCTTGACGTTCCAGGATGAATTCGATGGCGCCGACCTGGACCGCAGCAAGTGGTCACCGCAGTTCGGCTGGCTGGCGGACCCCGAGGAGCGCAACTGGGTGGTGGAGGACTCCAAGCTGAAGATGTGGTCCCGCAAGGACCCGGCGCAGGGCAAGTTCTACGACCGCAACATCCACACCGCGGACAAGTGGTACGGCGGCTACGGCTACTACGAAGCGCGCATGAAGCTGAACGTCGGCCCGGGGCAGTGGCCGGCCTTCTGGCTCTACAACAACGCGCAGTGGCCCAGCTTCGCGCCGGAGATCGACATCATGGAAGCCTACGCCGGCTGCGATGTGGAACCCTGGTCCGTGCCCGGCACGTGCGAACCGGGCACCTTCGAAGCCGCGGTGCATCGCAGCGACAACGAGACCCGGGTGTTCACCGGCGGCAACGCCAACGGCGGCGGCAGCAACCGCACACAACCCGGCTACAGCCTGGCGAGCGGCTTCCACACCTATGGCGCGCTGTATGACGAAACCGGCGTCACCCTGTTCCTCGACGGCCAGCAGGTCGGCAAGCTCTCCGGCAACATGCCCGCGTCGTTGTTCATGATCCTGTCGCTGCAGAACGACCCGAACCGTCCGGACCCGTCCGGCGAGCCGGTCGACGACAACAACGACTGGCGCAACACCAAGCAGAACGCCTTCGAGATCGAGTACGTGCGCGCCTGGAAGCGGCCCTAGGCGGTGGCGAGTGGCTGCGCGCGCGCGCTGCGGTACAGCGCCTGCAGCCGCTCGTCGCCATACATCGGCTCGAACAGCGGGCTGGTGGCGCCGGCCAGGAAGAGCGGGTCGCGCACCGCGGCGCTGCGCTGCAGCAGCGCCAGCGCATCGTCATACCGCCGGCTCGCCGCCATCACCTCCGCCATCACGTACGGCGATGGCGCTGGGGCAGTGTGGGCGGCGGGCTGCAGCAGGCGGCCGGCCTCTTCGGGGCGGCCCAGCGCGTACAGCGCGCAGGCCTCGCCCAGCTGGCAGTCGGCATGGCCGGGGCAGCGGCGCCGCGCCTCCCGGTACAGCGTGATCGCGTCGCCGTGCCGGCCGCAATACAACAACATGTCGGCACGCGACAGCAGGGCCCAGAAGTTGTCGGGTGCGATGTCCAGCAGCGCCAGGTACTCCTTGTCGGCATCGGCCCAGCGGCGCTGCGCCACGCGCAGCCAGGCCATGTGCAGCCGGAAGGCCGGGTTCTGCGGATCGAGCTCGCGCGCACGGCGCAGCTGCGCTTCGGCCTCGTCGAGCAGGCCGGCGAACATGAGCTGGAAGCCGTAGAGGTCGCGCACGCGGGCGTTGCCCGGCGCCAAGGCCACGGCGCGCGCAAGCTCATGTTGCGCTGCCGGCCAGTCGTGTTCGAAACGATGCAGCACCAGGCCCTTCAATGACGCCGCTTCCGGCAGGGCGGGGTCCAGCTCCAGCGCGCGGCCCAGCGCTTCGAGTGCATGGTCGATGTGGGGTGCGGCGGGCTCCAGCCCGCTCATGCCCAGGTTCACCCACGCGCGTGCCGCGCCCACATACGCCGGCGCATAGCGGCTGCATTCGCGCAACGCCTCCTGGTAGCGCTGCAGCGCGGCCGGGAACGCACCTTCGCGCAGGAAGTGGTCACCGCGCTCCACCAGGTCGCGCGCATGGCGGCTGCCGGCGGCGTGCGGCGCGGCACCGCGCCGGCGCAGGGTGGGCACATAGCTGCCCACCGGCAGGCTGATCTCCCACGGGTCGGATGCGCCGGTTTGTGCGTAGTAGCGCGCCAGGCGCTGGCGCAGCCGCCGCGCCTCCACCCGCACGATGGTGTCCTCCTTCGGATCGAAGCGCGCCGGGTGGCGGCCGAACACTTCGATCGCGAGCACGCTCTCCTTCAAGGCAGGCGCCTGCCCACCATGCGCACCCGCCACCAGGTGGCGCAGGAAGCGCTGTTGCCGGGGTGACCCCGCAAAGCACTCGCTGTCCAGCACGCGCTGCAAAGCCGCCTCCAGATCGAGCGGCAAGGCCAGGTTGTGTGTCACCTCCATGTCACCTCCCGAGCGCCCGCACGAGGGGGCTGCGATCCCAGAATCCGCTGCCGTTCACCAACGCATACAGCCCTGAAAGCCAGGTGCGCGATGGTCCCTCAAAACACCACGGCACGGCCCATCGCAACCACAACCGATTGCAACCAACCCGATGCAGAGGAAGACAGACATGACTCAACCAAGCGACTTCGTTCCGGCCTTGAGACTGCACCTGCTGCTGTGCGCCAGCGCCGCGGTGCTGGCCGCCTGCGGCGGATCGGACGGCGGCGCCGACGATGCCACCGCAGCCGCGGCGGATGCCAACCGCTCGACCGCCATGGCCGCCCATGCCAACGCCGATGCGCAGGCCGCAATCACACCCGCCAGCGCCAACACCACCGCAGCGTCCCCCGAGGAGCAGATCACCGAGCTGTACCTGGCGCTGCTGCACCGTGCACCGGATGCCGCCGGCCTGGCCTACTGGACGCAGGCGCTGCGCAACGGCGCCAGCATCGACGCCATCGCCGAGGCCATCAAGACCAGCCCCGAATACCAGCAGCTGCAGGCCGGCAGCTACCCCCTGCCGCCGGCCACCACCCACAACTACTACGTGTCGGCCAACACCGGCTCGGACTCCTGGCCCGGCACCCAGGCCCAGCCCTTCAAGACGCTGGCCCGCGCGGTCAAGGCGGTGACCCAGCCGAGCACCACCGTGTGGGTGGCGCCGGGCACCTACGCCGGCGGCATCAAGACCACCGTGAGCGGCAGCGCCACCGGCCGCATCTACTGGCGGTCCACCACCCGGTGGGGCGCGAGGATCGTGCCGCCGGCCAGCTCCAGCAACAACAGCGCCTGGGACAACCGGGGCCACTACGTCAGCATCACCGGCTTCGACGTCGATGGCAGCCAGGCCGGAAGCGGCACCCCGTGGCTGCATGGCATCTACACCGGCGGCTCCTACAGCATCATCCAGTACAACCGTGTGCACCATCTGGCGGTGAAGGTGCCCTGCACCAGCGCGGGCGGCTCGGCCATCGGCGTGGACAGCTACTACCACGGTGTGAAGGGCGACGTGCTGGACAACATGGTGCACGACGTGGGCCCCACCGGCTGCCGCTACGTGCAGGGCATCTACATGAGCACCTCGGGCACCGTGAAGGACAACGTGGTGTTCCGCATCGGCCAGGCCGCCATTCACCTGTGGCACGACGCCAACGACGTGAAGATCATCAACAACACGGTCAGCTCGTCGGTCTTCGGCATCATCGTGGGCGGCGGGGATTTCTACTTCAACACCGCCGGCGCCAACAACGTGCATGTGCACAACAACATCGTGTTCGACAACACCTACGGCATCTCCGAGCAGGGGAAGACCGGCACGTCCAACACCTACAAGAACAACCTGGTCTACCAGAACCCGAGCTACAACTGGCGCCTGCAGAACGGCCTGCAGCCGGTGAACACGGTGAGCGCGAACCCCTTGTTCGTGGCGTATTCGCGCACTGCGCCGATGCCGGACTTCCACCTCACGAGCAGCTCACCGGCGATCGGGCGCGGCGTGTCCACGTACGTGCAGCCCACCGACTTCGAAGGCAAGCCGCGCAATGCGAACACGGGGTACGACATCGGCGCATACCAGCACTGAACACCAGCACTGAACACCAGCACTGAACAAGCGTCCGTTGGGAACCCGCACGCGGCAACGTGTGCGGGTTTTTTTTGCGATCACTTGTCCACGCCGCACGCGCCGTCAGCACACGGCGAGCCGCCGGCCACGCCCGCCGGCCTGGGAGCGCCTTCCAGCGATGGCTGTGGTCGCGCCTCGGCCAGCAACTGCCCGATCACCGCGCCGAGCTGCAGGTCGTCGATCTGGCCGAAGTGGCTCAACCGCACCCGCCCAGCCGGGTCGAACACCACCACGCTGGGCGTGCCTTGCAGGCCATAGGCCTGCATCGTCAGCGGCACAGGGCTGGCGGTGTCGGCCTGGTCGATGCCGACCGGAAACGGGATGCGGTACTCGTGCAGGAACACCCGCAATGCGGCGGGCCCCGTGACGGCGTGGTGCTCGAACACGGTGTGCAAGCCGATGACCGCCACCTCGTCGCGCGGAAAGAGACCATGGACGCGCAGCGCCTGTGGCACGCCGTGCGACACGCAGCCCGGGCACAGCATCTGGAAGGTGTGCATCACCACCACCCGCCCGCGCAGGCGCTCCAGCGTGAGCGGCTCGGGCGTGTTGAACCACTGGCTCACCTGCAGTGGCGGGGAGAGGCTGTCGTTGAGGGCCATGGCGGATCCTTCCGGTGCAAGTGGGTGGGCGGCAAGGACACCAACGCATCGCCGCACAGGCTCAGTGTGTGACGCGACGCCTCATGCTGTGCACGAATTCGTCCAGATGACGATCCCATGCATCCACCGGGTGCAGCACGGCGGCCTGCACGCGCGTGCCGGGCATGCCGCTCAGAACCCGGCGGCCAGCCCGCGCGCCCGTTCCACCGCGGCGGCCAGCGCTGCGCTCACCACGTCGGGCGCCGCGAGCGTGGGCGCGACGGTGAGCTCCTGCACATCGTGGATGCCGATGAAGGCCAGCCAGGCGCGCATCTGCCCCTTCTGGTGGTCCACTTCGCTTTCGTGCGGCGCCAGCCGGTGGTCGCCCGCGCTGGAATACACCACCACCGCGCGCTTGCCATGCAGCAGGCCCTGGTAGCCGCCTGCCGGGGACCAGCGCCAGTTCTGCTCCGGCAGGGTCACCACGTCGATGAAGTGCTTCAGGCGGTACGGCAGGCCGAAGTTCCACATCGGCACGCTGAACACATAGCGGTCCGCCGCGTTGAACCGCTGTGCCAGGGCGACGGCCTGGCCCCAGAGGCGGCGCTGTGCGTCGGTGGCCTGCGTGCGCCGCAGCACGGCGAACTTGGCCGCGATCATCTCGGCGTCGAACGGCGGCAGGGTTTCGTCCCACACATTGAGGCGATCGATCACGGCACCCGGATGCCGGTCACGGTAGGCCTGCACCAGGGCCTCGGCCGCCTGGCCGGAACGGGAGGCTTCCTTTGCGGGCGACGCCGCCACGTAGAGCAAGGTCGACATGGCGGCTCCTCAGGCTTCCAGCACGCGCAGGCCCACCGTGCCGGCCACCACCAGCGCGATGCACAGCAGGCGCAGCGGCGCGGCGCTTTCGCCGAGCAGCAGCACGCCCACGCCCACCACGCCAACCGCACCGATACCCGTCCACACGACATACGCCGTGGCCATGGGAATGCGCTTGAGCGCCAGGGTCAGCAGAAAGATGCTGCCCAGCGCAGCGGCCACGCCCATCACGGACGGCACCGGCCGGGTCCATGAATCCGACTGTTTGAGGGCGAAGGCCATCATCACCTCCACCACGCCGGCACCGATCAACAGCAGCCAACTTGTCACACACGCTCCCAGGTCATTGAGGGAGTGCCATGATCCGGGCCAGCGCCGCCCCCGAGAAGTAGGCACCTGCTGGTAACCATGACAACACCGAACCTGTCGCACACGCCCGATGCGCTTGATGTAGAGCCGGCCATGTGCCCTTCGCAGCGCGTGCTGCAGGCGGTGGCCAGCAAATGGGCGCTGCCCATCGTCGCCGCGCTGGCGCAAGGCCCCATGCGCAACGGGCAACTGTGCCGCCACCTGCACGGCGTGTCGCAGAAGGTGCTCAGCCAGACGCTGCGTGAGCTGGAGCAGCAGGGCCTGGTGCATCGCCAGGACCATGACTGCGTGCCACCCAAGGTGGAATACGTGCTCAGCGATGCGGGCCACGGGTTGAACGCGGCATTGCGCCCCGTGGACGTGTGGGCCGAGGCCAACGGGTGGTCGCGCGATGGGTGAGTCGCTGACGACTGCAGCGCTCGACAAGCCGCCCTGTACTACAGCGGCGGCTTCAAGAATGCCTTGAACCTGACCCGCCGCCCAACCCGGGCGGCGGAATGCGCTAGCGAGCCGTCTCCACCGTCGGCCGCGCGGCGCTGGCGCTGCTGGCGCCGTCGTCTGCAAAGAGGCTCAGGTTGACCGACTGTCCCATCGCCTGGTAGCCGGCGTCGTTGGGGTGCAGATGGTCTCCCACGTCATACGCCGGCAGCATCCGCGACGGATTGGCGGGGTCACGCACCACCGCATCGAAGTCGATCACCGCGTCGAAGGCCCCGCTGGTGCGGATCCAGTGGTTCACCGCCATGCGGTTGAGCTCGCCCGTTTCATTGAAGTAGCCGGGAAAGATGGTGCCGCGATAGGGTGTGAGCGTGGCGCCGTACACCTTGATGCCACGCGCATGGGCGCGCAGGATGATCTGCTTGTAGCCCTGGATGATGTCGTCGGCCGTCACAGCCTCCGGCGTACCCGGTGCGGCATGGCCAAAGTCGTTGATCCCTTCCATGACGACCAGGAACTTCACGTGCGGATGGGCCAGCACATCGCGGTCGAAGCGTGCCAGCGCGTTCTCGCCGAAGATGGGGATCTGCCCGTCGTGCAGCACGCGGTTGCCGCTGATGCCCTGGTTGAGCACCGCCACGTTCATGTGGCGGTCCTGCAGGCGCTGCGCCAGCACATTGGGCCAGCGCCGGTTGGCATCCACCGTGGAGCCGTAGCCGTCAGTGATGGAGTCCCCCAGCGTCACCACCGCCCGGGCATTGCCCATGCGGATGGGGATCGGCCCGGGTACCGGGTCACCGGCCACTTCGCCGGTGCCCACCTCCACGGCCGAGAGCAGGCTCCACGAAGTGCGCGTGGCCTGCACCGGCAGGTTCACCGCATCGACATAGTTGCCGGGGGGCGAGGCGTAGTTCGTCTGCACCGCCAGCGAGTGTTCGCTGATCGGGCCGGTGCTGCCGGGCAGGTACACCGTGACCGCGAGGTTGCTCAGAGGCTTGACCGCCATCGCGACCGGATCACTCACGATCTGCGCACCGCGCGGGATGACGGCCGATGCCTTCCCCCCGAACGTGAGGGGGCGGTCGCTGCCTGCGACGATGGAGGCGCCCTGGCTCTGCAGGCCAATGCGCACGGCACCCACGGCGACCGGCTGTGTGCCAAAAGCGTTGGACAGCCGCACGCGCACCTTCTGGCCACCGATGCTGGTGTGCACGATCAGGCGCAGCGTCTGGTCGGTAAAGCCGGCAGGGTTGGCGTCGGAAGGGCTGGCGGTCCAGGTGCCTATCCAATCCCGGTCGCGCACGGCCTGCGTGTCGCTGGCGGAAGCTGCCGTGCCACCGAAGAGCGTGGTGCACAGCGTCAGCGCCAGCAGAGCCTTGCCCATGCCGCGGCGTGTGAACGCGCGCACGGCGGTGGCCCCGGCCGCGGGGATCGTGTCGTTCATGTGATTCTCCTTGTGGGTTCGATCGGTCCGGCCGGTGAGCGTGGCCAGCAACCATTCAACATAGGAGCTCGGAATCCGTTTGCTGTGCGTAACCGTAACGGTTCCTCGAGTGGGGCGCGCCTGCCTAGCCGATTCCAGCGCGCAGCGCCATTACGCCAATTCGCGTAATTGCCGGCCGGTGCACGCATCGCCACACTGCGCGCCAGGAGGAAAAGCCCATGACAACCCACACAAGCCCCAACGCCGCGCTGCTGGCCCTGCTGATCACCAGCACCGCCGCACAAGCCGATGTCGACGCCACCCAGCAGCGCACGCTGATCACCGCGAACACGGTGCACACCCTTGGTTGGGCCGATGTGCGCGGCAGTGCCGGCAACCGCAGCGCCACGGCGGTGCGCATGTTCTACGACACGCGCGACAGCCGCGCCGGCTACGCAGGCCGCGAGAACTTCTGGAACCAGGACTGGTCGCTCTACATCGATGCCGAAAGCGCGCTCGGCCCCAAGGGCCCGCTGGGATACGCCGGCCCGCTGGGCTCGGCGGGCCCGCTGCTCAATGCGGGCTGGTCCTGGGCCTGGTCCTCGTGGCTGCCCACGGGCCAGGGCAGCTGGCTGGGCTCCTACGTGTGGAACGGCCAGGCGAGCTTCGGTGCCGCCAACCCCTACGGCGCGGCCGGCCCCCTGGGCGCCAGCGGGCCGCTGACGGTGACGGCGCTGTACACCACCATGCCGCACCTGAACGAAGCCGGCGACGCCACCACGCAGGAAGCGGCGAACGACTACAACGACTTCCCGCACCAGCTGGACCCGGCCGGTGTGTGGGGCGTGCTGGGGCCTGCGGGGCCGCTGGGCGTGCTGGGCCCGCTCGGGCCGTTGGGTCCCCTGGGATATGGCACCTCCGGCGCGGTGACGGTGGACCCCGCCACCCGGGAGTACAAAAACGGCAGCCAGACCGTGCGCGCGCTCGACGTGCCGCACACCGCGGACGGCACGGTGTGGCGCCGCCACGCCTTGGTGGAGCTCTACCCGCGCGACAGCCTGGTGGCGCGCCAGGCCAACCCGCAGCAGTTCGTCAACGACACCTCGTTCTCGGTCAACGCCTACTCCGCCAGCTGCACCCTCAACCTGGCCGACCGCAACGCCAACACCTTCTACTTCAAGTCCGGGGTCGACCAGTGGCTGGCGCTGGTGCTGACGAACGTCAACGCGTATGCGCAGCTGGACTTCGACGTCGCCATCAAGCCCGACCCGGCCAACGGCTTTGCCGCGGCCAGCAGCGCGGCCGCCTGGTTCGGCAGCACGCCGACCAGCTTCAGCGTGAACACCTTCTCGGCCCTCTACTACAGCGGCGGCTTCAACTACGCACTGAACCTGCAGGACTTTGCGATGCTGCGGGTGAAGAAGGGCGAGGTGATCAAGTTGAGCGTGAAGTCGGGCTACAGCAGCCCGACCGCGTACGACAGCTGCGGGTACCTGCTGCATGTGGTGGGCAGCGGCTTTCAGGAGCGGAGCAACGGTGGGGCTTGGGCGGACAGTGCGCTGTTTGCGCCGAATCGGGTGAATGGGAGTGGGCAGCGGACGTTCAATGTGACGGGGAAGCACCAGCAGGGGGTGGGTTGGTGGGGGCGTGGAGAAGCGCCTGTCCTGCTACCAATCTTGGGAACTGGTACAACGCCTGTCGAGCACACACCGCTTTGACCCTCAGCGGCTGTTGACTGAAGTTCAATAGACGGGAGGGAAGCGGACGCTCAACGTCGGAGTTGACCGGCGCCAGCGGCAATGCACCGCGAGAAGTACGCTCACAGCACGGCTCGCGTCACGATGCTGCTGCGTGTCCGCGGCGAACGACCTGTTAGCTTTCACTGCCCGTGACAAGCGAGCATGAACTGCAAGCCAAAGCTGGTTCGCTGGACAATCCCGCGCCCGAACTTCAGTTCACGTCCCTGCAATGAAGGGGCCTGCTGCATGAACCGCGTATACGTCTCGCGATGAGCCGCTTCGAGCGGCTCATATAGTGAATCGTCAACGAGCCACTCGTCGTACTTCACGACGAGCAGTCCCAAGCCGTCCAAGTTGCTCAAATAGGAATCTATGTTGCCTGGAAAGACAAGCCCTTCAAGAGCGTCTTGCGGCACAAGGGGGCCTCCAAGAACGTTGTGCGACCCGTCGCTGGCCCGAGCCGCTGTGGCACGCACGAAAGGCAAATCCCGCCGATTGACGAAGTACTCCAGCAGGTGAGCCTCGTCGGGACTCAGGTTATTAATGACATTCACAAAGCTGGGATGTGCATTTCCCAACGTCTCGACGTTGGAGGCGGTCGCCAGCAGCTTCACGTACAAATCTGAGAGCTTCTCGTCCCGCACGTATGCGAGCTTCTCAGCGATTGGCACGCCAATTTCCGGGGCTACTCCGACTGTCTTCTCCTCAGGCACCGCGTTCATGCGTTCGCGATACTTTTCAAGGTTCTTCTCGAGCGCGATTCGAGTGCGCTCATTTGCCCAGGCTACAGGCCACAGCACCGTGTTGCCAAGCCCGATTACGGTCTCGAGAGCACGCCCAACCTGCTTCACACCCGGGCGGGCGAGATCGCCGTAAATCTCAACGAGCAGCCCAGGGACCTTGATTGCCTCCTGCGCGAGCTGCAGCCATCCATTCGACACTTCGTGCCTCCCGTGAAAGCTAACGAATAAAAGGAATCTCCTCATCCCGAAGTAGCGCAGAGCAGCGAATCGCAATGAGTGCCGCGATGAGAAGTGCGTCTGTTCCCCGTGGTGCTACCGGTAGGGCCAGGCCACTCTACTCCAACCACCGGCGCAAGTTAGCCGACCCAAACCGCAGCCCAATTGAAGGTGACGGTGATCGGCATGTTCGCGCCTCGAAAACAAGCTCTCGACGTCTAAAGGCCAAAACTTGGTTCTAAGGCGACAGCGCCTTCAGGTTATGTAGGCGCCTGTCGCTGCAATGCTGACAAGCTTGAAAGCGCTGACTCGCGGTAGGGCTGCACGTTTCTCACTCGGCTGCAGTTTATCCAGCACCCAGTAACCAGGCGAATCAGACACTCCCCCGTTGACTGGCGACTTTGCGTTGCGCGACGTTCGCCCACGACCCTGCGGAATGAAGTTCGTTGGGATATGAGGCTACATGAAGCCGCCGTTCGCGAACTACCGCTCCTGGCCGAAAGCCTTCCCGCAAACGAAAAAGGCCCGCGACGCAAATCGCGGGCCTTCGGCGCCTAGGGAGCCTCGACAAACTTGTGGGACGACAGCTCATCTGAGAGCCGGAGCATTGTCGCTGCTCGGTTTTTTCATCTCGGCTGTCGCAGCCTCATAGACATCCCGACAATCGATTTGAAACCGGCCTACCAGAGCGACACCCGTAGTGAAACGCCTTTTGAGCGGTCTGGCCGCCGGTACAAATTCAGCGCATGAGACCCGCCGTGAGCGAGCCAATGACAAACAGTCCGGCGCCACAAAGTCCGCCAAAGGCGAACCAAGCGCGCAGCTCCCGACGCGTCCTGGCCTCCTGACCGAGAAAAAGCAGAGCCAACCCGTCGAGTCTAGACACGAGCTCATCCTCAACGCGCGCCATCGCTTCAAGGTGTGAGACCGCAACGTCAAGTGACCGCATGAGGGCATGCTACATCCTGGTGACCCCGAGGGCGCAGAGATACGGGGTGTGCGTACCTCAAGGACGGAGAGCCGGGGCGCCACGGGGTCAGCTGAAGTCCTCGACCTTGGTAAGGCGAATCTGGGTCTTCAACCGCATCCCGTCACCTCGCAGTCGAACAGTGCGCTTCTTCTCGTGTGCCGACAGGGCTCGCTTGTACTGCTCGTTGGACAGCGTAGCTGTGATGAAAGTCCGATCGCCATGGAACATCGACACCACCCGGATGTAGTTCTTGTTCCCTTCGGGATCACGTGATCGCAGTTCCACGATGGAGCCCGAAACGTCGATGTCGTTTTCGCCCCTCAGCTGCGCCTTGATGAAGTCCACGAACTGCCTGAGGCGGTCGGTTTTCTCAGCACTCAGCCATCCTGTCTTCGTGGTCCGAATGATGCTGCCCGCCTCAAAGGCAAACTCAATCGCATCCATCTCAGGACCCGTGAGGGTCCTTGCAAGCGACTCCAACAGCTCTACGTCGAACAACGCGATGGCATCCGCTAGGCTGTCCTCAGAATCAATGGGCATGTCGCCGTTGAGAACTCGCTCATTGAGGAACTGAATCGCGGAAAAGATCGACGAACACACTTGAGTGGAACTCACCTCCTCTCGGCCGAAGAGGTCCGCTTGCCTCAGCGTTGTCTGGGGCACTTCGATCCTCGCGATGAAGCTGCCTACTTCGCTTTGAAGAAATCGGCAGTCCTTCGCGAAGTTCTGCGCTAGAAGCCGGGTAACCTTGCTGTCGTCCCCAAGCTTGAATCTCGCACCGTTGTATAGGCTCTTTTCGAGATTCTCTGCATATGCCCCAAGCGACGCCAAAGGGATCGATCCCCCCTCGGTCTTTCCGTCAATGAAGCGGGACACGATGCGCGCGGGACCGCCCATGTCGCCTATGGCTGCGGCCCGGTTTACCAATGACCCAACGTCGCCGACCCCATAGATGTCCTGGAGGGCCGCAGCTGCGCCGTGCAGCAGGCTTCCGACTCCATGCCGACGTGCGTCTACGGGCAACGCAATCGAGTATTTGCCTCGAATACCCAGAGCGTCCGGGGGATAGTAGAAGGTCAGACCCTTGGCCTCTCGGCGGAGTGACCATCCCGACTGCGTCAGGAATGTGCGAAGCTGCTCCGCGAGCTTCTCGAAGTCCTCGGGGGCTCGGCTCATAGCTCGATTCCCAGGTCTTCAAACCGACTACGGACGAACTCCGATTGAAGCTGGTTCGTCTTTGGAATTGTGATCCGGACCTGTGTCTTGTTCGCGCTCTCAGCAGCTCCTGCGTCCGGGAGATACCAATAAGCTTTCCCAAGAAGCCCAAGGCGGTCTGCATCGATGTTGATGCACAGAGGGGGCGCCGCATCCAGCACGACCAAGACGAGGTGAAGCGGCAGCGGCTCGCTCCTTCGGTGTATCAGGTCGTTGTAGTTCTTCACTTCGAGGTCGTACTTGATGTGGTCCGCTTCGTCGATCACGCCCGTCGTGGTCGTTGACTTCAGCTGGAACTCCAGCTTATAGGGCATGTCGAGATAGCGAACACCACCCTGCGGCGTCTCTCGAACGCTGACCGGCCAGACAAGCATGTCCACGCCGTGGTCCTGCGCCAGGTCTTGCGTCTTGAACCCATGACCCTCCGCCAGCACCCGCAGGAAGTGTTTCGAGAGAGCTTCCTTCTTCTGGTCGTCAGTCATCGGCCCACCGTCCCTGGCACCTTGTCTTGTCGCCTCTTACGTAAGGATACCTTTTGATGGCCTCGGCGACAGCCTCGTTAGCTACTGACGGTGACCGGGCAAAGCCTATGTGCCCCGGGCGCAATCAATGTTGGCGCGGACGTCAGCCCGCCGGAAGAAGTATTGGCGACTCCCGTCAACTGAGGGCCCGATAACCGGTGCTACCTTGAGCTTCGGCAACAGGGAGCGTGGTGAAGTCCCCTGGTCCTTAGCCAGGCTTGCGAGCGAGACGAACTCGTCCCTGAACCTGAGCATGTCTTCGGGAGTGATTCTTCGAGAACCGTCCTGAGTTCTCGTGCATTTGAGTAGCCCGAGGTTGGCCAGCTCGTAAGCCACCTCGTCCTTCAGGCCGAGCTGCCGCGCAGCCTGGGTCACCGTGAACATCGAGCCGGACTGCCCACGCCGCTTCTGTTCGATCCATCGATGGAGCGCCTTGACGTTGACGCAAGCGTTGCCCAGCGCCGGCTCCTGGTCGGACGACCCGATGGCCGAACCCAGCTCTCCACGAAGCGCTGCATCAATGAGTCCCATCCGCTCTTGGTCAGTCAGGCGCCAGTAGCGCAGGACGAACCGAAGAGGCTGAGCCGGTGCTTCCACCTCTGCGACGGGAACAGTCGGCAGCCTTTCCGAGACCATCCATACGCCGGTCCGGGTCAGTCGCCCGGACACCAAAGCCACCAGCTTCGCCTCGATCATCTGCCTGACCAGCCGTTCTGGAAGAGCCAGACGCCGGGACGCTTCTTGAAGGGTCAGTGTCCCATCCGCCACCGCCGTCAGATCGCGTAGGTCCTCCTCGTCAATGAACGTCAGCTGCCGGCCCGCAGCGGTGCAGACTACATCCGCATCTATGGCCTTTGATTGCACGAGGCGCTTCAGCGTTGACATAGCCAGACCAGTCTTCTTGGCCGCCTCACCGCGACTTATCTTGCGGTGACCCGCAACCGTCTCGGTTCTCAGGCGGGTGTTCCTTTTGCATAGAAGCCCCCACCAGTGGGCATGCAAGAACGCTTCGAAGCCGTCGCGAAGAAACTGGTAGTCCGACCCCGCAAGGCGCCTGTACAGAACGCGATAGAGCGAACCGAACACCTCTGGCAAGCGGGCCGAGAACGAGGTAGCTCGCACGTGGGCGAGCCGTGTCGCCAGCAACTCCTCAAAATGGACAGGCCAGCTAGCAAGCAGTAAGTCGGCAGAAGCAGCGAGATCAGACGCCACGTCGAGCCGGTCCAGGCCGTTGAGCTTTCCTGGCTTCTGAGGGAAGTTCGCAGAACTGAATTGGCCTAGAAAAGTGACGAGCCGACTCAGAGTCTGAAAGGGAATCGACCCGGCGTCATGCTGTAGGAGCTGGCACGCAGCGCACGCCAACGCCAGCTCGAGTTCTGTGCATGCGGGACCGGCAGGAAGAGCCTTGAGATCGGCCCCACAACCACATTTCATCTCCGCAAGCCGGAAGACCACCACCCGAGTCCCACAAGAGGCGCACCGGTCTACCAGTCGACATCGGTGCTGCTGGCATGCCGTCACAGCTTTGAGATGCCATGGCCGACGCAGGAATGAACATTCACTCAGGCAAAGCGAACACCAGCGGAGATATCTGTAGTTCCACGATCCCACAGGCAGGGATGCCGAAAGGCTTAGCCGGAAGCAAGGCGGCGTCGGCCCGTGCATGGATGCAACGAGGCGATCGGATACGCCGATCGCATCTGAGATTGCGGCGACTAACGCCGTGCCAGTGGGCGAGCCTAACGCTTGCCAGAGCGCGCGGGGACCGTCAAAGCCGAGCGCCTCAGACAGGCGGACCAGGTATCCGAACAGGGACTCGTCCGGAAGCGGCATTGGGCGCAAGGGCAGCATCATGCCGTGAGACCTTCCGCTGCGTCGCTGCGCAGCGCGGTCAGGTACGGACGGAGGTGCACCAGCGGCACCGTCCGAAGCAAAGACCAGAGCGACGCTACAACATGTTCGGCGCTCCTGACGACCTTCGGCGCATCGGACGTGACTGCGCTTAGCATGGCCAGATGAACTTCCGAATCGTCGCCTCGCTGAAACGCGCGGTACAGCTCCGTGACGATCTCAGCGATGACATCGTCGCGAAGGTCCCACCTCTGAGCTGCCGGAACCTGCGTGCAGTCAGCCGTCCTGGAGCTCCTCGCGTACCCGTCCCAGCAGTCATACCATGTGCCGAACGCTTGGAGTTCCGCCACGCGATCGGCAATAGGGCGCACGGGGTACAGCAGTGGCCTGTCGAGTGTCAGCTGCACTCGGTGCGTGGACAGAAGGCTCCTCAGCCCGGCCGCTATCTCCTCGCGCAGCAAGCTCGTCGACTGACTGGTGTCCTCGGCCCATGCGATGACCCGCCGCAGAGCCGGTCGCACAGGAGCGAAGAACTCCCCTTCCTTCTTCTGCAGGTGGTTGAACAGTTCGGCCGCCACGGCATTGCGGTCCGACAAGGCGTCATGCAGTAGACGGGCACCTTCCAGCATGCAATTGCGGCCGCGCGACCTCCCAGCGCTCGTAAGCAGCTTTGCACCATCGGCCAGAGAAACGTACAGGTCATGCGCGGATTCTTCGTTACCGCCGACAAGGCTCTCCCGGAGCATCTGGACCACGAACAGCTCGTGAACAGCAGCCTCCTGGATCTCGCAATCAAACAGCGACGCGCCACACCTGCATGACCAATCCAAACGGCAAACCCGCCAGGTGCACCACGTGTCGCACACAGGGCAACGGTCAACAAGCCGGCAGACATGCTTCTCACAAGCCCAGACGCCCGGCAACTGCCACATCCACCGATGCACCGGCTCGCTGCGCATACACGCGGGGCAGTATGCAAGCCGGGCAACCGAGCCAAGCAACAGGCGAGATGCGCTGTGGGCTCTTCGCCGCATGCGGGCGACCGGAAGCCAGGCCTCCCGGACGGTCGCCGGGTCGCCTACAACCTTGATGAGGGCATTGAGCGAAGCTGCTTCCACGTATGAACGGTCCAGTGCCCTCAGCAGCGCAGCCGGAATCCTTTGACCGTTCGCGTCGTACGCTCGATAGAGGTAGCCCGGCAGGCTTTCGCCTGCTTGGTAGGACGGGCGGACCGGAAAGGCCGCCAGCGCCCTCATTGGCTCACCCACGTTTCTTCACCTGTCGTGGACGAACGTCTTCGAACGGCTCTCCGGCACGATCCAGCCGACGGTGCGCGAAGGCCACGTTGAACGGGTTCAGCGCACCGACCCCCTCCCACCACACCTCCTCGGTAAAGACGCGTTCGAGCAGGCCTGGCCCAATGGAACCATAGCCTTCCTCGACCGCCAGCCGAAGCGCACCAGCCATCAGCTTCTTGATGTGCGCAATGCGGCCATCGCTGGCGTAGTAGAGCCGCACCCCAAGCTCGCCGTCTTCGAAGGGCCCTCCAACGATCTTCAAGGGCAGCGATTGCGCCAGAGACTGGAAGAGCTCAAGGCACTCCTCGCGAATCGTGCGCTTCTCGTCCTGGCCAAGCGAAAGCCGCAACCTGTTGGAGAAGCGCCGCCGAAGCTGCTCGTTCGCCTGGATGAGAGCCTCAAGGCGTGGCAGGCCCAGGAAGACTGTCGGCACCCCCATGCCATCGATGAGCACCTTCAGCCAGTCGGCAACCATGTAGTGGGTGACGGACTGCCCTCGGTCGCTGATGTGCTGAGCCTCGTCGATCAAAATCATTTCGACTTTGCAGCCGTGCACGAGCTTGACGATGCGGCGCGCCTTCTCTGAGATGGAGCCACTGTTGGGCGCCGGATCGCCGAGAGGCGTCAGGAAGGCCTCGGCCATGCTCGCGATAGTCGCCGCGGCAGGGACCCCGACAACCAGCACCGGCAGGATGTCGCGCTCCTTGTGTTCCTGCTTCGGGTACGCAGCGGCGAGCCAACGGCAGAGCGTGCTCTTGCCCGTACCGCTTTCGCCGAGGACGACGAGGTTCTTTGCCATCCCGACTTCGCGAAACATCTCGAGGTTTCCGCGAATGGCATCGGCCGCGGCCTTGAAGGCCGCGAACTCGATGTATTCCTCGTCGAACCGCCGAAGGTCCTGATAGAGGTCCGCCGTGTTCACGGTTCAATCCGCTTGGACTTGAGCGTGAATCGAAGCAGGAGGCTTGGGCGTTCACTGATCTCGGTGCCAGCCGCTTGAACGGGAGGCGGTTCGGCGGGCGGTGAGGATGGGCGTGGCGGCCTTGCTGGTGGCAGTTGCGTCACGCGTGTTGCACTTTTCGGCGTCACCGGCTCGGTCGGCCGCGTGGCAGACAACCCTCGAAGCGCTGCGCTGCGACGACGGTCCCGCTGCTTGCGGCTGCCTAGAAGCTGGAGCACGCTTTCGGAGAGTTCTGCTTTCGCCTGGCGCAGCGCCGCCGCGTCGTGGTTTGCCAGCCCCATCTCCTTGGTCTTCTCGTGCATGAAGCGGGCTTGCGCGAGGGTAATGCCCTGGTACTCCGCGTACAACTTGGCTCGCACCGAGACGGGTTCATGATCTTGCGGGCCCCAGACCTGAATCTCGCCGATGTCGTCCGGATCGAGGACCACGCGCACGGGCGTACCCGGGCCGTGTATGTCTAACAGGCGACTCAATGACGGACCGCAATAGCGGACGTTATGAAGATCGATGCCGTAGTGCTGCAACGCGCGCTCCTCGACCATACCGATGCGGCGCTGGAGCGCGGCCCTGTCGGGGGGCAGCTCGGGCTTCACCCGCTCCGCGCCTTCATTCCAAAGCGCGAGCGGGATGCCCTTGACGCCGCGGTGAACGCTCTGCCCGTAGATGTCCAACAACCATTTCTCGAAGACATGCCGGAACTCGGCCATGGTCATCAGGGCATGCTTGGCAGGGTCATAGTCGCCTCGCTGGTGCAATCTGGCGAAGCTGGTGCCCGGCAGTTGGTGCGCAAACGAGTAGTTCAGCGTTCTGAGGAACCGCTCGACAACCCCCTTGAACCGCGGTTCCCGCTTTGGGCAGAACTGGAGCGTGATGCCCAGATCCAATGCCACGGATTCCAGGTCGGTGCTGTGAAACTCCAAGCCGTTGTCGAGAATCAGGGCCAACGGCCGCCCGTAGCAGGTCCAGGCGTTCACGACCATCAGGCCCGGAATGACGGGCTCGGCGGGCTTCTTTGGCAGGATTGCATGCCGCAGTGCCGACATGACTGCAGCCGTCGATGGCTGACCGAAGCCGATGTAGTAGCCGAGCACCATGCGGCTCTTGTGGTCGATCAGGATCGTGACGATGGGCCGCCCAAGCGGAAGCATCGTCTTCTCGTCGATCAGAAACAGGTCCAGCGGCGTGTGGTCCACCTCCACCCGCTCGAGCACATGGTTGGTCTTGACGCTGCGGACCACTACGCGGAACTTGCGATCGGCCGCCGCCTTGCCTTCGCGCAGCACGGCAAGGTCGTACTTCGGCGCGTCATTCAGTAGGCGCTGCACCGTGCGTAGACACGGCATGCGTAGTTGGTCCTCGTCCAAGCGTCGGCGGTTCGCTGCATCCACTCGCCGTGCCAGCGCCGTATGGACGGTCGTAGCGTTCGCCAAAGGGCTGATGGCCATCGCTTCCGCAATCGCTTCCCGCAGCAGGTCGAACATCTCGGATTGGCCCGTTCGCTGCAGTCGAGCTCGGGAGTGCGGCGCAAGGGCTCGCACGTCCTGATTCAGCTGGTATCTGCGCCACCATCGCCAGAACGTGGGAACGCTGGGGCTCTTCTCGTCGCCGATGGCCGCCGCTGCTTGATCGAGCAAGGGGCGGAGATAGTGGACCGAGAAGCTCGGCCGCCCCTGCTCGGCAACGACGTCGATGTAGTGTTTGCGACGGCGTACCTCCGCCTGGACCTCCGAGGGAAGATCGCTCATTGGGCGGGCGAAATGGAGGCGCCGAACCTCTTCAACGACTGTCGCCCTCACACCCGCTGGGCCCGCGTCGCAGTACGCGTCCAGCAGCTGCCGCCGCGTCACGAGCCTTGGTGAGCCGTTGTCGACCTGCTCGAGCAGCACCTGCTCGTCTTGATGCAGCTTGCCGATCTGGTACTGGACCCCCGCCCACTCAAAAACCAAGCCGACTCGAAATGAGAAAGCGCCCATCGCTGTGCTCCTCGGCAAGATGAATCGGCGTTTCGTGGGAAACGGGCTGGTCGAGATCGCAGGCGCAAACGCCCATGAGCAGCAAGGTGGCCGGATCGAGGCCTGTTCCGCGAAGCTTTGCACGCGCGCTGCCTATCGTGTGTGGCCCCGACGAGGCGAGCTGTCTCCCGCCAAAAGCAGCGGCCCCGGGCGTGACCGGTGTTGTTCCGGCCTGCTGGTAGAGCCACCTGATGTTGTCCAACCGCGGCTGACGGCGGATGTCGGTGCAAGTCAGCACTTCGAAGCGCACGTTGTCGCGCTCGAGGTGGGTGCGAACTGCATCGAGCTTGTTGGACGTCTCTGGATCGCTCAGCCGGTCCTGTGGCTTGACCTCGATGTACAAGGCCTCACCCGAGGTCAACAGCACCTCAAGGTCCGGCGTGTACGTGCGCAGAACATCACCATCCGGGTACTGCACGTCGATGGGTTGCTGCCGATACGCCGCCACCGCCGGAGCGGCTTCCATCAAGTGCATCAAATCCAGCTCGAGGAGCTCCTCGAACTCCACCATGCGACGGTTCTTACGGCTCGGGAACTTGCCCCGGATGATGCCGCCAGTGGGGCGGACTACCCGGCGGGCGGGCGCGACGGAATTTGGGCCAGGCGCATGCCATGGCCTATGCCAAGAATCTGAACTCATTGCTCCTCCAGGCCGGTGCGGGACGAGGTGGGCTCCCCCACGCCGGAAGCGATTACCTATTACCAATTTCGGGCGTAGCTACGCCCGGGCCCGGTCATGAAAACCGGGCCAGTGCGGTCGGAAGTGAGGTGCTCGGCTTGACGCTCCGCCGCAGCTGGCGATACTGGAGGTGCGAAATCCGGGGGTATCGACAGATGCTCCGACCAGCGGGGCAGCCGAGAGGTTGTCCCGCTTTCTACATGGGCGCCTCCGTCGTGCTTCGGCGCCGACGGATCCGCCGTGGCGGCAGGCCGTCATCGTCTGACTCAAAGGTGTCTCGCAGGCGCAGCCGCAAGATGTCACGGATCATCTCGATCTGCTTTGGGCTGGCTTGGCCCAGCTCCTTCCGTAGGTCATCGAGGAGCAGGAAATGGGCGGTAGGCGCATCCGGTTCGAGCACCAACTTGCGATTGGATGCCTCGACGGCCTTTCGCAGCTCATCCCGCTCAGCATGCGACAGCGGGAGGGCCGACTGGAGTCGGTCAACGAACTCGTCGGTCGGCGGACCCTTGATGCCGATCTCAAGCGCAGAGATGTAGCTCTGCTCGTAGCCAAGCCGCTCCGCCAGCTCGGTCTGGCGAACGTCGTAACGGCACCGCAGCCTGTAGAGGAGTTCGGAAAAGGGGCTCATTGCTATCAAAACCGATCAAGGTCTTGATAGCAGCGTATTCAGGAATACTCGCGGTCGCGCCGGTGGTGAAACGGATAGCGATCTGCTGTAATCGGCTCCATCCTCCCAAGCAGACTCTCGGTGTAGTTCTTTTCACTACACCCGCCTCGTCTTACGGCGCCTGCCCATTGGCCGGCAGCGATGCGCGCGACATCCGATTGGCGCAGTGACGGATCTAGTTCGCTCGCCACCCAAGAGCGAATTCCCCTGAAACACAAGCTCGAAGGCTAGGCCGCCGCTTTCCCCCAAGCAAAGTCGCACCCATGAAAGATCTGGGTACGCACGGCCATGTCCGCAACCTAGGCCCACGCAACGCGGCACGCCAAGTATTCACCAATGACCAGGTGCACCGAGCTCCCGTGCCCCTGTCCAACGAGGTAGCGGTAGCGCCCTGGCTGCACGTCTAGCCAGCCATTGACAGGCTGCTCGCCGTTGCTCATCAGCCTCATGAACGCGCGCGATCCCATCTCAGGCCACAGCGCAATCGGCTCCGGCTCTGGGCACCCAAAGAACTCCCGTACCTCGGCAGCCAGGAGGCTCAGCGGCGCGACTTCTAACAAGGCCGGCTCGTCAGGCTCTTGGATGCTCAGCTCGTAGTCCAGGTGGCCGCGAGCCAGCTTCAAGACCACGTTGCGCACCCTGTCCATGTTTGGTGCCCAGACCTTGCCTCCGCGCTCGTCAAGCTCCATGGTCGATTGAATGTCGGCGGCCAGAAGCGGCGCGGCCGCCAAGATGCGCCGGATGTTCTCGCGCTGCAGGCTGGCCGGGTCCGTGGAGCCGCACACGACGCACTCCAAGAAGCACGCCAGATATTGCTCGTCCAGGGAGAAGGACTGATTGCAGTCCTGGCATGCCTCCACTACTGGAAGGTTGGGCGGATAGGGCTCGTCAAGCAAGACCTTTGATGGGCAGTGGTCCCTGGTCTCCGGCCGTCCTCCGCAGTAGACGCACGTGCCACGGAGGCGATCGTCCACAAAGAGCTTCCGCGGGTCGTTCATCTTCAACACCCCTACCAGGCTCGCGCGCGTTCAGCAGCGCGCGAATGTGCGACGTCTCGCCTTAGTGAAAAGACACCGGCAGGGACGAGCACTGGTCAACTGTAACGGCCGCACGCGGCGCGCCGCCTTCCAAGCGCATGGATGAAGCGGAACAACAGCAAAAGAAAAATCTCGCGAGCTACGCACATCCGTGTGCTACATTTCTCACCCGTAGTGAACCAACACAGAAAGGTCGCTATGCGAGACAAGCGCAGCCGTTTTATTGAGCTTGGTGAAGCAAGGGTCACAAAGGCAACCCAGATGCTGCGGCTCATCGGCAACCTGGCGAACTCAAACAACTACGAGTATTCGGCGGAAGACGCCCAAAAGATCTTCACGGCGCTCGACGCCGAGATGAAGCTGCTGAAAGCCAAGTTCCAGACCGCCCTGAGCAAGCGGCCGAAGGACGAATTCAAGCTCGGTTGAGGGAGAGACGAGATGGGATGGTATTTCCACGTCAGCGACCCAATGGGGGGCGCAGCAGGCGAGGCCTTCGCGAACACGCTGAAATCTCCGGGCATGCTGCCCGAGCACGTTTTGGCGCGCGAAGCGATTCAGAACTCGGTCGACGCTGGCAATGGATCGAAGGTCGAAGTGCGCTTCCGCGCGAGCGTCATGAAGGGGGCCAAGAAGACGGCCTTCGTGAAGGCCGCCGAGCTGGGCCGCCTCGCCGAACGCTCGAAAGAACTGAAGCTGTCCGGCCCGAACTGCCTCTCGACCCTGGACAAGCCGCAAAAAGACCTCTGCCTGCTTTACGTCGAGGACTACAACGCGGTCGGCCTGTCCGGCGATCCGCATGACATGGACTCGAACTTCTACCGGCTGCTGCTGTCACTGGGCGACCGCTCCAAGTCGCGTACGGCTCAAGGCAACACCGGCGGCTCCTACGGCTTCGGCAAATCGGTGTATTCGTCGAGCTCGGCGATCCAAACCATCTTTGCCTACACCCGATTCAAGGGCGCCGACGGCAAAGAGCACACCAGGATCTTTGGCTGCGGCTACTTCGTCAGCCACAACTTCAAGAAGTCGCCTTACAGCGGGCGCGCTTGGCTAGGCATGCCCGCGCGAAAAGATGACCTGGGCCGCGTCGTCGTCGACCCCATCGAAGGCAAGAAGGCGGAAGAGTTTGCCGTCAAGCTCGGCTTCACCACGCGCGAGGCCGGCGATTTGGGCACCTCGATCCTGATCGTGGACGCAGCGGTGGACATCAAGGCGATCGAACGCGGCGTCGAGGACTGGTGGTGGCCGCGGTTGGTGGAACACAAGCTCGACGTCAAGATCATCGATCCCAATGGCGAGGAACACGTCCCGAGGCCCAAGAAAAACCCTGGGCTGCGGCCGTTCATCGAAGCCTACGACATCGCGCTCGGTCGGGGAGTGCTCCTCAAGCAAGGACAGCAGAAGCAAGCGGTCTTCAATAAAGAGCAAGGGCTGGAGATGGGGCGTTGCGGCTTTGTGGTCGCCCCCGTCGATCCGAGTGGCAATCCGACCGTCCCGCCGGAGCGCGTGAACTCCGTCGCACTGATCCGCGGACCACTCATGGTTGTGGCGTATCACCCAGCTTCCCAGGCGAATCCTGCGATCGTTGGCGCCTACATCGCGCCGGACGAGGACGTAGTCGAGCAACTCCTGCGAAAGAGCGAACCGCCCGCGCACGACCGTTGGGACCCGGACTCTACGAATCTGCGCGATGAGGATCAAAAGGGCCGCGCCATCGTTCAGTCGATCCTCAACCGAATCAAGCAAAACCTCCGCAAGTTCCAGAATGAAGCCGCTCCGGCCACTCCGGTCAAGCAACGCCGCATGACGCAGCTCGAGCGCGCGCTCGGCACGTATTTCAAACCCAGCGGCAGCCCCGGCAATCCGCCTCCGCCGGACTCGGGCCCGTCTCCGCTCCATCTCGAATTCTCCAAGGCCCCCTACGCCGAGGCCACCGAGGGCGGAATGCTGCGCTTGAAGAGCACGTTCACCGTGCGCCTCGACGACACGTCGGAAGAAGACTCTGTCCCGCTGCGGTTGCAAATGAACTGCCCAGTGCTCGAGGACAGCAACGAGGAAGGCGACAACCTGCCGCTCACCATCGTCGTTGAGGGCGTGGACGCCGTGAGCGACGAGGCCGACCCGTGGACCTACCGCTTCACGCTGCCCAAAAACACGAAGGCGAAATTCAAGGTCGAGTCCGCGCCATATGACCCAGCGTGGACGGTTCGCCTGCGCCCGGACATCGACCGCCTGGAGGCGCAATGAGCAACATCACGTGGCGCAAATCCGCCACCAAGGACGTTCGGCCATTCTTCGGTGCTGCGACGCTCGAGAGCAGCGTCGACCTGGCCGAGATTCGGCTCTATGAAGATGGCCCGTTCATGGCTGACACCGCCCACGCGGTCGAGCCCTCCGATAGCCAGACCCTCGACATCGTGATCCGGCCCAACCTCGCCTTGCCGCCCGCGATGCCGATGGCCAAGGGCGATCTGGTGTTGGCAGTGACCGCAGTCCAGCCGTTCATGAAGAAGACCATCGTGGTCGAGACCCACAAGGTCTCGGGCAAGATCCCTGATGAGATCGGCATAGGCAGCGACATCATCGACAAGCTTGGGGGCGGCTCCAACATCACCATTGAAGTCGCGCTGTGCCTCGGCAAGCAGCTTGCGAAGAAGCCCGGCAGCCCCTTCTTGCTCGGCCACTGGCTCTCAAAAAAGAGCTTCGCCATCAAGGCGCCGAAGCTGGCTGAGGACTTCCCGATTCAGCCGATGACC
The DNA here is from genome assembly GCF_036231905.1 of Ideonella sp. BN130291. Lineage (NCBI taxonomy): Bacteria > Pseudomonadati > Pseudomonadota > Betaproteobacteria > Burkholderiales > Sphaerotilaceae > Ideonella > Ideonella sp. BN130291. The sequence goes on along the minus strand of NZ_JAZARE010000007.1, from coordinate 179,945 downwards.
GACGAAGAGTGGAAGCTGATCGGCTACCCCGCCAAGACGCTCTATTCCGTCCAATACATTGGTGGATTCAACGACCCTGTGGCCAAGGACAGCCACCTCGCCAAGGTTCGCATCCATGCCGACGTGCATAAGAAGCTGACGCTTGAGTCCGCTCAGCGGTTGGCCAAGCCCATGATGGCCTCGCTCGCCGCAGAGATCACGGGTCACATCATTGCCGCCAGCCTATCCGAGTGGGACACCGCGGACGAGGCGACCCCCCATAGTCCGCTGTCCGCCTTCTTGAAGCGGATCGCGCGGATCGACCCCGCGTTCACATTCAAAAAATTCAAGGAATGCGCCAAAGAGCCAGGCATGCCGCGGCTCAAGGCTCTGCTCCACGCCGACCAGCAGTCGGTGCGCTCCATCGCTGAGGGCTGAGAAACATGCGGTATCCAACCATGACGGCGGGCGACGCCACCACCTACCTGCAAGCCAAGCGCGCGGGCAATCAACTTGACGTTGAGTCCCTCGCCCGATTCGCGGGCTCTGGCGACGATTTCGACAGCTCGTTCCTGCAACCGCTACGAGCCGAGCTGACCAGACTGATGGTGAGCTTCCCGGAGGGCATCAAGTCCAAGTCGGACCCGAAGGCAAACACGTTTGAGGGCAAGGCGTCCCGCGTGATCCATCAGAGCCTCACGGTCGGCAGCGAAGTCCTGGCGGATCCCGAGTTTTGGATCTGGCTTGCAGTAACGCACTTTCCGGATGTCGTCGAATGGCGCTACCGCTACGGCAAGGAAGATAGCGCCGCGCAGTTGGCGAACTACGGCGTCGCCTCTCGCACTGAAAATCTGCTCTACCGCCTCTGGCTGCGGGCCGAGTTGGTGCTCGACGAAGGGGCAGCCGATCGCTATCATCTAGCGGACTTGGGACAGATCGACTTCTATCGAAGTCATCTCTTCCGGCAGGGCTACGCGAACGCACGCAACTTCGCCCGGGCGCTGTTACGGTTCCAATACCCGAAGAAGTCAAATCCGGTGGAGCCGAAGCTCAAGCTCTTGGAGATCCGCGATCTCGTCAAGCGGCTGCGCAGGATGCGAGCCAACCTATTCCTAGAAATTCTCCCTGAGGAGGATTGCCGCGCCGTCATTGAAGCGGAGGCGGCAGTCGTTTTGGCCAATTGAATGAGCAATATCCCGTTGGAGGCCTTCTCCTTGTCGGAGGGGCAAGTGGTCCGGACTGTCTCGGTCGGAGGGAGAACATGGACCTCATCGGTCGACAACCGCGCGGACGCCGGCCAGCACCCTGCGGGTGCCTGGTGGCAGAGCTTCCTACGCGGCGGGACGGTCTACGTTGATTCATCGGTTGGCAAGCCCAAGAAAATCCGCAGCGTCGACTCCTTCTGCGGCAGCGGCGGCCTGACCCTGGGCGCGGTCCAGGCAGCCGTCGCCACCGGGCACGTCCTTGAGTCTGTGGCGGCGATCGACGTGGACGACGACGGATTAGCCATCCACAAGGCCAACTTCGGGACGAAGCACATTCTGCACGTGAACGCGTCGAGCCTGGTCGATTGGCATGTCAGCGGCGAAGGCGAGAAATCGCGCTTCGCCTACGAGCCGGAGATCATCGATCCGGCGCTCGCGGGCGAAGTGGGCAACATCGACCTGTTTCTGGCCGGGCCGCCCTGCCAGGGCCACTCGAACCTCAACAACAAGACTCGTCGCGAAGACCCACGCAACTTGCTCTACGTCACTGCCGTTGCTCTCGGCGTGGGCCTACGGGCGAAGTCCATCGTCATCGAGAACGTTCCCGAGGTCGTCAACGACAAGAGCGACGTGGTCAACATCGCCAAGGCGCTGTTGAAGGCGGCTGGCTATGCGTGGATCGACAGCGGCGTGCTGGCCGCCGACCACATGGGCGGAGCGCAGACCCGCAAGCGCTATTTTCTGGTCGCCTCGCGCGTATCCGATCCTGTTGCAGAGCTGTCGATCAAGGACGTGGCGAAGGGCTTGAAACACGCCGCCAGGCCGCTGAGCTGGGCGATTGGCGACCTGCTCAGCGATCCGTCGCAAGAGCCGAAGACCGGGATCATGGACACGACGCCGATGCTGTCGGCCGACAACCTGACCCGCATCCAACACCTCTTCGACAACGACCTCTACGACCTGCCCAACGAAGTGCGCCCCGATTGCCACAAGGATGGCCACACCTATCCGTCGGTCTATGGGCGGCTGTGGTGGGACAAGCCTTCCCAGACCATCACGACGGGCTTCTTAACACCTGGTCGTGGCCGCTACGTCCATCCGCTGCGTCCCCGAGTCATCACGCCCCACGAAGCGGCGCGGATCCAGTCGTTCCCGGACACCTTCTCCTTCGTGGTCGACCCCTCGAACCCGCCGAGCCGCGCAGGCGTGCAGAAGTGGATCGGCGATGCCGTCCCCCCCCTGCTCGGCTACGCCGCGACCCTGCCGCTGATGGTGAGGATGTAGCCTTCGGGGATGGATACGCTGTCGCCCGAACGCCGATCCGCGCTCATGAAGCGGGTGAGGCGTTCGAACACCAAGCCCGAGGTCACGCTCCGCAAAGAACTGCACCGACTGGGCTTTCGCTACGTGATCGGCGACAAGCGCCTGCCAGGCACGCCCGACCTGGTCTTCCCGAAATACAAGACAGCCGTCTTCGTCCACGGCTGCTTCTGGCACGGTCACGATTGCCGGCAAGGCCGCGCGCCAAGCTCGAATGTGGAGTATTGGGCGCCCAAGATCGCCGCCAACCGCTCTCGCGACGCACGCAAGGTGCAAGCCCTCCGCGACCTCGGCTGGCGGGTCTTCACTGTTTGGGAATGCGAGCTAAAGAAAGCAAGGGCTTCGCAAACCGCAATCGACTTCGCCAAACGTCTGCAAACAGACTATTCGCCGCAGTAGGAAATTTTCACTTGCGGCGTCGCGCCGGTTTCACTGATTGGTCGCGTTTTTCAGCGACCGCGTCGTCCTACAAAACTTAAACGTCAATATTCGCCGCCCGCAACGCATTCGTCTCAATGAAATCGCGCCGCGGTTCCACCTCGTCCCCCATCAGCATCGTGAACACCCGATCGGCTTCGATCGCGTCCTCGATCTGCACGCGCAGCAGGCGCCGCACGGTCGGGTCCATGGTGGTCTCCCACAGCTGCTGGGGGTTCATCTCGCCCAGGCCCTTGTAGCGCTGGCGGCCGACGCTGTTTTCGGCCTGGCCCATCAGCCATTGCATCGCGGCGCGGAAGTCGTTCACCTTCTGCTCCTTCTGCTTCTCGCCCTCGCCCTTCTTGATGAGCGCGTTGTCGCCCAGCAGGCCCTTGAAGGTGCGGCCGGCGGTGGCCAGCACTTCGTAGTCGGCGCCGTGCACGAAGTCGGCGCTGATCACGCTGCTCTTGATGTTGCCGTGATGGCGGCGGCTGATGCGCAGGATGTGCTTGTCCATGCGGGCGTCGAACTCGGCGTCCACCTCGGCGCCATGCAGCGCGGCCTTGAGCGCGGTGGCGGAGATCTCGGCGTGTTCCAGGGTGTCCAGGTCAATGCTCACGCCGGTGGCCAGCGCGCGCAGCGCTTCCGAGTCCATCCAGTTGCTCAGGCGGCTGATCACGTTCTCGGCCAGCACGTACTGGCGAGCGAGTGCCTCGAAGGCTTCACCCTTGAGCACCGCGCCGTCCACACCGGTGTGCAGCTCGGCGTCGTTCAGCGCCACCTTGAGCATGAAGGCGTCGAGCTCGATCGCGTCCTTCAGGTACTGCTCGTGCTTGCCCTGCTTCACCTTGTACAGCGGTGGTTGCGCGATGTAGATGTGGCCACGCTCCACCAGCTCGGGCATCTGGCGATAGAAGAAGGTGAGCAGCAGGGTGCGGATGTGCGCGCCGTCCACGTCCGCGTCGGTCATGATGATGATGCGGTGGTAGCGCAGCTTGTCGGCGTTGAATTCCTCCGGGCCGATGCTGGTGCCCAGCGCGGTGATCAGCGTCACGATTTCGTTGCTGGACAGCAGCTTCTCGTAGCGCGCCTTCTCCACGTTGAGGATCTTGCCGCGCAGCGGCAGGATCGCCTGGAACTTGCGGTCGCGGCCCTGCTTGGCGGAGCCACCGGCGGAGTCACCCTCCACGATGTAGATCTCGCACATCGCGGGGTCCTTCTCCTGGCAGTCGGCCAGCTTGCCGGGCAGGCCCAGGCCGTCGAGCACGCCCTTGCGGCGTGTCATCTCGCGGGCCTTGCGCGCGGCCTCGCGGGCACGCGCGGCTTCCACGATCTTGCCGCAGATGATCTTGGCGTCGTTGGGGTTCTCCAGCAGCCAGTCGGTGAGCAGGCGGCTCACGATGTCTTCCACTGGTGCACGCACTTCGCTGCTCACCAGCTTGTCCTTGGTCTGGCTGCTGAACTTGGGCTCGGGCACCTTCACGCTCACCACGCAGGCCAGGCCTTCGCGCATGTCGTCACCGCTCACCTCGACCTTGGCCTTCTTGGCCAGTTCGTTGTCCTCGATGTACTTGTTGATCACGCGCGTCATCGCCGCGCGCAGGCCGGTGAGGTGGGTGCCGCCGTCGCGCTGGGGGATGTTGTTGGTGAAACACAGCACGTTCTCGCTGTAGCTGTCGTTCCACTGCATCGCCACTTCCACGCCGATGGTGGTGTTCTGCTCGCTGTTCTTCTCGCCCACGGCATGGAACACATTGGGGTGCAGCACCCGCTTGCCCTGGTTGATGAACTCCACGAAGCCGCGCACGCCGCCGGCGAAGGCGAAGTTGTCTTCCTTCGCGTTGCGCTCGTCGACCAGGCGGATCTTCACGCCGTTGTTCAGGAACGAGAGCTCGCGCAGGCGCTTGGCGAGCACGTCGTAGTGGAAGTCGATGTTGGTGAAGATCTCTTCGTCGGGCAGGAAGTGGACTTCGGTGCCGCGCTTCTCGGTGTCGCCGGTGATCTTCATCGGGCTCACTTCGAAGCCGTCGCGCACTTCGATGATGCGGTCCTGCGGCACGCCCTTGCGGAATTCGATGAAGTGCTGCTTGCCCTCGCGGCGCACTGTGAGGCGCAGCCATTTGCTGAGCGCATTCACGCAGCTCACGCCCACGCCGTGCAGGCCGCCCGACACCTTGTAGCTGTTCTGGTTGAACTTGCCACCCGCGTGCAGCTCGGTCAGCGCGATCTCGGCCGCCGAGCGCTTGGGCTCGTGCTTGTCGTCCATCTTCACGCCGGTGGGAATGCCGCGGCCGTTGTCGGTGACGGAGATGGAGTTGTCGGTGTGGATGGTCACCACGATGTCGTCGCAGTGGCCGGCCAGCGCCTCGTCGATGGAGTTGTCCACCACCTCGAACACCAGGTGATGCAGGCCGGTGCCGTCGGACGTGTCGCCGATGTACATGCCGGGGCGCTTGCGCACCGCCTCCAGGCCTTCCAGGATCTGGATGCTGCTCTCGCCATAGGCCGTGGAAGCCTCGGAGCCGGTGGAGGCATGCTGGCCTTCGGCGGAGGGAATGGCACGCTGCGTGACGCCGTCGGACGTGGTCTTGAACGGTTCGGTGGGCTTGGGGGAATCACTCATCACGGGGCTCTTTCTGCTCGAGCCGGCTGGAAAAAGCCGGCCCTGAAAAACGCTGAAGCGGGCTCGCAGCCCGCTTGCTGGGGAACACGCGGACAGCCGCGCTAGATCCTCATGGGCATCACAACGTACTTGAAGCCGGCCTGTTCCGGCACGGTGAACAGCGCGCTGGAGTTGGTGTCCTGCAGCTCCAGCTTGATCATTTCCTGGCTCATGTTGGCCAGCGCGTCCATCAGGTAGGTGACGTTGAAACCGATCTCGATGGTGTCGCCGTCGTAGTCGACTTCCAGCTCCTCCTTCGCCTCTTCCTGCTCGGCGTTGCTGGAGGCGATGCGCAGGGTGCCGGGCTCGATGTTCAGGCGCACGCCCTTGAACTTCTCGCTGGTGAGGATGGCCGCGCGCTGCAGGCTGGCCAGCAAGGGCGCACGGCCGAGCGTCACCGCGTTCTTGTGGTTCTTGGGGATCACGCGGTTGTAGTCGGGGAACTTGCCCTCGACCAGCTTGGTCACGAACTCCATGCCGCTGAAGCCGAACTTGGCCTGGTTGCCGGCAAAGCGCATCTCGATCGGCTGGGCGCTTTCGCCCTCCTTCTCGTCCTTGAGCAGGCGCTGCAGCTCCAGCACCGTCTTGCGCGGCAGGATCACCTCCTGCTTCGGGATCTCGACTTCCAGCGTGGCCTGCGCCAGCGCCAGGCGGTGGCCGTCGGTGGCCACCAGCGTGAGCGTCTTGCCCTCGGCCACGAAGAGGATGCCGTTGAGGTAGTAGCGGATGTCGTGCACCGCCATCGCAAAGTGCACCTGGTTGATCAGGCCCTTGAGGGTGCGCTGCGGCACGCTGAAGGCGGGGCCGAAGTCGGCCGCCTCGTTCACCAGCGGAAAGTCGTCCGACGGCAGGGTCTGCAGGGTGAAGCGGCTCTTGCCGCCCTGCAAGGTGAGCTTGTTCTGCGCTGCGGTCAGCGTCACCACCTGGTCGGCCGGCAGGGTGCGCAGGATGTCGATCAGCTTGCGCGCGCCCACGGTGGTGCTCAGGTTGCCGGCGTCACCACCCAGCTCGGCGCTGGTGCGCACCTGGATCTCCAGGTCGCTGGTGGTGAACTCCACGGTGTTGCCGGTCTTGCGCATCAGCACGTTGGCCAGGATGGGCAAGGTGTGGCGGCGCTCCACGATGCCGGCCACCGCCTGCAGGGCGCCCAGCAATTTTTCCTGCGGAGCTTTCAGAACAATCATGTCTTCCTCTTTAACTGGTCGTTCTAGTAGAGCGAGCCACAATCTGTGGAGAACGCTATTTTCGCCTGTTCTGGCAACGGTTTAGAACGGCGTGAACCCTGTGGGCCCGGGCCCGGAATGAAGGCTGGTAACAGACAACAACTTCGCCGCAAGCCCCTGACCTGTGGATGACTCCCCGGTTTCTCGGAAGTTGTCCCCAGGCTTGTGCTTTGACAACACTCAGCCCTTGAGGGTCTGTTCCAGCACGTGGAGTTGCTGGTTCAGCTCGGTGTTCTTGGTGCGCTCGCCACCGATCTTGCGCACCGCATGCAGCACCGTGGTGTGGTCGCGCCCGCCAAAGAGCTCGCCGATCTCGGGCAGGCTCTTCTGCGTGAGCTCCTTGGCCAGGTACATCGCGATCTGGCGCGGCCGGGCGATGGAGGCCGGGCGCTTCTTGCTGTACATGTCCGCGATCTTGATCTTGTAGAAGTCGGCCACCGTCTTCTGGATGTTCTCAACCGAGATCTGCCGGTTCTGGATGGAGAGCAGGTCCTTCAGCGCCTCGCGCGCCAGGGCGATGTTGATGTCCTTCTGGCTGAAGCGGCTGTAGGCCAGCACCTTGCGCAGCGCGCCCTCGAGCTCGCGCACATTGGCGCGCACGTTCTTGGCCACGAAAAACGCCACGTCCTCCGGCATCGGCGTGCCTTCGGCATCGGCCTTGCGGATCAGGATGGCCACGCGCATCTCCAGCTCCGGCGGCTCGATGGCCACGGTGAGGCCGGCGTCGAAGCGGCTGGTCAGGCGCTCGTCGATGTCCACCAACCCCTTGGGGTAGGTGTCGCTGGTCATGATGATGTGGGCCTTCTTGGCCACCAGCGCCTCGAAGGCGTTGAAGAACTCCTCCTGCGTGCGGTCCTTGCCGGCAAAGAACTGCACGTCGTCGATCAGCAGCAGGTCCAGCGAGTGGTACTTGGCCTTCAGCTCGTCGAAGGTCTTGCGCTGGTAGTTCTTCACCACGTCGGAGATGAACTGCTCCGCGTGCAGGTAGAGGATGCGCGCGTCGGGCTTGTCTCGCAGCAGCGCGTTGCCCACCGCGTGGATCAGGTGCGTTTTCCCCAAGCCCACGCCGCCGTAGATGAACAGCGGGTTGTACATCTGGCCGGGCGCGCCAGCCACGTGCAGCGCGGCGGTGCGGGCCATCTGGTTGGCGCGCCCGGGCACCAGGGTGTCGAAGGTGAGGCTGGTGTTCAGGCGGTTGCGCGACAGCGCCGCGGCGGCGTTGGTGGCGCCCGAGGGCATGCCGATCGGGCCGTTGGCGGCCGGGCCGTGGCCGCTGTTCACCGGCGCTGCCGGGGCGCTTTGCAAGGCGTTGCTCAGCACCTGGCCCACGCCCACCGGCATGCTGCGGGTCACGGCGGCCGCGCCGCCCACGGCGCTGCGCAGCGGCATCTCGCGCACGGCTTCGCGCGGCGCCAGGGCCAGCTCCAGCCGCACCGGCTTGCCGGCGAGCTCGGTCAATACGGTCTCGATGCGCGGCGCGTACTGCGTGCGGATCCAGTCGAGCTTGAACCGATTCGGGACGCGCACCGACACCACGGCGCCCTCCGCGCCGTCGTCGGACACATCCGCTGGTGGCAGCGGACGGATCCAGGTGTTGAATTGCTGTTCGGGCAGCTCGGCGGCCAAACGCTCACAGCCGCGCTGCCAGAGATCTGCGCTCATTGTGGATAGCTTGTTTTGGAGCGGCCGGATTGTACGTGCCCCTCTTCCCGGCCAGCGGTGGTTATCCACAGTTTTCAAAGCGCGGTCAATCCCCGTCAAACCCCGCGCGTTGCGGTGCAAGTCATTGACCGGAAAGGCGATTTTTGCTGTAATAGTGGGTTTCCCGGACGCAACACATCATGAAACGCACCTACCAAGCTTCCAAAGTCCGCCGCGCCCGCACCCACGGCTTTCTGGTCCGCATGAAGACCCGCGGTGGCCGTGCCGTGATCAACGCACGCCGCGCCAAGGGCCGCAAGCGCCTGGCTGTCTGACTCGCCTGATCAGGCTTACGCCCCTGGCCAGAGGATGGTCGGCCGCCGCGTGCACCCCCTAGTGCAGAGCGCCGATTTCGAACGCGTGCTGGGATCGCCGTCCAAGGCGCGCAGCCCACACTTTGCCGTTCACCATCTGGTTGCATTGCCGCATGTGAAGCCGCGGCCCGCGCCCAAGGCGCTTGTCCCCGAGTTGTCCACCGTCAGCGCACCAAGCGGGAGCGAAGTTGTGGATAACTCAAAACCTGTGGAGCCTGCACAGCCGTCCGGCCTGTGGCTGGGCACCGTCGTGCCCAAGCGGCATGCCAAGCGCTCCGTGACCCGCAACCTGGTGAAGCGCCAGATGCGCGCCGCCGTGGCGCGCCACGCCGAGGCCCTGGCGCACGGCCTGTGGGTGTTGCGCCTGCGCAGCCCGATCGACCGCAAGCAGTTCGGCAGCGCCGCCTCCGAGGCCCTGCGCTGTGCCGTGCGCGATGAGCTCGACACCATGCTGCGCCGAGCCGCGTCGCGCTGAATGCCGCGGCGCCCGCCCTTCGCCATGTTTGCGAACCTGCCGCAACGCTGCCTGATCGCGCTGGTGCGCTTTTACCGTTTTTTTCTCAGCCCCTGGCTGGGCAGCAGCTGCCGTTTCGAGCCCACCTGTTCCGCCTATGCGCTGCAAGCCCTGCAACGCCATGGTGCAGGCGCGGGCGGCGCGTTGACGCTGCGCCGGCTGGCCCGCTGCCACCCCTGGTGCGCGGGCGGGCATGATCCGGTGCCGGCCGAGCCGCCTCGCCTGTTCACGCGCTGGTGCCGGCGCGGCGCCGCCACCCCTTCCGAATCCCCCGTTTCCTCCTCGACCTCACCATGACCGATATACGCCGCACCGTGCTGTGGGTGGTGTTCGCTTCGTCCTTGCTGTTCCTGTGGGACGCCTGGAACACGCAGAACGGCCATTCCTCGCTCTTCAATCCGGGCGCCAAGCGGCCGGTGGCCACGGCGCCGGCCACGGGCGTTGCGCCCTCGGCCACGGGTGCTGCCGCCTTGCCTAGTGCCTCGGGTGCCAGCGCAACGGTCGCTTCGGCGGCCGTGCCGGCCGCTGCGGCCAGCGCGCCCGCGGCCGAGCTGGTCACCGTGACGACCGACACCTACAAGGCGACGCTGGATTCGCGCGGTGGTTCGCTGGTGCGACTGGAGTTGCTGCAGCAGAAGATCTTCGAAGAGCCGAATCTGTCGTGGTACCAGTCCATCGCGCAGGTGTTCACCGGGGGTCCCAAGCCGGTGGAATCGAACGTGGTGCTGTTCGACCACTCTGCCAGCCACACCTACATGGCACAGACCGGCCTGCTGCCGGCCAGCCTTCCGAATCACGAAACGGTGATGACGGTGCGCCCGGGCGAACGCACGCTCAAGCCGGATGCGAAGCAGCTGCAGGTGGTGTTCGAGTCGCCGGACACCAACGGCGTGCGCCTGGTGAAGACCTACACCTTCACACGCGGTGCCTACACCATCGGCGTGAAGCACGAGGTGAACAACACCTCCGCAGCGGCCGTCAGCCCGCAGCTGTACATGCAGCTGCTGAGGGACAACGCCGCCTCGCCCAACGAATCGTCGTTCTACAGCACCTTCACCGGCCCGGCGCTTTACACCGACGCCAGCAAGTTCAAGAAGATCGAGTTCAAGGACATCGACAAGGGCAGCCTGGACTTCACCAAGGCCGCCGACAACGGCTGGGCCGCGATGGTGCAGCACTACTTCGCCAGTGCCTGGCTGCTGCCCGGGCAGCAGCAACGCGAGTTCTTCGTCAACAAGCTGGCCAACACCAACCTCTACTCCGTCGGCATGCTGGTGCCGCTGGGCAGCATCGCCCCCGGCGCTGCCAAGGCGCAGGACGCCACGCTGTTTGCCGGCCCGCAGGAGGAAAAGAAGCTTGCCGCGCTGGCGCCGGGCCTGGAGCTGGTGAAGGACTACGGCTACCTCAAGCTCCTGGCTGAGCCGCTGTTCTGGCTGCTGGACCAGCTGCATTCGCTGATCGGCAACTGGGGCTGGGCCATCGTCGCGCTGGTGGTGGTGCTGAAGATCGCGTTCTACTGGCTCAATGCGAGCGCCTATCGCTCCATGGCCAAGATGAAGGCGGTGAACCCCAAGATCGCCGAGATGCGCGAGCGCCTGAAGGACAAGCCGCAGCAGATGCAGCAGGAGATGATGCGCATCTACCGCGAGGAGAAGATCAACCCGTTGGGCGGCTGCCTGCCGATCTTCGTGCAGATGCCGTTTTTCATCGCGCTGTACTGGGTGCTGCTGTCCAGCGTCGAGATGCGCCATGCGCCCTGGGTCGGCTGGATCCACGACCTGTCGGCCAAGGACCCGTACTTCATCCTGCCGCTGGTGATGACCGCCTCCACCATGTTCCAGACCTGGCTCAACCCGGCGCCGCCGGATCCGGTGCAGGCCAAGATGATGTGGATCATGCCGCTGGCCTTCTCGGTGATGTTCTTCGCCTTCCCGTCCGGCCTGGTGCTGTACTGGGTGACCAACAACATCCTGTCGATCGCGCAGCAGTGGTTCATCAACAAGCGGCTGGGTGTCACCAAGTAGCGGTGCGCTCAAGTTGCCGCGCCGCTTGCCGATAAGGCCAATGCGGGGTTCGGTCGACTGACCGATCAGGCGGCGCCCGGGCCGTTCAGCGCCCGGGCGCCCCACCCCGCGCCACAATGCCGGCCATGCTGCCGCGCCACCACGACCCGATCGTCGCGATCGCCACTGCGCCCGGGCGTGGTGCGGTCGGCATCGTGCGCGCTTCCGGCCGCCAGCTGCAGCCCTTGATCGAGGCCATCTGCCGCCAGCCGCTCAAGCCGCGCCATGCCACCTACCTCGGTTTTGCCGACGCCGATGGCCAGGCGATCGACCAGGGCCTGGCCATCCATTTCCCCGCCCCGCATTCCTACACCGGCGAGGACGTGCTCGAGCTGCAGGCCCATGGCGGGCCGGTGGTGCTGCAGCTGTTGCTGGCACGCTGCCTGGAGGCTGGCCGCGAGATCGGCCTGCGCTTGGCCGAACCGGGTGAATTCACCGAACGCGCCTTCCTCAACGACAAGCTGGACCTCGCACAAGCCGAGGCCGTGAGCGACCTCATCGACGCCAGCACCGAAGCGGCCGCACGTTCGGCCAGCCGCTCCTTGAGCGGCGCGTTTTCGCAGCAGGTGGACGGCTTGCGCCAGCAGATCGTGGACCTGCGCATGCTGGTTGAAGCCACGCTGGATTTTCCCGAGGAAGAGATCGACTTCCTGGAAAAGGCCGATGCCCGGGGCCGCCTTGCCCGCCTGCATGGCGCGCTGGCCGGCGTGCTGGACCGGGCGCATCAGGGCGCCTTGCTGCGCGAGGGCATCCGCGTCGTGCTGGCCGGCCAGCCCAACGTCGGCAAGAGCTCGCTGCTCAACGCGCTGGCCGGTGCCGAGCTGGCCATCGTCACGCCGATTCCCGGCACCACGCGCGACAAGGTCAGCGAGACGATCCAGATCGAAGGGGTGCCGCTGCACGTGACCGACACCGCCGGCCTGCGCGCCGACGATGAAACGCACGACGAGGTGGAGCGCATCGGCATTGCGCGCAGCTGGAGCGAGATCGAAGGCGCCGATGCGGTGATCTTCCTGCACGACCTCACGCGCCGCGACGAGGCCGGTTACCAGCGGGGTGAAGCGCGTGTGGCGCAGCGCCTCGGGCTGGCCGATGTGCATGCGGAGCATCCACGCGTGCTGCATGTGTTCAACAAGGCCGACGCCGCCGATGCCGAGGTTCCGGGGCTCAAGCTCTCCGCGCGCACCGGCAGCGGGCTGCAGGCGCTGCGTGCGGCCTTGCTGCAGCGCGCGGGCTGGCATGCCTCGCCGGAAGGTGTGTTCATCGCCCGTGCGCGCCACCTGCGCGCCTTGCAGCGCACGCGCGAGCACCTGGCCCTGGCCGAGGCCCATGCCGATGCACCCGACCCTGCGCTGGACCTGCTGGCCGAGGAGCTGCGCCTGGCCCACAACGCGCTCGGCGAGATCACCGGGGCCTTTTCGGCCGACGACCTGCTCGGCGAGATCTTCAGCCGCTTCTGCATCGGCAAGTGAGCCGCGCTGAACGCCGGCACGGCGTGCTGGCGCGTATCTCGAAGTAACAACCGCAGCCCATCCCGACCAGCGGCAGGGTGCTTCTGACAAGCGGAATCCCGCCCCCTGCTTCACGGGTTGTGGCCGGCGAGGGGGGTTCCCATAATCCCCATCACTTCACCGTCAGGAACGGCCAAAAGTGCTCACTCAACTTTCCAAGCCCATGGGCGCCGCCACGGACATCCAGCAGCTGGTGGATGCGGTGCAGACACTCAACGCGGAGGACGCCTACCGTGTCCGCCTGACGCCGGACCAGTGGCGCACGGTGGCCTCCTACCTCACGCGGCACGACATCCGCGCCGGCGACCTGCTGATCCAGCAGGGCGACCGCGAGCGCACGATGTACCTGCTGGAGCAGGGCAGCCTGCAGGTCTTTCTCAACAAGGGTGCGCCAGGTGCGAACCGCATCGCGATCCTGCGCCCGGGCTCGGTGGTGGGCGAGCCGGCATTGTTTGGCGATGGCCCGCGCATGGCGAATGTCGAAGCCATGAGCCCCTGCGTGGTGTGGGCCCTGCGTGGGCCCCGCCTGGACGAGCTCGCGGCGCGCCTGCCGGCGGTGGCCTTTGAGGTGCTGCGTGCCGCCGGTGCCGTGCTGGCCGTGCGCATGCGCGCCAACATGGAACGCCACATTCCGTTGACCTGACCGGTCAAGTGCCTTCGAAACTCACGAGAGTGAACAGCGGCAGGCCGGACGCGCGCAGCTTCGCCGAACCCTGCAGCTCGGGCAGGTCCACGATGGCCGCGCCTTCGATCACCGTGGCGCCCAGGCGCTCCAGCAGGCGGCGGCCGGCCATCATGGTGCCGCCGGTGGCGATGAGGTCGTCGATCAGCACCACGCGGTCACCTGGCTTCACCGCGTCGGTGTGCATCTCCACCGTCGCCGAGCCGTATTCCAGCTCATAGGTCTCTTCCACCGTGGTGAAGGGCAGCTTGCCCTTCTTGCGGATCGGCAGGAAACCGACGTTCAGCTCATAGGCGAGCACCGAGCCGATGATGAAACCGCGTGCGTCCAGGCCGGCGATGGCCTGCGGCTTCTCGTCGAAATAGCGGTGCACGAACTGGTCGATCAGCACCCGGAAAACACGCGGGTTCTGCAGCAGCGGCGTGATGTCGCGGAACTGCACACCCGGTGCCGGCCAGTCGGGCACCGTGCGGATGTGGGAGCGGATGTACAGCGCGGGGTCGTTGATCGGCTGGTGCATGGCGTGACAGGTGTACGAAGAATCAGTCGTGCAACAGGCGGGCCTCGGCCAGCGCCAGCGGCTCCGGCAGGCCGGACAGCACCAGGGTGTCGCCGGCGGCCAGCTGCAGCTGCTCGTCGGCCGCCACCACGCGGCCGGAGGCACCACGGCGCAGCGACACCACTTTCACGCCCACGGTCTGCAAGGCCAGTTCACCCAGGCGCCGGCCCAGGCTGGGCGCGTCCGGCGGCAGGTTCACGCTGAGCAGGCGTTCCTGGTGCAGCTCTTCTACCGTGTCGTCGTCCGCACCATGGAAGTAGCCCCGCAGCAGGCCATAACGTTTGTCGCGCGCATCGCGCGTGATGCGGATCACGCGCCGCATCGGCACACCCACCAGTGCGAGCGCATGGCTGGCCAGCATCAGCGAGCCTTCGATCGCCTCGGGCACCACCTCGGTGGCGCCGGCGCTGCGCAGGCGCTCCAGGTCGGTGTCGTCAAGGGTGCGCACCACCACGGGCACCGTGGGTGCATGTTCATGCACGTGGTGCAGGATCTTCAGCGCCGACGCGGTGTCGGGATAACTGATCACCACAGCGCTGGCGCGTGCCAGCCCGGCGGCCATCAGGCTGGGCAGCCGGGCGGCATCACCAAACACCACGTTCTGGCCTGCGGCGGTGGCCTGGCGCACACGGTCGGGGTCCAGGTCCAGCGCCATGTACGGGATGTGCTCGGCCTCCAGCAGGCGGGCCAGGTTCTGGCCGCTGCGGCCGTAGCCGCAGATGATCACGTGCTTCTCGGTCTTGATCGCCTTCTTGGCGATGCTGGTGAGTGCCACCGACTGCATCAGCCAGTCGCTGGCCGACAGCCGCATCACGATGCGGTTGCTGTACATCACGATGAAGGGCGTGGCCAGCATCGACAGCACCATGCTCGCCAGCACCGCGTTTTCCAGGTGCATGGGCAGCAGCTGGTGTTCGCGGGCCAGCGTGAGCAGCACAAAACCGAACTCGCCCGCCTGCGCGAGGTACAGGCCGGTGCGCAGCGCCACGCCGGGTGCGGCACCGAACCAACGCGCCAGCAAGGTGACCAGGCCGAACTTGAAGAGCACCGGCAGCACCGTGAGCAGCAGCACCAATGGCCATTGCTGAGCGACCACCCAAACGTCCAGCTGCATGCCCACCGTGATGAAGAACAGGCCCAGCAGCACGTCGTGGAAGGGGCGGATGTCGGTTTCCACCTGGTGCTTGTATTCGGTCTCCGCGATCAGCATGCCGGCGACAAACGCACCCAGCGCCAGCGACAGCCCGGCATGCTCGGTCAGCCAGGCCAGGCCCAGTGTCACCAGCAGAAGGTTGAGGATGAAGAGCTCTTCGCTCTTGCGCCGCGCCACCAGCGTGAGCCACCAGCGCATCACGCCCTGCCCACCCACCAGCAGCACGGTGAGCAGCGCCGCCGCCTTGGCGCCGGCCACAAGCAGCTCGCGCACCAGCGCCTCCGGGCTGGAGCCCAGGGCCGGGATCAGCACCAGTAGCGGCACCACGGCCAGGTCCTGGAACAGCAGCACGCCCATCACGCGGCGGCCGTGTTCGCTTTCCAGCTCCAGCCGCTCGACCATGAGCTTGACCACGATGGCAGTGCTGCTCATGGCCAGGGCGCCACCGAGGGCCAGGCTGCTCTGCCAGCCGAGCGACCAGCTGCGCCCCAGGGCCGTGAAGGCAAGCGCCAGCGCGGCATTGCCCGCCAACGCCGCCAGCATGGTGAGCCCCACCTGCGACAGGCCGAGGCCGAACACCATCCTGCGCATGCTGCGCAGCTTGGGCAGGTTGAACTCCAGCCCGATCACGAACATGAGGAACACCACGCCGAACTCGGCCAGGTGCTGCATGCTGGCCGAATCGTGGCCCAGGTCCAGCGCCTTCGGCCCGATCAGCACACCCACCGCGAGGTAGCCCAGCATCGGCGGCAGGCGCAGGGAACGGCACACCACCACGCCCAGCACGGCGGCGACGAGGTAGAGCAGCACGAGTTCGAGCGTCGAGGCCATCGGGGGATTGTTCTTAGAATGCCCGATCCTAGACCAGCCTTCCCCCGTGAAAGCCAGCATGCCCTTCGACGCCCAACGCGCGCTGGCGCTCGCCGTCCAGACCTTCGAGATCGAGGCGCGTGCGCTGCTGGGCCTGCGGGATCGCCAGGGCGAGGGGTTCGCCCGCGCGGTGCAGGGCATCCTGGAATCCAGCGGCCGCGTGGTCGTCACCGGCATCGGCAAGAGCGGCCACGTGGCGCGCAAGATCGCCGCCACCTTGGCGTCCACCGGCACGCCGGCGTTCTTTGTGCACCCGGCCGAAGCCAGCCATGGCGACCTCGGCATGGTGACCGAGGGCGACGTGGTGCTCGCACTGTCCAATTCCGGCGAGGTGGACGAACTCACCGCCTTGCTGCCGGCGCTCAAGCGCCTGAACATCACGCTCATCGCGATGACCGGCAAGCCGCAGTCCACGCTGGCCACGCATGCGGACATCGTGCTGAGCTGCGCGGTGGACCAGGAGGCCTGCCCGCTCAACCTGGCACCCACCGCCAGCACCACCGCGCAGATGGCGCTGGGTGACGCACTCGCGGTGGCGCTGCTGGACGCGCGCGGATTCCGCGAAGAGGACTTTGCGCGCTCCCACCCGGGTGGTGCCTTGGGCCGCAAGCTGCTCACGCACGTGCGCGACCTGATGCGCACCGGCGACGCGCTGCCGCTGGTCAGCAAGGACACCGGCTTCATCGACATGATGCATGTGATGACACGCAAGGGGCTGGGTGCGGCCTTCGTGGTCGACGGGCGGAAGATCGAAGGCATCTTCACCGACGGCGACCTGCGGCGCCTGCTGGAAGGCGGCGGCGACCTGCGCGGCCTGACTGCGCGCGAGGTCATGCATGCCAAGCCGCGCAGCATCCGCGAGGACGCGCTGGCGGTGGAGGCGGCCGAGCTGATGGAGCAGCACCGCATCAACCTGGTGCTGGTGGTCAACGCCCAGCAGGAGCTGGTGGGTGCGCTCAACACCAACGACCTGATGCGCGCGAAGGTGATCTGAGCATGCCCGCGCCCCAGGGTCCGGCCCTGCAATTCCCGCCCGAGCTGCTGCTGCAGGCGCAAGGCACGGGCCTCGGCCTGAAGGCCGCCATCTTCGACGTCGACGGTGTGCTCACCGACGGCCGCATCTACATCGGCGAAACCGGCGAGGTGTTCAAGGCCTTCAACACCCTGGACGGGCATGGCCTGAAGCTGCTGGCACAAGGTGGCATCACGCCGGTGGTGATCACCGGGCGCGATTCACCCGCCGTGCGCAAGCGTGTGGCCGACCTCGGCCTGCGCGAAGCGCTGTACGGCGTGCACGACAAGCTGGCGGCCGCTGAAGCGCTGCTGCCGCGCCTGGGTGTGGACTGGAACGAGCTGGCGGTCATTGGCGACGACTGGCCCGACCTGCCGCTGATGCAGCGCGCCGCTTTTGCCTGCGCGCCCGCCAACGCCCATGCCGAAGCCAAGGCCCTGGCGCACCACGTGACCGCCGCGCAGGGCGGCCACGGCGCGGCGCGTGAGTTCTGCGACCTGCTGCTGGTGGCCAGCGGCCGCTACGCGGCGCTGCTGCAAGGCCACCTCACCACGCTGGACGCCAGCCCTTAGGGCTTTGTTGACGGCCGTGGCCCTGCCCGCCCCCACCCCGCCCGTTGCGGCCGCGCATGCCCAGGTGCCCTGGCACTGGCGGCTGCGCGAACAGCTGTCGTCCTACCTGCCGTTGCTGCTGATGCTGCTGCTGGCGCTGTCCACCTGGTGGCTGGTGAAGAACTCGCCCCAGCCGGAGGAGCCGCGCGGCGCAGTGGTGCCGCGCCATGTGCCCGACTACACCATGCGCCACTTCGCGGTGCAGCGCTATGCGCCTGACGGCCGCTTGCGCGTGCGCATCGAGGGCGAGCAGTTGCGCCACTATCCGGACACCGACACGGTGGAGATCGACACCGTGCGCATCCGCGCGCTCGGGGACCAGGGGAGGGTGACCGTGGCCACCGCGCGCCAGGCCGTTGCCAACGGCGACGCCAGCGAGGTGCAGCTGCTGGGCGGGGCCCATGTGGTCAGCCGTGCCGGCGAGGAGGAACCGTTGGAATTCGAAGGCGAGTTCCTGCAGGCTTTCCTCAACACCGAGCGCCTGCGCTCGCACCTGCCGGTGCAGGTGCGCCACGGCAGCAACGTGCTGCGCGCCCAGGGCATGGACTACGACAACCTCAGCCGCACGCTGCAGCTCAAGGGCAAGGTGCACGCCACATTCGCACCGGCCCGGCGCGGCGGCCGCTGAAATCCGCCCCTGACCTTGCCGAGGCCGAATGACCGCCGATCCCCGCCCGCTCGTTTTCATCACCGGCGCTTCCAGCGGCATCGGCCAGGCGCTGGCCGCGCGTTTTTACGAGGCGGGCTGGCGCCTGGCGCTGGTGGCGCGCCGCACGGCGGAGGTGCAGGCCTGGGCCGCCACGCAGGGCTACGACGCCGCCCGGCTGGCGGTGTACGGCGCCGATGTCCGGGACGTGGACGCGATCACCGGTGCCGGCCGCGCCTGCATGGCCGCGCAAGGCCTGCCCGACGTGGTGATCGCCAACGCCGGCATCAGCGTGGGCATGGACACCGCGGAGTTCGCCGACCTGGAGGTGATGCGCGCCACCTTCGAGACCAACAACATCGGGCTGGCCGCCACCTTCCATCCGTTCGTTCGGGCGATGTGCGCGCGCGGCTCCGGCGCGCTGGTGGGCATTGCCAGCGTGGCCGGTGTGCGCGGCCTGCCCGGGCACGGCGCCTACTGCGCCAGCAAGGCGGCGGTGGTGAGCTACTGTGAAAGCCTGCGCGGCGAATGCCGGCCGTTCGGCGTCAAGGTGGTCACGCTTGCGCCGGGTTACATCGACACCCCGCTGACGCGCGAAAACCGCTACAGCATGCCCTTCCTGATGCAGCCCGATGCCTTTGCGGACCAGGCGTTCCGGGCGATCGCCGCCGGGGCCAGCTACCGGGTGATTCCCTGGCAAATGGGCGTGGTCGCCAAACTGATGCGAGCGCTGCCCAATTTCCTGTTTGACCGGCTGCTGGCAGGCCGCCCGCGCAAGCATCGCCAAGGCGAAAATCGATAAGCCGCAAATCTTGCCGCCAAAAGTAAAAAAGGCGGCTCGCCGAAGCTGCCGCCTTTTTATGCTGAAACGGCCGCGAGGCCGTTGCGCGCTGGCTCAGTAGCCGCCGCGGCTGCCGCCGCCGTAACCACCACCGCTGCCGCCGCCGCCACTGCGGCCGCCGCTGCCGTAGGGGCTGCGGCCACCGCCGCCGCCGCCACCGCCGTAGCCGCCACCACCACCGCCGCTGCGGCCACCACCGCCGCCGCCGCCGTAGCCGCCGCCACCACCGCCGTAACCACCACCACCGCCGCTGCGGCCACCGCCGCCGCCACCGAAGCCACCCGGACGCTCTTCGCGCGGGCGGGCCTCGTTCACGACGATGGCGCGGCCTTCGAGGGCCTGGCCGTTCATGCCGTTGATCGCGGCTTGCGCTTCAGCGTCCGAACCCATTTCCACGAAGCCGAAGCCCTTGGAACGGCCGGTGTCACGGTCCATCATGACCTTGGCCGACGTCACGACGCCGAACTGGCCAAACGCTTGTTGCAGAGATTCGTCGCGCACGCTGTAGGCGAGGTTGCCGACGTATAGCTTGTTTCCCATGGGGAAGCCCTTTCCAATCACTCAAAAATATCCATGTGGAGCTTCAACCCATCGTGAACCATTCAAGCGAAGGCGCCGCTGCCAGACACAGGTCGCCGATTATCTAGGCAATTTCAGGGGCTTCGTAAAGCCGTTTCCACCGAAGTGTTGTTTTGCACGCCCTGGGACAAACCCTGGAACCCCGCCAAAACGCACCTTTATGATCCCTGCCCGATGAACCTGGCTGCCGAACGTCCCCTGCTTGCACTGAACCGGGTGCTGGAAAGCATTCAATCGGTGCGCAACGGCGGGGCGCTGTATGTGCTGCTGGGCAGTTTTTCGATGGCCGGCCTACTGCTGGCCATGGCGCAGTCCGCGCTGGTCAAGGACGCCACGCTCTGGGGCGTGCTCCAAGGCGGCCTGGCGCTGACCGTTGCGTTCTATGGCGGCAATGCCGCCGGCCTGCTGGTGATGGACGAAGCGCGCGGGCGCCCCCCGCGCGAGGTGGCCCAGGCCGTGCGTGACGCCCTCGCCCATGCTCACCGCCTGCTGCTCGTGCTGCTCGGGTGCGGCCTGGTCGGCCTGGCATTGATCGGCGTGCTGATGGCGCTGCTGTGGTTGTGCCGCCTGCCGACCGTGGGCCCGTTGTTGTTCGGCCTGGTGGTGCCGCTCGGCGTGGTGATGCTGGGCCTCACGCTGCTGGCCGCCGTGGCGGTGGTGGGGCCGCTGGCCGCGCCGGCCACCTGGCGCGGGCTGGGGGTAAGGGCCACCTGGGCCTTCCTGCGCCGGCAGGTGCGCCGTCGCCTGCTCTTCGCCGCGCTGCTGAGTGCGGCGGCCAGCCTGCTGGCCGCGGTGGTGGGCGCCCTGGTGAGCTTTGCGGTCATCGCGGGTGGCCGGGCGGTGGCGGCCCTGGCCGTGCTGGTGGTGCATGTGGACCTGCCGCCGCAGCAGCTGATGGGCGGCCTGTTCGGTTATGGCCTGCGCACCCTGGGCGCCGCCGGCGCGCCGGCGGCGCAAAACGCCTACGGCGTGGCGGCGCTTGTCGGCGGCGGCGTGGTGTTTGCGCTGGCGCTGGTGCTGCCTGGCGTGGTGTACCTGCGCGGCATGTGCTCCGCCTACCTGGCGCTCGAAGAAGCCGACGCGCTGCACGGGCTGCCGCCCGCCCTCAACGACTGAACCCCATGGACTTGCTCAAGCCGCTGATCGCGCTGCTGGCGATCGTCAACCCGATCGGCGTGGTGCCCTTCTTCCTGCACTTCACGCAGAACTTCAACCGCCAGCAGCGCCAGCGCACCATCCGCGTGAGCGCGTTCTCCGCCTTCACGGTGATCGCGGTGAGCGCGATCGCCGGCCTGAAGATCATCGAGTTCTTCGGCATCTCGATCGCCTCGTTCCAGGTGGGCGGCGGCACGCTGCTGCTGATGTCCTCGCTGCACATGCTCAATGCACAGCAGGCCGAATCGCGCGAGGGCGACGTCACCGAAGGCCAGGCCAAGGCCGACGCTGGCGACAGCATCGCGGTGGTGCCGCTGACCATCCCGCTGCTCACCGGCCCGGCCACGATCTCCACGATGGTGATCTACGCCGAAAAGACGCGCAGCCTCTGGGAGCATGCCGTGCTCGTGGGCTACGGCGTGGTGATCGGCCTGGCCACCTTCATCGTGTTCTCGGCGTCCTCGCGCATCGCCCGGGTGCTGGGCCACACCGGCATCAACGTGATGACCCGGCTGATGGGGCTGATCCTGGCCGCGATGGCAGTGGAGCTGCTCGCCGATGGCCTGGTGAAACTCTTTCCGGTGCTGGCGAGCCACCTGGCGCGCTGAAGGCGCGTTTCACCAGAACTGCCACTGCCCGGTGGCGACCACCCAGATGCCCAGCACGCCGTTGGTCACCGCGTGGGCAATCACCGGCAGCCAGAGCTTGCCGCTGCGCACATAAAGCCACGCATACGCCAGGCCGGCCAGGATGGCGGCCAGCCACAGCGTGTGGGCCAGCATGAAGACGAAGGTGGAGAGCACGATCGCGCGCAGGCCCACGCGCCGCGGGTCCACCGCCTCGAACAGCGGGCGTTCGATCCACCGCATGAGAAACGAGCGCCAGAACAGCTCCTCCATCACCGGCACCACCAGGGCGGCGCCGATCCAGCGCACCACCACCAGCGGCCAGTCCAGCCGGCCTTGCGAGTCCAGCGGCGTGAAGGCGGCACTTTCCTGGCCGATGCGAAACAGCGGTGCGTCCAGCGAGATCCAGGCTGCGAACACCGCCAGCCCGACGCCCACGGACAGCAGCAGCTCGCCCGCTTGCGGAAGGCTCTGCCGCGCGAGCTCGCCGTATTCCTTGCGCCACACCAGCAGCATGCCGCCCACGACCACCACGCTCAGCGCATAGAGCCAGCGCGGGTCCACGCCCCAGGAGCCATCCGCAGGCGCGGCGCCACGCAGGGCCAGCAGCAGCATGAACGCGGCAAACGGAACGATGCGCACCAGCGCATTGCGGCTCAGGGAGGGAATCATCGGGGCGGCGGACGGGCGTGGCGAAAGCCGCGCGAGTATCCAACACCCCGTGCCGGCCGGCAGCGTGGCCCGGCCGTTGCGTCAGGGCCTCAGGGCGTGGCCAGCAGCTGCTTCACGCGTTCGCGCATCGCCGCGGGCGACACCTGCTGCGGCGCCACCGGCGCGCCGGCCACCAGGCCCACCGGGCTGAACAGGCCGCGCCGGAACGGCCGCACCATCGCGCGACCCTGTTCCACCCGCGAGAAGAACGAGCCCCACAGGTTCTGCAAGGCCAGTGGCACCACCGGCACCGGCCGGCGCTCCAGGATCTTCATCATGCCGCCCTTGAACTCGGCCACCTCGCCGTCGCGCGTGATGCCGCCTTCCGGGAAGATGCACAGCAGGTCGCCTTCGGCCAGCACCTGGTCGGCCGCGTCGAATGCGGCGGCGTAGGCGGCCGGGTCTTCCTTCTGCGGCGCGATCGGGATGCACTTGGCCAGCTTGAACAGCGTGCCCAGCACCGGGATCTTGAAGATGCGGTGGTCCATCACGAAGCGGATGGGGCGCGGGCTGGCCGCCATCAGCAGCACCGCGTCGACGAAGCTCACGTGGTTGCACACCAGCAGCGCGGCGCCCTCGGTGGGAATGTGCTCATCGCCTAGCACCTTGAAGCGATAGATGGTGCGCGTGGCGATGAAGGCGATGAAGCGCAGCAGGTACTCCGGCACCAGCAGGAAGATGTAGCCCGCCACGATGGCGTTGGCGATGCCGGTGAACAGGAACACCTGCGGCACCGTGAAGCCGGCCGCCAGCAGCGCACCGGCGAGCACGGCGCTGGCGATCATGAACAGCGCGTTCAGGATGTTGTTGGCCGCGATGATGCGCGCCCGGTGGCTCGGCTGCGCCCGCAGCTGGATCAACGCATACATCGGCACGCTGTAGATGCCGGCCGACATCGACAGCAGGAACAGGTCCGCCATCACATGCCAGTGCGCACCACGGCCCACGAACTCGCCCACCGTCATGGTGGCCGCCGGCGGAAGGCCGCGCGAAGAGAAATAAAGGTCGATCGCGAACACGCTCATGCCGATGGCGCCCAGGGGCACCAGGCCGATCTCCACATGGCGCTTGGAGAGCACCTCGCACAGCAGCGAGCCGATGCCGATGCCCACCGAGAACACCACCAGCAGCAACGAGGCCACCTGCTCGTCGCCGTGCAGCACCTCCTTGGCGAAGGAGGGGAACTGCGACAAAAACACCGCGCCGAAGAACCACATCCACGAGATGCCCAGCAGCGAGCGGAACACCACGATGTTGTGGCGCGCGAGCTGCAGGTTGCGCCAGGTCTCGGTGAAGGGGTTCCAGTTGATCTTCAGCTGCGCATCGGTGGCCGGCGACACCGGCACCCACTGCGCCGTCACCCGCCCCAGCAGCGCGAGGCCGAGGCAGCCGATGCCCACGATGTGCGAGCCGATGCCAGGGATCGCGATCAGCAGCCCGCCGGCCACGTCGCCCAGCAGGATGGCCACGAAGGTGCCCATCTCGATCATGCCGTTGCCGCCGGTGAGCTCGCGCTCGTTCAGGTGCTGCGGCAGGTAGGCGTACTTCACCGGGCCGAACAGGGTGGAGTGCAGCCCGAGCAGGAAGATGCAGCCCAGCATCGCTGCCACGTTGGACGTGAACAGCCCGAACACCGCGATCAGCATGATCACGATCTCCAGCCACTTCACCATGCGGGTGAGCAGCGCCTTGTCGTATTTGTCGGCCAGCTGGCCGCTGGTGGCGGAAAACAGCAGGAACGGCAGGATGAACACCGCGCCGATCACCAGCCCGGCCAGCGAGGCCGGCAGCCAGCTCACCTGCAACTGGTAGGTCACCAGCACGGTGAAGGCGAACTTGAACAGGTTGTCGTTCGCCGCACCGAGGAACTGGGTCCAGAAGAAGGGCGCGAAACGGCGCTGGCCCAAGAGCGCGAACTGGTTGGGGTGGGCGGTGTGCGGCGCGTCGCTGGACGCGGGCAGTGTGGATGACGTCGACATGCGGTCTCCTCCTGGATCTGGGCTTTTCTGGGCGGCTGCCTTTATCTCACGACCAGCGGCTCGCCTGCGAGGCCGGCGCTGCGGACAAACGCGAACACCGAGTCCACCGTCACGGTATCGATGCGCCCGGCGAAGCGCCGGCTGTTCGGATGGTCGTCGAAGGCCACGTTGGCGGCGGTGAGCTCGGCCCCCAGCCGCTTGAAGGCCGGCAGGTGCAAGGTGGTCGGCTGGTAGCCCAGCGCACGCAGCCAGCCTTGCGCCTGCACCCGTGTGGTGGCGCTGGGTTGCATGGCCATCGCCAGGGTCTCCAGCGCCCACTGGTTGCTCTGCTGGTAGCGCTGCGACCAGGGGTAGGCCACCATGTTGTAGGCCGGCGTGTTGAGCACCGCAGCGCGGCTGTTGTCCTGCAGCAGCGGCAGCAGCGCGTCCTGCACCGCCGGGTTGGGCACCACCACGCCGGCTTCGTAGCGCCAGGGCTGGTCCATGAAGAAGTCGGCCAGGCCTTGGCGGTACAGCGCGCTGCGGTCGGTACCGCAGTGGTTGAGCTTGTGCACGATGCGCCAGGCCTTGGTGCGTTCGTCGCGGTAGGCGTAGCCCAAGTGCGAATAGCGCAGGCCATAGGCGCTCAGGTCCTGCCCGGCGCGGGCGATCAGCACCACCCTGGCGCCGCTGGCGTCCAGCGCATCGCGGGTGCGCTGGGCCAGGCCTAGGGCCTGGGTGATGGCGCTGGCGGAGGGCTTGTGCGGCTCGCAGGTCTGGCCGGCCTGTGCGCCCGCGGCGGCCAGCGCCAGGGCGGCGGTGAAGACACGCAGCGTGTTCATCGTGTGATGCGCTCGTTGTAGAGCAGCGAGGCGCCGATCTCATTGGGGATGAAGGCGATCGCTTCGCCGGCGGCCGACAGCAGCCAGCCGGTGGACAGCACCGCGGTGGTGATCACCGCACCGGTGGCCATGGAGGCGGCGCCTGCCGCTTCCGCGCCGAAGCGCAGCACGCAGCGGGCGCCGTCGGAGGCGCGCTCCAGCACCCACACGGTGCCCACCGCGCTGGCCTGCACCGACACCACCGTGAGCGCCACAGCCCCGGAGAGCAGCAGCACCGGGCCGGCCACCGACACCGCCACCGGCACCGCGACCGACAGGGCCGACACCGCGCTTGCATCCGACGGGCCGTGAGCGTGTGCGGGGGCGCTGGCAAGCACAGCCGCGGCGAACAAGGACAGGACAAAGGTCTTCATGGTGATGCGCCTCACTGGGTTTCGCCCATCGCTTCACGGCGGCCGGCCAGGCGGGCCTGGAACAGGTCGGCTTCGTGCGCGTCGCGCAGGGTCTTGGCCAGGGTGAACACGGTGGAGATCAGGAACAGCCAGCTCACCAGCAGGTAGGCCTTCCACACCGGCTGGATCGCCATGCGCCACAGACCCCAGCCCGTGAGCGCCATCGCGAACGCGAAGCCGCCCCACACCACCATGCCCCACATCGGCGTGTCCACGCGCTTGGTTTCGTTGTCGCGCACGTACTTGGACAAGGCAAACGCGGCCGACAGGCAGAACACATAACCCATCACCATGAAGGCGCGGGCCGTGTCGTCGCCTGGCAGCCACGCCAGGCCGATCGCACACACCGACACTGCCAAGCCGAACGACACCCACACTTGCATGCGCCAGGCACGGGTATCGCGTCGAACCATCGTTTGCATTGAAAGCCTCGTCGGGCTGTTGAACATGGCCCGCATGGTGGAAGCGTGCGCCCGGGCCAGCAAGCAGGCCCGGTGGAGCACCTGCTGCGCGCCGCCCCCGGTATCGCCATGTGATACTTTCCGGCGGTATGAGCACCACCGCCGACCTCATCACTGCCCTGAAAGCCGAACTCAAGCTCGCCGGCGTGACCTATGCCGACCTGGCGCGCGAACTGGGCATGGCGGAGTCGAGCATCAAGCGCATCTTTGCCAAGCGCGACATGCCGCTGTCGCGCATCGACGAGGTGCTGGGCGTGCTGCGCATGGACTTTGCCGAGCTGGCGCGCAAGGTGGCCGACGCGCAGCCGCTGCGCCGAGAGCTCACGCTGGAGCAGGAGAAGGCGGTGATCGCGGACCGCAAGCTGCTGCTGATGGCGATCTGCTGCCTCAGCCAGTGGACCTTCGACCAGGTGCTCAGCACCTATGACGTCACCGAAGCGGAGGGCGTGAAGTACCTGGCGCAGCTGGACCGCCTGGGCATCATCGAGCTCAAGCCGATGAACCGCTATCGGCTCAAGGTGGCCAAGACCTTCCGCTGGCACCCCAAGGGGCCGGTGATGCACTACTTCCGCCAGCACGTGGTGCAGGACTACTTCGCTGGCGGCTTCGATGGCGAGGGCGAGATGCTGATGCTGGTGCACGGCCAGATCGGCCGCAGCCTGGCGATGCAGTTCAACGAGCGCCTGGCCCGCGTGGCGCAGGATTTCGCCCAGCAGCACCTGGCCGACCAGAAGCTGCCGGCCGACCAGCGCCGGCCCTACACGCTGATGCTGGGCATGCGCTCGTGGTTGTTCGCGGCCTTCCGCGATCTCAAACGCGAGGCCGACAGCCCATTGCCGCGTTCGCGCTGAGCGCTTCTAAGGCAGCTCTTTAAGGCAGCTCGTCCTGGTGCTCGCCGAGCGTGGGCGCGCGGTGGCGGATGGCACCCGGCGTGGCGCTCAGCTTGGGCACGATGCCGGGCACCTGCACGGTCAGGCCGTCGGCGCTGGTCACCGGCACGATCATCTCGCGCGCCAGGTAGTGCGGGTCGCTCGCGATGTCCTTCACCGTGTAGATGCGGCCCACCGGCACGCTGGCCGCCTGCAGCGCGGCCACCACCTCGGCCACCGGGCGCTGCACCGTCCAGGCGGTGATGGCGGCGTCCAGCTGGTCCACCCGCGGCACCCGCTGCGCATTGGTGGCGAGCTCCGGGTCGTTGGCCAGCTCGGGCCGGCCGATGGTGAGCATCAGGCGCTTGAAGATGGAGTCGCCGTTGCCACCGATCACCACCTGGCCGTCGGCGCAGCGATAGGCATTGCTGGGCGCGATGCCGGGCAACGCCGAACCCGCCGGCTCGCGCACCACGCCGAAGGCGCTGTACTCGGGCAGAAGGCTTTCCATGCAGTTGAACACCGCCTCGTACAGAGCGACATCCACCACCTGGCCGCGGCCCTTGGGGGCGTCCGGGCCGATGCTGCGCTGGCGCGCCTGCAGCGCCATCAGCACGCCGATCACGCCATGCAGCGCGGCCAGGGTGTCGCCGATGCTCACGCCGCAACGCAGCGGCACGCGGCCGGGCTCGCCCGTCAGGTGGCGCAGCCCGCCCATGGCCTCGGCCACCACCGCAAAACCGGGCAGGTCCTTGTAGGGGCCGGTCTGGCCATAGCCGCTGATGCGCAGCATGATCAGCCCCGGGTTGGCCGCGCTCAGGAACTCATAGCTCAGGCCCCACTTTTCCATGGTGCCGGGCTTGAAGTTCTCGATCAGCACGTCGGCTTCGGCGGCGAGCGCACGCACCGCGTTGCGGCCTTCGTCGCTGCGCAGGTCCAGCACCACGCTCTTCTTGTTGCGGCTTTGCACCTGCCACCAGACGCTGGTGCCGTCGTGCAACAGGCGCCACTGGCGCAGCGGGTCGCCGCTGCCGGGCGGCTCCACCTTGATGACCTCGGCGCCAAAGTCGGCGAGCGTCTTGCCGGCGAAGGGGCCGGCGATGAGCTGGCCCAGTTCGAGCACCTTCAGGCCCGCCAGCGGGCCAGCGCCGGAAGCGGGCGTGTTCTCCTGCGTCATGCCGCGCGCTGCTCCAGCAGGAAGTGCGCGCCGTCGTACTGGCCGAGCACGTCGGTGAGCCAGGGCAGCGTCTGCTGCAGCATCTCGTGCAGCACGAAGGGCGGGTTGATCACCAGCATGCTGCTGCCGATCATGCCGAAGCCCTTTTCGTCCGCCTGCCGCACGGTCAGGCGGGCATGCAGCCAGCCCTTGGGGGCCACCGCGTCGGCGGCGGCCTGCAGGCGCTGTGGCAGCTGGGCGCTTTCCAGCAGCTGCAGCTGCGGAATCCACACCAGGATCACCGTGTCGGCAAAGCGCTGCAGCGCCTCGCGCACCGCGGCCACCACCTTGCCGTAGTCGGACTTCAGCTCATACGACGGATCGATCAGCACCACGCCGCGGCGCGAGGGCGGCGGCAGCTCGCCCTTGAGCGCGGCAAAGCCGTCGCTCATGCTCACCTGGGTGTGCGGCCGCTTGCCGAGGAAGGCCTCGAGGATGCGGTAGTCGGTGGGGTGCAGCTCATACAGGCGCAGCCGGTCGGTGGGCCGCATCAGCATCTGCGCCAGCGCGGGCGAGCCGGGGTATTGCTCCAGCTTGTCGCCGCCATTGAACTCCCGCACCCTGCGCACGTAGTCGGCCAGCGCCTGGGGCAGGTCGGCGCGGCCCCAGAGCCGGGCGATGCCCTCGGCGAACTCCTCGCGCTTGTGTGCGTACTTGCCTTCGAGCGAATAACCGCCGGCGCCGGCGTGGGTGTCCACCAGCGTGAAGGGTTTGTCCTTTTCGGCCATGTAGCGCAGCACATGGGTGAGCACCAGGTGCTTGAGCACGTCGGCATGGTTGCCGGCGTGGAAGGCGTGTCGGTAGGCGAGCATGGCGTCACTGTAGCGGGTCGGGTTAGCACAAAGCCGGCTGGGGGGTGGCGCATGCGGTTATCGCCAAACTCCTTACCCTGGCGGCATGCCTACCTTGTTCGATCCCCTCCAGGCCGGCGAGCTGCAGCTCGACAACCGCGTCGTGATGGCGCCGCTCACCCGCAACCGCGCGGCGCCCGGCCGCGTGCCGGCGGCCCTGGCCGAGGCCTATTACGCCCAGCGTGCGGGGGCCGGCCTCATCATCACCGAGGCCACCCAGATCCGGCCCGACGGCCAGGGCTACCTGGACACGCCCGGCATCTATTCCGCCGAACAGGTGGCGGCCTGGCGGCGCATCACCGACGCGGTGCACCAGCGCGGCGGCAAGATCGTGGTGCAGCTGTGGCATGTGGGCCGCATCTCGCATGTGTCGCTGCTGCCCAAGGGCGACGTGCCGGTGTCCTCCACGGCGCGGGCGGCCCACACCAAGACGTTCACCACCCAGGGCTTCGAGCCGGTGTCGGTGCCACGGGCGTTGCGCACCGAGGAGATTCCGGCCCTGGTACAGAGCTACCGCGACGCTGCCCGGCGTGCCATGGATGCCGGCTTCGACGGCGTCGAAGTGCACGGCGCCAACGGTTACCTGATCGACCAGTTCCTGCGCGACAGCTGCAACGACCGCACGGACGCCTATGGCGGGCCGATCGAGAACCGCACCCGCCTGCTGCGCGAGGTGATGCAGGCGGTGAGCGCGGAAATCGGCGGCGGCCGCACCGGCCTGCGCCTGAGCCCCGTGACCCCCAGCAACGACATCGGGCAGGACAGCGACCCCCAAGCGCTGTTCAACGCCGCGGTGGAGCAGCTGCAGCCCTTGAAGCTGGCCTTCCTGCATGTGGTGGAAGGTGCCACCGGCGGCCCGCGCGACGTGGCGCCCTTCGACTACGAGCAGCTGCGCCGCCGCTTCGAAGGCGCGTGGATGGTGAACAACGCCTACGACCGCCAGATGGCGCTGGACGCCGTGGCCAGCGGGCGTGCCGACCTGGTGGCCTTTGGCCGGCCGTTCATCAGCAACCCCGACCTGGTGCGGCGGCTGCGCGAAGGCGCCCAGATGGCGCCCGCGGACAGCAAGACTTTCTACGGCGGCGGGGCACGCGGCTACACCGACTACCCGAGCCTGGACGAGCAGGCGGTGAAGGCCTGAACGAGCTGCCGCGTCGGGCGCAGCGCATCCCTGCTCAGGTGATGCGGTGCGCCTTGGTGCGAAAGAGCTCCATGATGCTGAGCTCACGCGGCCCGGGCAGCAGCTCGAACGCATCCCCAGCCTGCAGCGGGCCTGGCTGCTTCACCGCGAGGTAGAAGCCGCAGTAACCCGACTGCGCCATCAGCTTGGCCGCCTTGTTGAAGCCCATCGCGGCATTGAACTTGAAGCAGGGGAAACGCGGCTCGCTGACGATGAGCTGGCAGTGCTCGAAACGCAGCACGTCGCCCACCCAGACGTCCTTTTCCAGCGGGCCGGCCTCGAAGCTGAGGTTTTCGCCCATGGCGCCCGGCGCCAGCGCTGTGCCCCAGGCGGCCACGCCTGCCTGCGCCCGCAGCGTCTGCCAGACCGGGTAGTGCACCAGCGAATAGGCGTACACCGCCTTGGCCAGGCCGCCGTGCACCGACAGGTCGGCCTGCTCGTCACCCTCCAGCCCGAGTGGGCGCACGGCCACCGGGCCGGTCACCGCACGCTTGCCGATGCCGGACATCACCGTGCGGTCGCCGATCTGCAGGGGTTGCGCCAGCGACACGTTGACACTGGCCAGGCGAAAAGTGGGTGCGGTCATTCAGCGGCGGGCAAGTCGGGGCCGGGATGCGGGAGTGTCGCGCCGAAGGCGTCCACTCGCGCCGCGGCGGCGTCTCCGTGCCCCTCTCGTTCCCTTCAAAACGAGCAAAAGTCCTTTGCATTCGCCCATGAGCGATTTGCATGACCCCCCGGACTCTGGCGGTTACCTGCCAATTACACTGGAATGACAATGGCGCACGGCCCTGTACGTGGTAACCGGTAGGCCGGGCGCGGAAACTGCCGTGTAACTTTCAGGCCATTCTCCCGATCCGATCGGGCGGCATTGGGCGAGTCCCCTGGTGATGTGTGTCAGGGGCCTCGCCCAATCCCGCTTTTTCGACATATCGATGATTGGAGTTGCCATGAACCGTCCCGTGATGGAAGGCCTGCGCCTGAACGTACCGGCCTACGTCCACCATGCCCGCCTGGTGGCCTGGGTGGCCGAAGTGGCCGCGCTCACCGAAGCCAGCGAGGTCTACTGGTGCGACGGCAGCCAGGCCGAATACGACCGCCTGTGCGCGCAGCTGGTCAAGGCCGGCACCTTCAAGAAACTCAATCCCGAGCTGCGCCCCAACAGCTACCTGGCCTGGAGCGACCCCAGCGACGTGGCCCGGGTGGAAGACCGCACCTATATCTGCAGCCAGAAAAAGGAAGACGCCGGCCCCACCAACAACTGGATGGCGCCGGACGAGATGCGGGCACTGCTGCAGACCGGCGAGAACGCGCTGTTCCGCGGCGCCATGCGCGGCCGCACCCTGTACGTGGTGCCGTTCTCCATGGGCCCCTTGGGCTCGCCCATCAGCCACATCGGCGTGGAGCTGTCCGACAGCCCCTATGTGGCGGTGAACATGCGCATCATGACCCGCATGGGCAAGGCGGCGCTGGAGGTGCTGGGCGAGGACGGTGACTTCGTGCCCTGCGTGCACACCGTGGGCGCGCCGCTGCAGCCCGGCCAGCAGGACGTGGCCTGGCCGTGCAACCCCACCAAGTACATCGTCCACTACCCCGAAACCCGCGAGATCTGGAGCTATGGCTCCGGTTACGGCGGCAACGCGCTGCTGGGCAAGAAGTGCTTCGCGCTGCGCATCGCCTCCACCATGGGGCGTGACCAGGGCTGGCTGGCCGAGCACATGCTGATCCTGGGTGTCACCTCGCCCGAAGGGCGGAAGCACCATGTGGCGGCTGCGTTCCCCAGCGCCTGCGGCAAGACCAACTTCGCGATGCTGATCCCGCCGCATGGCTTCGAAGGCTGGAAGGTCACCACCATCGGTGACGACATCGCCTGGATCAAGCCGGCGGCCGACGGCAAGCTCTACGCCATCAACCCGGAAGCGGGTTATTTCGGCGTGGCGCCGGGCACCAACTACAAGACGAATCCCAACTGCATGGATTCCTTGAAGCGCGACGTGATCTTCACCAATGTGGCGCTCACCGACGACGGCGACGTGTGGTGGGAAGGCATGACGGACGAGCCGCCCGCGCACCTGACCGACTGGCAGGGCAAGGACTGGACGCCCGCGCTCGCCAAGAGCACCGGCGCCAAGGCGGCGCACCCCAACGCCCGCTTCACCGTGGCCGCCACCAACAACCCGGTGCTGGACCCGGAGTGGGACAACCCGCAGGGCGTGGCGATCGATGCCTTCATCTTCGGCGGCCGCCGCTCCACCACCGTGCCCCTGGTGAGCCAGGCGCGCAGCTGGGTGGAAGGTGTGTACATGGCCGCCACCATGGGCTCGGAAACCACCGCCGCCGCGGCCGGCCAGCAAGGCGTGGTGCGGCGCGACCCGTTCGCGATGCTGCCCTTCATGGGCTACAACATGAGCGAGTACTTCCAGCATTGGCTGAAGCTCGGTGCTCTGCTCGAAGGCCAGGGTGCGAAGCTGCCCGGCATCTTCTGCGTCAACTGGTTCCGCAAGGGTGCGGACGGCAAGTTCGTGTGGCCCGGTTATGGCGACAACATGCGTGTGCTCAAGTGGATGCTGGAGCGGGTGGAAGGCCAGGCCAGCGGCGTGGAGCATGTGTTCGGCGTGAGCCCGCGTTATGAGGACCTCACCTGGGACGGCCTTGACTTCAGCCGCGAGCAGTTCGACGCCGTGATCGGCATCGACAAGGCCGCCTGGTTGCAGGAGATGCAGCTGCACGGCGAGCTGTTCCAGCAGCTGGCCTACAAGCTGCCCGCCGAGCTCACCGCGCGCAAGCAGCAGATCGAGGCCCAGCTCGCCGCCTGAGCGCGGCTCGGCCCATCAGGAAGCCGCCCGCGGGCGGCTTTTTTGCGGCCGCGCCACACCTCGGCAGGCACAATGACCCGATGGCCCAAGACCTCAACGACCAGGAACTGGACGAGCTCGACAACCTGCTCGCCGACACCCCCGCTCCGCTGGAGCCGCTGGACATCGTCATGCTCGACGGTTACCTGTGCGGCGTGCTGGCGCAGCCCCGCCTCATCGAACGGACCGAGTGGCTGCCGCCGGTGTTCGACCTCGAGGGCCGCAGCTTGCCCGACACGGTGGACGCCGCCTGGCTGGCGCGCTGCACCGCCTTGCTGGAAAAGCGCCACGCCGCGCTGAACCGTGGCATGGCCGAGGACGGCTGGTTCGACCCGGTGCTGCACGAAAGCATGCCCGAGCCCGACCCGGAGGCGGGCAGCGACGCCGCCGACGTGTGGGCAGGCATGCCCGAAATCTCTCGGCCGCTGTTTTCCTGGGTCGCCGGGTTCCAGTACGCCACCACGGTATTCCCTGAGCTCACCTCGCTGGACGAGGACGAGGTGGTGAGCGCGCTCGACCGGGTGTTCCGCCACCTGCCGCCCGAGACGGACGAAGACCGGGAGATCGTGCAAGCACTGAACGACGCCGTGCCGCTGGCCACGGTGGACGAGGCGGTGGAGGACTTGGTGCTGGCGGTGGCCGACCTGTGGGAGCTCACCAGCGAAGCCCGCTTCCGGGTGGAGCCGGTGCGGCGCGACACGCCCAAGGTCGGGCGCAACGACCCCTGTCCCTGCGGCAGCGGCAAGAAGTACAAGCAGTGCCACGGCGCGTAGCCCGCGCGCGCCCTCCGTTCCGCGGGGCCGCCGAGCGTGTCTGCAGGGAGGTGCCGTGAAGCTGCAGCTGCTGTCTGACCTGCACCTGGAAAGCGAGGCCTTTGATCCCGAGCCGGCCGCCGGCGCCGAGCTGCTGGTGCTGGCGGGCGACATCGACAACCGCTGGGCCGCGCTGGAGCGTTTTGCGGGCTGGCCGGTGCCGGTGCTGGTCGTGGCAGGCAACCACGAATTCGACGACCGGGAGCTGATGGACGCCTGGCCGCGCCTGCACGCACGCTGCGCCAGCCTGGGGCTTCGGCTGCTGGAGCGTGCCTCCGCGGTGCTGAGCGACAGCCAGGGTCGCCGCATCCGTTTCCTGGGCACCGTGCGCTGGTGCGACTTCGACCTGTTCGGCCCGGCCGGCCGGAAGAAGGCCATGAGGGCAGGCGCTTACTTCCAGAAGGTGATGCGGGCCACGCTGGGTGGCCAGCCCTTTGATGCCGCCGCGGTCCGGGAGGAAGCACTCGCCTGCCGGGAATGGTTGGCTGGCGCCTTGGCGCAGCCGGGCGACGAACCATGCGACGCTACGGTGGTAATCACTCACTTTGCGCCCAGCCTCCGCAGCACCGACCCTCGCTACGGGGCTCAATCGGGCACGGCGAGCTTCTGCAATGCCGACGACCACCTGCTGCCCGGGGTGGACTTGTGGCTGCACGGCCACCTGCACTGCCGCCATGACTACCAGGTGGCGCACCCCGACGGCCGCGTCACACGGGTGGTGAGCCAGGCGCGCGGCCTGCAGGCCAAGGGCGAGCCGGACGGCTTCCAGCCCCTCAAGCTGATCGAGGTCTGATCAGGTGATGCGGCGCCAGCGCGCCAGCCAGCCGTCGCCGGCCTTGGCTGCATGCGCCGGCAGCGGCTCTACCGGATGGGGGATGCCTTCGGCCATGCTCAGGTCCAGGCCGAATGCGGTGCCGTAATCCGCCGGGTCGTCCAGCACCGCCGCGGGCCGGGCACGCATCCAGCGGGCCAGGAAGGAGGCAGACGGTTCGTCGTTGCGCATGACAGACCCCTTGGATGCAGACGGGCGGTGGATGAGGCAGTGTGAGATGTACCTGGATGTATCAATCGGCCGAAATGCACGCGACTTGCGGGGTGTTTCTGGCAGCACTTCACGCAGGAGCGCCGCGCCTGCGCAACGGCGCCGCCCGGCTTGCAAGTCGTTGCGTTTTGGCGCTGCTGAGGTGGGCACTTCCCCACTTTGGTGGATGGCTTCGGGAGAACCCCGGGGATAGGCTGTCACCAAAGCGATCCCCCCATGCGCCACGCCACCCTTCAAGCCCTGACCTGGGCCACCGTCACCGCCGCCGTCACCAGCGCGCTCTGGCTCGCCGCGGCCGAACCCGGCTGGCCGGAGACCCGCAAGCCGGGTGACCCGGCGGGCAGCCTGTTGCGCCTGCCGAGCGAACCGAGCGGCGCCGGCGCCGGCGTCAACAGGCCTGCGCCGCCGCGCCGCGACGCCGGGGCGCCTCAGCGGGGCGAACGCCCGCCGCGCTGAGCGCGCCGGCGCGTGGCGGGGCCGCCCCCGTCCGGCCCCAGGGCGTTGCGCGCGCCCGCGGCGAGCGCGCTGCCCACCCGGTTCAGCAGCGCCAGCCGGCCACCCGGCGTATCGGCCGGGGTCTGGAGCTGCCACTGGTGCCAGTACAACGCCACCGGCACGGTCACTTCCGGGTGCAGCACCTGCAGGGAGCCGCGCGCGATGGCCTCGCGCGCCTGCAGCTCGGGCAACACCCCCACGCCCCAGCCCATCTCCACCGCCCGCAGATAAGCCTCGCTGGCCGGCACATGGCATTCGCGCAGGCGCGGCTCCCGCACGCTGAAGGCGCGGGCCACCCACTGGGTCTGCATGTCGTCCTTGCGGTTGAACACGAGAAAGGGCACCTGGGCGAAGTTGCCGCGCGTCAGCCCCTGCGGCAGCCAGCGCTGCACGAACCCCGGGCTGGCGACCGCGGCGTATCGCATCATGCCCAGCGGCAGCACCTGGCAACCGCGCAATGCCTGCTCCACCGTGCTGACGCAGCCCAGCACCGCGCCTTGCCGCAGCCACTCGTGGGTGAAGTCCTGGTCGTCCACCACCAGCTCCAGGCTCCAGCCGCGCTCCTGGCCCTCCTGCACCAGGGCGTCCAGCGCGGGCAGCACCCAGGTGGCCAGGCTGTCGGCGTTCACCGCGATCGGCAGCCGCTCCTGCACCGACAGGCCGGCGCCCAGCTCCCGCGCCAGGTCCGCCCGCATCGCATGCCACTGGCGCGCAAAACGCAGCAGCACCTTGCCCGGCTCGGTGAGGCGCAGCGGCCGCGCCCGCACCACCAACGGCGCGCCGACGCCGGCCTCCAGGCTGCGCAGGCGCTGCGACACCGCCGACTGCGTCACGGCCAGCCGTTGCGCGGCGCGCTCGAAGCTGCCTTCATCCGCCAGCGCGGCCAGGCAGTCCAGGTTGGCGGGGTCCAGGTCACGCATAAGAGTGGCTAATGGATGGGGAAAACCGTGAATGGCTGTTCATTATCCGCGCGGGCGTGTGGACAATCGTCCAATCGCCCGGGCCACCGCCTGCGCCACACTGTGTTTGCAGCTTTCTGAAGAGGACATCCGCATGAAGGTCATCGTGATGGGCGCCGGCATCATCGGCATCAGCACCGCCTGGTACCTGCTGGAGCAAGGACACGAGGTCACGGTGATCGACCGCCAGCCCGATGCCGCGATGGAAACCAGCAAGGCCAATGGCGCGCAGATCTCGGTGAGCTTCTGCGAGCCCTGGGCCAATGCCGCGGCCCCGTTCAAGGTGGCCAAGTGGCTGCTGCGCGACGACTCGCCGCTGCTGTTCCGGCCCAAGCTGGACCCGCGCCAGTGGATCTGGGGCCTGAGCTTCCTCACCCAGTGCACCGACGCCGCCTTCGAACGCAACGTGCAGCAGCTGGTGGCGCTGGGCCGCTACAGCCATGCCTCGCTGAAGGCGCTGGTGGCGCAGACCGGCATCCAGTACGACCGGGTGGAGCGCGGCATCCTGCATTTTTTCAGCAGCGAACACGATCTGGAAACCGGCGCGGCCGCGGCCGAGGTGATGCGCCGCCACGGCGTGGACCGGCGCGTGCTCAGCCGCGAGGAGGTGCTCAAGGTCGAACCGGCGCTGGCGAGCTTCGGGCCGCGCCTGCATGGCGGCACCTACACGCCCAGCGACGAGTCGGGCGACGCCTGGGTGTTCACCCGCGAGCTCGCGCGCCTGTGCGCCCAGCGCGGCGCCACCTTCCTGTATGAACACGACATCGTCGAGATCCAGAGCGCCGGTGGACAGGTGAGCGGCGTGCGGGTGGGCGACCAGCGCACCGGCAAGCGCCAGACGCTCACCGCCGACCACTACGTGGCCGCGATGGGCAGCTTCACCGCGCCCCTGCTGCGCCCGCTGGGTATCACCTTGAACATCTATCCCGCCAAGGGCTACTCCGCCACCCTGCGCCTGAAGCACCCCGAGCGCGCCAGCGTGGTGAGCATGATCGACGACGCCCGCAAGATCGCGATCTCACGCCTGGGCGACCACATCCGCATCGCCGGCACGGCCGAACTCGCCGGTTACGACACCCGCCTGGACACGCCGACCGCGAAGGTGCGCTGCCATGCGCTGGTGCAGCGCTACGAAGAAATCTTCCCCGGCGTGGCGGACACCACCGAGCCCAACTTCTGGGCCGGCCTGCGGCCCAGCACGCCGACCAACATTCCCTACATCGGCCGCAGCAAGATAGCCAACCTCTGGCTCAACGCCGGCCACGGCACCCTGGGCTGGACCCACGGCGCCGGCTCGGGCCGCGCCCTGGCTGAGCTGATGAGCGGGCTGCGGCCGGAGATGGACTTCGGCTTCTGCGGCGACGTGAGCGCTGCCGTGCGGCCGCGCGCGATGGTGAGCGCCTGACAGGGCGCGGCACGCTCGCGGCGGCAATTCACTAGAATCGCCGCCCCTCCCCCGACTCCTGCAGCCCGCTGCCTTCACCGGCAGCGGGCTGCTGCTTTTCATCATGCCCGCCTCCTACTGCGCCATCGACTTCGGCACCTCCAACTCCGCGATCGCGCTGCCGCAGGGCGACGGCGTGGCGCTGGTGGAGCTGGAGCCCGGCTACCGCACCATGCCGACGGCGGTGTTCTATGCGGTCGAGGGCGGCAGCCCGCACGAGCCCCTGCCGCGCAGTTATGGGCGCGCCGCGGTGGCCGCTTATGTGGACGGGCTGGACGGCCGGCTGATGCGCTCGATGAAAAGCGTGCTGGGCTCCGCGCTGATCGAGCAGAGCACCGACGTGGGTGGCGGGCGCGCGGTGCGTTATCTGGACGTGGTGGCCGGCTACCTGAGGCACCTGAAGCAGCAGGCCGAACGCGACGCCGGCGGCGAACTGACGCGGGTGGTGCTGGGGCGTCCGGTCTTCTTCGTCGACTGCGAGCCCGAACGCGATGCGCAGGCCCAGGCGGCGCTGGAGGCGGCGGCCCGCTCGGTGGGTTTCAGCGAGATCGCGTTCCAGTACGAGCCGATCGCCGCCGCGCTGGACTATGAACAGCGCGCCGAGCGCGAGCAGCGTGTGCTGGTGGCCGACATCGGCGGCGGCACCTCGGACTTTTCGGTGGTGCGCGTGGGCCCGGCGCGGCGGGCCCGCGCCGAACGCAAGGACGACATCCTCGCCAACCACGGTGTGCACATTGCCGGCACCGACTTCGACCGCCACGTGGAGCTGGCCGCCATCCTGCCCAGCTGCGGCTACCGGACGCTGGGGCCGAGCGTGCGCGGGCAATCGCCGCGCGAGGTGCCCAACCGGGTGTACTTCGACCTGGCCACCTGGCACCTGATCAACACCGTGTACGCCCCCGCACGGGTGGCGGAGCTTCGCGGCATGCGCCCCTTCTATGGCGACCCGCGCCTGCATGATCGGCTGATGCACGTGGTCAACGAGCGGCTGGGCCATGCCCTGGCGGCACAGGCCGAAGCCGCCAAGATCGCGGTCGCCGACGGTGGCGCCACCTCGATCGACCTCGGCCTGATCGAAAGCGGCCTCACCGCCGAGCTGGGTGAGGCACAGGCCACGGCGGCGCTGGAGGCGGACTTGCAGCGCATCGTGGACGCGGGTGTGGACACCGTGCGCCAGGCCGGCCTGGCGCCGGCGCAGATCGACGTGCTGTACTTCACCGGCGGCTCCACCGGGCTGAAGCCGCTCACCGAGCGCATCGCGGCGTGTTTCCCGTCGGCCGAAGTGCGACGCGGCGACCGCTTCGCCAGCGTGGCGCAGGGCCTGGGTGTGCACGCCAGGCGCCACTTCGGCTGACGCCGCCGGCGCTTCAGTCGGCCTTGGCGACGTACTTGTTGCCGTTGGCCTTGTAGGCCGCGATCGCCTTTTTCAGGTCGCGGTATT
Source organism: Ideonella sp. BN130291 (assembly GCF_036231905.1). Taxonomy (NCBI): domain Bacteria; kingdom Pseudomonadati; phylum Pseudomonadota; class Betaproteobacteria; order Burkholderiales; family Sphaerotilaceae; genus Ideonella; species Ideonella sp. BN130291. Next base: position 140,717 of record NZ_JAZARE010000007.1, on the reverse strand, counting down.
CCTCGCAGGAGAAGGTGCACACCTTGTCCAAAGCGGCCAGGCGTTGCTCGGCGGTGGGCAGGTCGCCTTTCATCAGCGCCAGCTCGCCGGAATATTCGAGCGTGCCGCGGTGCTTGGGGTCGAGGCGCAGTGCCTCGGCGTAGTAACGCTCGGCTGCATCCAGGTCCGGCGTCTTGCGCATGCGCATCGAGTAGCCCATCAGGTTGTTCCAGTCGGCGCTGCCGGTGGCGTTCACGCGCTGCAGCTCCTCGATCGCCGCCTGCCAGTGCTTGGCGGCCAGCTGGGCACGCGCGGGTGCCAATGGGTCGCTGGCGGCCGGTGCGGGCGTGGAGTCCGCGGCCAGCGAGGGCAGGGCCGGGGCGGCGAGCAGCAGGCCATACACGGCCAGGGCACACAGGCGGGCGGGGCGGGACATCGTCATGTTCATCTCCTTGAAAGGGGCGGCCAAATCGGCCGCCTGATCCATCTACGGAGTGAGCCGGCGCCGGGATGCACTCACCACAGCTTGACGCAGGGGCCGCTCACCACAAAGTTCTCCGCCGCGGCGCTGGGGGGCGCCAAGGCAGCGTCCGCCGGCTCCAGCCGCACGCCCAGGCGGGGCACCTTGGCGAACAGGCGCTCGGCGCTGTCGGCCAGGGTGATGCTGGCCTTGCCGCCGGCCGGCACCACGCCCACCACGAAGGGCGCCCGGCCGTCGGAGGGCAGCGCCCACAGGCGGGCCACCTGCCCGGTGGGCACGGCGATCGGCTGCAGCAGTTTCAGTTGCAGCTGACGGCCATGCCGGGTGGAGCTGGCCAGCACCACGGGCTTGCCGGCGGCGTCGCTCAGCAGGCCGACATAACTTTGCGGCAGGCCCTCACCCTGCGCCACTTCGCGGCCCAGCCATTGCGGTTGCTGTGTGAGGACCAGCAGGCACAGCGCGGCGCCGGCGAACGCACCGCCCAGCGAGGGCAGCATCCAGCGCCAGAAACGCCAGCCGGCGCGCGGCGTGCCAGCGGCCGGGGCGAACAGGCGCTGCTCCAGGCCCTGCCACAAGGCCGGCGACGGCTGGATGGCGGGCACCGACTGCGCCAGATGCGCCAGGCGCTGCTGCCAGCCGGCCACTGCGTGCGCCACCGCCTGCGACTCGCGCTGCAGCGCCTCGAAGCGGCGCCGGGCGCCGCCATGCAAGGTGCCCAGGGCGTACTCGCGCGCCAGCAGCTCGATCGCTTCAGGGCTCAGCCTCATGCGGCTTCCAGGCCGGCGGCCACCAGGCAGTCCTTCAGGCGGGCCAGGCCGCGCCGCACCCAGGCTTTGGCGGTGCCCAGCGGCGCGCCCAGGCGTTCGGCGATCTCGCTGTGCATCAGGCCGTGGTAGTAGGCCAGGGCCAGCGCCTGGCGCTGCTGGGCCGACAGGTGGCCCATGCAAGTGTCGATCTGCAGGCGCTGCAGGCTGTTGTCCAGCAGGTGCTGCGGCTGCTCGCCGTCCGCCGCGGCGCCGGCCAGCGCTTCGGCGCCTTCGTCCGGCAGCGGCACCGTGGTGGCGCGTTCGGTGGCGTTCGAGCGCAGCGTGTCGATCGCCTTGTTGCGCACGATGTTGATCATCCACGTCATGGGCGTCGCGGTACCGGGGCGGTAGCTGCCCGCGCCATGCCACACGTTCATGTAGGCCTCGTGCAGCACCTCCTCCCCACGCGCCGGGCTGCCGAGGATACGCGTGGCCACGCCCAGCAGGTGGGCGCTGGTCAGGCGGTAGAGCTGCTCGAAGGCAGCCCGGTCCTTCAGCACGATGCGGGCCATCAGGGCAGCCAGGTCGGTGGTGGGCGGGGAGCTCATGGTTCTTCAGCCGCGGCGGGGCCGCTGGGGCGGTTTGCCACGGCCTTGGGCGGACTTACGAGCCGCCCCGCCGCCGGGACGCAGCGCCGGCTTCTTCTTCAGCGGCCGCGACACGTCGGCCAGCAGCAAGGTGCTGCGCACCAGCCCTTCCACCGCCTCGGCCAGCTCCTGCGGCGGCTCCAGGGTTTCGATCTCGGCGATGAGCTCGTCGGCGTCCTCCAGGTCGTCCGGGTCCAGGTGCATGTACAGCAGCGCCAGCGGCTCCAGCAGCTCCGGGTTGTTCAGCTCCATCAGGGCCGGGAAGATGGCGCAGGCGGTGGCAAAGCCGGCGACCCACGGCATCACGGTTTCCGAGGGCGATGCTTCCTCGTCGAACTCGTACACCCAGGGGTCGAACCAGTCGCGCCGCTCGATGGCGTCGTCCAGCTCGGCCAGGCGGCGCTGCACCAGCGCGCGCAGCGGCTCCACGTCGAACTTCGCCGGCGGGGCACGGCCGTCCACGTCCAGCACATGCGGGAACCAGGCGCTTTCGGGCGGGCGCTTGGGCTGCAGCAGCACGCCGCAGAGGTAGCCGTCCAGCATGGTCACGTCCAGCGGCTCCAGCGGCTGGGGCAGTGCGTCCAGCAGCGCCTGCAGCCGGGCCAGGTCTTGTTCGCCGAACGGCGTGGGGGTGCTCATGGGGCGGATTGTGCGGCCCGGTGCGCTGCAATGGCCAGTGACCGGCGCACTTGGGCACGCCTTCGTATGATGGCCCGATGACATCACGACACCTGCTGTTCCTGCTCGCCAGCACCCGCCTGCCCGGTGTGCTGGGCAACACCGAAGCCCTGGCGCGCCACGCCGCTGCCGCCTTGCCGGCCGACGTCACGCAGACCTGGCTGCACCTGCGCGGCCTGCAGCTGCCGGCCTTCGAGGACCACCGCCACGGCCGCGGCGACTACCCGATGCCCGAGGGCGACGGACGCCAGCTGCTGGACGCCACGCTCGCTGCCACCGAGCTGGTGTTCGTGGCACCGATCTACTGGTACAGCCTGCCCTCGCCGCTCAAGCTCTACCTGGACCACTGGAGCGCCTGGCTGCGGGTGCCGGGGCTGGACTTCAAGGCGCGCATGGCCGGCAAGCCGCTGGCGCTGATCACCACCAGCGGCGACCGCCCCAAGGCCCAGCCGGCGATCGACAGCGTGCGCTTGTGCGCCGAGTTCATGGGCATGCGCTGGGCCGGTGCGCTGTGGGGCAAGGGCGGTGCGCCGGGGGCGGTGGCGCAGGATATGCAGGCGCTGGACGCCGCGGCGCGCTTCCTGGTGGGAGGCGGCGCATGAAGCTGCTGGACGCCGCCGCCACCGCACGGGCCCTGCCCTGGCCCGCGCTGATGGCCGCCATCGAACAGGTGCTGGCGGCGCAGCACCAGGGCCAGGTGCAGGTGCCCGAGCGCTCCGTGCACAGCATCGCCCCGGACACGCGCTGGTTCCTGATGCCGGCGTGGAGCACGCCCGAGGCGGGCGGGCTGGCGATCATGAAGCTCATCACCTACAACGCGCAGAACCCCGCACGTGGCCTGGCCGCCATCCTGGGCGACGTGCTGGTCCTGCGCACCGACACCGGCGAGCGGCTGGCGCTGCTGGACGGGCCCGTGTTGACCGCCCGGCGCACCGCGGCCGTCACCGCGATCGCCGCGCGCCGGCTGGCGGCCCAGCCGGGCGGGCCGCTGCTGATGTTTGGCGCGGGTGCCCAGGCCCTGGCGCACCTGCAGGTGTTCCACGAGGTGCTGGGCGTGCGCGAGCTGTGGCTGCGCTCGCGCGGTGCCGAGGGTGAGCAGCGGCTGATGGCAGCCGCGCAGGCGCTGGGGGTCACGGTGCACCGGGCCACCGACCTGGACGCGGCGCTGGCGCGCTGCCCGCTGGTGATCTGTGCCACGCCGGCCAACACGGTCTGCATGGACCGCCCGCCGCGCGATGATGCCTTCGTCGCCGCCATCGGCGGCTTCACCACGGCCATGGCCGAAGTGGCCGCGCCGGTGGTGCAGCACATCGCCGCCCGCGGCCGGGTGGTGCTGGACACCGCCCGTGCGCGCCACGAGGCGGGCGAGGTCGCCCAGGCCGGCCTGGATGGTGATGCGCTGCCGCTGCTCGGCGAGGTGACCGCGGCCAGCGGCGGGCCCGCCGGCCCCGTTCTCTTCAAGAGCTGCGGCGCCGCGCTGTGGGACCTGGCAGCGGCCCATTGCGCCGTGGGTGCACCGGGATAGCACCGTCCGTGCCCGGAATGGGTGCGCCGTTCCCTCGTATTGGGGATGGCCGTGCAATGACCCGGCCCCTAGAGTGGGTCGCAGCTTGTTCAGTGTTTGAGGGCGCCGAAGCGACAGCGGCGCTGGTACCGGTCCCAACGACGTCCTTTCTGAGGACTTGAACGCCCACCCCTTCACCGGGGTGGGCTTTTTTTGTGGGAGGAGCACCATGATCGACCACATCACCTTGCGTGTGCGCGACCTGCCGAGGACGCGCGAGTTCTACCGCCAGGCGCTGGCGCCTTTGGGCTATCGGGTGGCCTATGAGGCGGTGCACGAGGGCACCGGCGTGCTCGGCTTCGGCGCCGAGATGCCCGGCGTGGGCTTCAAGATCGACACCTGGTTCGTCACCACCGAGCCGGCGTCCGGCCCCAGCCACCTGTGCTGGCGTGCCGGCTCGCGGGTGGAGGTGGACGCCTTTTATGCCGCCGCGCTGAGCGCCGGCGGCACCGACAACGGCAAGCCGGGCGTGCGCGCCCACTACCACTCGAACTACTACGGCGCCTTCGTGCTGGACCCGGATGGCAACAACGTCGAAGCGGTGTGCCACGCGCCCGAGTGAACGCAGCGTGCGCGGCAGAGAGCAGGGTTCACGGCCCGGTCGCGAAGCCGTCCTGGAACGCCTCGCGTAAATAGCCCACCAGCGCCTGCACCGCGCGAGGCACCTGGGCGCTGTAGGGCCGCACCGCGTACAGCTGCTCGCCATAGGTGCCCACGGGCTGCCAGTCCGGCAGCACGGCCACCAGCTTGCCGCCACCCAGCGCCTGCGCACTGAAGTCGGGCAGCAATGCGATGCCCAGCCCGCCCAGCGCCGCTTCGCGCAGGGCCTCGCTGTTGTTGGCGGCGAACGGGCCCTTCACCGCCACGGTGAGCTTGTCGCTGCCGGCGGGGCTGCCGCGGCGCTGGAAGCTCCAGGCCACGGTGTCCTGTGGCCGCAGGTAGTGCAGGCAGTCGTGCTGGGCCAGCTCCTGCGGATGCTGGGGCGTGCCGCGCCGGCGCAGGTAGGCCCGGCTGGCCACCAGCAGCGAGCGGGTGCGGCACAAGGTCCAGGCCACATGGGTGTCGGGCACCGACGCGCTGTGACGGATGGCGAGGTCGAAGCCCTCCTGCGCCAAGGAGCTGAGCCGGTCGGACAGATCCAGCTCGATGCGCACCTCCGGATGCCGGCGCAGGAACTCCGGCAGCCGCGGCACGATCTGCTGGCGCGCCAGCGCCACCGGCGCGGTCAGGCGCAGCAGCCCGCGCGGCGCGGCGGCGAGGTCCTTCACGCCTTCGAAGCTGCGCGCGATCTGCTCGAAGGCCCCCAGCGTGCTGTCCACCAGCTGCTGGCCGGCCTCGGTGAGGCGCACGCTGCGGGTGGTGCGCCGCACCAACGGCACGCCGGCGGCGCGCTCGAGCTCGCTGATGCGCTGGCTCATGGCCGCCTTGCTCACACCCAGGCGCTGGGCCGCGCCGGTGTAGCTGCCCTGCTGGCCCAGCACGGTGAGCCAGTGCACGTGGGCCCACAGCGATTCGATCTTTCGGTCGTCCATGCAGGTATTGTTTGCCATCGTGAACAATGAATCCAGCCCTGCGGCATTGCGCCGCAGGCGCCAAAGGTGAACAGTGGGGCCTGTCGCAGGACCAGGAGACACACATGGGTGCACCCGAAGCTTTCACCGCCACCACCGAGGTGGGCCACTACATCAACGGCGCCGTGGTCGCCGGCACCAGCGGGCGTGCCCAGCCGGTGTTCAACCCCGCCACCGGGGCGGTGGCGCGCCAGGTGGCGCTGGCCGGCGTGGACGAGGTAAACGCGGCGGTGGCAGCCGCGAAGGCCGCCTTCCCGGCCTGGGCCGACACACCGCCGATCCGGCGCGCGCGCGTGCTCAACGCGTTTCTCGCGCTGCTGAACCAGCACCGCGACACCCTGGCCGCGATGATCACCAGCGAACACGGCAAGGTGTTCACCGATGCGCAGGGTGAGGTCAGCCGCGGCATCGACATCGTGGAATTCGCCTGCGGCATCCCGCAGCTGCTCAAGGGCGACTACACCGAGCAGGTGTCCACCGGCATCGACAACTGGACCCTGCGCCAGCCGCTGGGCGTGGTGGCCGGCATCACGCCGTTCAACTTCCCGTGCATGGTGCCGATGTGGATGTTCCCGATCGCCATCGCGGCGGGCAACACCTTCGTGCTCAAGCCGAGCGAACGCGACCCCAGCCCTTCGCTCTTCATGGCGGAGCTGCTCAAGCAGGCGGGCCTGCCCGATGGTGTGTTCAACGTGGTGCAGGGCGACAAGCTGGCGGTGGACACGCTGCTGGAGCATCCGGACATGAAGGCGCTCAGCTTCGTGGGCTCCACGCCGATCGCGCACTACATCTACGAACGCGGTGCCCACTTCGGCAAGCGCGTGCAGGCGCTGGGCGGCGCCAAGAACCACATGGTGGTGATGCCCGATGCCGACCTCGAGCAGACCGTGGATGCCCTCATCGGCTCGGCCTACGGCTCGGCCGGCGAGCGCTGCATGGCGATCTCCGTGGCGGTGCTGGTGGGCGAGGTGGCCGACAAGATCGTGCCGCTGCTGGCCGAGCGGGCCAAGGCGCTGACCATCAAGAACGGCATGGAGCTGGACGCCGAGATGGGCCCGGTGATCACGGCGCAGGCGCTGGACCGCATCGAGGGCTACATCGCGCAGGGCGTGGAAGAAGGCGCGCAGCTGGTGGTGGATGGCCGCGGCCACAAGGTGCCGGGCCACGAGAAGGGCTTCTTCACCGGCGGCACCTTGTTCGACCATGTGAAGCCGCACATGCGCATCTACAAGGAAGAGATCTTCGGCCCGGTGCTGGCCTGCGTGCGCGCGAAGGATTTCGCTGAAGCCGTGCAACTGGTCAACGACCATGAGTTCGGCAACGGCGTGGCCTGCTTCACCCGCGACGGCAACGTGGCGCGCGAGTTCGCACGCCGCATCCAGGTGGGCATGGTGGGCATCAACGTGCCGATTCCGGTGCCGATGGCGTGGCAGGGCTTCGGCGGCTGGAAGCGCAGCCTGTTCGGCGACATGCATGCCTATGGCGAAGAAGGCGTGCGCTTCTACACCCGGCAGAAGTCCATCATGCAGCGCTGGCCGGAGAGCACGCCCAAGGGGGCGGAGTTCGTGATGCCGACGGCGAAATGAACAACGGGCCCACGGGCCCCGTTGTGCTTTCAGGCCGCTGCTTCAGTTGGAGGACACCAGCGGGCTGGACCAGTGCACCACATGGCCGGAGGCGTTGACGGTGCGCCGCTGCGTCTTGCCATTGAAGTCGGCCTCCACCGTGTAGCGACCCGGCGGCACCTTCACCATCAGCAGCGGCCCGGCCTTGGACACAGCCATTACCGGGCCCTTGTCGCCGCGCACCCGCACCTCGTCCGCCACGCCGTATTCGCCGCCCTGGCCGCTGAAGGCGATCTGCAGCGGGAACTCGCTCTGCAGGGACTTCATCGCGGCGCGTTCCTGCTCGCCGGCGCCGCCGTTGACAAACTGCACGCCGCCGGCTTGCTGCACGCGCAGCGCCGGTGTGTTGGTGACCGCGTCCACATCCACGGACGGCGCTTGCGCCATCAGGGTGGTGGCAGCGGCCAGGCTGATGGCAAAAGCGAGGGCGGCGGGGGTGTGGCGCTTCATGGTGATGCTCCTTGGGAGGCTGGACTCCAGCGTAAGGAACACCGCGCGCCACGTCTGTCGTCGCCACCAGGGAACTGTGGTGAGGGCCGCCTGACGCGCGTAGTCGGGCGCTGACAAAACCGTATCAGGGTGTCACCGAGCCGCCGTACCCGACCTGCCAACGGCTGTCTTTCAACTGCCGCGGTCGCCCGCGCACGTGGCCCTTGTTGCAGCGTGGCGGCTCGCGTGCCGCGGCATGACACTTGCCGCAACCGGACACAGCCCACCCCCTTGCTGCGCCCCACCGCCGATGCCCTTGTCCTCGCCGCCTTCCCCCCACCCTGACGCCCCACCCGGTCACCTGGTGATCATCGGCGGGGGTGAGGACCGGTCGCAGGACATGCGGGTGTTGCGGCGCTTCGTGGAGCTCACGCACGCTGCATCGCCCAAGGTGGTGGTGCTCACCGCGGCCAGCCGCGAGCAGGACAAGGTGGCCGAGGTGTACCAGCACGCCTTCGGCCTGCTGGGCGCCAAGCCCATGGTGTTTGCCATGCACAACCGCCAGGATGCAGCGGATCCGCAGGTGATCGAGCACCTGCTGCAGGCCGACGGTGTGTTCATGACCGGTGGTGACCAGCGCAAGCTGCTGTCCATCATCGGCGGCACCCGCACCTCGGCGGCCATGCACCGCATCTACCGCGAGCGCGGAGCCTGCATCGCCGGGACCAGCGCCGGCGCGTCGGCGATGTCCGAGCACATGCTGGCCGAGGGCTGGGTGAATCCGCATCCGCAAAAAGGCGCGGTGGACCTGGCGGCGGGCCTGGGCTTCCTGCCGCGGGCGATCGTGGACCAGCATTTTTCCGAGCGCCAGCGCCTGGGCCGTTTGCTCACCGTGGTGGCGCAAAACCCCTACCTGCTCGGCGTGGGCATCGACGAGGACACCGCACTGGTGATCGAGCGCGGCCTCGGCCTGGAGGTGGTGGGCGATGGGGCCGTCACCCTGGTGGACGGCCGCGAGATGCAGTCGGACTTTCTCGAGCTGTACGACCGCGACCTGATCGAGCTGCACAACGTGCGCCTGCACCTGCTGCCCGACGGCGCCCGCCACGGCATGCAGGAAGGCGCGGCACCGGACTCCAGCCCGATGCCGCAGCGCCTGCGCGAGGCGGTCGCCATTCTTTGCAGCGGCGAATACCCGGCGTGAGGCGCTTGCCGAGCGCTACTGCTGGGTCCAGAGCGTGTAGCTGCCGGTGCCGCTGTACTGGTTGATGCGCCAGCGGTAGTAGCCGGCGCCGGCGCTGACGCTCAGGCTCTCGTCCGAGCTCGGGCCGTCGCTGGCGGCCACCTTGTCCCACTGGCCGGTGCTGCTGTTGTAGCGGCCCAGCACCAGGTCGAAGTCGGTGCCCGCCGCGCCCTGGAGCCACGCGCGCAGCGTGCCGCCGGCGTAGTAGAAGCCGCCGCTGCCCGGGTGGAACGCCGCGCCGCCGGAGCCGCTGAAGCTGCCGCTGTACTTGTTGCAGCCGGTGCCGCTGCAGGGCTCGGTGGGCGGGGTGGTGTCGCCGTGGCCGTAGTTCACCAGGCCGGACTGGTTGGCATACACGCGCACGCCGTTGCGCTCGGCGTAGCCGCTGTAGGGCTGGCTGCCTTCGAACCAGGTCCAGCCGCCGATGAGCTTGTTGTTCACCGCCTCTGCCGCGCCGGTGTCGGCGCGCCACAGCGTCCAGTGCACATGGTTGCCGCTGGCCGAGCCGCCGCAGGGCAGCTCCACGCCCGTCATGCCGATGAACTGGCCTTCGGCGATGGACTGGCCGTTGTTGATCGTGGCCTGGTTGCGCGTGTGGTAGTAGCCGGTGGCCCAGCCGTTGTCGTGCACAACCTTGATGTAGGGCCAGCGCGAGTTGGTGCAGAACTTGTACGCGATGCCGCCGCGCGAGGCGAGCACCCGGCCATCACCGCCCCAGAAGTCGATCGCGTTGTACGGCCGGCTGGAGCCGCTGTCGCCATGCACGCCGGCTGTGCCCCAGGCCGCGCCCTGCAGCTGGAACGGCATCGACAGGCCCACGCTCACGGCGGCCTGGATGCGCGCGGTGCCCAGCGCCCGGCGGGTCTGGCTGCTGCGTTCGGCGAACAGGCGGCGCTCGGGCGTGCTCATCACCGCGTCGGGCGCGGCCTGCGAGAGTTCGTTGAACCGTTCGCTGTCTTCGAGCGCCACCTCCCAGCCCTGGGCCGTGTGCCGGGCGATGAACAGGGCCGTGACCGGGCTGGTGTCATGCGCGGTGGCGGGGATGGGGAAATAGCCGCCGCCGAACACCCACAGGCCGTCGGCCGAGCGGCGCTGCACTTCCACCACCGGCGCCGGCAGGCTGCCGTAGCTGGCGCGCACCTGCTCTGCACGTGCGGCGGTGAGGGCGCGGGCGACCGCGTCCTCCAGGGCGGCCGGCGCGATGGCCGGGCCGGCGACGGCGGCCGCGCCGGAGGTGCCCGCCTTGGTGGAAGGTGCGTCCTCCGGCACTGCAGCAGCGGTGGCGGCGCTGGTGCTCGCGGTGGGATCGGCATCACCGCCGCCACCGCAGGCGGCCAGCAGCAGGACCGCCAGGCCGGCGATCGAATGGCGTTGGAAGGTCAAGGAAGTCTCCTGTGCGTTGGAATGGCGGGCGCCACCCTAGCGGCTGCACAGGTGTGTGTCGGTCTGATCTTGTGCCGATGTGTAGAAAGCACGCGGCCGCGTCGATCGGCGCCAACACGGCGCCGCGCGCGCTCAGGCAGCGGTGGGCAGCTCGCGCACCGGCCCGCGTGCCACGTCAGCCACCAGCTGGCCGCGGCCGGCATGCTTGGCGGCATATAGCGCGTGGTCGGCACGCGCGATCAACTGGGCCAGCGTTTCCTCGCGCGGCCCCAGCGAGGCCGCGCCGCTGCTGAAGTTGACCTCGAAGCCGACCAGCGGATTGAGTTCCTCGGTCAGGCGCTGGCGCATGCGCTGGTCCACCACGCGCGCGGCCGCCAGATCGGATTGCGACAGCAGCACGCAGAACTCCTCGCCGCCGTAGCGGCCCACCAGGTCGCCATTGCGCACGCTGGTCAGCAGCAGCTCCGCAAACAGCGCCAGCACCCGGTCGCCGGCCGGGTGGCCATGCTGGTCGTTCACCTGCTTGAAGTGGTCCAGGTCCACCATCAGCACGGTGAAGGCCTGGTGGTGGCGCAGCGCCAGGCGCAGCTGCTCGGCGCCCCGCTCCAGCAGTGAACGGTGGTTGAGCGTGCCGGTGAGCCCGTCCAGCGTGGCCAGGCGGTGCAGCGCACGCTCCGCTTCGTCGCGGTGCGCCAGCAGCATGGCCAGCGTGCCCACGGTGAGGCAGGCGCTGTTGACCAGCAGCCCACCCACGTTGAGCCAATGGTTGGAGCTGAAGCTCGGGTAGGCCTGCGGTGCCCACAGCACCAGGGCGGCACGCGCCAGCACCAGCGGGCCGGACAGGCCCAGCGCACCAAAGGCCAGCCAGCGCCAGCGGACGCCGGTTTTCACCGGCCGCCACGGCCGCACCAGCCAGGCCAGCCACATCAGCTGTGTAGCCAGCAGGGTGTTGATGAGGCAGATGCGCGCGGCGGCGTTGTCATAGATCAGCCAGTGCACCGCAAGGGCCAGCAGCGGCGGGCCCAGCACCCACCAGCGCGGCACCGGCTGGCGCAGGAAGTGCTGCGCCGCCACGTACATCGCACTGATGCTGGCCACCAGCGCGCTGGCGCCCAGCGTGCCGGTGATGCGGCCGCTGCCAGGCGCCCAGGTGGCCGCGATCACCAGGGCCCAGCCGGCCGACTGCCACAGCAGGGCCGCGTTCCAGGCGCGCACGCCCGAGCGGCCCAGGCCCACACCCACGGCCAGGGCCACGCTGGTCAGCGTGACACTGGCCCACATGGCAAAAAAGAGGGTTTGGGCGTCGAGGGTCATCACAGCGGCGCCTGGCGCCCCTTCGGCATATCGGCCGGCGACCCGGCGCTGTTGAGCAGGTGCCGGCCACGCGGACGGGCAATGCGGGCGCTGTTCACGTCGAACTCGGTGCGGATCGGGTTGTGGCCTGGTCGGCGCGGCAAGCAGCGTTCCGGGCGCGTCAGAGCTTTTCGGTTTCCCCCGCCTTCGGTTGCCAGGTCATCAGGCGCCGCTCCACCTGGCCGACGATCGCGTCCAGCAGCAACGCAAAGCCGGTGAGCACCAGGATGCCCGCCATCACGGTGTTGATGTCGAAGCTGCCCTCCGCCTGCAGGATGAGGTAACCCACGCCGGAAGAGCTGCCCAGGTATTCGCCCACCACCGCGCCCACGAAGGCCAGGCCCACCGCGCTGTGCAGCGAGCTGAATACCCAGCTCGTGGCGCTGGGCAGGTACACGTGGCGCAGCAGCTGGCGCTGGCTCGCGCCCAGCATGCGCGCGTTGGCCAGCACCACCGGGCTCACCTCCTTCACGCCCTGGTACACGTTGAAGAACACGATGAAGAAGGTGAGCGTGACGCCCAGCGCCACCTTGCTGGCCACGCCCAGCCCGAACCACACGGCGAAGATGGGCGCCAGGATCACCCGAGGCATCGAGTTCAGCGCCTTGATGTACGGGTCCAGCAACGCGGCCGCCAGCGGGCTGAGCGCCAGCCACAGCCCCATGCCCAGCCCCGCGACCGTGCCGATGCCGAAGGCCAGCACGGTCTCCAGCAGGGTGATCCACAGGTGGCCGTAGATGTCGGCGCTGACGAAGAACCAGCTCCACACCCGCCCGAGGATCTTGAGCGGCTCACCGAAAAAGAAGGCAGCCTGGCGGTCGTTGTCGAACAGGAAGGGCGGGATGAGCCCCGGCGCGGTGAGCGCATGCCACAGCGCGAAGACGATCAGCAGCAGGGCCGCCTGCCAGACACGCAGGGTGCGATGGGAAAGTTTGATGTGGGACCACATGGGGCTGCGCTTCGCCTTACGCCATCAACTGCTGCTGGTACCCCTTGAGCACTTCTTCGCGCAGCACATTCCAGATCGCCTTGTGCAGCTCGATGAAGCGGGGTGTCACCCGCACCTCCGCCACATCGCGCGGCCGCACCAGGTCGATCACGAACTCGCCGATCGGCCGCGACGCCGGCCCTGCGCTCATCACCACCACGCGGTCACTCATTGCGATCGCTTCGTCGAGATCGTGTGTGATGAACAGCACCGCTTTTCGTTTGGACTGCCACAACGCCAGCACCTCGTTTTCCATCAGCTGGCGCGTCTGCACGTCCAGCGCGGAAAACGGCTCGTCCATCAGGATGATGTCCGGGTCCAGCACCAGGGTCTGCGCCAGGCTCACGCGCTTGCGCATGCCGCCGGACAGCTGGTGCGGAAAGCGGTCGCCAAAGCCGGCCAGGCCCACACGCTGCAGCCAGGCATCGGCCTGCGCTCGAGCCCGCGAAGGCGCGACGCCGCGGAACTCCAGGCCCGCCGTCACGTTCTGCAGCGCGGTGCGCCAGGGCATCAGCGACTCGGCCTGGAACATGTAGCCCGCGCGCCGGTTCAAGCCCTGCAGCGGCAAGCCAAACACGCTCACGCTGCCGGTGGACGGCTGCAGCAGGCCGGCTGCCACGTTGAGCAAGGTGCTCTTGCCGCAACCGGTGGGGCCGACCACCGAGACGAACTCGCCCGCCTGGACGGTGACGTCCACGTCCTTCACCGCGGTGTAGCGCTGGCCAGGGTCGTCCTTGCTGACGAAGGTGCAGCTCACGCCGGCGAGCTGCAGGGCCGGTGCGCTCATCCCTTCGGGTACTTCGCGTTGGCCTTCTTCGCGAACTCGTTGGTCCACACGGCGCCCAGGTCGATCTGCGCCTTGGCGATCTCCGGGTCCACACTGGCCAGCGCGCGCAAGGCGGTGGCGGCGCCCTGCTCGGGAATCAAACCGTCCACGCTGAGGGCGGGCTTGCTCTTGAGGAAGGCATCGATGTAGACGGCGCGGTCGTTGAGCAGGAAGCCCTCGGGCACCACCTTGATGATCTCGCCCGGGCCCGCGGCCTGGATCCACTTGTCGGCCCGCACGATCGCATTGGCCAGCGCCTGCACGGTGTTGGGGTTCTTGTCGATGAAGGGCTGGGGTGCGTACAGGCAGGCGGCCGGCATCGGGCCGCCGAACACCTTGTCGGCCTCGGCCACGATGCGGGTGTCGGTCACCACCCGGATGTCGCCCGCGCGCTCCAGGATGGTGATCACCGGGTCCAGGTGCGACAGTGCGTCGATGCTGCCCTGCCGGATGGCGGCGATGGCGGCGTTGGTGGCACCCACGCCGATGAAGCTCACGTCGGTGGGCTTCAGGCCCGCCTTGGCCAGCACGAAATTGGCCATCACGTTGGTGGACGAGCCCGGCGCGGTCACGCCGATCTTCTTGCCTTTCAAATCGGCCACCAACTTGAAGTTCGGCATGGTCTTCTTGTTGACGGCCAGCACGATCTGCGGCGCGCGGCCCTGCAAGGCAAACGCACGCAGGCGCTGGCCCTTGGCCTGCATGTTCACCGTGTGTTCGAACGCACCCGACACCACGTCGGCGCTGCCGCCCACCACTGCACGCAGCGCCTGCGAGCCGCCGGCGAAGTCGACGATCTGCACGTCCAGCCCTTCGGCCTTGAAGTAGCCCAGCGTCTCGGCCACGGTGAGCGGCAGGTAATAGAGCAGGTTCTTGCCGCCCACCGCGATGGTGAGCTTGGGCTTTTCCAGCGTCTGGGCGTGCAGCCAGGTGGGCAGTGCGAGCAGCGAGGATGCCGCGGCGCTGCGGCCGAGGAAGTGTCGGCGTTGCATGGACGTTGTCTCCAATGGGGTCGTTCGCAAAGGGTGCGGGCAACTCTAGCGGATGGCGGCCTCGGCGACCCTGCGCAAATCCCCCACCCAGGTTTCGAACGCGGGCTCGCGCTGCTCGGCCGGCATGCGCAGCAAGGCGGCCGGATGCCAGGTGACCAGCACCTCGCGCCCGTCGGCGGTGGGCAGCCACTGGCCGCGATGCTCGCCGATGCCTACCTTGCGGCCCAGCAGCGACTGCGCCGCCGTGCTGCCCAGCGCCACCAGGTGCCGCGCCGGCATCGCGCCCAACTCGCGTTCCAGCCAGCCGCGGCAGTTCTCGATCTCGCGCTGGCCAGGTGTCTTGTGCAGCCGGCGCTTGCCACGCAGCTCGAAGCGGAAGTGCTTCACCGCGTTGGTGAGGTACAGGCGCTCGCGCGGCAGGCCGGCTGCGGCCAGCGCCTGGTCGAGCAACTGGCCGGCGGGGCCGGCGAAGGGTCGGCCCAGCAGGTCTTCCATGTCGCCCGGCTGTTCGCCCACCAGCACCACCGGCGCGTCGCGCGGGCCCTCGCCGGGCACGGCCTGGGTGGCGTGGGCGGCATGCGGGCAGTCGCGGCAGCGGTCGAGGGCAGCGGCCCAGGCATCGACGTCGCTGGCGCTGGGCGGGAGCGCGGGTCGGCGCCGCTGCGCATCGCTGGGGCCGTGTTCCACCATGGTGTCGGTTCGGTGGGCGGCGGCGGCCATCAGCGGCGCGATCAAGGGCGCTTCCGGCAGGTTGTGCCACAGGCGGCGCGGCATCTGCTGCTGCATGTGGGCCGGCTTCGGCCGGGCGGGGTTGAAGATGCTGGCGTAGTAGGTGAGCCAGAGCGCCGTGCGGGCGTCGTCCAGCGGGATGTCCTCGCGCCGTGCGCCGCAGCCGATGTGCAGCTCGGTACCGTCCCAGCCGATGCTGCGCTCGGGCGTGAAGATGGCCCAGCGCATGCTCGCGAAGCGCGCCTGGAAGAACGGGGCCTGCGACGCCACCACGTGATGCTGCGGCTCGAACCAGGCCACGTACTGCGGCCCGTGGGGTGTGGCGCGTTCGTGGAAACGCAGGAAGGCGCGCATCTCGTACTGGTCGCGCCGCACCTGCTGCGCGAGTTGCCGCGCGGCCAGCATGTCGGAGTCCAGCGGGTCGTGGCGCAACGCGGGGTCCTGCACCAGCCGCCAGAGCAGCCGGTACATCAGGTGGAAGCGCCCGGGGTCGCGGTGCAGCAGCGCTTGCGAGGCCAGCGTGATGAAGCCGGCCGGCACGCGAGGCGTGGTGGTCGTGTCGTCGTGGCCATCGCCAGGCAGCGTGGTGGCCTTGAACAAGCCGGGCGCATCGTCGCCTAGCACCTGCCAGTCCACCGCGTCGGGCGGCTGGCCTTGCTGCAGCAGGCGTCGCGCTGCATGGCGCCAGCCCATCACGTCGGCCGCATCGGCCAAGGTCACGATGTGCATGGCGGGCGCTCAGAACAGCGAAGCCTGCGCCGCCGTGGGCCGCAGGCGCGCGGCCAGTGCACGGCCATCGAGCTGCCGGCCGGGATGGTGGTCGGCCACGCTCACGAAAGGCAGCACCTTGGCCAGCGGCACCCGCAGGCGCTTCAGGTCGTCGCTGCGCAGCGCGCGCACGCGGCGGCTTTGCAGCAGGCGCTCCACCGCCTTCACGCCCAGGCCGGGCACGCGCAGCAGCAGTTCGCGCGGCGCGCGGTTCAGGTCCACCGGAAAGCGTTCGCGATGCGCCAGCGCCCAGGCGAGCTTGGGGTCGATGTCCAGCGCCAGCAGGCCGTCGGTGCCGGTGACCAGCTCGCCGGCGCTGAAGCCGTAGTAGCGCATCAGCCAGTCGGCCTGGTAGAGGCGGTGCTCGCGCTCCAGCGGCGGCGCGGCCGGCGGCAGCTTGCGCGAGGCATCGGGGATCGGGCTGAACGCGGAGTAGTACACCCGCTTCAGGCCATAGGCCGCGTAGAGCGTGCTGCTGGTGGCAAGGATGGTGCGGTCGTCCGCGCTGTCGGCGCCCACGATCAGCTGCGTGCTCTGGCCGGCCGGCGCAAACACCGGTGCCGCGGCGGCCTTGGGCTTGAGGCTCGCGGCGGATCGGGGCGGTGCAGGCCGGGCCGCGGCGCGCGCGTCATCGATCAGCAGGTGCAGCCGCGCCATCGACTTGCGGATGCCGGGTGCGCTTTTTTCCGGCGCCAGCGCCTGCAGCCCTTCCGGCGTGGGCAGCTCGAGGTTGATGCTCAGGCGGTCGGCGTAGCGGCCAGCGCGCGCCAGCAGCTCGGGCGCCGCATCGGGAATGGTCTTGAGGTGGATGTAGCCGCGAAACGCGTGCTCCTCGCGCAGCACGCGAGCCACTTCCACCACCTGCTCCATGGTGTAGTCGGCGCTGCGGATGATGCCGCTGGACAGGAACAGGCCTTCGATCAGGTTGCGGCGGTAGAAGTCCAGCGTGAGCTGCACCACCTCGTCCACCTTGAAGCGGGCCCGCGGCACGTTGCTGCTGACGCGGTTGACGCAGTACAGGCAGTCGTAGAGGCAGTGGTTGGTGAGCAGCACCTTCAGCAGCGACACGCAGCGGCCGTCGGGCGTGAAGCTGTGGCAGATGCCGGTGCCGTCGGTCGAACCGAGGCCCTTGCCGTCCAGCGAGTCGCGCTGGTGGCCGCCGCTGGAGGCGCAGGAGGCGTCGTACTTGGCCGCATCGGCCAGCACGGCAAGTTTGTGTTGGAGGTCCATCGCGGTACTGCCTGGCTCTGGATTGATACTGGTTGAATATACAGTAGTGCAGGCGTGCGGCGGCGGAGGCCATGCCATCATCCGCGGCATGAGTTCACCGACTTCCCCGCCGCTGGTGCTGATCACCGGCGGCAGCCGCGGCATCGGCGCCGCCACCGCCTGCCTGGCAGCCCGACGCGGCTGGGACGTGGCCATCAACTTCGTGCGCGATCGCGCCGCTGCCGAGCAGGTGGCTGCGCAGGTGCGCGAGCGCGGCCGGCGTGCGCTGGTGCTGCGGGCCGACGTGCAAAGTGACAACGATGTGCGCGCGATGTTTGCCGCGCTCGATGCCGCACGGGCTGCGGGCGATGTGGGCCCCTTGCGCGGCCTGGTGAACAACGCCGGTGTGGTGGACGCCGCCGCGCGCGTGGACGAGATGACACCCGAGCGCCTGCAGCGCATGTTTGGTGTCAACGTGCTGGGCAGCTTCTCCTGCGCCCGCGAGGCGCTGCACCGCATGAGCACGCGCCATGGTGGCGCGGGTGGTGCGATCGTCAATGTGTCGTCGGTGGCCTCGCGCCTGGGCAGCCCGGGCGAATACGTGGACTACGCCGCGGCCAAGGGTGCGATCGACACCTTCACCATCGGCCTGGCGCGCGAGGTGGCGCGCGAGGGGGTGCGCGTGAACGCGGTGCGCCCGGGCATCACCGACACCGACATTCATGCGTCAGGCGGCCAGCCCGATCGCGCGCAGCGCCTGGCGCCGAACATCCCGATGGGTCGCCCGGGCACGGCGGAGGAGATCGCGCACACCATCGTCTGGCTGCTGTCCGACGAAGCCGCGTACGTGAGCGGCGCCTTGCTCGACGCCAGCGGCGCCCGCTGAAATGGACCCGCCCCCACGCTCACTGCCCCCCGAGGGGGCGCGTCAGCGCCTTCGGGCGGCCGGGCGGCACTGACTTGATGTCATCAATGACCTACTTCACTTCGCGCTTCCCACGAAGCGCTTCAGGAACAGGCGTTGCCGAATCGACTGCACAGCAGGTCATCGGGAGCGCGTCATGGAAACCAGGGCGATGAGAATCCAGCGAATGATCACCGAACAGCGGCCACAGACGCTGGGCGAAGAGATCGCCAACAGCATCAGCCACGGCATCGGCTTCCTGCTGGCAGTGGCCTCCCTGCCGATCCTGCTGCGCACCTGCGCTGAACGTGGCGGCCAGGCGCTGGACCTGATGGCGGTGAGCGTGTTCGCCGGCACCATGATGCTGCTGTACCTGGTATCGGCCGTGTACCACGCGCTGCCGGTGGGCCGCATCAAGGAAGTCTTCAACCGCTTCGACCATGCGGCGATCTACCTTTTCATCGCGGGCAGCTACACGCCGTTTGCGCTGGGCGCCCTGCGAGGTGGCCTGGGCTGGACCCTGTTCGGCGTGGTGTGGGTGCTGGCCGCGATGGGCGCACTGGCCAAGCTGCTCAACCGGCTGTCGCACCCGCTGTGGTCCACCGGCCTGTACATCGCGATGGGCTGGCTGGCGGTGTTTGCGGCCGGCCCGTTGCTGGAGCGCGTGTCGCCGCAGGGGCTGACCTTGCTGCTCGCGGGCGGGGTGAGCTACACGCTGGGTGCGGTGGTGTTCCTGTTCGACTCCCGCATCCGTTATGCGCACTTCGTGTGGCACCTGTTCGTGCTGGCCGGCAGCACCTGCCACTTCTTCGCGGCGCTCTGGTATGCCCGTTAGCCCCCGGCCGCCTGGCGGCCGCCCCCCATGGGGGCTCGCGACGCGGCCGGGCAACCCGTCCGCGCCGCGCTCGTCCGCCACCACCGCCCCTGGCCGCTTCGCGGCCTGTCCCAGAGGAACGGATCTCTAGCGGCGCTCCACAATGACCGGCACCAGCTGCAGCGCTGCGCGGATGCGGTCGGCCGCATTGCTGGCCTCGCTGCGCGAGCGATAGGGCCCGGCCTGCAGCTTGTGCACGCTGCGGTCGTTGAACACGGCCAGCAGCGGCTGCAGCCAGTCGAGCTCCTGCTCCACCTTGCGCTGGAACTCCATCGCGCCGCTCGATTGGCGGAAGGCGCCGAGCTGGATCCAGAAACCGCGTGCGTCGGCGGTGCCGGCTTTGGCGGATTCGCTGGCCAGCGGTGCGGCCGCGGCCAGGGACGCGGCCGGGGTCGAAGCCGCCGCTGGTGAGTCGGTGCCATTCGCCGGCCCGTTGGTTGGGGTGAGCACCACGGTCGGTGTGTTGGCCGGCGTCGCCGCCGTAGCGGCCGGCAAAGCCAGCGTGGTGGACGGTGGTGCGGGCGTGGCGGCAGGGGCTGGCGTGGCGAGCACCGCCGGCGCTTCACCCGCCTGCACCGGCGCGGGTGCCGCCTTCGCCAGCATCGTAGTGCCCGGCCCCTCGCGTCGCCAGGCGCCGGTGCGGATGTCCTCGCCGGTGATGCGCTCGATCTCCACCGGGCGCACGCCGCGCAGCAGGTCGAGCTTGAGTGCCGCGGTGTAGCTCAGGTCGATGATGCGGCCGCTGTGGAACGGCCCGCGGTCGTTCACGCGCACGATCACCTCGCGGCCGTTGGCGGGGTTGCGCACACGCACGTAGCTCGGGATCGGCAGCGTGGGGTGCGCGGCGGTCATCGCATACATGTCGTAGAGCTCCCCGCTCGCCGTGGGCCGGCCGTGGAACTTCTTGCCGTACCAGGACGCGAGGCCGCGCTCGGCGAACGGTGGGTCGCCGGCCAGCGGCACGTACTGCTTGCCGTTCAGCTCATAGGGCTTGTTGGGGCCGCCGCGGCGGATGGCTTCCAGCTTGGGCTCCGCATCCGGCACGCGGTCGAGGTTGGGCGGCGGGTTGGCCTCCGCACCATCCCGACCGGGGGCCGGGCTGCTGGAGCGGGGCGCGCCAGCGGGTGTGCCGCCCCCCGGCGGCGCACTGGCGCAGCCGGCCAGCAGGGCGGCCGCGGCGAGGGTGAGGGCGCCGGCATGCCGCGCCCAGGAGCCTTGTTGCATGGGGCGGCACCCTACACGAAAAGCGCGACCGGGCGGAAGGACGCTTTTCACCGCCGCGCCCGCGGTACACGCTGTAGCGCTACCAGTGGTAAGCCGCGCCCGCGCCCAGCATCAGGCTGCGCCCCGGTGCGGGCTCGAAATAGCGCTGGTTGCCTTCATTGACGATCACTGAGCCGGCATAACGTTTGTCCGCCAGGTTGTCGGCCCGCACATAGGCCTGCAGCCGCCAAGGCCCCAGCGTGCGTTCGATGCCGGTGCGCAGGTTGAGCACCGCATAGCCCGCAGCGGCGTCGGTGTTGAGGTCGTTCACCATCACGCGGCCCACGCCGCGCGCTTCCAGCGCCATGGACGCACCCGATGGCGCGTGGCGCCATGAGACTTCCGCATAGGCGGTCCGGCCAGGCGCGCCGGGCAGGCGGTTGCCGGCAGCCACCAGGCCGGTGTCGCAAGGGCCGCTGCAAAAGCTGTCGGCATAGCGTGCGCGCAGGGTGCTCACGCTCAACAGCGCGCCCAGGCCGTTGGCCCAGCGGCCTTCCACCAGCGCCTCGGCGCCCTGGCGCCTGGTGCGCCCGGCGTTCTGGAACACCGAGCGGCCGCCGCTGTTGGCCTGCACCGCCAGCTCGTCGAGCGTGCGCACGTCGAAGAGCGCCAGGCGCGCGCTCACCGTGTCGGACCAGCGCGCCTTGGCGCCCGCTTCCATGTGCCGGCTGTGCGCGGCGCGCAGGCCGAGGTTCAGGCCGGTGTCGCTGCCGTCGGTGGAGCGATAGGCCAGCTCTGCGAGGGTCGGTGTCTCGAAGCCCTGGCCATAGGCGGCATACAGGTGCAGCGCCGGCGTGGCCTTGAAGGTGGCGCCCAGGGCCGGGCTCACCGCGCGGTAACGCACGCTGCCGCTGTCGTCGCCATTGCCCGGCACGATGTACGCATCCACCGAACGCACCGTCACCCGGCTGGCGCGCAGGCCGGCCAGCAGCAGCCAGCGCGCGCTGGGTTCCCATTCGAGCTGGGCATAGGGGTCCAGGCTGTCCGCGCGGTTGGTTTCGTCGCGTCGCGGCGCACCCACCACGCCCAGCGTGCTGCCCACGAAGTTCTGGTAGCCGCGGCGCTGTTCGTTCACGCGGTCGAAGGCCAGCCCGGCGGCCAGGCGCCAGGGCTGCTGCGCGAGTGCGCCGC
Organism: Ideonella sp. BN130291; assembly: GCF_036231905.1. Lineage (NCBI taxonomy): Bacteria > Pseudomonadati > Pseudomonadota > Betaproteobacteria > Burkholderiales > Sphaerotilaceae > Ideonella > Ideonella sp. BN130291. The sequence goes on along the minus strand of NZ_JAZARE010000007.1, from coordinate 119,334 downwards.
TGTGGGTCCAGCGCAGGTCGGCGCCGCTGTAGTTGCGGCCGAGGTCGATCACCCCGCCGGGGCTGGTGGGCGCCTGCTGCGCGCTGCTCGGGATGGATTGGAACTGCACCGTGCTGCGCTCGCCGCCGTACAGCTGCAGCGCCAGCCGGTCGTCGGGGCCGATCTGGCGCTCATACCCCAGGCCCAGCTGCATCTGCTCCACCGACTTGCGCGTGTTGAAACGCAGCGCTGCGCTGTCCGCCTGCTGCGGGTCGGCCGCGAACTGCGCGCGCGTGAGGCCGAGCGGATCCTGCACCTCGGGCATCTGCACCGCGTTGGCCACCAGCACCAGCTGCGAGTGCTCGTCCACGGCGATGCGCAGGCGGGCATTCTGGTTGTCGCGTGCAGCCGCGCTGTGCTCGCGGCTGCCTGCGGTGCTGAAGTGCGAGGCCGACAGCGTGTAGTGCAGCCCGTTGGTGGCGCCCATGGCCTTCACGCCATGGCGGCGCTGGCGGTCGCTGCCGCCGGCCACCTCGGCCGACAGCGTCTGCCCTTCATCGGCCTCTTCGGTGAACACCGCCACCACCCCACCCGCCGCATTGCCGTACAGGGCCGAAAACGGCCCGCGCAGCACCTCCAGCCGGCCGGCCGAGCCGAGGTCGATGTGCGACACCTGCGCCTGCCCGTCGGGCAGGGTGGCGGGAATGCCGTCCACCAGGAACCGCAGTCCGCGCACACCAAAGGTGGAGCGGGCGCCGAAGCCGCGCGAGGAGATCTGCAGGTCCTGGGCGTAGTTCTGCCGGTTCTGCGCCACGATGCCGGGCACGCGCTGCAGTGACTCCGACAGATTCACCTTCGGTTGGCCGGCTTGCAGGGCGTTGCTGTCCAGGACGTCGGCCGACAGGGGCAGCGCGGCCAGGCCGGCGTCGCCGCGGGTGCCGGTGATCACCACGGTCTGGGGGGTGGCGGCGGGCTCGGCTGCGCGAGTGGGCAGCGGGGCCAGCAGCGCGAGCAGGGGCAGGCACGCCAGCGTGGCGGTGCAGGGGGAAGGAGTCATGGCGAGCGCCAAGGTAAACGAAGTGCCCATGGTGCCAGCAGCCCTGGGCATGGCGCTTGCGGCTGTGTTGCCATCGGAACCCCCAGGAGAGCCTCACATGGCCAACAGCCCTTTGCTCGGCGGCGAGCGTGCCGCCGAACGCCCGCGTGGCACCAGCACCGACCTGCTCGGCCCGAGCGACACCTCTGACAGCGGCAGCGACATCACCGGCGCCGTGGGCGCGGTGGAAACCGACGAACTCGGCTTCGATGGCGGCTCCAACGACGACATCCGGCGAGCACCGGGCGCCGGTGCGGACATCGGCGATGCGGACCTGGACGGCGGCAGCGATTCCGGCGGCACCGGCGAACGCGCCGAAGCCGGCCGCGACACCTTGCGGGAAGAGGCGCCGGACATCATGCCGGACCGGGTGATCGGCATCGGCTCGGACGAGGCCGCAGTGGCCGGTGAGTTCGACGAGCTGGCCGCCGATGCCGACAGCGGGGACGACGCGGACGAGTTGGCGGCCGACGACGGCACCGAAGACAGCGATGCCGCGCCGCGCCCCCCAGCCGGCTCAGCGGCGCGTCAGGCCCCGCGCGGCGGGGAGAACCGTCCGCGAGCGGCGGGTGAAAAACGCGTGCAGGACCCGGTGTCCGAGCGCGACAAGTCGATCGACGCCTGAGAGGGCGCCTTTGGATGGGCGCTGGCGCGGGGCCTCAAGGCCGCGCGCTGGCGACCTGCTCGCCCAAAGCGGCCCCGTCGCGGGCCGTCCCGGTGTCGGCCGGTGCGTCGCTGCGCGTCATCTGGGCCGGTGGCGAGGGCGCCGGCAGCACCTGGGAGCCCACCTGGGCCAGGGCAAGGTAGGCGGCGAGGAAAAGGTAAGCAGCAACCATGGGGCGGATCCTCGTGCGGTACGGATAAGCCTTGTTTCGGCGCGTTTCATTCACTTACAAAGGTCGAATGTCACGTTTGGGCTGCTGCGTTGGCGGTTTCCCCAGGCTGGATTGGACGGCGCTCCCTACCGGGCAGGCGGGCGCGGGCCCTAGGCTCGCACCCCATGTCCGCGCCCTACCCCCACCTCCTGCAGCCCCTGGACCTCGGTTTCACCACCCTGAAGAACCGGGTCCTGATGGGCTCCATGCACACCGGCCTCGAAGACGGCAACCGCTTCGACCGCCTGGCTGCCTATTTCGCTGAACGCGCCCGCGGCGGCGTGGGCCTGATGGTCACCGGCGGCTTCGCGCCCAACGTGGCGGGCTGGACCAAGCCCTTTGCCGGCCGCCTGGCCACGCACGCGGCCGCCAAGCGCCATCGCCAGGTCACGGACGCGGTGCACACCGAAGGCGGCAAGATCGCGCTGCAGATCCTGCACACCGGCCGCTACGGCTACCACCCGCTGGCGGTGGCGCCCTCGCGCATCCAGTCGCCGATCACGCCGTTCACGCCCTGGGGCTTGAGCGCGCGCGGCGTGGAGCGCCAGATCCGCGCCTTCGTGCGCTGCGCCGTGCTGGCCCGCGAGGCGGGTTATGACGGCGTGGAGATCATGGGCAGCGAGGGTTACTTCATCAACCAGTTCCTCGCCGCGCACACCAACCAGCGCAACGACGAGTGGGGCGGCCCGTACGAGAACCGCATGCGCCTGGCGGTGGAGATCGTGCAGCGCACCCGCGAGGCGGTGGGGCCGGACTTCATCCTCATCTACCGCCTGTCCATGATCGACCTGGTGCCCGGCGGCAGCACCTGGGACGAGGTGGTGATGCTGGCCAAGGCGGTGGAGCGCGCCGGCGCGACCATCATCAACACCGGCATCGGCTGGCATGAAGCGCGTGTGCCCACCATCGCCACCAGCGTGCCGCGCGGCGCCTTCGCCTGGGTGACGCAGAAGATGAAGGGCGAGGTCGGCATTCCGCTGGTCACCTCCAACCGCATCAACACGCCCGAGGTGGCCGAACAGATCCTCGCCGACGGCATGGCCGACATGGTCTCCATGGCGCGCCCGCTGCTGGCCGACCCCGAGTTCGTGAAGAAGGCGGCCGAAGGCCGGGCCGAGGACATCAACACCTGCATCGCCTGCAACCAGGCCTGCCTGGACCATGTGTTCGTGGCCAAGACGGCGAGCTGCCTGGTGAACCCGCGGGCCTGCCACGAGACCGAGCTCGTCTTCCGGCCGACCCCGAAGAAGCGCCGCTTCGCGGTGGTGGGTGCCGGCCCGGCCGGGCTGACCGCGGCCACCGTGCTGGCCGAACGCGGCCACGAGGTGCACTTGTACGACGCGGCCGAGCGGATCGGCGGCCAGCTCAACATGGCCAAGCAGGTGCCCGGCAAGGAGGAGTTCCACGAGATGCTGCGCTACTTCCAGCGCCGCGTGCAGCAGGCCGGCGTGCAGCTGCACCTGGGCCAGTGGGTGCAGCCGCAGGCGCTGCGCGATGGCGGCTACGACGAGGTGATCGTGGCCACCGGCGTCAGCCCGCGGGTGCCGAAGATCCCGGGGCTGGACCATCCCAAGGTGCTGAGCTACATCGACGTGCTGCGCCACCGCAAGCCGGTGGGCCGGCGTGTGGCCATCATCGGCGCGGGCGGCATCGGCTTCGACGTGGCGGAGTTCCTGGTGCACGAAGGCCCGCTGCCCGCGCTCGACCCGCAGCTGTGGGCGAGCGAATGGGGCATCACCGACCCGGCCGTTGCACGCGGCGGCCTCTCGCCGGCCAAGCCGCACGTCAGCCCGCCAGCACGTGAGGTGACCCTGCTGCAGCGAAGCAAGGGCAAGGTCGGCGCCAAGCTCGGCAAGACCACCGGCTGGATCCACCGCGCCACCCTGAAGATGAAGAACGTGGCCATGGTGGACGGCGTGAACTACGAGCGCATCGCCGACCAGGGCCTGCTCATCAGCCATGGCGAGGACCGCAGCGATCCCACCTGGCTGGCGGTGGACCATGTGGTGCTGTGTGCCGGCCAGGAGCCGCTGCGCGAGCTGGTGGAGCCGCTGAAGGCACTGGGCCTGACGCCCCACCTGATCGGCGGCGCCTTCGAAGCGGGCGAGCTGGACGCGAAGCGGGCGATCGACCAGGCGAGCCGGCTGGCGGCCACGCTGTAGCCGGCGGCGAACCGCTGCGGCAGGCCGCAGAATGGCAGAACCTGCCCTCCAGCTGAAGGAAGTTCGCATGCGGTCCCTTGCCCTATCCCTCGTCGTTGCATCGGCGCTGCCCGCGGCCCAGGCCGAGACCATCGGTTCGGTGGACACGGTGTTCAAGTTCATCGGCCCGGACCACAAGATCGTGGTGGAGGCCTACGACGACCCGATGGTCGGCGGCGTCGCGTGCTACGTGTCGCGCGCCAAGACGGGCGGCATCAAGGGCGCCCTCGGCGTGGCGGAGGACAAGGCCGAAGCCTCCATCGCCTGTCGCCAGGTCGGGCCGATCACCATCCCCAAGCCCTTGCCTGTGCAGGAGGAGGTGTTCAACGAGCGCATGAGCCTGCTGTTCAAGAAGCTGCGCGTCGTGCGCATGGTGGACCGCAAGCGCAATGCGCTGGTCTACATGACCTACTCGGATCGGGTGATCGAGGGCTCGCCGCAGAATTCCGTGACCGCAGTGCCGGTGGACCGCGGCACGGTGATCCCGGTCAAGTGAGCCGAGCGCCCTCTGGTCCAACCCCTACACCACGCACATGAACCTGTTTGCACTTGCCCGCCTGCTGTTGCTGCTACCCCTCATCGCGCTGCTGCCGTCGGCGCACGCCCAGCCGGCAGTGCGCACCGGCACCGTCGACACCGAGGACGGGCGCCTCTACTACGAGCTGCACGGTGACGGCCCGCCCCTGGTGCTGGTGGCGGGCGGCCCGGGTGCGCCGCGCACGTCCCTGCGGCCGGAGTTCGACCAGCTGGCCGACCGCTACACGGTGGTCTATCTGGACAACATTGGTCGCGGCCGCTCGTCCGACCTGCCTGCGGGCCGTCACCACTCACCGGAACGCGACGCACTGGACATCGAGCGGCTGCGGCAGGCCCTGGGCTTCGAACGCATCGCCTTGTTGGGCCACTCCTATGGCGGCTATCCGGTGCTGGTCTACGCCGGCCGCTTCCCGCAGCGCCTGAGCCACCTGGTGATCTCCAGCTCCGGCCACAGCGCCGACTCCTGGCAGCGCAACATCGACAACGTGAACCGCTTCGTCGAGAACCAGTACCCCGAGGTCTGGCAGCAGCTGCAGGCGATGCGCCAGCGCGGCGTGCGCAGCTGCGCTCCGGAGTACCAGGCGCTGTACGGCGAACCGATCGGCCAGCTGTACTGGCACGACCCCGCCAAGGCCGAGGCGCGCAAGCCGGTGTCCACCGACCCGCGCGACAAACCGCGCCAGGCGGTGTACTGCGACATGATCGGCGACGACGCGGAGGTGGTGGTGGGCGGCGCGATGGCGCGCTTCGACGCGCGGCCCGCACTGGCCAAGGTCAAGGTGCCCACCCTCATCACGGCCGGCCGCTACGACCCGGTGTGCCCGCCGGTGGTGGCCTTCCAGATCCGCGACGCCTTCCCGGCCGGTGTGGCGAAGGTGCGGGTGTTCGAGCACAGCTCGCACCGGCCGTGGGCGGAGGAAGGCAGCGTCTACTTCGAGGCGTTGAGGGCGTTTCTGGCCGCGCCGGCGGCACCCAACAAAACGCCGGGCTGACGGCCCGGCGCACCAAGCAAAACGCCGGGCTCAAGACCCGGCGTGTGCGGCGGCTGTGACTGGCCGCGAAGAAGGATGGCGCGCCCGGCTGGGATCGAACCAGCGACCCTTGGCTTCGGAGGCCAATACTCTATCCACTGAGCTACGGGCGCGCGAAGCGGCGATGTTAACCGGTCCGGCGCCGCGGACCCGTCAGCCGCCGGATTGTTTGGCGGCACCGCCGCCGGTGAGGTAGTCCTTGATGCGGTCCACCCGCGGGCCTACCGCCTTGACGGCCGATTCCAGCGCCTCCGGCGGCACGCTGAGTTCGCGCGCCCAGTGCGCCAGGCGTTGCGGCGAGCCGATGTCGATCTCGGCGTGCGAACCCGGCTCCTTGGCAGCGGCGGCGTTGTCGGTCATGGGCGGCTCCTGGTTGTGGTGTGGTGCTTGAGCGGCAACCGCCATGCCGGCCGCGCCCAGGGGCGGTCGTTATAATCCCGCGGTTTTGCATGTCTGAAAGCGCCTGCGAAGCGCCGGCCCGTCATCGAGGACCCCATGAGCGACTCTCACCACCACGACGCCCCGCATGAGGGCCCGATCAAGACGCCCAAGCAGCTGATCCTGGCCGTTTTCTTCGCGTTCGTCGTGCCGATCGTCGGCATCCTGCTGCTGGTGAGCTACGTGGCGTCCGACCACAAGCCGGCGGCCGGCAGCGACGGCCTGTCCGCTGAAGCGGTCGCGCGCCGCATCCAGCCGGTGGGCACGGTGGAAGTCAAGGACGTCAACGACGTCAGCACCATGAAGAGCGGCGAGCAGGTGTTCACCGCCCAGTGCGCCGCCTGCCATTCGACCGGTGCGGCCGGTGCACCGAAGTTCGGCGACGCGGCGGCCTGGGGCCCGCGCATCGGCCAGGGCTTCAATGCCTTGCTGAAATCGGCCCTGCATGGCAAGGGCAACATGGGCCCGCAGGGCGGCGGTGACTTCAGCGACCTGGAAATCGCGCGTGCCGTGGCCTACATGGCCAACAAGGGCGGTGCCAAGTTCGACGAGCCGAAGGCGCCCGCACCTGCAGGCGACAAGGTGACGGCGGAGGCCACCGCGGCAGCTGCCTCGGCCACGGGCGCCGGCGCCGCCCAGCAGGTGGCGGCCGCGCTTGCCAGCACCACCACCCCCGCCAAGACCGAAGCCACCGCCCCCACTGGCGCCGCCGCCACGGCCGGTGGCGCCGTCCCGGCGCTGTACACCCAGACTTGCCAGGTCTGCCACGCGGCCGGCGTGGCAGGTGCGCCGAAGGTGGGTGACAAGGCCGCCTGGGCCGCGCGCATCGGCCAGGGCATCGACGGCCTGACCGCCAGCGCCATCAAGGGCAAGGGCGCGATGCCGCCCAAGGGGGGTGCCGCGAGCGCGTCGGACGCCGACATCAAGGCCGTGGTCAGCTACATGGTCAACGCGTCGAAGTAAACGCGCGAAAGTTCACGTTGCAAGGGCCGGCCTGCGAGAGCAGCCGGCCCTTGTTGCATCTGCAGGAGCGGGGGCTGCGTATGGGCTGGCATGAGCAGCTTCAGCCCGCCCCCTTGCCCACGGCGTTCATCCGCCGTGGCCGTCGCGCTGCGGGCTGAGCCGGTAGCCGAAGCGCGCCGGCAATCCGGCGAACAGCAGCTCCTGCGGCGCCGGCCAGCCACCCGCTTCGAGCACCTGCGCGGCGTCGTGCATGTCCTGGGTGTGCACCAGGCCGATCCCGCGCTCGGTGGCCGCAAACAGGCGGCCGTATTCGTCCAGCCAGGTGCTGCTCACCTGCGCCGGCAGGCCGGTGTGGGTGTGCACCCGGCCCTCCAGCACACGCAGCACCCAGGGCGCAGCTTCGAGCTCCACATAGACGCGCTGCGGGCCGTTCTGGAAGAACCAGGCGCCGGCCTCGTCGTGTTCATAGTTGCGGTGGATGAACTCGCGCAGCTTGTCGTGCAGGATGCGGCTGCCCTTGACCTGCGGGAACGGCCCGGCGGCCTGGATGCGGTCGTCGCGCATGTACCAGTCGCCGCGTGCGTCGAGCGCCAGCCAGCCCACGCAATGCGGCACATTGGGCCACTTCTTCAGTGCCGCCTTGACGATGTCGTCCATGGCGCCCACTGTAGCGCCGCACGTCAAGCGTCAACGCGACAGAGGCCCTTCCGGCTTCATCCAGGCCATGACGGCTTCGGGCAGGGTGAGCACATGGCCGGGCGGCCGGCCCTGTGGAAAGCCCACATGCCCGCCGTGCCGCGGCTGCCACAGCGTCACATGCTGGCTCACCTCCTGCACACGCGGCAGGCTTCTGGCGGGCACGAAGGGATCGTTGAGCGCGTTCAGCACCAGCGCGGGGATCTGCACCTCGTGCAGGCGCGGCTTGGCCGAGGCGCGGGCGTAGTAGTCGTCCGCATCCTTGAAGCCGTGCAGCGGTGCGGTGAACACATCGTCGAACTCGCGCAGGTCGCGCGCCGCGCGCAGGCGCTCGGCATCGAACAGGCCGGGATGCTGCTTCAGCTTGGCGAGCGCACGCGGTTTCATGGTGCGCAGGAACATGCGGGTGTAGACCTGCCGGCCGAAGCCGCTGCCGATGGCCCGGCCGGCCGCGGCCAGGTCGATCGGCGAGCAGATCGCCGCCACGGCGCGCGCGGTGGTGGCCGCACTGGCGCCCGACTCCTCGGCCCAGCGCAGCAGCGCATTGCCGCCCAGCGACACGCCCACCGCATGCACCGGCTGGCCATGCCGCTCGCGCAGGCGTTGCAGCAGCCAGCCGACCTCCTCGAAGTCCCCCGAGTGATAGGCCCGCGGCCCGAGGTTCAGCTCGCCGGAGCAGCCGCGGAAGTGCGGCACGGCGTAGTGCCAGCCATGGTCGCGAGCCCAGTGCGCAAAGGCCTCCGCATAGTGGCTGCGCGAGGAACCTTCCAGCCCATGGAACAGCACCAGCATCGGCTTGCCGGGCTGGCCGGCCTGGAAATCGACGTCCACGAAGTCGCCATCGGGGGCGGTCCAGCGCTCGCGCACATAACGTGGCGCCGGGCCCGCGTAGCGCCGTGAGAACAGCGCCGGCCAGATCGTCTGCAGGTGGCCGCCCAGCAGCCAGTGGGGCGCGCGGTAGTCGTTCATCGCCGTCTCTGTGGCCCCGGCGCGCCGCGCGGCCCGCCAGGCCGTTTGCGTCAGTGCAGCACCGAGGGAATCTCTCCCAGCTCGGGCAATTCACGATCCGTGCCAGGGCTGGCATGGTGGGCGACCAGGCGCCAGCCCTGGTCGCCCTTGAGGTAGACGTTGGTGACGATCACCCACGCCGTCTGCGTGCCTTCGTCGGTGACCACGTCCACCCGCACGAGCAGGTGGTGCACCGCCGCGGTGGGGTGCTGCAGGCGGCGCACCTTTTCCAGGCGCACGGGGATGCCGCCGTTGGCGAACACCGCCTCGAAGCTCGCGCGGATGGCGCGCGGGCCCACCACGCGCGGGCCGCCGGGCAGCACGCACACGATGTCGTCGTCGTCCGACCACACCGCCATCAGCTTGGTGATGTCGGCGCTTTGCAGCGCCTCGTAGAACTGGGTCTCGATGTCGTCGGGCGAGGCCATCAGGGCGGCGGTCTGGGCTTTGGGGCGCGGTGCGGTCATGGGAACAGCGGGCGGCGGATGAATGCCATGCGGAGTGAAGGCAACGGTCCAAAGCCCAGCGGACACCGCGGAACCGGCTTTGCCGGGCCGCTGGTGTCGCCCCCTGGAGGGGGAGCGCCGAAGGCGTTGCGGGGGTGGGTCATGTCACTTGAAGACGACGCACTTGTGGCCGTTCATCAGCACGCGGTGCTCCACATGCCAACGCACCGCGCGCGCCAGCACCATGCATTCGATGTCGCGCCCCACGGCGGTGAAGTCCTCGGCGCTGTGGCTGTGGTCCACCCGCTCCACGTCCTGCTCGATGATGGGGCCTTCGTCGAGGTCGGCGGTCACGTAGTGGGCGGTCGCGCCGATCAGCTTCACGCCGCGTGCATGGGCTTGGTAGTACGGCTTGGCGCCCTTGAAGCTGGGCAGGAAGCTGTGGTGGATGTTGATCGCCCGGCCCTTCAGGCGCTCGCAGAACTCCGGGCTGAGGATCTGCATGTAGCGCGCCAGCACCACGAGGTCGATGCGCTCGCGCTCGATCAGCGCCTCCACCTGCTGCTCCTGCGCGCGCTTGGCGGCGGCGTCCTTGCCGTTCTTCAAGGGCAGGTGGTGGAACGGAATGTCGTAGCTCGCGGCCAGCGGCGCGAAGTCCGGATGGTTGGACACGATGGCGGGGATGTCCACCGCCAGCTGGCCGCTGCGCCAGCGGAACAGCAGGTCGTTCAGGCAGTGGCCATGCTGGCTCACCATCAGCAGCACCCGCGGCCGCACGGCGGTGGCATGGAAACGTGCGTCCATGCGATGCTGCTGGCGCGCGTGGGCGAACAAGGTGTCCAGCGTGGCCACGTCGGCCAGGTGCGGCGGCGCCTGGAAATGCACCCGCATGAAAAACAGGCCGGTGGCGTCCTCGCCGGTCAGGTCGCCGTACTGCTGCGAATCGATGATGTTGCAGCCGGCCTGGTAGAGCAGGCCCGACACCGTGTAGACGATGCCCTTGGCGTCGGGACACGAGAGCGTGAGGATGAATTCTTGTGGACGCAACATCTTGCCGCCGATTGTAGGGAAGCCCCATCATGCGAACGATGAAGATCGCCCTTGACCAATGGCCCGAGCGCAGCCGCGAGCTGGGCACCCTGCTGTCGCGCACCGGGCTCGGTGACCGGGGCGCCTTTGCCGAGCTCTACGAGCGCACCAGCGGCCACTTGTTCGCGGTGGTGCTGCGCATCCAGCGCGACCGGGCGCTGGCCGAGGAGCTGCTGCAGGAGATCTACGTCAACGTCTGGAAGGCCGCCAGCGGCTTCGACGCGGCGCAGAGCCAGCCGCTCACCTGGCTGACCAGCATCGCGCGCAACCGGGCGATCGACAGCCTGCGCCGCGCCGGCACGCAGCCGCAGCTGGTGAGCGCGTCACGCGACGATGACGACGACCGGCCCGACGACACCGAAGCGCTGGCCGACGTCGCGCCCGGCCCGCTGGACCTGCTCAGCCGCGCCAGCGACGCCCGCCAGATCACCCAGTGCATGGAAGGCCTCACGCCGCAGCAGCGCCAGAGCGTGGCACTGGCCTTCTTCGACGGCCTGAGCCATGCCGAAGTGGCCGAGCACCTGCGCCAGCCGCTGGGCACGGTGAAATCCTGGGTGCGGCGCGCCCTGATGACGCTCAAGACCTGCCTAGAGCGCACCGTGATGCAGGAGGTCTGAGCATGGACTACAGCAAACCCTCCCTCGCCGACGCGCTGGCCGCGCAGTACGTGGCCGGCACCCTGCGCGGGCGTGCCAAGCGCCGCTTTGAAACCCTGCTCGCGGCCCACCCGGCGCTGCGCTCGGCAGTGCGCTCCTGGCAGGACCGGCTGATGCCGCTCACCGGCGTGATCGCGACCGAGAACCCGCCGCCGGGCGTCTGGTATGCGATCGAACAACGCTTGTGGCCGCAAACCGCGCCCGCGCCGGCGGCGTGGTGGCAGCGCCTGGGGCTGTGGCGTGCGCTGGCCGGCTTCACCAGCGCGGTGGCCCTTGGCCTGGCGATGCTGCTGGCCAGCCCGCCGCCGGCGCAGGCGCCCATCGTCATCGTGCTGCAGGGCACCGGCCAGGGCCCGCTGGCCAGCGGCACCTTCGTGGCCAGCCTGAGCGCGGACGGCCGCGCCCTCACCACCCGGCCGGTGCAGCCGGTGGCGCTGCAGGCGGACCGGGCGCTCGAGCTGTGGGCCGTGCCGCCGGAAGGTGCACCGCGTTCGCTGGGCGTGATCTCGGCCAACGGCACCACGATCGTGCAGCGCAAGCTGCTGCCGCAATCGCTGCTCAAGGGCGACACCGCAGCGCTGGCGGTCACCGTCGAGCCGCCGGGCGGGTCGCCCACCGGCAAGGCCACCGGCCCGATCGTCTACGTGGGCAAGCTGCAGCTGTGACGCCTCAGGGCGCGTACGGGAAATCGCTCGGCAGGCCGTTGAGCTGGTTGCCGGTGAAGCGGTTGGTGGCCGGCGTGAACACGTGGGTGGGTTCCTGGCGGATGGCCACCAGCGTCTTCTTCGTCGGTGTGACGAAGGTGTTGCGGTCCAGCGTCACATGGGCCGAGGTGCCGGTGTTGAAGTCCAGCGCATAGGATCCGTTGGCCCCGGTGCCGCAGTCGTCGAAGCGGTTGCCCTGGAACTGAAGGTACTCCACGGTGAACACCCGCATGGCGATGCCGCCCACGCTGCCGCAGCGCAGGAAGACGTTGTTCAGCAGCAGCACCTCGCGGCAGGCCAGGTGCGCGTCCTTGAAGCCGACGTAGGAACCCTGTTCGTCGCTGAACTGGTTGCCCTCGATCACCGCCCCGCAGACGGCCGTCAGGCTGAATCCGCGCCCCGCGCCCTGCACCACGTTGCCGCTCACCACGAAGTTGTGCGGCGGCGTGCTCGCCGACACGTCGGCTGCCGGCCGGTGCACGAACGAGAACGCCGGCCCCTTGCAGCTGTCGATGTAGTTGTTGGCGATGTGGAAGTTGCTCGGCGCCTCGGTGTACTGGTGGTCGGCCAACACCACGCTGACCACGCCCACGAAGCCGCCGATGCGCGCGAAGCTGTTGCTGGCCACCGAGATGTTGCGCGCGATGTGGAAGGCCTGCTCGTTGGGCTCCACGTCGATCGCGCCGGGCATGTCGATCCGGCTGCAGTCATGGAACCAGTTGCGCTGGATCACGACCCCGTCGCCGTCGATCACCGACACGCCATTGCGGTTGTCGCCGTTGATGCCGTCGAACTCGCACTCGAGGATGAGCACGTTTTCGTTGTGGCGGGCGCTGCCGTCGGCATTGCTGCGGCCGCCGAGGTAGATGCCGTCGCCGCGGAAGCCCCGCAGCAGGCAACGCTGGATCTTCAGGTTTCGCGCGCCGTTGATGGCCACCAGGTGGGTGTGCTCGCGGAACTTCTTGGTGGTCACCTCGCCCAGCAGCTGCAGGTCCTGGATGGTGATGTCGTCGAGGAAGCTGGTGGCCGAGGCCGATTCGCCGGCCAGCATGTGGGCGTCGCTGCTCTGGCTGAGCACGGAGCTCCAGCCGCTGCCGCGCAGGATGCTGCGGCTGCGCAGCTTCAGCGTGCGCACCCGGTAGGTGCCTGGGGGCAGGTACACCTCCTGCGATGCATCGATGGCGGCCTGGATCGCCGCGGTGTCGTCGGTGACGCCGTCGCCCTTGGCGTAGTAGGGCGCGCCGCGCACGTTGACGTAGTCGTCCGACAGCGCCGCATCCATCGGCTGGGCGGTGCCGTCCTCGCCTGGGGCTGGCGATCCCCCGCCGCCGCAGCCGGCCACCAGCGGCGCCAGGGCGCCCAGCGCACCCCAAGCCCAGGCGCGTTCCAGAAGTCGTCGTCGATGCCGGTCCATGGGCCTCCCCGTCAGCGCGGCCACACCATCGGCCGCGGCCGCGATTGTGGGAGGCCGCAAGGCCGGCGCGGCCGGTGCAGGGGTGACGAGGGGGTGACCGGCTCAGCGCCGCAAGGACGACACGATGCACCACTGCGCCAGCCAGTAGGTGGACAGGATCAGCAGCGGCGCGGCCGGCAGGCCACCGTGGAAGCGGTCGGTCGCCAGCAGGGCGTCGGAGGCCATGAACAGCACGCCTCCGAGCGCGGCCGTTCGAAGCCGCCCGGCGTCGGCATCATCGAGGTGGGCACGCCAGCGGGCCGCCGCCTGCGCGGCCATGCTGGCCAGGCACACCACATAGGCCAGCACCGGGATGCGCAGGTCCGCGGGAACGCCGCGCCACAGCATGGAGAGGATCGCCGCGGCCACCAGCGCGTACGCCACGAAGGGCAATGGACGGGCTGCGAACCGTGTGTCGCGCGTGAACGCCACGATGTAGGCCAGGTGCGCCAGCAGGAAGGACACCAGGCCGGGCAGGAAACCTTGCTGCGGCCACAGCAGCGCCACGTCACCCACCAGCGACAGCACCAGGCCGGCGCGCACCCAGCGCCGCACCTGCGGTGTGTCCGCTCCGCGTGGCCAGGCATACACGATCACCAGCAGCGTGGTCAGCGGCTTGAACACATAGGCGAGCCACGGCAGGTGCAGGGTGCCGGCGAGGATGGTGAAGGCCGCGCTCGCGACGGTGGCAGCCGCCAGCCAGCGCTGGTTGGGCGAGGAGGCGGGCAGCGTGTCGGTCGTCATGGCGCGCATTCTGCGCGCCGGGTGGCGCTTCAGCGCTCGGTGCTTGCCGGGGTGGCGGCGGCCTTGGCGGCCAGCTCGGCGCGCAGGCGCTTGAGCCGTTCCTTCGGATCTTCCTTGGTGCTGGCCTCGTGCAGCTTCATCTCGTTGATGAAGCGGCTGGGGATGCCCACCACCGTGTCGCGGCCCTTCTTGCGCCGGCGCAAGGTGCTCACGGCCAAGGTGGTGCGTGCGCGCGTGATGCCCACGTACATCAGGCGGCGCTCCTCCTCCAGGCGGGCGGGCGTCATGTCCTCGTCCTCGCTGCGGAACGGCAGCAGCCCTTCGTTCACGCCGGCCAGGAACACATGCGGCCACTCCAGGCCCTTGGACGCGTGCAAGGTGCTCAAGGTGACCACGTCCTGCTCGTCGCCGCGTTCGGCCAGGCTGATGATGACGCTGATGGTCTGGGCCACCTGCAGCACGCTCTGCCGCTCGGTCTCGAAGGTGCCGCCTTCCTGCGTGATCTCGCCGCCGCAGCGCTTGGCGATCCAGTCGACGAAATCGAGCACGTTGCTCCAGCGCGAGGCGGCGAGCTTCTCGCTGTCCTCGCCGTCGTGCAGGTGCTGCTCGTAGCCGATGTCCTTCAGCCATTCCATCAGCAGCGCTTTCGCATCCTCCGCGCCCTGGGTGTGGCGGGCGCGGTGCTCCAGGTCGTTCACGTAGCGGCCGAACTCGTGCAGCGAATCGATGGCCCGGCCCTTGAGCACCGTGCCCAGGCTGTGCGCGAACAGCGCCTCGTACAGGCTCACCTTGGACTTGCCGGCGAACTCACCCAGGGCGCCCAGCGTCTGGTGGCCGATGCCGCGTTTGGGGGTCGTCACCGCGCGCAGGAAGGCGGGGTCGTCGTCCTGGTTCACCAGCAGGCGCAGCCAGGCGCACAGGTCCTTGATCTCCGCGCGGTCGAAGAAGCTCTGCCCGCCCGACACCTTGTAGGGGATCTGCGCGCGCCGCAGCGCCTGCTCGAACACCCGCGCCTGGTGGTTGGCGCGGTAGAGGACGGCGAAGTCCTTGAAGCTGCACTGGCCGCCCTGCGAACGCTGGCTCTGGATGCGCGCCACCGCCCGCTCGGCTTCATGCTCCTCGCCGTCGCATTCCACCAGCCGCACCGGCTCGCCGTCGCCGAACTCGCTCCACAGCTTCTTCTCGAAGATCTTGGGGTTGCCCGCGATCACGTTGTTGGCCGCGCGCAGGATGCTGCCGGTGGAGCGGTAGTTCTGCTCCAGCGGAATGACCTTCAGGTTTGGAAACTCCTGCGGCAGGCGCTTCAAGTTGTCGATGGTGGCGCCGCGCCAGCCGTAGATGCTCTGGTCGTCGTCGCCCACCGCGGTGAACAGGCCCCGGCGGGCCGGATGCGGATGCTCCACCAGCGCCTTCAGCAGCTCGTACTGCACCGCGTTGGTGTCCTGGTATTCGTCCACCAGCACATAGCGCAGGGTGTCCTGCCACTTGGCGCGCGCTTCCGCGTCGGTGGTCAGCAGCTTCAGCGGCAGGCTGATCAGGTCGTCGAAGTCCACCGCCTGGTAGGCGGTGAGCCGCTCTTCATACAAGCGCATCACGCGCGCGATCTGCTGCTCCTCCGCATCCTTGGCCGCAGAGATCGCGCCATCGCTGTTCAGGCCCTGGTTCTTCCACAGGCTGATGGTCCATTGCCAGCGCCGCGCGGTGGCGTTGTCGGTGCTGCCGCCGGCGTCCTTCAGCACGCCCAGCACGTCGTCCGAGTCCAGGATGGAGAACTGCTCCTTCAGGCCCAGCCGTGCGCCATCGGTGCGCAGGATCTTCACGCCCAGCGAGTGGAAGGTGCTGATCACCAGGTGTTTGGCGGCCTTGGGGCCCACCAGCTGCTTGGCGCGCTCGCGCATTTCCGCCGAGGCCTTGTTGGTGAAGGTGATGGCCGCGATCTGCCCGGGCTCGTAGCCCGCCTGCAGCAGGCGGCCGATCTTGTGCGTGATGACACGCGTCTTGCCGGAGCCGGCGCCGGCCAGCACCAGGCAGGGCCCGCCGAGGTAATGCACCGCTTCGAGCTGGGCAGGATTGAGGGAGGCGGGAGCGTCGGCCATGGGGGCGGTACAGCGGGGAGGCCGCGCATCATAGCCACCAGGGTGGCGCCGGCGGGATCGGGGAATTGGCGCGGCCGTGATAGGCGGCACGAAGCCCTCGGCCGGGCGTGAATGCGCCCGGCTGCGTTTCGAACCTGTCACACCGGCGCACCTCGGTGATGCACACTGCTGCGGCACGACGAACTTCCGCATCCGGTCATGACGCACGACTCCGCCCGCCGCCGCCTGCTGCAGATCGCCCTGGCGGCCGGCATGGCGCCCGCGCTGTCGCGCCACGCAGGGGCCGCGGACACCGAGCGCTTCACCCTCGGCATCGCCTCCGGCCACCCGCGGCCCGATGGCATGGTGCTGTGGACGCGGCTCACCGGCGACGACCTGCCCGAGCGCGTGGACGTGCGCTGGGAAGTGGCCGAGGACGACGCCTTCCGCAAAGTCGTCGCCAGCGGGCAGGAGGTGGCTGAAGGCCACTGGGCGCACAGCGTGCACGCCGAGCCCGCGGGCCTGCAGCCGGCGCGCTGGTACTGGTATCGGTTCCAGGCGCTGGGCCAGCGCAGCACCACCGGCCGCACCCGCACTGCGCCCGCACCGGATGCGGCGGCGTCGTTGCAGTTCGCCATCGCCAGCTGCCAGCGCTGGGACCACGGCCACTATGCGGCCTGGCGCCACATGGCCGACGAGCAGCTCGACCTGGTGCTTTTCCTCGGCGACTACATCTACGAATACCCGTACGTCCCGGGCCGGGTGCGGTCCCACACCGGCGGCTACACCACCACGCTGTCGCAATACCGCGACCGCTATGCGCAATACAAGAGCGACCCCGCGCTGCAGGCCATGCACGCGGCGGCCCCCTGGCTGCTGGTGTGGGACGACCACGAGGTGGAGAACGACCACGCCGGCCTGCTGGGCGAGGTGCTGGAGCAGGACTTCGTGCGCCGCCGCGCCGCGGCCTACCAGGCCTATTGGGAGCACCTGCCGTTTCCGAAAGCCTGGCGCCCACGCGGCCCCGACATGCGCATCCATGCGCGCTGGGACTGGGGCACGCTCGCACGCATCCACACCCTGGACGACCGCCAGTACCGCGACCCGCAGGTATGCCCCAAGCCCGGCCGCGGCGGCAGCAACACGGTGGCGCTGAAGAACTGCCCCGCGCTGCTGGACCCGAAACGCACGCTGCTTGGCGAGCCGCAGGAGCGCTGGCTGGCCGAAGGCTGGGACCTGCAGCGGCGCTGGAACCTGCTGGCCCAGCAGACGCTGATGGCGCGCTTCAGCTGGAAGGACCCGGCTGCCGAGCCCACCTACTGGACCGACGGCTGGGACGGTTATGCGCCCGCGCGCAACCGGCTGCTGGGCACCGTGCGTGACAAGAAGGTGCCCAATGTCGTTGTGCTGGGCGGTGACGTGCACAGCAACTACGTGGCCGACCTGAAGGCCGACTTCGACGACGACAAGTCGTCCATCGTCGCGGCGGAGTTCTGCGGCACTTCGATCAGCAGCAACTCGATGGCACAAAGCCGCGTGGACGCGGCGCTGCCCTTCAACCCGCACGTCCACTATGGCCGCAGCGACCAGCGAGGTTATGTGCGTTTTGCGCTCGACGAGCAGCAGCTGAAGGCGCGGCTGCGGGTGGTGGACGATGTGCTGGATGCGGCGAGCGGGGTCCGCACTGCGGCGGAGTTTGTGGTGGAAGCGGGGCATCCGGGCGTGCAAGCCGCTTGAGGCTGCACTTCCGCACAGCAAGCCACTGAGATACTTGCCGCCTGCCATGCAGGCCATCCTCGCCGTCACCGTTCCGTTCTTCGCACTCGTGCTCGCGGGCTACCTGGCGGCATGGCGCCGCGTCCTTCCCGAAGCGGCGATTCCGGGGCTGAACGCCTTCGTGCTGTATTTCGCACTGCCCTGCCTGCTGTTCCGCTTCGGCATGAACACGCCGGTGCTGCAGCTGCTGAATCCGGTGGTGCTGGGCGTGTACCTGGCCTGCGCGCTGGCGGTGGTGGCCTTCACCGTGGCGGTCACCTGGCGCGGTGCCCTCACCCTCAAGGACGCGGCTTTTGGTGCCCTCGTGGCGGCCTTCCCCAACACCGGCTTCATGGGCGTGCCGCTGCTGGCCGCGCTGCTGGGTGCGGCGGCGGCCGGCCCGGTGATCTGCACCGTGCTGGCCGACCTGTTCATCACCAGCTCGCTGTGCATCGCGCTGGCCGAAGCGCACGGGGCGGCTCATCACGGCGCGCGCACGGCCATCGTGAAGGCGCTGCGAGGCGCCTTCAGCAACCCGCTGCCGTGGGCGATCGCCCTGGGCGCACTGAGCTCGGCCACCGGCATCAAGCCGTTCGGCCCGCTGGACATGATCGTCAAGATGCTGGCCGATTCGGCCACGCCGGTGGCGCTGTTCACCATCGGCGCGGTGCTGTGGCGTGCCGGCCAGCATGCGCACAGCCGCACGCCGGCGTCACAGTTCGTGCCCGTGGCGCTGATCAAGCTGTTCGTGCACCCGGCGCTGGTGGGCACCTTGGGCGCGGCCGCCCGCGCGCTGGGTGCGCCGCTGTCCAGTTTCGAGCTCACGGTGCTCACCCTGGCGGCGGCCTTGCCCAGCGCCAGCAACGTGTCGCTGCTCGCCGAACGGTATGGCGCCGACAACGGCCGGGTGGCCCGCATCATCCTCACCTCGACCACCTTGGCGTTCGCCACCTTCAGCGCGCTGGCCTGGGCCTTCGGCGCGGGGCGCGGCGGCTGACCCCCATGCGGGCGAGCCGGCGCTGCAGAATGGCCGGCTCGCATCACCGGGAGCCAACACGATGACGACCCATCTCCAGGGCAGCTGCCACTGCGGCGCCGTGCGCTTCGACGTGCAGGCCATGTCGCCCAGCCCGTTCATGCGTTGCTACTGCTCCATCTGCCGCAAGACGGCCGGCAGCGGCGGTTACGCGATCAACCTCGGCGCGGACTTCCGCACGCTCAAGGTGGAAGGCCGCGAGCACCTGTCGGTCTATCGCGCCCACATGCCCGATGGCACCACCAGCAGCGGCCAGCGCCACTTCTGCAAGCACTGCGGCAGCGCGTTGTGGCTGTACGACCCCACCTGGCCGGACCTCGTGCACCCGCATGCCTCGGCGATCGACACACCGTTGCCGGCCCCACCCGAGCGCACCCACATGATGCTGGGCTCGCGCGCCCACTGGGCCGAGCCCGAGCTGCGGCCCGGCGACAAGCAGTTCGACGAATACCCGGACGAGTCGCTTGCGCAATGGCATGAGCGACACGATCTCTAGCGCCGGCCCCGCCCGCTCGGGCTACGCTGGCGCGATGTCTTCATGGATGCAGAGGTAGTTGCCTTCCGTGTCCTTGAACCAGGCGGCCTTTTCGGCGCCCAGCACGCAGACATGGTCGACCGTCTTCAAGCCGGGAAAGTCATAGTCCTCGAAGATGACCCCGGCGTCCTGCAGCTCCCGCACGCTCGCGACGATGTCGGCCACCTGGAAGCTGACCGCGGTGTGGTCGGCCTTGGTGCCTTCGGGTTTGGGGAACAGGGCCAGCGTGCTGCCGCCCACCCGGTACACGAACTTGCCATCGGGCCGGGAGCCGCCGGGCTTCAGGCCAAGGCAACCTTCATAAAACACTCGCGCACGGGCGATGTCCTGGACGGGCAGCATCGTGGTGACTGAGGCATCGGACAGCATGGAAGGTCCTTTCGCTCGATCCGGCCCCGCCCGGCCCGCTGGTGCGAGCCTAAGCCGTCAGGCCCTGTGACAGCTTAGGCTCGCGACCGCTCGGGCGCCAGGCGCGTTTCAGTCCAGGCGCATGTTCAGGCGCACCCAGCTGGTGGTGCCTTCGGGCCGGTTGCGCACCGAGAACTCCTGCATCACCTTCAGATCCAGCGCCCAGGTGCCGCTCTCGGCGATGTAGGCCACCGCCGGGCCGGCCGACAGCGCCTGCACCTTATTGCCGTGATCGGCCACACCGGGGCCGGCATCCTTGGTGAACTGCTTCAGCACATAACCCTGCAGGCCGATGCGCAGCTGGTCGTTCAGGCGCCACAGCCCGGCCCAGTCGGCATGCAGGTACTGGCCCGAGCGCACGTCCGTGTCGCTGTTCCTGGTGTTGAACGAATAGGTGGCGCGCAGGCCCAGCTCCAGGCCGCTTTCCCACACGCGCGAGGCCACCAGCAGCGGCTTGAACGTCCAGTACTTGCCGGCGCCGGTGTTCACCGCACGGGCCTTGTCGTAATCGCCCAGGGGGGCGTTCACCGCAAAGCCGGCCACCAGGCGCGATTCGTCCTGCGCCCAGTCGACGAAGGCGGCCAGTTCGGGGTCGGCCAGGCCGGTGTGGCTGCCGGAGCGGCGCGCGCTCTCGGCCGCCAGGCCGGCGTTGATGGCGCCCACCACCGGCGCGGGCAGGCCGGCCGGCAGCGTGGGCACCAGGCTGATGTGCGTGGTCTGCTCCACCACCGGCAAGGTGGCGGAGAAGCCCAGGCGGCCGTCGAACACCAGCTTCTCGGTCACGTAGGTGATGCGCGGCACCAGCACGTTGGCACGCACGGCGCCTTGCACGGTGAGCGGCACGGTGCCCAGGCCCGGCACCACGGTGCTGCTGGTGGCCTGCTCGCCGTCGTCGCCGCGCAGCTGGGTGGCTTCGTAGTGCTGTACCCACAGCTGGCCGTACCAACCGGGGAACTGCGGCGTGGCCAGCTCGTAGGACGGGGCGCCCAGCAGCGCGCGCACCTGGCTGTTTTCAGTCGCCATGGCGGGCGCGGCGGCCAGCAAGGCCAGGGCGGCGGCCGCGCTGGTGCGGCGGATGGCGGCCGGGCAGGCAGCGGCGGAAAGCAGGCTCATTCGGATTCCTCAACGATTTGTGATGGAGCGGCGGGATGGTGCCGCCAATTCGTAACAAACCGTGTGCGAAGCATCACGAACGGCACTGACTAGAGAAGCCAACTCATTGGCCGGTCCTTTCGCTTGACGGGGTCGGCGAGTTGTAATCCGCCCGCCCGCATCCCGCGGGCACTTTTCATTCAACCCTTGTCAGTGACCATCATGAGCCGACTCCTTCGCGCCCTTGCCGCCGTTTGCCTTGCCGCGTTCAGCGCCCTGACCTGGGCAGCGGACGTGGAGATCGAAGGCTTCCACTTCCCCGATACCGCCACGGTGCACGGCCAACAGCTCGTGCTCAACGGCGCCGCCGTGTCGAGCATCCTCTCGACCAAGTCCACCGCGGTGGCCTTCTACCTGCCGAAGAAGCAGACCACCATGGAAGGCGCCGTGGCCGAAAAGGGCGCCAAGCGCATCCAGTTCTACATGCTGCGCGACGTGCCGGCGCGCGACCTGTCCAACGCGATGCTGGACCGCATCCGCCAGAACGCGGTGGAGGAGTTCAGTACCAACATCATCCAGACCGCGCAGCTCGGCGTGGTGTTCGGCAACCGCAGCAAGGTGTTCAAGGGCGACCTGATGGGCATCGAATACAACCCGGCCACCCAGTCCACCGAGTTCAGCCTCAACGGCCAGAAGATCGGCGACACCATCAAGGGCGAAAGCTTCTTCCCGATGATGATGAAAGTGTGGATCGGCCCCAAGGTGCGCGGCAGCACGCGCGACGCGCTGCTGGGCGGGGCCGGCAGCAAGTAAGGCCGCTTTACGAGGCGCCACGCCCCAGCAGGCGCCGCAGCGACGCGATCAGGCGGGCCAGCACACCCGCCTGCTTGGCCGCCTGGGCCGGGCTGGGCGCCGCGGCGTGCGCTGGCGCCGGATGGCGCGCCGCCAGCTGCGCGGTGAAGTTGTCAAAGAACTCGCTGGCCATCTTCTGCGCCGCCATGTCCACCAGGCGCGAGCCGATCTGCGCCACCTTGCCGCCCACGCTGGCCTGCACGGCGTAGCTGAGCAGCGTCTGGCTGGCGTCCACCGGCGTGAGCTCTACCTTGGCCGTGCCCTTGCCGTGGCCGGCCGGGCCGCCCTGCGCGTCGAACTGCAGGGTGTAGGCCTTCGGCGGGTCCATGTCGGCGAGCCTGAGCTTGCCCTTGAAGCGCGCCTTCACCGGCCCCACGGCGGCCATGATGGCCACGTCGTAGGCGTTGTCGCCGTTGGGCGTGATGGACTCGCAGCCCGGGATGCAGGCCTGCAGCAGCGCCGTGTCGTTCAGCGCGGCCCAGGCCTCGGCCTGGCCGACGGGCAGTGTTTGCTGATTGTTCAGTTCCATCGTGCGGTGTCCGGTTCGGTGAGCAGCTGGGCCAGTTGCTCCAGGCTCGCCAGATTGTGCGCGGCCACGAAGCGGTCCACCTGCGGCAGCATGGCGCGGATGCCGGCGGCCTTGGGTTCGAAGGCATCGAAGCGCAGCAGCGGGTTCAGCCACACCAGCTGGCGGCAGCTCTTGTGCAGGCGCTCCATCTCGAAGGCCAGCGCACCGGTGTCCCCATGCTCCAGGCCGTCGGTGATGAGCAGCACGGTGGCCCGGCTGCTGAGCACCCGGCGCGCCCACAGCCGGTTGAATTCATGCAGGCAGGCGGTGATGCGGGTGCCGCCGGACCAGTCGTTCACCGCATCGACCACCTGCGCCACCGCCAGGTCGGGATCGCGTTGGCGCAGCAGGCGCGTGGTGTGGGTGAGCCGGGTGCCGAACACGAAGCTGTGCACCGGCGCGTCGCCGCGGTTCAAGGCATGCGCAAAGTGCAGCAGCATGCGCGAGTAGCGGCTCATCGAGCCGGAGATGTCGGCCAGCAGCACCACCGGCGCGGGCCGCAGGCGTCGGCGTTGCCAGCGCAGGGTCCACAGCTCGCCACCGCCACGCGCCATCGCCTGCAAGCTGGCGCGCCAGTCGATGCGCACCGGCCGGTTGCTGCGCTGCAGGCGCCGCGTGGGCAGGCGAGCGAACAGCGGCTTCATCTGGCGCAGCATCTGCTTGGCGCGCAGCCATTCGTCGGCCGTCATGGTGTCGAAGTCGGCCTTGCGCAGGTGTTCGCGCTCGCTGAAGCTGAAGGCCATGTCGAACTCGGCCTGTTCGGGCGGCGCGGCGGGCGGCGGTGCGGTGGCGGCGGCGGGGTACAGCGCGGCGGAGAGCCTGCGGTTTTCGCGTTGCTGCAGCAGCCCGGCCTGCGCCTGCACCTGCGGCAGCAGCAAGGCCATCATGCGGCCGGCGATGTCGGGGTCGCGCCAGAACAGCTCGAAGGCCTGGTCGAAAAGCGGGCGGTGCTCCAGGCGGTCCACCAGGCAGGCAAGCAGCACGTCGTGGAAGTCATCGCGCCGTTCAATGCCGGCGACTTGCAGTGCTTGCAGTGCCAACTGCACGCGGTCGGTGCCGATGGGCAGCCCGGCGTGGCGCAGGACGCGGGCGAAGTGCATGACGTTGTCGGCGATTGTCACGTCGGTGCGGTCATTTGGCGTTCCACATTCCGCGGCTGGGCGTGTGGCGAGGGCGGGGTGTGGCCCACTCCGCTCATGTCCCCCGGCGCGGACTTCGTCCGCACCTCCTCCTTTACTTCGCTACGGGGCCACACCCCACCGTCCCGATCTCGCTCCAGACGACGAGTGCACCGCCAGCTCATGCCGCCCGAGCCTCGTCCACCAGGCGCTTCAACTGATCGCCTTGCAAGCGGGCGATGTCGTCCTGGTATTTCAGCAGCACACCGAGCGTGTCTTGAACCGTCTGCGGATCAAGCACCAGGGTATCGAGGGCCATCAACGCCCTCGCCCATTCGATGCTCTCGGCCACACCCGGCTGTTTGTAGAGCTCGAGTGAACGCAGTGATTGCACGAAGGCCACCACCTGGCGCGTCAGTGCGACCGGCGCTTCGGGCACTCGGCGTTTGAGGATGGCCGTCTCCCGCGCCACATCGGGGAAACCGACCCAGTGGTAGAGGCAGCGGCGTTTCACCGCGTCGTGGATCTCGCGGGTGCGGTTGGAGGTGAGCAGCACGATGGGCGGCTGCGCGGCGCGGATGGTGCCGAACTCGGGGATGGTGATCTGGAAGTCGGACAGCACCTCGAGCAGGAAGGCTTCGAAGGGTTCGTCGGCGCGGTCGAGTTCGTCGATCAGCAGCACCGGCGGCTGCAGGTGGCTGGGGTCGATGGCCTGCAGCAGCGCACGCTTGATGAGGAAGCGGCCGGAAAAAAGTTCTTCACCGAGGGCTTCGCGACTGGCGCCTTCGCGTTCGGCCAGCCTGATCTCGATCATCTGGCGCGCGTAGTTCCATTCGTAGGCCGCGCCGGCCAGGTCCAGGCCTTCATGGCATTGCAGGCGGATCAGCGGGCGCTGCAGCATCGCGGCGAGGGTCTTGGCGATCTCGGTCTTGCCGGTGCCGGGCTCGCCTTCGAGGAACAGCGGGCGCTGCAGCTTCAGGGCGAGGAACACGGCGGTGGCGAGCGAGCGCTCGGCCACGTAGTCGTGCGCCAGCAGGCCGGCCTGGGTGTCGTCGATGCTGGTGGGGAGGGCTGAACTCATCGGAGGAAAAAAAGACGCCGCTCGGCAAGCGGCGTCGTTGTCGTAGGAGACGTGGAAGCTTCGATCAGCCGGCGGCCTGCACGGCGCGTTTGGCCAGCACGGGGATGAGCGCAGCGCGGTAGTCGGCTGAACCATGCAGATCGGAATTGAGGCCGGCCGCATCGATCTTCACCCCGTCGCAGGACGTGGGCGACCAGCTGGCGGCGAGCTTGTCCTCCAGCGCCTTCACGCGGAAGGCACACGGCCCGGCGCCGGTGACCGCGACCCGCGCGCCTTGCGGGCCCTGCGCAACGAACACACCGACCAGCGAGAAGCGCGAGGCGGGCTGCTTGAACTTCTGCCAGCCCGCCTTGGTGGGGACGGGGAAACTCACCGCGGTGATGATCTCCCCCTCGGCCAGTGCCGTCTCGTACAAGGCCTTGAAGAAGTCGTCCGCGGCGATGGTGCGGCGGTCGGTGTGGATGGTGGCACCCAGGGCCAGCACGGCCGCCGGATAGTCGGCCGCCGGGTCGTTGTTGGCCAGGCTGCCGCCGATGGTGCCGCGGTTGCGCACCTGTCGATCGCCGATGTTGCCGGCCAGCTCGGCCAGCGCCGGCAACGTGTCGCGCACCGCCTGCGATTCGGCCACGCTGGCGTGCGTGGCCATGGCGCCCAGCGTGACGGTGCCGCCGGACACGCGGATGCTCTTCAGCTCCGCGATGCCGCCCAGGTCCACCAGCGATTCCGGTGCGGACAGCCCGAGCTTCATGGCCGGCAGCAGCGACTGCCCGCCGGCCAGGAAGCGCGCGCCGGCGGCGCCCACTGCCTGCTGCGCCTCGGCCAGCGAGGTGGGCTGTTGATAGGCAAATGCTTGCATGGGGAAGGTCCTTTCAGTCTCTCGAGCGCTCACTGTTGCTGCACGCCGCCCGCCAGCCCGGCGGCTGCCGCGGCGCCGGCGTTGGCGGGCCGCTGGCAGCGCCCCTTGAAGGGAGGCGCCGAAGGCGCCCCGGGGTGGTTCATCTTGCAGCGCGCCACACGGTGTGCGGGGTGGCGGGCATCGGAACGTCCTTCACGCCCAGGGCGTCGCAGATCGCGTTGATCACCGCCGGCGGCGAGCCGATGGCACCGGCTTCGCCGCAGCCCTTGGCGCCCATGGGATTGTGGGTGCAGGGCGTGCCCTTCACCGTGGACACGGTGATGGTGGGCAGGTCCGCCGCGCGCGGCATCGCATAGTCCATGTAGCTGCCGGTGAGCAGCTGGCCCATGGTGTCGTACTGGCCGAATTCCATCAGCGCCTGGCCGATGCCCTGGGCCACCCCGCCATGCACCTGGCCCTCGACGATCATCGGGTTGATCACGTTGCCGAAGTCGTCGCAGGCGGTGAAGCGCTCGATGCGGGTGACGCCGGTGGCCGGGTCGATCTCCACCTCGCAGATGTAGGTGCCCGCGGGGTAGGTGAAATTGCTCGGGTCGTAGAAGGCGTTTTCGTTCAGCCCGGGCTCCAGCTTGTCGTGCGGGAAGTTGTGCGGCACATAAGCCGTCAGCGCCACCTGCGCAAAAGGCACGGCCTTGTCGGTGCCGGCCACCTTGAACACGCCGTCGGTGAACTCCACGTCGCTGTCGTCGGCTTCCATGAGGTGCGCCGCGATCTTGCGCCCCTTGGCGATCACCTTGTCGGCGGCCTTCAGGATGGCGGTGCCACCCACCGCCAGCGAACGTGAACCGTAGGTGCCCATGCCGAACAGCACCTTGGCGGTGTCGCCGTGCTCGATGTTCACGTCGTCCATCGGGATGCCGAGCTTGTCGGCCACCAACTGCGCGAAGGTGGTCTCGTGGCCCTGGCCATGGCTGTGGGAGCCGGTGAAGATGGTCACCTTGCCGGTCGGGTGCACCCGCACCTCGCCGGCTTCGAAAAGCCCGGCGCGCGCCCCCAGCGCACCGGCCACGCTCGAGGGTGCAATGCCGCAGGCCTCGATGTAGGCCGCGTAGCCGATGCCGCGCTTGAAGCCCATCGCCTCGCTGGCTGCCTTGCGGGCCGGGAAGCCCGCCACGTCGGCCAGCTCGATCGCTCGGTTCAAGGTGGCGTCGTAGTCTCCGGTGTCGTAGGTCAGTCCCACCGGCGTGGCATACGGGAACTCGCGGATGAAGTTGCGCCGGCGGATCTCCGCCGGGTCGATGCCCAGCTCCTTGGCCGCCGTCTCCACGATGCGCTCCACCACATACGTGGCCTCCGGCCGGCCCGCGCCGCGGTAGGCGTCCACCGGCGCGGTGTTGGTGAACACCGCCTTCACCGTCGCATGGATCTTGGGCGTGGTGTATTGGCCGGCCAGCAAGGTGGCATACAGGATGGTGGGCACCGCAGTGGAGAAGGTGCTCAGGTACGCGCCCAGGTTGGCGGTGGTGTTCACCCGCAGTCCCAGGAATTTGCCGCTCCGGTCACAGGCGAGCTCCACCTTGGTGAGGTGGTCGCGCCCGTGCGCATCCGACAGGAACGATTCGCTGCGCTCAGCCGTCCACTTGACGGGCCGCTTCAGCTGTTTGCTGGCCCATACCAGCGCGGTTTCCTCTCCGTACAAAAAGATCTTCGAGCCGAAGCCGCCGCCCACGTCGGGAGCGACCACGCGCATCTTGTGCTCCGGAATGCCGAGCACGAAGGCGCACATCAGCAGGCGCTCGACGTGCGGATTCTGGTTGGCGACGTACAGCGTGTGGCTGTCGTCCGATGGGTTGTAGGTCGCGTTCGCAGCGCGCGGCTCGATCGCATTGGGGATCAGCCGGTTGTTGCGGAAGGTGAGGGTGCTCACATGCGGCGCGCCCTTGAAGGCCAGGTCGGTGCCGCTCTCGTCGCCGATGGACCAGAGGTAGCACTGGTTGTCCGGCGCTTCGTCGTGCACCGCGGCCCCGGCGCCGGCCACGTCGGCGATGTCCACCACCGCGGGCAGCTCTTCGTAGTCCACATCGATCAGCGCGGCAGCCGCCTTGGCCTGCTCCACCGTCTCCGCCACCACCAGCGCGACGCGGTCGCCTACGTAGCGCACCTTGCCGTCGGCCAGGATCGGATGGCGCGGCTCCTTCATCGGCTGGCCGTCGATGCTGTTGATCAGCCAGCCGCAGGGCAGCCCGCCCACGGCCTTGAAGTCGTCCCCGGTGAAGATGCCCAGCACACCTTCGGCGCGACGCGCGACGGACGCGTCCACGCGCTTCAAGAGCGCATGGGCGTAGGGCGAGCGCAGGAAGACGCCGTAGCTCTGCTGCGGCAGGGTGATGTCGTCGGTGTACTGGCCGCGGCCAGTGAGGTAGCGGGCGTCCTCGCGGCGAACGACGGACTGGCCGACGAAGTTCTGGCGTGCATTCATGTCGGTGCTCCGGTTAGCGCATGGCCTCGGCGCCCTGCTGGACCGCCTTGACGATGTTCTGGTAGCCGGTGCAACGGCAGAAATTGCCGTCCAGCCGCTCGCGGATCTGCTGCTCGCTGGCGTCGGGGCATTGCTGCACCAGCTCCACCGCGCTCATCACCATGCCTGGGGTGCAGAAGCCGCACTGCAGGCCATGGCACTGGCGGAACGCCTCCTGCATCGGATGCAGCTGCCCGTTCTCCGCCGCCAGGCCTTCGATGGTGAGCACCTCGCTGCCCTGGGCCTGCACGGCCAGCATGGTGCAGCTCTTCACCGCACGGCCGTTGAGGTGCACGGTGCAGGCGCCGCACTGCGAGGTGTCGCAGCCGATGTGGGTGCCGGTCAGGCGCAAGCCCTCGCGCACAAAGTCCGACAGCAGGGTCTGCGGGGCCACCTCGCGCGTGACCGGCGCGCCGTTGACCTTCAGCGTGATCGTCAAGCCCATCGTTGTCTCCTTCGGTGTTCGCTGGCTCGCGTTCCGTCGGCTGCTCTGGCGTGATCGCGTTCGTGACGAATGGCCGGCGGGGATCGAGGGGCCATGCTAGGACGATGCCCCCCGCCGCACCGGCGGGCAAACCCTTATGCCGCACCGGGCACATGCGGCCGGCGCGGCTTGAGCGGGGCGGTGCCGCCGACTCAGATCGCGCTGAGCGCTGCCACCTGCTGCTGCCGCGCCATGCCGCTGCGTTGGCCCTGGGCAAGCAGCAGCGAGATGTCGAAGCCGTTGCTGTAGACCACGCTGCCGTCGGCCCGCAGGTCGAAGCAGGCGACGTGCTGCGCCAGCACTTCGGGCACGCCGCTGTGCGGCGACATGCGAACCAGCTCCCAGTTGCGCGGTACCAGGTTGCCGGCGTACTGGGGGTCGGCCTTCACCTTGGACAGCTCGATCATCCGGCCGTGCAGCCACAGCCGTCCCAGGTCCTGGTCCAGCGCCGGCGTGCGTGGCCCGCCGGCCGAGCGCAAGGGCTCCTTGCCATAGACCATCGAGAAGAAGTTGAGGTAGCCGAACACCGCCTTCAACAGGCGCAGGGGCATCAGCAGCAGGTCCGTGAGTGCGGTGCCCGCCCGCTGGTGGGGCAGCTTCTCCGCAGGTCGCCGGATCGCATACAGGCGTCCCTGCGTGTCCATGCGCGGTGCGACGAAGTCGTGGCGGGGGTCGTCCAGCACCGTTTCCAGCTGGCCGTTGCCGTAGTTCAGCAGGTGCACGCAGGCGTGCGCCTGTGCCATCACATGGCCGCCTTGCGGATGGCGGGCGACGCCGCTGGACTGGTAGACGATCGTGCGCGAGCGCCCCGGCACCAGCGCCGGGGCCGCATCCACGCATTCCCCCTCGGTGAGGGTCGCGCGGCGGTTGCCGTCCTCGTCATAGACCTCGACATGCGCGGTGCCGTCGGCGTGCCGGGACGCGACGATCAGCCGCCTGTCCTCCGGGTTGTAGACGAAGCCTTCGCATTCCCAGTCGGTGCGGTGGAAGAGGCGCACCTCGCGGTCCTCGGCCAGGTGGCGGCGGAACAGCCCGCGCGTGCGGCCCACCGCGAGCACGTAGTACAGCGTGTCGTCGTCGTCGGCGCGGCAGGCGTGCAGGAAGCGCACCTGCATGGCACCGTCGGCGCCGGCCGGGTGCCCCCACAAGGTGGCAGTGGGGATCACACCGGTCTGCTCTTCACGCGGCGCGTGTTTCCAGCCGGTGGTGCGGCGGCTCTGCAGGGCGCGCTCGATCAGCTCCTTCGCAAACGGCGACTCGATCTGCCGCGGCGCGGTGCCTTCGTCGTGCAGCCACAGCTCTCCATCGGCAATCGACAGCGTGCGCATGGTTTTCCCCTCCATCGGCCCGACGGACCTGTCCTGGCTTGTGTGGGCGCGATCTTATCGTTGGCCCTGCTGTGCACGAAGACCGAGGAAGCCGCACACTCGCGGCCATGGACAACGTCGACCTCACGATCCTGCGCCAGGTGATCGACTGGCAGCGCGCCGGCCACCGCGTGGTGCTGGCCACCGTCACCCGCACCTGGGGCTCGGCGCCGCGGCCGATCGGCTCGGTGGTGGCCGTGCGGGGCGATGGGCAGATCGCCGGTTCGGTGTCCGGCGGCTGCATCGAGGACGACCTGATCGCCAAGGTCAAGGACGGCGCGCTCGCGTTGCAAAAACCGGAGGTCACGGTGTATGGCGTGGGGGCCGAAGAGGCCACGCGTTTCGGCCTGCCCTGCGGCGGCACTTTGCAGCTGGTGCTGGAGCCGGTGGGCGCGGCGTCGCGCCTGCCCGAGCTGCTGGAGCGCCTGGCCCGCGGCGAACTGGTGCGCCGGGTGCTGCACCTGGCCGACGGCGGTGTGGAGCTGGACACCGCCGGCCCCAGCGACGAGCTGCACCTGAGCGACAGCGCACTCACCACCACGCACGGCCCGCGCTGGCGCCTGCTGCTCATCGGTGCCGGCCAGATGACCTACTACCTCGCCACCATGGCCAAAGCACTGGACTATGAAGTGCTGATCTGCGACCCGCGCGCCGAATACGCCGACGCCTGGAACGTGCCGGGCGCCCGCCTGCTGCGCGCGATGCCCGACGACACGGTGCTGGAGCTGCAGCCCGACGGCCACACGGCCGTGATCGCGCTCACCCACGATCCCAAGCTGGACGACCTGGCGCTGATGGAAGCGCTGAAGAGCGCGGCCTTCTACGTGGGCGCCATCGGCTCGCGCGTGAACCAGGCCAAGCGCAAGGCGCGGCTGGCCGAGCACTTCGGCCTCACGCCTCAGCAACTGGCCCGCCTGCACGGCCCGGTGGGGTTGAAGAACGGCGCACGCACGCCACCGGAGATCGCGGTGTCCATCCTGGCCGAGCTCACCGCGGTGCGTTATGGCTTCGAGGTGCCCGAGCCGGTGGCGGTGCATGCGGGTGCGCAGCCCGACGCCGGCTGCGTCGTGGACAACAATTGAGCCATGCTGCAACTCCACTACTTCCCCAGCAACGCCAGCATGGCGCCGCACATCCTGCTCGAAGAGATCGGCGTGCCGTTCGCGCTCAAGCGAGTGGCGCGCGACGAGGGCGAACACAAGTCCCCGGCCTACCTCAAGCTCAACCCCAACGGCCTGATCCCGGTGCTGGTCGATGGCGAGCTGGTGCTGTACGAGGCGGCGGCGATCTGCCTGCACCTGGTCGACAGCCATCCCGAATGCGGGCTGGCGCCGGCCTTGGGCACGGCCGAGCGCGCGCACTTCTA
This sequence comes from Ideonella sp. BN130291, assembly GCF_036231905.1. Classification (NCBI taxonomy): domain Bacteria; kingdom Pseudomonadati; phylum Pseudomonadota; class Betaproteobacteria; order Burkholderiales; family Sphaerotilaceae; genus Ideonella; species Ideonella sp. BN130291. Next base: position 88,307 of record NZ_JAZARE010000007.1, on the reverse strand, counting down.
CAAGTGGCTGGTGTGGATGACCAACACCTTGCAGGCGAGCCTGATCCACTACTTCTATCCCGACCGCCTGGTGGACCCGGGCAACGCCGACGGCACGGCGCAAGTGAAGCGCCAGGCCGAAGCGCGTGTGGGCGTGCTGCTGGACCAGCTGGACGGGCACCTCGCCGAAGCCGGCCCATGGATGATGGGCGAGCGCTACAGCGCGCTCGATCCCTATGCCTTCATGCTGTGCCGCTGGACGCGCGGTTTCCAGCGCCCGGCGCGCGAGCTGCCGCACGTGGGCCCCTACCTGCAGCGCCTGCTGCAGCGGCCGGCGTTGCAGCGCGCCCTGGCCACCGAGCAACTGCAGGCGCCGTGGGTCTGACGATGGCGGGCGCAACACCGGCACCCACCTGGTGGTGGGAGGACTTCAAAGTCGGCAAGGTGCTGACCAGCGGCACCGTCGAGGTCACGCGCGAGGAAGTGATCGCCTTCGCCAGCCGCTACGACCCGCAGCGCTTCCACGTCGATGAAGCGGCGGCCAAGGAGACGATGTTCGGCGGCCTCATTGCCAGCGGCTGGATGACCGCCGCACTCTCCATGCGCCTGATGTGCGACGCCTACCTGCTGGACAGTGCCAGCCTGGGATCGCCCGGCGTCGAGAAGCTGCAGTGGCTCAAGCCGGTGCGCCCCGGCGACGTGCTGCACGTGCGCACCACCGTGCTCGAGGCGCGGCCGATGGCGAGCAAGCCGCACATCGGCCTGGCGCGCTCGCGCATGGAAACGCTGAACCAGCACGGCGAGGCGGTGATGACCATGGAAGCCTGGGGCATGTACCGAAGGCGCGAGCCGGCCGCGTGAGTCGGGCCCGCCTGCGCGAAGAGGCGCGTTCCCGCTCCGCCGCAGCGATCGGTGCAGCCGTGATCCGGCAGCCGTTGATGGTGGGACTGCTGCTCTCGCTGGCTGCGGCCGTGTCGCTGGGCATGGCCCGGTTTTCCTATGCGCTGCTGGTGCCGCCGATGCGGGCCGACCTCCACTGGAGCTACCTGCTCGCCGGTGCGATGAACACGGCGAATGCGCTGGGCTACCTGGTCGGCGCGCTGGCCGCGCCCGCCGCCTTGCGACGCTGGGGCGCGGGCCGCGCCTTGCTGGCCGGCTCGGCCGCCACCAGTCTGTTCATGCTGCTCACCGGCCTGGTCATCGCCACGCCGCCGCTGCTGCTGTTGCGCGCCTTCACCGGCGTGGCCAGTGCTCTGGTGTTCATTGCCGGCGGGCTGCTGGCGGCCCGCCTGGCCAGCCGGGCGGCGCAAGGGTCGGGCTTCCTGCTCGCGCTGTACTACGGCGGCACCGGCTGGGGCATCGGGTTCGCGGCGCTGGGCGTGCCGGCGGCGCAGCAGGTGGCGGCCGATGCCGCCCGGGCCGCGGGGGCGTTTGCCTGGCAGGCCGCCTGGCTGGCGCTCGGGCTGGCCTGCGCGCTGGCCACGGTCGCCCTGCGCTGGCCGGTGCGATCCCTGGCCGACCGCCCGGCGGATGCGGCGCCCGCGGCCGGCCGGGGCCGCATGCCGTGGCGAAGCTTCGGCTGGGCGCTGGCAGCCTACTTCATGTTCGGTTTCGGCTACATCGGGTACATGACCTTCGTGGTGGCGCTGCTGCGCGAGCAGGGCCTGGCGCCGGCTCAGGTGACCACGTTCTATGCCCTGCTGGGGGCGGCAGTGGTGGCTTCGTCGGGCCTGTGGTCCGGTCTGCTGCACCGGCACCGCAACGGCTGGCCGCTGGCCGTGCTCAACGTGCTGCTGGCCGGCGCCTGCGCATTGCCGGCGCTGGGCCAGGGCGTCTGGGCGGTGTTCGCCTCCGGCATCGCGTTCGGCGCCATCTTCCTGCAGGTGCCTGGTGCGACCACGGCGCTGGTGCGCCACAACCTGCCGTCGTCCGCCTGGCCGGCCGGCATCAGCGCCTTCACCATCGTGTTCGCGGTCGGGCAGATCGTGGGACCCACGCTGGTGGGTTATGTGTCCGACGCGGCCGGTGGGCTGGCGCGCGGCCTGCTGTGGTCGGCGCTCGCCCTGGCCGCGGGTGGGTTGCTCGGGCTGGGGCAGCGGGCCCTGCCGGTGGACCAGCCGGCCTAGAACCAGCCCTCGTTGGTGGCCGCCGGATGGGTGCGGCTGACGATCAGGCCGGCCTGCAGGTACAGCGCGTTCAGCAGCCGGGTGGCGCGGCCGCGCGTGAAGCCCGGCCAGTCGCTGATCTCCCGCAGGTTGGTGGTGTGGCGCTGCAGCCGCTTCACCGCCGCCAGCAGGGAGCCGCCCAGGGCCAGCGGGCTCAGGTCGACCCCCGGCGCCACGCGGTAGGCGGCACTGCCGGCGATCTCGGGCAGCAGCTCCTCGCGAGAGCCGTGCATCGCCAGCTGCCAGGTCACCGGCGCCAGCGGGTGGTACAGGTGCAGCTCGCCCACCAGGCTCTTCACCGGGTCGCCCGGCGGGCGCAGCATGGCGGGCTCCACGTGCATCACCTGCAGCTCGGCCAGCTTGCAGGCGAGGAACTCGGCCATCGGCACCGGACAGTGGGCCAGGCGCTCCATCGGGAACAGCGTGAGCGGCACCACCTTGTCGTCGCACTGCAGGTGGATGCACAGCGGCCGGGCATGGCGCACGCAGGCGGCCACGGCTTCCAGCAGCTCGGTCTGGCGGCCGTCGTGCTCGAAGCGCATCAGATCCTGCAGCAGCGACGGGCTGAGCGCGGACAGGCGGCTGGCCGACGCGTCGGAGACATTGCCCTGCTTCACCAGGTCGTCGAGATAGCGCTGGAACGCGCTCACGCGCATCAGCTCCGGCTCGCCGAAAGGCAGGGTGGACTCGAACATCAGGGACACAAGAGGACGCAGGTACCCACCGGAAACGACCGGTTAATGCATCCGAATGTTACGCGGCCGGTTGCAAACGCACACTGCAAGACCTTGCAGGTCGGGCTGGCACGGTGATTGTCACAGCGTGTCACGTGTGCGCTCCAACGCTTGCCAGAACCGGGCGTCCTGCGAGGTGGCGAAATTGATGCGCATCAGCGTCGTCGGGCGGGGGGTCGCATGGAACAGGGTGCCGGGCGCCAGCAGCCAGCCGTCGTCCAGCATCCGCTGTGCCAGCCGCTCGGTGTCCACGCCCACGTCGATCCAACCGAACAGCCCCGCTGGCGGCGTGACGAAGCGGCAGCCGGCCTCCAGCGCCAGGCGCTGGCTGCGGGAGCGCGCTGCGTCCAGCTGAGCAAGCACTCGCTCCGTATGGCGGCGCAACTGGCCTTGCGTGATGCACCAGGCGATCGCCTGCTCCGGCAGCGCCGGGGTGGTGAGGATGCTCAGCAGCTTCTGGTCGATGAAGCGCTCGGCCAGCGCCGGGGCGGCGGCGATGAAGCCCACCCGCCAGTTGGGCGCCAGGATCTTGGAGAAGCCGGAGATGTAGATGGTGCGCTGCAGCCCGTCCAGCGCCGCCAGCCGCGGTGCATGGGCCGGCGCCAGGTGCACGTAGGTGTCGTCTTCCACGATCAGCAGGCCGTGGGCTTCGGCAAGCTTCAGCACCTGATGGGCGGCCGCCAGCGGCAACGAGCAGCCGGTGGGGTTGTGCAGCACCGACACGGTGGCGTACAGGCGCGGCTTGTGGGCCTGCAGCAGGTTGGCCATGACGCCCAAGTCCGGGCCCTGCGGGCCGCGTGGTACCGGCAGCAGCCGCACGCCCAGGCGGGTGAGGCGGGCGTATTCCACCGACCAGCCGGGTTCGTCCACCAGCACCGCGTCGCCCGGCTGCAGCAGCGCGCGCGACACCACGTCCAGCCCATGGGTGGCGCCCATCGTGGTGACGATCTGACCCGGGCTGCAGCCGATGCCCAGGTCGGCCATGCGGTGCGACAGGGCCTCGCGCAGCCCCGGGTCCCCGGCCGGATCACCGTACTGGAGGCTGCTGGCGCGGTAGCCGCGCGCGGCTTCGGCCGTCATGGCGCGGCGCAGGGCGGCCTGGAGCAACGGCAGGTCCAGCCACTCGGCCGGCAGGGTGCCCATGCCGGGCGCGGGCAGCGACGCGTCCTGGGCAAACATGCCGCGGATCAGCGCGGTGGCGTCCACCGGCGGCGGCCGCAGGCGAGCGGCGTGGTCGTCGGGCGCGCGCCCCACCGGGCCGGCGCCACGCGGCTCGCGAACGAAAAAGCCGCGCTGGCGCCGCGCTTCCACCAGGCCTTGGGCCAGCAGCTGGTCATAGGCGGCCACCACCGTGGTTGGGCTGACGCCATGCCGGCGCGCACATTCACGCACCGACGGCAGGCGCGCGCCCGGCAGCAGAAGGCGCTGCTGGATGCGATCGGCGAAGCGGGCGCTCAACTGGTCCGTGAGCGAGGCGTCGGCCGCGCGCGACAGGGCAAAGGCAGGCAGGTCGTGCGGCGCGTTCATGTGTGCTGGTCGAAGTGGCAATACAGAAGGCTTGTTTGTGCGGCCAAGTGTACTGTCGCTGTGCTGGTGCCGTGGTTAGACTGGCTCGATGAGTTCACAGGAATTCGGGGCGTTGCTGCTCGTGGCCACCGCGATGAGCTTCACTCCCGGCCCCAACACCACCTTGTCCACCGCCCTGGCCGCCAACTTCGGGCTGCGCCGCGCGCTGCCCTTCTGTGCCGCGGTGCCGGCGGGCTGGTCGCTGCTGATGGTGTTGTGCGGCGCCGGCCTGGGCGCGCTCATCGTGGCCGCGCCGGCGTTGCGCCTGGCGGTCAAGGTGGTGGGGGTGGCTTACCTGCTGTGGCTGGCCTTCAAGCTGTCCGGCAGCCGGGCGCTCGGCGAAGCCGCCGCGCCGGTGGAGGTGGGTTTCGGCCAGGGCGTGCTGCTGCAGTTCGTGAACATCAAGGCCTGGATGCTGGCGCTCACGCTCACCGCCGGATGGGTGGCGGTGGCCGGCGCGGACACCGGCGCGACGGCCCGCCGCCTCGGGGTGGTGCTGGCCGTGATGGCGGTGTACGCCTTCGCCAGCAACCTCGCCTATGCCCTGGCCGGTGCGTTGCTGCGGCGCTGGCTCGCCCAAGGCGCGCGGCTGCTGTGGTTCAACCGGGGCCTGGCCATGCTGCTGGTGCTCACCGCTGCATGGATGGCCACGGTATGAGCCTCGCCCGGCTGCCCGTAGAGGCGAGCTCCCGCTGCGGCGGGAACGCGCGCAGCGCGAAGGTTGCACCCATGAGCCGCAGGGCCGTTCCCAAGGCGAATACCGCAGCCCGCAGGGCGGAGGTTGTCCTGTGACCGCCGTGATGCCGGTGTCCTTGCAGACACGAAAGGACGAATGGCGCGGCCTCTGGCTGGGGCTGCTGGGCGTGGTGATCTTCGCGATCACCCTGCCGATGACGCGCCTGGCCACCGGCACGGCCGCCGCGCCGCAGCTCACGCCCGTGTTCGTCACCTTCGGCCGCGCGGCCGGGGCTGGTCTGCTGTCGCTGCTGTACCTGGTGGCGGTGCGCGCCGCGCGGCCGAGCGGCCGGCAGTGGGCCGAGCTGGGCTTCACGGCGCTCGGCGTGGTGATCGGCTTTCCGCTCTTCCTGGCGTTCGCGTTGCGCCTGGTGCCGGGCAGCCATGCGTCGGTGATCACCGGCGTGCTGCCCCTGGCCACGGCGGCCGTGGGCGCGCTGGTGCTGCGCCAGCGGCCGTCGGTCGGCTTCTGGCTGTGCGCGGGCGCCGGTACGGCCTTGGTGATCGCGTTTGCGGCGCTGCAAAGCTCGGGTGGGCTGCAGCTGGCCGATGGGCTGCTGCTGGTGGCGGTGCTGTCCGCGGCCTGCGGTTATGTGAGCGGCGCACGCCTGTCCAAGGCGATGCCGGCGGAGCAGGTGATCTGCTGGGTGCTGGCGCTCAGCCTGCCGGTGACCTTGCCGGTCGCCTGGGTCCATTGGCCGGCGCAACCGGTGGCGGCCAGCGCTTGGTGGGGCTTCGGCTACGTGACGCTGTTTTCGATGTGGCTGGGCTTTTTTGCCTGGTACCGCGGGCTGGCCCTGGGCGGCACGGTGCGGGTGAGCCAGGTGCAGCTGCTGCAGCCGTTCCTGTCGCTGTTGTTGTGCGTGCCGCTGCTGGGCGAGCCGCTGGATGCCGCCACGGTGGGCTTCGCGCTCGCGGTGATCGCGGTGGTGGGTGTGGGCAAACGGATGCCGATCGGGCAGGCAGGAGACGCAAGATGATGAAGATGCTGGGAATCCTGGGGGGCATGAGCTGGGAGTCGACGCTGGTGTATTACCGGCTGCTCAACCAGGGCGTGGCGCAGCGCAAGGGCGGCCTGCACAGCGCGCCGCTGGTGCTGCACAGCGTGGACTTCGCGCAGATCGCCGCCCTGCAGCGCGCGGGCGACTGGGACGAAGCGGCGCGCCAGCTGGGCGCCGCAGGCCGGGCCCTGAAGCAGGCCGGCGCCCAGGCGCTGCTGATTGCCACCAACACCATGCACCTGGTGGCCGAGCCGGTGCGCCAGGCCGCCGGACTACCGCTGCTGCACATCGCCGACGCCACCGGCGCGGCGCTGCGCGCGGCGGGCCATCGCCGCGTGGGCCTGCTGGGCACCCGCTTCACGATGGAACAGCGCTTCCTGCGTGACCATTTGCAGCAGGACTACGGCATCGAGGCGGTCGCGCCCGACGCCGCCGACCGCGAATGCGTGCACCATGTCATCTTTGACGAGTTGTGCCGTGGCACCGTGAGCGCGGCGTCGCGCGAGGCCTACCTGGGCGTGATCGCCCGGCTGGCCGAACGCGGCTGCACGGCAGTGGCGCTGGGCTGCACCGAGATCGGCCTGCTGCTGCCGCCCGGCACGCCGGCGGCCGTGCCCCTGTTCGATACCACCGTCCTGCATGCCGAAGCCGCACTGGCCTGGATGTGCGACGACGACGCGGCCGCCACCAACGCCCCTGGCGCCCGCGCCACCTCGAAGAGCTTGACCGAAGAGAAAGTGACCTCATGAGCTGGACCCTGGCCCGCCGCGCCGAGCGGCTGAACCCGTCGATCATTCGCGAGATCCTCAAGGTCACCGAACGACCCGGCATCATCTCCCTGGCCGGCGGCCTGCCCGCGGCCGAAGGCTTCCCCATCGAGGCGCTGCGCGAAGCCAGCGACCGGGTGCTGACCGACGCACCGCGCGAAGCCATGCAGTACGCGGCCAGCGAAGGTTTCGGCCCGTTGCGCGAGTGGGTGGCCGCCGAGATGGCCACGCAAGGCCTGCATGTGCCGGCCGGCCAGGTGCTCATCACCGCCGGCTCGCAGCAGGGCCTGGACCTGTGCGCCAAGGTGCTGGTGGACGCCGGCTCCACCGTGGCGGTGGAATCGCCCACCTACCTGGGCGCGCTGCAGGCGTTCGCCCCCTACGAACCCGACTTCCTGCCGGTGGCCTGCGACGACCAGGGGCCGTTGCCGCAGGGCCTGGCCGCGGTGCGCGGCGCGCGCTTCCTCTACGTGCTGCCCAACTTCCAGAACCCGAGCGGCCGCAGCATCGGCGAGGCACGCCGTGTGGCGCTGGTGGAGGCGGCGGCCAAGGCCGGCCTGCCGATGCTGGAGGACAACCCCTACGGCGACCTCTGGTACGACGCCCCGCCGCCCGCCCCGCTGGCCGCGCGCGACCCGGACAACGTGGTCTACCTCGGCTCCTTCTCCAAGGTGCTGGTGCCCGGCCTGCGCCTGGGCTACGTGATCGCGCCGCCAGCCCTGTTCCCCAAGCTGCTGCAGGCCAAGCAGGCCGCTGACCTGCACACGCCCGGCTACAGCCAGCGCATGGTGCACGAGGTGGTGCGCACCGGTTTCCTGCAGCAGCACCTGCCCGCGGTGCGCGCGCGATACAAGGGCCAGCGCGATGCGATGCGGGTGGCGCTGGAGCGCCATCTGCAGCCGCTGGGCTGCCGCTGGACGGTGCCGGCCGGCGGCATGTTCTTCTGGGTGGAACTGCCGGCCGCGCTGGATGCGCTGGCGCTGCTGCCCCAGGCGGTGGACGCCGGCGTGGCCTACGTGCCCGGCTCGGCGTTTTTCTGCGCCGATGCGCAGGCCAACACCTTGCGCCTGTCCTTCGTGACCGTGTCGCCCGAGCGCATTGCGCAGGGCATCGAGGCGCTGGCCGGCATGCTGCAGCGTGCGCTGCAGGGTGAGCCCGTGCCGGCGGCCAGCGCCTGAGCGCGCACTGTCCAAGCCCACCGCATGACCTGAGAAAGTCCCTCCATGACCCTTCTGCGCAAGTTCCACCAGGTGGATGTGTTCACCGCCCGGCCGCTGCGCGGCAACCCGCTCGCCGTGGTGCATGACGCCAGCGGCTTGAGCGACGGCCAGATGGCCGAGCTGGCGGGCTGGACGAACCTGTCCGAAACCGCCTTTTTGCTGCCGCCCACCGACCCCGCGGCGGACTACCGCGTGCGCATCTTCACGCCCGGCGGCGAGCTGCCGTTCGCCGGCCATCCCACGCTGGGCAGCTGCTTCGCGTGGCTGGCCGCGGGTGGCACGCCTCGCGATGCAGCCCAGGTGGTGCAGCAGTGCGGCGTCGGCCTGGTGAACGTGCGGCGCGAAGGCGAGCGCCTGGCGTTTGCGGCGCCGCCCACCCGCGTGGAGCCGGTCGAGTCCGATCTGCTGGACCGGCTGTACCCGGTGCTGGGCGTCAAGGCGCATGAGGTGCGGGCCGCCGCCTGGCTCACCAACGGCCCGCGCCAGCTGGCGCTGGAGCTGGACAGCGCGGCCACCGTGCTGCGCCTGCAGCCGGACCATGCGGCGCTGAAAACACTCACCAAGGTGGGTGTCGTGGGGCGCCATGCCAAGGGCCAAGAGTGCGACGTGGAGGTGCGTTTCTTCGCCGCGCCCATCGGCATACCCGAAGACCCGGTCACCGGCAGCCTGAACGCCAACCTCGGCCGCTGGCTGATGGCCGATGGCCGCCTGCCGCGGCGCTACACCGCCGCCCAGGGCAGCTGCATGGGCCGTGCTGGACGGGTGTACCTCCACGACGATGGCCAGACCCTCTGGGTGGGTGGCGACGTGGTGCCGCTGGTCGAAGGCACGATCCAGTTGTGAGGCCGCTGTGAGCGTGGTGCTGGATCATCTGGTCGTGGTGGCCCGCACCCTGGCGCAGGGTGTGCAATGGTGCGAGGCCACGCTAGGCGTCACGCCGGGCCCGGGCGGGCGCCATCCGCTGATGGGCACGCACAACCGGCTGCTGAACATCAGCGCGCCGGGTTTCGAACGTGCCTACCTGGAGATCATCGCGATCGACCCGCAGGCCGAGCCGCCCACGCGTGCACGCTGGTTCGGCATGGACTCGCCCGCGCTGCAGGCCGCCGTGGCCCACGCGCCGCAACTGGTGCACTGGGTGGGCCGCAGCGACATGCTGGACATGCACCGCTGGGGCCTGGTGGCCGGTGGCCTGAACGCCGGCGAGCCGGTGGCCGCCAGCCGCGACACGCCGGCCGGCCGCCTGCAGTGGCGCATGCTGCTGCGCGACGATGGGCAGCTGCTGAACGGCGGCGCGCTGCCCACGCTGATCGAATGGACCGGCCCGCATCCGACCGACACGATGCCGGACGCCGGCTTGCAGCTGCTGCAGCTCACCGTGCGCGGCCTCCCGGCCAAGGCGGCGGAGGTGCTGCGGCCGCGCGGTGTCGAACTGGCGGCCGGTGAGGCGCCCACCCTGCAAGTCCGGCTGCACACGCCGCGGGGCGAGGTGCTGCTCACATCAGCGCAGGACATGCCATGACCGAAGAACTGTTCCGCGAGGACGCCGCGCTGGCGCAGTGCGATGCCACCGTGCTGCAGGTCGACGAACGTGGGGTGCAGCTGGACCGCACGGTGTTCTATCCGCAAGGCGGGGGCCAGGCCGGTGACCGCGGCGAGCTGCGCCTGCCCGACGGCCGCGTGCTGCTGATCGCCGACACGCGCAAGGGCCAGGCGCCGGGCGAGATCCTGCACCTGCCGGCGCCGGGCCAGGAGGCCCTGCTGGCGGAGCTGCGGCCCGGGCAGGCGCTGCAGGCACACATCGACACCGCCCGCCGCCAGCGCCACATGCGCTTCCACACTGCCACCCATCTGCTGTGCGCCCTGGTGCCGCATCCGGTGGACGGCTGCTCCATCACCGCGGACTCCGCGCGGCTGGACTTCCACATGACCGAGCCGCTGGACAAGGAAGCCTTGACCGCGGGCATCGCCGCCTACGTGGCCGGCCGGCACGCGGTGCGCCACCGCTGGATCAGCGAAGCCGAGCTCGATGCAAACCCGCAGCTGGTGCGCAGCATGAGCGTGCAGCCGCCGCGCGGCCTGGGCCGCGTGCGGGTGCTGGAGATCGACGGCGTGGACCTTCAGCCCTGTGGCGGCACGCACGTCGCCAACACCGCGGAGGTGGGCGACGTGGTGGTGACGAAGATCGAGAAGAAGAGCGCGATGACGCGCCGCGTGGTGCTCGGGTTCCGGCCCTAGCCGGGCGCTCCACCGCCGCCGAGAAGAGGAAGTTCCTCTGGGACAGACCGCGCAGCGGTCAGGGGCGGTGTTGGAGGCGGCGGCGGAACGCGGGCGGGTTGCCCGACCGCGTTCCGAGCCCCCTCGGGGGCGGCCGCCAGACGGCCGGGGGCTCCACTCAATCTTTTCTGAAGTTGTCGTGGCAGGCCTTGCAGGTCTGCGCCGTGGCACCGAACTGCGCCTTGATCTGGTCCAGGTTGCCGCCCTTGGCCACCGCCTGCAGCTTGGCGGCCTCCTCCTGCATCTTGGTGGCGCCGGCCTTGAACTTGTCGGCCTCGCTCCAGACCTCCGGCTTGGCGCGGGTGTTGCCGGCCTTGTCGGTGCCTTCGCCGAAGGCGGTGAAGGGCAGCTTGGACATCATCGCCACGATGTCGGCGTTGGCCGCAGCCGCGGCGGCGTCGAAGGGCACCTTGCCGTTGGCCATCGCACCCAGGCGGCCGAAGTGCGTGCCCATCACCTGGAATGCCGCGATGCGGTACTTGACGGCGTCTTCCGGTTTCTGGAACTGCGCGGAGGCGGGCAGCACCACGGCACCCACCAGGGCAGCCAGGAACAGGTGTTTCATGCGTTTCTCCTTGAGAGGAATCAGGGTCGCTACAAAAGCAAAGGCGCCCGCGGACGCCTCGCCTGAGTGTATTAACGGGACGGCTCGCACCCGGGATGCTCCGGGAAACCACCAGTGCGGCTTCTGGCAGCGCCGCGCTGCACGCGCTATCGTTGGCGGCCTCGCAGCAGCTTCATCCCATCGATGGCCAAATCCGCGGGCGCTTCCTCGGCGCCGCATGACACGCCCACCCCGGCGGCCGCGCGCCGCCTGCGGGTGTGGGACCTGCCCACACGCCTGTTCCACTGGACCCTGGCCGCCAGCGTGATCGCCTCCATCGTCACCGCCAAGGTTGGCGGCAACGCCACCGTGTGGCATTTCCGGCTCGGCTACCTGGCTTTCGCGCTGCTCTCCTTCCGCCTGCTCTGGGGGGTGATGGGGGGGCACTGGTCGCGTTTCGGCGCTTTTGTCTATGGCCCCGGCGCCTTGTGGCGCTACCTGCGCGGTGCGTCGCGGGCCGAGGATCGTTTCGACATCGGCCACAGCCCGCTGGGCAGCCTGTCGGTGTGGGCCTTGCTGCTGTTGCTGGCGCTTCAGGTGGCCACCGGGCTGGTGGCCGACGACGAGATCGCCAACGTGGGCCCGCTCAACCGCTTCGTCAGCGGTGCCCTGGCCAGCCAGGCCACGGGCTACCACAAGGCCATCGGCCAGTGGGTGCTGATCGGGCTGGTGGTGCTGCACGTGGGTGCGGTGCTGTTCTACCTGCTGCACAAGCGCCGCAACCTCGTCGCCCCCATGTTGCATGGCGACAAGGTGCTCGAGTCGGACGTGCCCGCGGACCTGCCACCCTCGCGTGACACCGCAGCCACCCGGCTGCTGGCGCTCGGGCTGTTTGCGGCATGTGCGGCGGGCGTCGCCTGGGTGGTGTCGCTGGGCGGCTGATGGACCTGCTGCAAACCTCGCCGGCGATCCACCTCGTCACGCCGGACTCCCCCGCCTTGCTGGACGCGGCGCGCGCGATCTTCCGCGAATACGCCGACAGCCTGGACATCGACCTGTCCTTCCAGGGCTTCGACGAGGAGCTGGCCACTCTGCCCGGGCCCTATGCCGAGCCCGAAGGCGTGCTGCTGCTCGCGCTGGTGGACGGCGAGGTGGCCGGCTGCGGCGCGGTGCGGCCGCTGCGTGAAGCCGACTATGCCAACGCCTGCGAGATGAAGCGGCTGTATGTGCGGCGCGCTTTCCGGCGCTTCGGCCTGGGCCGGCAGCTGGCGCAGGCGCTGATGGACCGCGCGGCCCAGGCCGGTTTTTCCGTGATGCTGCTGGACACGCTGGACGACATGGAGGCCGCGCGCGAGCTCTATGCCTCGCTCGGCTTCGAGGAGATCCCGCCGTACTACTACAACCCAGTGCCCGGCGCACACTACCTCAAGGCCGAGATCACCTGGTCCGGCAGCCGCTACTGAAACCACGCCCCACCCACCGCGGAGCCCTCCATGAACGCCTTTCGCCAGTTGATGAAGTCCGCGGGCAGCCATCCGCCCATCGGCACCTGGGTCATGTCGGCCAGCTCGCTGGTGGCCGAGGCGGTGGGCCATGCCGGCTTCGACTGGGTGCTGGTGGACATGGAGCACACGCCCGCCGACATGATGGAGATCGTGCACATGCTGCAGGCGCTGGCCGCCACCAAGGCGGTGCCGGTGGTGCGGGTGCCGTGGAACGACAGCGTGATGGTCAAGCGCGTGCTGGACGCGGGTGCGGCTACCGTGATGTTCCCCTTCGTGCAGAGCGCCGACGAGGCGCGCCGCGCGGTGGCCGCCACGCGCTACCCGCCGCAGGGCGTGCGCGGCATGGCAGGCATGAGCCGTGCCTCGCGTTATGGCACCACGCCCAACTACCTCAAGACCGCGAATGCCGAAGCTGGCGTGATCGTGCAGCTGGAAACCCGCGAGGCGGTGCAGGCGCTGGAGGCGATTGCGCAGGTGGACGGCGTGGATGCCTTGTTCATCGGCCCGGCCGACCTGTCGGCCAGCCTGGGCCATGTGGGCGAGCCCGCGCATCCGGAGGTGCTGGACCTGATGAGCCAGGCGGCGGGCCGGGCGCGCGCGGCCGGCAAGCCGATCGGCACCCTGGGCGGCACGCCGGAAATGGTGGCGCAGTACCGCGCCGCCGGCTTCGACTATGTGGCGCTGTCGTCCGACCTCGGCCTGCTGATGCGCGGCGCGCAGACCGCGTTGGCCTCGCTGCGCACCCAGGAGGTCGGTGCCCACGTGCATACCTTGAACACCGGCACCCGCACCGCCGGCGGACACTAGGCCGCAGCGTCCGAGCTCGCCGAGTTACGCCGCGGTACGGCTTTACGATCCCTCTTCCAACACCGACACCCCATGACCCACACTTCCGGCAGTTCGATCGAGATGCGTGCAGGCGACCTGCGGCTGGCCCTGCGCCCTGATTTGGGCGGTTGCATCGCTGGCCTGTGGCTGGGCGAACTGCCGGTGATGCGCAGTGCCGATCCGGCCGCGCTGGCCAGCGTGCGCGACAGCGCCAGCTACCCGATGGTGCCGTATTCCAACCGCCTGGGTTACCGGCGGTTCCAGTGGCTGGGCCAGGCATATACCACCGTGGAGAACTTCCCCGACATGCCGCATTCGCTGCACGGCGTCGCCTGGCAGCGGCCCTGGACGGTGGTGTCGCAGTCCGACGGCGAGGCGGTGCTGGCTTACGAGCACCAGCCCGATGCGCACTGGCCCTTTGCCTTCACGGTGCACCAGCGCTTCCAGCTGTCGCCGACCACGCTGCGCCTGGAGATGGAAGTGCGCAATGAAGCGCCCCATCCGGCGCCGGTCGGGCTGGGGTGGCACCCGTATTTCCCCAAGCGCCAGCGCAGCCGCCTGCATGTGGAGATCAGCGAGCGCTGGGAAGCGGGCGACACCAAGCTGCCGACGCGGCGGGTGCCGCAGCCCGGCATCGACGCCGATGTGGCACACCTCGATTTCGACCACTGCTTCGACGGCTGGACCGGTGCCGCGCGCATCCGCGACGAGCAGCTGTCGCTGCGGCTCGCCGCCTCGCTGGACCGGCTGGTGGTGTTCACACCGCCGCACGAGCCGTTCTTCGCGGTGGAGCCGGTGAGCCATGTCAACAACGCCATCAACATGGCCGAGCCGGCCCAGCACGGCTTGCGTGTGGTAGGCCCGGGCGAAAGCACCTCGGCCTGGATGGAGTTGCACATCGCCAGGGTGTGATGCCGATGGAGCCCTTGCTGTTCGACCCGCATCCGCTGCCGGTGTCCCCGGCGCTGCTGGGTGAGTCGCCCTTCTGGCATCCGCAGGAGCAGGTGCTGTACTGGTGCGACATCCCGGGTTTCAAGCTGCATCGGTACGACCCCGCGCGCAACCTGCACGACGAATGGGCCTTCGACACCGATGTGGGCTGCTGCGCGCCGCTGCTGGGCGGCGGGTTGGTGCTGGCCCTGCGCAGCGGGCTGTGGCGCCTCGACCCCGCCAGCGGCCGGCGCAATCAGCTGCTGAAGGCGCCCTACGACACCGCGGCCTTGCGCTTCAACGACGGCAAGGCCGATCCGCAGGGCCGCTTCTGGGTGGGCACGCTGCACGACGCGCGCGAGTTCAAGGGCGCGCTCTATCGCCTTGAGGCCCACCGGCTGGAGCCCGTGCTCGACGAGGTGGCGGTGAGCAACGGCCTGGCCTGGAGCCCGGACGCACGCACCCTGTATTGGGCCGACACCAAGCGCCACACCGTCTATGCCTTCGACCATGAGGTGACCGACGGGTCGGTGTCCAACCGGCGCGTGTTCGCAAGCTTCCCGCAACGGCAGCCCGAACAGGACCTGAGCGCCTATGGCGGCCGGCCCGATGGCGCGGCGGTGGATGTCGAAGGCTGCTACTGGGTGGCGATGTTCGAGGGCGCGCGCCTGCTGCGCCTGTCGCCGCAGGGCGAGGTGCTGCGTGAGGTGAAGCTGCCGGTGCAGTGCCCCACCATGCCGTGCTTCGGTGGTGCGGACCTGAAGACCCTGTTCATCACCAGCGGCCGGCACCATCGGCCAACGGAGGAGCTGGCGCGCCAGCCCTGGGCCGGCTGTGTGCTGCAGATGCGGGTGGACGTGCCCGGGCTGCCGACGAACTTCGCTGTCTTGTAAGCCCAACAACGGGCGCACATGCACCACCCCGGTGAGGCCGGGGCTGGCTTGCCACGGGTATTTACGTATAATCCCGAGGCTTTGCCGCAACCAGCCGTACCCGCCGCCCCATGCAAGACAACAACGCCTGGGACGATGACCGGGACGACGCAGCAAAGCAGGACTTCAAGCCCCTGAGCCGCGAGCAGGCGCAGGCATTGCGAGCCAAGAACCCCTCGGTGTCCCCGTGGCGGGTGATCGCAGTGCAGGTCGTGGTCGGTGGGGTGGTGGCGGCCCTGGCTTGGCTGCTCACGCAAAGGATGGAAGTGGCGTGGTCGTCGTTGTACGGCACCGCCACGGTGGTCCTGCCGGGCGTGCTGATGGCGCGCGGCATGACCAGCCGGCTCTCCGGCATGTCGCCCGTCGCTGGTGCAGCGGGCTTCATGGTGTGGGAGATGGTCAAGATCGGCGTTTCGGTCGTCATGCTGATGCTGGCGAACCGGATCGTGCAGCCCCTGAGCTGGCCCGCACTGCTGGTCGGCCTGGTGATCTGCATGAAGGTGTACTGGGTGGCGCTGCTGTGGCGCCGCTGACTGGAATCAAGCAAACGGAATCGATCCACATGGCAGCCGAAGGTCACGAGCTCAGCGCAGGCGACTACATCGTTCACCACCTCACCTTCTGGCAGAACCAGAAGTCCAAGGCGGTGGTGGACTTTTCCGTCTTCAACTACGACTCGATCATCTTCTCCATCCTGCTGGGTGTGATCGGCTGCTTCTTCCTGTGGCGTGCCGCGCGCACGGCCACCTCGGGCGTGCCCGGCCGCTTCCAGGCGTTTGTCGAGATCCTGGTCGAGCTGGTGGAAACGCAGGCCAAGGGCATCGTGCACAACGCACAAAGCCGCAAGCTGGTCGCCCCGCTGGCCCTCACGGTGTTCGTGTGGATCTTCCTGCTCAACGCGATGGACCTGCTGCCGGTCGATCTGCTGCCCTTCATCTGGGGCCGCATCGTCGAAGCCACCGGCGGCCATGCCGAACATGCCTACCTGCGCTCGGTGCCCACCGCCGACCTCTCGGTCACCATGGGCCTGTCGCTGGGTGTGCTGCTGGTCTGCCTGGTCTACAACATCAAGATCAAGGGCGCTGGCGGCTGGCTCCATGAGCTGTTCACCGCGCCGTTCGGCAACCACTTCCTGCTGTGGCCGTTCAACTTCCTCATGCAGATGATCGAGTTCGTCGCCAAGACGGTCTCCCACGGCATGCGGTTGTTCGGCAACATGTACGCCGGCGAGCTGATCTTCCTGCTGATCGCCCTGATGGGCGGCGCCTTCTCGCTCACGGGCACCGGCATCGGCCTGGCCATCGGCCACATCATCGCCGGGTCCGCCTGGGCCATCTTCCACATCCTGATCATCACGCTGCAAGCCTTCGTCTTCATGATGCTGGCCCTCGTGTACATCGGCCAGGCGCACGACGCGCACTGACCGACCGCAGTTCCCGTTCCCCCTTTCACTTTTCTTTTTCGCCAACTCAAAGGAGTCACCATGGAAGTCATCAGCTTTGTTGCCCTCGCCGCCGGCCTCATCATCGGTCTGGGCGCTGTCGGTGCCTGTATCGGTATCGGCATCATGGGCAGCAAGTTCCTCGAGTCGGCTGCCCGCCAGCCCGAGCTGATGGGCGAACTGCAGACCCGCATGTTCCTGCTGGCCGGCCTGATCGACGCGGCGTTCATCATCGGCACCGGTATCGCGCTGTGGTTCGCCACCGCCAACCCGTTCCTGAGCCAGATCGCCAACCTGCCGAAGTAATTCGACGACTCCAATGCGTGGCCGGCTGCGTGCAGCCGGCATGTTTCGTCATTCGAGTTTTTGAGGCACTAACGTGAGCATCACCGGTACCCTGATCGTCCAGATGATCGTGTTTGCGATCCTGGTCTGGTTCACGATGAAGTTCGTCTGGCCGCCGATCGCCGTGGCGCTCGACGAACGGGCGAAGAAGATCGCCGACGGCCTGTCGGCGGCCGACAAGGCCAAGGCCGACCTGGCCACGGCCAACAAGAAGGTCGAGGCCCAACTGGCCGCGGCCCGCGACGACGCCGCCAAGCGCCTGGCCGATGCCGAGCGCCTGGCGCAGTCGATGATCGAGGAGGCCAAGGCTCGCGCCAGCGAGGAAGGCGCCAAGATCGTCGCCGCTGCACGGGCGGAGGCCCAGCAGGAGTCGGTGAAGGCGCGCGAAGTGTTGCGCGACCAGGTCGCGGCGCTGGCGGTCAAGGGCGCGGAGCAGATCCTGCGCCGCGAGGTCAACGCCGGCGTGCACGCCGAGCTGCTGAACCGTCTGAAGACGGAGCTCTGAGCCATGGCCGAGCTTGCAACCATCGCCCGTCCCTACGCGGAAGCGCTGTTCCGCGCCAGCGCCGAACAAGGCGTCAGCGCGCGTGAACTGGCGGACCAGCTGGACGCGCTGGCCCAGGTGGCCGGCAACAGCCAGCTGCGGCAGTTTGCCGACAACCCGAAGGTCACTTCCGAGCAGGTGATCGAGGTGGTGCTGGGGGCGCTGAAGGCCATCCAGCTGTCGCCGCATGTGCAGAACCTGCTGCGCGCGGTGGTGGACAACGGCCGCCTGGTGGCGTTGCCCGAGGTGGCCGCGCAGTACCGGGCCCTGCTCAACCAGAGCACCGGCATTTCCGACGCCACCATCTACAGCGCCTTCCCGATCGAGCCCACGCAGGTGGCCGATGTGGTGGCGTCGCTGGAGAAGCGCTTCGGTCGCAAGCTCAACGCCACGGTGGAAGTGGACCCCACGCTGATCGGCGGCATCCGTGCCGTGGTCGGCGACCAGGTCTTCGACATGTCCGTCAAGGCCCGCCTGGAACAAATGAAGGTCGCGCTCACCGCGTGACATCGATGCGGTACTGAAAGGTCCCGGAGAACGCTATGCAATTGAATCCCGCTGAAATTTCCGAACTGATCAAGAGCCGCATCGAGGGCCTGCAAGCCTCCGCGGACATTCGCAACCAGGGCACCGTGGTCTCCGTGACCGACGGCATCGTGCGCGTGCACGGCCTGTCCGAGGTGATGCAGGGCGAAATGCTCGAGTTCACCCCGGCGGCCGACGGCACGCCCACCTACGGCCTGGCACTGAACCTGGAGCGCGACTCCGTCGGCGCGGTGATCCTGGGCGCCTACGAGCACATCTCCGAAGGCGACACCGTGAAGTGCACGGGCCGCATCCTGGAAGTGCCGGTGGGCCCGGAGCTGATCGGCCGCGTGGTCGACGCCCTGGGCCGCCCCATCGACGGCAAGGGCCCGATCAACGCCAAGATGACGGACGTGATCGAGAAGGTCGCGCCGGGCGTGATCGCACGCCAGAGCGTGAGCCAGCCGGTGCAGACGGGTATCAAGTCGATCGACTCGATGGTGCCCGTGGGCCGTGGCCAGCGCGAGCTGATCATCGGCGACCGCCAGACCGGCAAGACCGCCGTCGCGCTGGACACCATCATCGCGCAGAAGGGTCAGAACATGACCTGCGTGTACGTGGCCATCGGCCAGAAGGCCTCGTCGATCAAGAACGTGGTGCGTGCGCTGGAGCAGCACGGTGCGATGGAATACACCATCGTCGTGGCCGCGTCGGCGTCCGAGTCCGCCGCCATGCAGTACGTGTCGGCCTACTCCGGCTGCACCATGGGCGAGTACTTCCGCGACCGCGGGCAAGACGCGCTGATCATCTATGACGACCTGTCCAAGCAGGCTGTTGCCTACCGCCAAGTGTCGCTGCTGCTGCGCCGCCCGCCGGGCCGCGAAGCCTTCCCCGGCGACGTGTTCTATCTCCACAGCCGCCTGCTCGAGCGCGCCGCGCGCGTGAACGCCGACTACGTCGAGAAGTTCACCAATGGCGAAGTCAAGGGCAAGACCGGCTCGCTGACCGCGCTGCCGGTCATCGAAACGCAGGCCGGCGACGTGTCCGCCTTCGTGCCGACCAACGTGATCTCGATCACCGACGGCCAGATCTTCCTGGAGACCAGCCTGTTCAACGCCGGCATCCGCCCCGCCATCAACGCCGGTATCTCGGTGTCGCGTGTCGGTGGTGCCGCCCAGACCAAGCTGATCAAGGGCCTGTCCGGCGGTATCCGTACCGACCTGGCGCAGTACCGTGAGCTTGCTGCGTTCGCGCAGTTCGCTTCCGACCTGGACGAAGCCACCCGCAAGCAGCTGGACCGCGGCGCCCGCGTGACCGAACTGCTGAAGCAGCCGCAGTACAACCCGCTGCCCATCAGCCTGATGGCCGCCACGCTGTTCGCGGTGAACAAGGGTTATCTGGACGACGTCGACACCAAGAAGGTGCTGGCGTTCGAGTCGGGCCTGCATCAATTCCTGCGCTCCAGCCACGCGGCCCTGCTGCAGAAGCTGGACAACGACAAGGCGATGGACAAGGACGCCGAAGCGCAACTGACGAACGCGATCACCGCGTTCAAGAAGTCCTTCGCCTAAGCATGTCCACCCCCACGCTCACTGCGTTCGCTGCCCCCCGGGGGGGCAGCGGCCGCTTGGGGCGGCCCGGCGCTGGCCGCGCTGCTTCGATTGAAGGAGTTGCCTGATGGCTGTAGGCAAAGAGATACGCGGCAAGATCAAGTCCTTCGAGAACACGAAGAAGATCACGAAGGCGATGGAGCTGGTGTCCGCGTCCAAGATGCGCAAGGCGCAGGAGCGGATGCGGCACGGCCGCCCGTACGCCGACAAGATCCGCAACATCGCCGCCAACCTGTCGCAGGCCAATCCGGAGTACCGCTCGGCCTACCTGCGCACCGGCGGCAATGCCAAGGTGATCGGCTTCATCGTCGTCACCACCGACAAGGGCTTGTGCGGCGGCCTGAACACCAACGTGCTGCGCGCGGTCACCAACAAGATGCGCGAAGTGCAGGGCGCGGGTGGCCAGGTGCAGGCGGTGGCCATCGGCAACAAGGGCCTTGGCTTCCTCAACCGCATCGGCGCCAAGGTGGTGTCCCACATCACCGGGCTGGGCGACAAGCCCCAGCTGGACAAGCTGATCGGGCCGGTCAAGGTGATGCTGGATGCCTTCGTCGCCGGCCAGGTGGACGAGGTGTACCTCTGCTACACGCAGTTCATCAACACGATGAAGCAGGAGCCCAAGGTCGAGCCGCTGCTGCCGCTGGCGGCCGCGCGCCTGGAGCAGACCGCCGAAGAGAAGAAGGCCTACGGCTGGGACTACCTCTACGAGCCGGACCCCGCCACGGTCATCGACGAGCTGCTCACCCGCTACATCGAAGCGCTGGTCTTCCAGGCGGTGGCCGAGAACATGGCTTCCGAACAGTCCGCCCGCATGGTGGCCATGAAGGCCGCCACGGACAACGCCGGCAACCTGATCGCGGAGCTGAAGCTGGTCTACAACAAGACCCGCCAGGCCGCCATCACCAAGGAACTGTCGGAAATCGTCTCCGGCGCCGCCGCGGTTTGACACCCGATTTGAATTGAAGGAAAGACAAATGGCACAAGGCAAGATCGTTCAGTGCATCGGCGCCGTGGTGGACGTGGAGTTCCCGCGCAACGAGATGCCCAAGGTGTACGACGCCCTCAAGATGGAAGGCTCCGCGCTGACGCTGGAAGTGCAGCAGCAGCTGGGCGACGGCGTGGTGCGCACCATTGCGCTGGGTTCGTCCGACGGCCTGCGCCGCGGCGTGACCGTCACCAACACCGGCGCGCCGATCACGGTGCCGGTGGGCAAGGCCACGCTGGGCCGCATCATGGACGTGCTGGGCACGCCGATCGACGAGCGCGGCCCCGTGAGCCAGGAGCTCACCGCCGCCATCCACCGCAAGGCCCCCACCTATGACGAGCTGAGCCCGTCGCAGGAGCTGCTGGAAACCGGCATCAAGGTGATCGACCTGATCTGCCCGTTCGCCAAGGGCGGCAAGATCGGCCTGTTCGGTGGCGCCGGCGTGGGCAAGACCGTGAACATGATGGAGCTGATCAACAACATCGCCAAGGCGCACTCGGGCCTGTCGGTGTTTGCCGGCGTGGGCGAGCGCACCCGCGAGGGCAACGACTTCTATCACGAGATGGCCGACTCCAAGGTCGTGGACCTGGACAACCTGGGCAACTCCAAAGTGGCCATGGTGTACGGCCAGATGAACGAGCCGCCGGGCAACCGCCTGCGCGTGGCCCTGACCGGCCTGACCATCGCCGAGTCGTTCCGCGACGAAGGCCGCGACGTGCTGTTCTTCGTGGACAACATCTACCGCTACACCCTGGCCGGCACGGAAGTGTCCGCGCTGCTGGGCCGCATGCCGTCCGCCGTGGGCTACCAGCCGACGCTGGCCGAGGAGATGGGCCGCCTGCAGGAGCGCATCACCTCCACCAAGGTGGGCTCGATCACCTCGATCCAGGCCGTGTATGTGCCCGCGGACGACCTGACCGACCCGTCGCCGGCCACCACCTTCGCCCACCTGGACGCCACCGTGGTGCTCAGCCGTGACATCGCCGCACTGGGCATCTATCCGGCCGTGGACCCGTTGGACTCCACCAGCCGCCAGGTCGACCCGAACGTCGTGGGCGAGGAGCACTACAGCACCACCCGCGCGGTGCAGGGCACGCTGCAGCGCTACAAGGAACTGCGCGACATCATCGCGATCCTGGGCATGGACGAGCTGAGCCCGGAAGACAAGCTGGCCGTGGCCCGCGCCCGCAAGATCCAGCGCTTCCTGTCGCAGCCCTTCCACGTGGCCGAGGTGTTCACCGGCACGGCGGGCAAGTATGTGCCGCTGAAGGAAACCATCCGCGGCTTCAAGATGATCGTCAACGGCGAGTGCGACCACCTGCCCGAGCAGGCCTTCTACATGGTCGGCACGATTGACGAGGCTTTCGAGAAGGCCAAGAAGCTGCAATAAGGAGCCGTCATGGCAACCATTCACGTCGACGTTGTCTCCGCCGAAGAGAACATCTTCTCCGGCGAGGCCAAGTTCGTCGCGCTGCCGGGCGAAAACGGCGAACTCGGCATCCTGCCGCGCCACACGCCGCTGATCACCCGCATCAAGCCGGGCGCGGTGCGCATCGAGCGTGCCGACAACGGCGAGGAAGAGTTCGTGTTCGTGGCAGGCGGCATCCTCGAGGTGCAGCCGGGCTCGGTCACCGTGCTGGCCGATACCGCGATCCGCGGCCACGACCTCGACGAGGCCAAGGCCAACGAAGCCAAGCGCCTGGCCGAGGAAGCGATGAAGAGCGCCAAGAGCGACGTGGATTTCGCCCGCGCGCAAAGCGAGTTCGCCGCCATGGCGGCCCAGATCGCCGCGCTGCGCCGCTTCCGCGGCAAGTGAACGAACCCTCATCCGTGCGCGCGAGCGCATGGAAGAAGCAGGCCCGTCCCGGAGTCGCCGAACGGGCCTTTTTCGTGGCTCCGGGCTTCACGGCGTCATGCGGGTGGGGCCAGAGGATGGTCAGCCGCGGTAGGGCCGGTCGGGCAGTTCGTTGGACCGCGCAGCCGCGTCCTTGATCGGAAAGTGCTGCACCAGCAACGCTTCCACGGCCTCGATGGCCTGCATCAGGCCCGCTTCGAAATGCCCTTCACGGAACGCGCTGGCCATGCCGGCCACCAGCCGGTCCCATTCGTCGGGCGGCACGCGGCACGCCAGGCCGCGGTCGGCCACCACCTCGATCGCGTGTTCGGCCAGCAGCAGGTAGATCAGCACGCCGTTGTTGTGTTCGGTGTCCCACACGCGCAGCTTGCCGAACATGGCCACCGCCCGCTGGCGTGCGCTGGCGCCGGCCCAGGCATACGAGACGGGCAGGCCCGCTTCGATGCACAACCGGATCTCGCCGGTGTGGCGGCGTTCGCTCGCCTGCACACGCTGTTGCAGGCGGTCGAGCGCCGCGTCGTCGACCAGCCGGCGGGCATCGCTCTCGTCCATCCAGCGGTGCCGCAGCAGGCGTTTCAGGCGCGCCCAGGCCCCTTGGCCGGGTAGTGCGGGCGCTGCGGGTGCGGGGCTGCCGTTCATCGCCATGCCGTGCTCACCAGCTGCCCGACGAGCCACCGCCGCCAAAGTCGCCACCGCCGCCGGAGGAGAAGCCGCCGCCTCCACCACCGCCCCAGCCGCCCCCACCGCCGCCACCCCAGATGATGGGCGGCATCACGCCCCCGAAGCCACGTCGCCGGCTGGCACCACCCAGGCCGAACAGGCCCACCAGCAGCAGCGCCAGCACGCCCGCCACTCCGGCCAGCAGCAGGCTGGAGCTGAAGGCCCAGGCTGCCGCGCCGGCCCCGCCCGCGGTGGCCAGCGAGCCGAGCTTGTTGCCCAGCATGCCCTTGAGCACCGCGCCGGCGATCGGCACGCCGATGAAGAAGAACATCATCAAGGTGCCCCAGTCCATGCCCGTGTCCTGGGGCGCGCTGCGCGGGCCGCGCTGGGCCGGGGCAGGCAGGTGTTCACCCCGGATGCGCGCGATCAGCTGGTCCACCGCGCCGTTCAGCCCGCCGGCAAAGTCGCCGGCCTTGAAAGCCGGCGTGATCACGCGGTCCATGATCTGGCGCGCGGCCAGGTCCGGCACCGCGCCTTCGAGCGCCTTGGCCGGCGCAATGCGCACCCGGCGGTCGTTCTTGGCCACCACCAGCAGCAGGCCGTCGCCCACCTCGCGCCGGCCGATCTTCCACGCCTCGCCCACGCGCTGGGTGTAGTCGACGATGTCCTCCGGCTGCGTGGTGGGCACCATCAGCACCACCATCTGCGGGCCGGCGGCCTCTTCGAACGCGGCCAGCTTGTTCTCCAGCGCCAGGCGCTGGGCCTCGCTGAGGGTGCCGGTCTGGTCGATCACCCGCGCGCTCAGCGGTGGCACCGGCAGCACCGGCTGGGCATGCAGCAGCGGGGCCAGCAGGGCCAGCGCCAGGGCACACAGCCAGGCACGCCAGGGTGTGGCCATCAAGGGTCAGCGCGACGCTGCCGACGCCGGGGCCGGTGCGGCGGGTTTGTCGAAGCTCACGCTGGGCGGCACGGAGATCTGCGCCTCGTTCTGCACCGTGAAGTTGGGCTTGGGTTCGTAGCCGAACATCTTGGCGGTGAGGTTGGTGGGGAACTGGCGCGCCAGCACGTTGTACTGCGCCACCGCCTGGATGTAGCGGTTGCGCGCCACGGTGATGCGGTTCTCGGTGCCTTCGAGCTGCACCCGCAGGTCCTGGAAGGCCTGGTTCGCCTTCAGGTTGGGGTAGGCCTCTGCCACCACCATCAGCCGGCTCAGGGCGCCGGTGAGTTCACCCTGCGCCGCCTGGAATTTCTGGAATGCGGCCGGGTCGTTGATCAACGCCGGCGTGGCCTGGATGCTGGTGGCGCGCGAGCGGGCCTCGATCACCTTGGTGAGGGTCTCCTGCTCGAAGTTGGCCTCGCCCTTGACCGTGGCCACCAGGTTGGGCACCAGGTCGGCACGGCGCTGGTACTGGTTGAGCACCTCCGACCAGGCGGCTTTCACCTGCTCGTCGAGCTGCTGGAACTGGTTGTAGCCGCAGCCGGGCAACACCACGATGGCCAGCAGTGCGGCCAGCCACGCAATAAACCGCTTCATCGTTCAAGTCCTCCAGTGATCCGGGTCTTCAAGGCAAGAGCCATGCCCCAGCGGGCCAGATGATGCGCCCAGGCGCAGTTTCAAGCGCTGCAGCATGCGCGCGTTTGCGCTGAAGCAGTGGCGGCCAAGCGGTCGTGCGGCCGCTACAGTGCCGGCATGTCCTTGTTGCACCATGCCCTGAAGGCCGGCCAGGCGCCGCGTGCGCCTGCCCCGCGGGCGGGCACGACCCGGGTCGCCGTCGTGGCAGGCGCTGGCGGCCCGCTGGGCTCCGCGGTGCTGGAGCAGGCGCTCGCACGCGGCGGCTTCGCACAGGTGAAGGTGCTGGCCACCAGCCCGGTGGCGCCCGCGATGCGGGGTTTCCAGGCGCTCACCCTGGACCAGCTCGCCGATGCGCAGCCGGCGCCCGACACCGGCTTCGTCGTGTTCGACCGCGAGCGCCATGCCAACGGCCGTGAAGCCGCCTTCCTGCGGCCGGACCCGGCCGGGCTCGCGGCGCTGGCGCAGCGCCTGCGCGCCGCGGGCGTGCGCCGGCTGCTGGTGGTGCTGCCCCACGCGCCCGCCCTGCTGCCCCAGGCGCTCAAGCATGGCCTGGCCACCCTGGACGAGCAGGCGGTCGCCGCGCTGGACTTCGAACAGGTGGTCTTCGTGCGATCCGCTCAGGCCCTGGCCGCAGCGCCTGCAGGCGGCTTGGGCCGGCTGGCGCGGCTGGGCCGTGCCCTGCTGGCGCAGCTGCACTGGATGGTGCCCCAGCACGAACAACCGGTGCGCCCGGCCAAGCTGGCGGCGCTGGTGGCTGCGCTGGCGCGCCAGCTGCCCGAGGCGCCGCACGGCACCCGGGTGCTGCCACCCGAACTAGTGTGGCTGGCCAGCCAGCAGGGCGACCCACAGGCGCTTGTGCGCGCCTGGCTGCAGGGCGAGCCGATGCCGCCCTTGCGCGCCCTCAAGCCGCGCATGTGATCGTCGGGCGGCCGCGATGGAGCCAGGCCGGATAATCCAGCGCTTATGTTCGCGCCGCTCTCCAACGACACCTTCCTGCGCGCCTGCCTGCGCCAGCCGACCGACCACACGCCCGTCTGGCTGATGCGCCAGGCCGGCCGCTACCTGCCGGAGTACCGGGCCACGCGCGCGCGGGCCGGCAGTTTCATGGGGCTGGCGACGAACCCGGATTTCGCCACCGAGGTGACGCTGCAGCCGCTGGAGCGTTATCCGCTGGACGCGGCCATCCTGTTTTCCGACATCCTCACCGTGCCGGATGCCATGGGCCTGGGCTTAAGCTTCGCCGAGGGCGAGGGCCCGCGCTTCGCCCATCCGGTGCGCGACGAGGCCGCGGTGGCGGCGCTGCAGGTGCCCGACATGGAGAAGCTGCGCTACGTCTTCGATGCGGTCACTTCGATCCGGCGTGCGCTGAACGGCCGGGTGCCGCTGATCGGCTTTGCCGGCAGCCCCTGGACGCTGGCCTGCTACATGGTCGAAGGCGCCGGCTCGGACGACTACCGCCGCATCAAGACGCTGCTGTACAGCCGCCCCGACCTGCTGCACCGCATGCTCGAGGTCACCGCCGACGCGGTCGCCCAGTACCTCAACCTGCAGATCGTCGCCGGCGCGCAGGCGGTGATGGTGTTCGACAGCTGGGGTGGCGTGCTCGCCGACGGCATGTTCCAGCAGTTCAGCCTGGCGTACACCGAGCGCGTGTTGCGCCAGCTGCGCCGCGAACATGAGGGCCAACGCGTGCCGGCGATCGTGTTCACCAAGGGGGGTGGCTTGTGGCTGGAGGCGATCGCGGCCAGCGGCGCCGACGTGGTCGGCCTGGACTGGACCATGAACCTCGGCACGGCGCGCGAGCGTGTGGGCGACCGGGTGGCGCTGCAGGGCAACCTGGACCCGAACGCCTTGTTCGCACCCGAAGCCGCCTTGCGCGCCGAAGTGCGACGCACGCTGGATGCGTTCGGCCCGCCGCAAGATGCTGCGGGCCGCTGGGCCGGGCATGTGTTCAACCTCGGCCACGGCATCAGCCAGCACACACCGCCTGAGCACGTGGCCTGGCTGGTGGACGAGGTCCACCGCCATTCGCGCCAGCAACGCGCGGCGTGACATTGTTCCGGTCACCGTCAGCAGCGCCACACCGCAGCTGCACGTGAGATTTTTGCGAGAGATGGTGCACGGGGCTTGACTTATCCCCAAATCTTGTGTTGCGAGGGGTGCGTGTAAATCTTTCGGCAAATCGCCATCAGGTTTTCCCTAGGTGGCGCTAAGTCGTTGATTTCATTAGATCGCCGTACTGCCTTTTGCTG
This sequence comes from Ideonella sp. BN130291, assembly GCF_036231905.1. Classification (NCBI taxonomy): domain Bacteria; kingdom Pseudomonadati; phylum Pseudomonadota; class Betaproteobacteria; order Burkholderiales; family Sphaerotilaceae; genus Ideonella; species Ideonella sp. BN130291. The sequence goes on along the minus strand of NZ_JAZARE010000007.1, from coordinate 61,334 downwards.
AGGCATCGAGAAAAGCTGCTAATTGGATCAAGCAGTTAGGCGCGCGGTCTGCAGGTTTCCCACAAAGTTATCCACAGGATTCGTGGATAGTTCCAAAAGCTGTTCAAATTCATCAACTTAGCGCCGTTCCTTCAACTGTGACTGAAGATCCGAAGGCGCTCGCGGCGGCGGCCGGCGAGCCGGCAGGGCGCGTGGTGGTGGCGGTGGATGCCCCGCAGCACAGCGGCCTGGACGGCCTGCTGGAGTACAGCCACCCGCAGCCGCTGCCGGCCGGTACCCTGGTGCGGGCGCCGCTGGGCCGGCGCGATGTGCCGGGCGTGGTGTGGCATGGCCAGCCGGCCTGCGCGGCGGACGAAGCGGCCCTACGGCCGGTGGGCGAAGTGCTCACCTGCCTGCCCCCCCTGCCTCTGCCCTGGCTGAAGCTGGTGGACTTTGCCGCCGCCTATTACCAGCGCGGCGTCGGCGAGCTGGCCGCCTCCGTGCTGCCGCCGGAGCTGCGCAAGCATGACAACGCGGCGTTGGCCAAACGCCTGGCGCGCCTGCACAAGCGCCTGGCCGTACCGCCGGTGGACATGCCGGCCGGCGAAGCGCCTGCGCTCAGCGCCGAGCAGCAGGCCGCGCTGGCCCAGCTGGCGGTGGCCGGCGCCCAGGGCACTCCACCGCCTGCGCTGCTGTATGGCGTCACCGGCAGCGGCAAGACCGAGGTCTACCTGCAGGCCGCCGCACGCACCCTGGCGGCCGGCCGCCAGGTGCTGGTGCTGGTGCCCGAGATCAACCTCACGCCGCAGCTGCAGGCGCGCTTCGAAGCCCGCTTCGCCGGGCGGCGCCTGGTGGCGATGCACAGCGGCCTCACACCCGCCCAGCGCCTGGGCCACTGGCTGGCGGCGCACCTGGGCCTGGCCGACCTCGTGCTGGGCACGCGCCTGGCGGTGTTTGCGTCCCTGCCGCGGCTGGGGCTGGTGATCGTGGACGAGGAACACGACCCCTCCTACAAGCAGCAGGAAGGGGCGCGTTATTCGGCGCGCGACCTGGCGGTGTACCGGGCCCGGCTGGAGGGCGTGCCGGTGCTGCTGGGCTCGGCCACGCCTTCGCTGGAGACCTGGCAACGCGCCGAAGAAGGCCGCTACCTGCGCCTGCCCATGCGCCAGCGCATCGGTGGTGGCGCCCTGCCCCAGGTGCGGGTGGTGGACATGAGCCTGCTGCCGCGTGCGGCCGGCATCACGTCCGCCCTGTCGCCGCCGCTGGTGGCTGCGCTGCGCGAGCGCATCGCCCGCGGAGAACAAAGCCTGGTGTTCCTGAACCGGCGTGGTTATGCGCCGGTGCTGCACTGCGCGGCCTGCGGCTGGAAGAGCGGCTGCCCGCACTGCAGCGCCTGGCGCGTGTTCCACAAGGCCGACCGCAGCCTGCGCTGCCACCATTGCGGCTTCAGCGAGCGGGTGCCGCGTGCCTGCCCCGACTGCGGCAACCTTGACATCTCACCCCTGGGCCGCGGCACCGAGCGGCTGGAGGAGCAGCTGGCCGAAGCCCTTCCCGGTGCGCGCCTGGCCCGCATCGATGCGGACAGCACGCGGGCCAAGGGCGCGCTGGAGGCCCGGCTGAACGCGGTGCATGCGGGTGAGGTGGACGTGCTGGTGGGCACGCAGATGATCGCCAAGGGCCACGACTTCCGCCGCATCACGCTGGTGGCCGCGGTCAACCCCGACAGCGCCCTGTTCGCCAGCGACTTCCGCGCGCCGGAGCGCCTGTTTGCGCTGCTGATGCAGGCGGCGGGCCGCGCGGGGCGCGACGCGGCGGTGGAGGCGGTGAGCGAGATGTGGGTGCAGACCTGGCATCCCCAGCATGCGCTCTATGCGGCCCTGCGCCGCCACGACTACGACGCTTTTGCCGCGGCCCAGCTGCGCGAGCGCGAGGGGGCGGGGCTGCCGCCCTTTGCCAGCCTGGCCCTGATGCGCGCGGAGGCGCGCACGGCCGAGGTGGCCAGCGGTTTCCTGAGCGCGGCGGCAGCGCTGGCGGCCGCCTTGCCGGAGGCGGCCCATGTGACGGTGTATCCGCCGGTGCCGCCGGCCGTGTCGCGCGTCGCCAATGTGGAGCGCATGCAGATGCTGCTCGAGTCGCCCACGCGAGGTGGACTGCAGCGCCTGCTGCAGCAGTGGGTGCCACAGCTGCATGCGCTGAGGTCAGCCCACAAGGGCGTGCTGCGTTGGGCGGTGGACGTGGACCCGCTGCAGATCTGACAGGGCGGGCCGGCGCTCAGTTCGTGCGCCGGTCCGCCTCCACCGCGCGGAACAAGTCCGCCAAGGTGCGGCCGGGTTCGTCGCGGAAGCGCTGGTCCAGCACCGTCATCTCCAGGATGCGGTCGACGCGGAAGTTGCGGAAGTCATTGCGCGCTTCACACCAGGCGGCCAGCGTCCACACATCGCTCCAGTAGAAGCAGCCGAGCGGGCGCACCTGGCGTTCGCTGACCGCGTCCTTCAGGTCACGGTAGCGCAGCCACAGCATGCGGCGCGCTTCGGCGGCCCGGCGCAGTGGCTCCAGGCGCGCGCGGGCGACCGGGTCCATGCCGACTGGCGGCGCGTACAAGGCCAGGCTCTCGGCGGCGGCGCGGGCGGCGCTGGGCAGCACCGCCAGGATCTTGCTCAATGCCGCATCGGCCTGGCCCGCCAGCGTTTCATCCAGCCGCGGCTGAGCCAGCCGCACGGAGGCGACCAGGGCCTGGGCTTCTTCGGTGGTGAACATCAGCGGCGGCAGGTCGAAACCGGCCCGCATGCGATAACCGACGCCCGCTTCGCCCTCGATCGGCACGCCCTGCGCCTGCAGGTCCGCCACGTCGCGGTACACGGTGCGCGCCGACACCTCCAGGCGCTGCGCCAGGAACTCGGCGGTGGACAGGCGGCGCCCGCGGATGAGCTGGACAAGCTGGAACAGGCGGTCGGCACGGCGCATGGGGGGCGAGTGTGCCGCTTCAGCTCAGCGCGGCGAGCTCGCGCTGGAGGTTGGCCCGCGCCTGCGCTTCATGGCGCTGCCGGAACAGCGGTGTGCGGTAGATGGTCGGCTGGGCGAGGAAGTGGCTCAGCACCGCGGCCCGGCCGCGCCGCCAAGTGCCGGGCAGCACCCAGAAATACTCACGCCGCACGTCCTGCGCATAACGCTCGTACACCGCGGCGGGCTGGCCCAGGATGCCGAGGTCGATGTCCACCACCCAGGCCGCATCCGGATCGTCGAGCGCTGGCACCTGGCCATGCGCGGTGGCCATCACCAGGCCGTGCACCTGGTTCGCAAAGGCGGCCGGCAAGCCGAGGGCGAGCGCACTGTCGCGTGCCCAGTCGGCACTGCGCTTTTCGTTGTCCTTGGCCCAGGGCCGGTACACCGCGTCATGGAACCACAGCGCCCACGCGACCGCCTGCGGCGCCGCGCACTGCGCCTGCAGTCCCGCAGCCGCCTCGACGCAGGCGGCGAGATGCCGGGTGTCGTGATAGCGGCGCGGCCAGCGCCGCCAGGCGCGCAGCAGTTGTTCGCCCAGCGTGTGTGCGGGCTGCGGCGGAAGGCCGAGACCGCGGCACAGCGCCTGCCAGTGCTCGCGCAACGTGGTCTCCCGGTGGGCGGAGCGGTTGTTCACCACGTGTGCATGCGCCTGCGGGTCGAGCTGATCACCGCGTCAGCCCATGGGCGTGCACAGCTCGACCAGCGTGCCGTCGGGTGTGCGCACGTACGCCACTTCCTGGCCCCATGGTTTCTTCGTCGGCGCCGCCAGCAAGGTGGCCCCGGCCTTCACGGCGCGCTCGCAGGCTGCGGGCACGTCGTCGGTGGTGAGGCCGATCTCCACGCCCAGCGGTGCCTTGGAGCTGTCGGCCGCCACGTAGTCGTGGCCGAGGTTGCCGCGCGCCACCTCATGCTGCGCGAAGGCGAGCGCGGTGCCGCCGGTCTCCAGCTCGCCGTAGCCGCCCGATTCATGCAGGAAGCGGCGCTGCAAGCCGAAGGCCCGCTCGAAGAACTGCAGCGACGCGGCGACGTCGGGAACGTAGACGATGGTGTAGCTGAATTGCACGGTGATGCTCCTGACAATGGGGCGGGTCGCCGGTGCGGCGCCGGCGGTGATGCTACGCGTCCAGTACGGTGGCATCAGGCCATCGCGTGCAGGCCGACCCGATTGCCTTCGCAGTCGATGAAATGGGCGAAGAAACCCATGCCCTCGGGCAGCGCGGTGCGTGGCAGCACGATGCGGCCGCCGGCTTTTTCCACCCGGGCCAGCGCGGCGTCCAGCGAAGGCTCGGCATTCAGGTAAACGACGGTGCCCTCGCTGGTGGGCTTGGGCGCCTGAGGGCTGGCGAACAGGCAGCCGCCGACACCGTCCTCGCTTTTGGGAAACACGGCCAGCACCGCGTCGCCCATGGGTTCACGGCGCAAGGGCTGATCGCACACCTGGCCGTAAAAGGCCTCGGCGCGGTCCATGTCGCTCACCGGGATCTCGAACCAGGTGAGTGAGTGCAAAGTGGCGGCGGATTTGGATTGGGGCATGACGTTCTCCTGGTCGTTTGTTGGAGGCGTCATGCTGCGCGCCGGTTGCTGACAACGTGTTGTCAGCAGGGCTGCGGGGACAGCTCAGGCCAGCGCGAGCTGGCGCGGTGCCGGCCGGAGCGAGGCGCGCGGTGCGTCGAGGTAGCGCACCTGCTCGATGTCCACCCGCAGCAGGGCCAGGCGCTCGCGCTCGTCACTGGCCAGCCAGGCGGAGCCCAAGCAGCCGCCATGGCGCAGCTCGGATGCCGTCTGCGACAGGTTGCCCAGCACACCCGCCTTGCCGCGGACGCTGATCCGGCGGCCATCAGCCTCGGTGAAATCGAGTGTGACCTGTGGGTCGGTGCGCACGTCCAGTACGAGGTCGCTGCCACGCTCGATGAAGAAGCACAGCGGATCGCCTTCGCGGAGCGAGCGGTTCTGCAGGCGCACGGTGCGCGAGTGCGGCTCGCCGTACGGCGTGCGGCTGGTCAGCGTGCATTGGCGCAGCGCGCGGATCCGGCGCCAAAGGCGCTCGGCCGACGGCCTGCCGGCGGGGGTGGCCAGGGAAGAAGGGCCGCTCTTCGGGGCGGCAACATCGGCGGAGCAGTACATCATCACTCCTTGTGGAAGATGTCTGGATCTTCCGCTTGCAGTGTGACAACTGTCAGTCGGGCCGTTGCGGTTCCCCGGGTGGGCATCGCCTGACAGGCGTGTCAGGCGACGCCGCCGCTACCCGGGTCAGGCCGCGGTCGTCTGGCGCACGGCCCTCTCCCATTGCGACATCAGCTCGGCCGCCCGCTCGCGCGGCAGCGTGGGATGGAAGGTGCGCTCGGCCTGCCATTGGGACGACAGCTCGTCGAGGCTGCGGTACACGCCGGTGGCCAGGCCGGCCAGGTACGCGGCGCCCAGCGCGGTGGTCTCGATCACCTTGGGCCGCACCACCGGAATGCCCAGCAGGTCGGCCTGGAACTGCATCAGCAGGTTGTTCACGCAGGCGCCGCCGTCCACCCGCAGCTCGGTCACCGGCCCGGCGCCGGGCCGTCCCAAGCCGGGCGCGCCCCCTTGGGGGGCCGACGCCGAAGGCGGCTGGGGGGCCAGGTTAGCGCCCGCCGCCTGCGCGTCGCGGGCCATGGCCTGCAGCAGCGCCGCGCTCTGGAAGGCGATGCTTTCCAGCGCTGCGCGCGCGATGTGGGCCACCGTGCTGCCGCGCGTCAGGCCCACGATCGCACCGCGTGCTTCGGCCTGCCAGTACGGCGCCCCCAGGCCGGTGAAGGCGGGCACGAACATCACGCCGCCCGAGTCGGGCACGCTCTCGGCGAGCGACTGCACCTCACCACTTGCCTTGATGGCCTGCAGGCCGTCGCGCAGCCACTGCACCACCGCACCGCCGATGAACACGCTGCCTTCGAGCGCGTACTCCGGAGTGCCGGTGGGTTGGGCCGCGCTGGTGGTGATGAGGCCGTTGCCGGAAGTCTGGAAGGCCGTGCCGGTGTGCATCAGCATGAAGCAGCCGGTCCCATAGGTGTTCTTCGCCAGGCCGGCCTTGAAACAGGCCTGGCCAAACAGTGCGCTCTGCTGGTCGCCTGCGATGCCGCCGATCTTGATGGGCGCGCCCAGCACAGCGGTATCGGTTTCGGCGTAGATGTGGGCGGACGGATGCACCTCGGGCAGCACCTCGGCCGGTACGTCCAGCAGCTTCAGCAGGTCGGCGTCCCACTCGTTGCGCCGCACGTTGAACAGCATGGTGCGCGCCGCGTTGCTCACGTCGGTGGCATGCACGCGGCCGCCGGTGAGCTTCCACACCAGCCAGGCGTCGATGGTGCCGAAGGCGAGCTCGCCGCGGGTGGCTGCAGCGCGTGCGCCGTCCACGTGGTCCAGCATCCACTTCAGCTTGGTGCCGGAGAAGTAGGCGTCGATGATGAGGCCGGTCTTCTCCTGCACCGTGGGCGCATGGCCGGCTTCGCGCAGGGCCGCGCAGGTGGGCTCGGCACGCCGGTCCTGCCACACGATCGCGTTGTAGATGGGCTGGCCGGTGCGTCGATTCCACAGCACCGTGGTCTCGCGCTGGTTGGTGATGCCGATGGCCGCGATGTCGGCGGCCTTCAGCCCCGCCTTGGCCAGTGCCTCCTTGGCGGTGGCGAGCTGGCTGGCCCAGATCTCTTCCGGGTCGTGCTCCACCCAGCCGGGGTTGGGGAAGATCTGGCGGAATTCGCGCTGCGCCATCGCCACGATGTGGCCGGCGCGGTCGAACACGATGCTGCGCGAGCTGGAGGTGCCCTGGTCGAGGGCGAGCAGGTAGGTCATCTGGTTTCCTCACGATCGCCGATCACCAGCTGCACGCCGGCCTCGGCCAACAGGGATGGAAAGGGTTCGGGCGGCGGCTGGTCGGTGAACAGCATGTCCACCTGGCTCAGGCGGCCCAGCTCCACCATCGCGGGCCGGTTGAACTTGCTGTGGTCGGCCGCCAGCCACACCTCGCGCGAATGATCGAGGATGGCGCGTGCCACCTTCACCTCGCGGTAGTCGTAGTCGCGCAGGCTGCCGTCGGCCTCGATGCCGGAGATGCCGATCAGGCCGATGTCCACCCGGAACTGGCGGATGAAGTCGACGGTGGCTTCGCCCACGATGCCGCGATCGCGCGAGCGCACCAGGCCGCCGGCCACGATGACCTCGCAGTCGGCGTTGTCGGCCAGGATCGCCGCGACGTTGAGGTTGTTGGTGATCACGCGCAGGCCCTTGTGCTGCAGCAGCTCATGCGCGATCGCTTCGGTGGTGGTGCCGATGTTGAGGATCAGGGAGCAGCCTTCCGGCACCTGCCGGGCCACCGCGCGTGCGATGCGCTTCTTGGCCTCGTCGTTGAGCTGCTGGCGCTGCCGGTAGGCGATGTTCTCGGTGGTGGAGGCGGCTGTGCGCACGCCACCATGGAAGCGCGCCAGCAGCCCGGCGTCGGACAGCAGCTTCACGTCGCGCCGCACCGTCTGCAGGGTGACGCCGAACTGCTCCGCCAGCGATTCCACGCTCACCGTGCCGCGCTCACGCACGACGTCCAGCACACCCGACTGGCGTGGATTGGGAATGAAGGCGCTCAAGGACGATTCCGATCAAAAACGCGCATGCGGCGGTGCAACGAAAAAAAGCGCGCCGAGCCTGGGAACCGGCCGCGCGAGCGCAGGGTAAACCATGTCACTCAGGGAACACCATGAGGTCGATCCCGCTTGTAGAATCCGCGCCGATGCGATAAAACGAAAAAAAGAGAACTGCAAACGAACCGAATCGAACTTTAGCGAACGCGGCCCGCCACCGAGACAACGCAAGTCGGCCGGCCTGGAACGAACCCGGAGATCCCTTGTTGAACCCATCGCTTCCGGCGGGCGCCTTGCCGACCGCAGCCGCCGATGCCGACGACCACTGCGACGTGCTCGTGGTGGGCGGCGGCATCAATGGTGCCGGCATTGCACGCGACCTGGCCGGGCGCGGCCTGAAGGTCGTGCTGTGCGAAAAGGACGACCTGGGCGCCCACACCTCGTCGGCCTCCACCAAGCTCATCCACGGCGGCCTGCGCTACCTGGAGTACTACGAGTTCTCGCTGGTGCGCAAGGCGCTGGCTGAACGCGAAGGCCTGCTGCGCGGCTCGCCGCACATCATGCGGCCGCTGCGCTTCGTGATGCCGCACGATCCCTCCATGCGTCCTGTGTGGATGATCCGCATCGGCCTGTTCCTCTACGACCACCTCGCCAAGCGCGAGCTGCTGCCCGCCTCCACCACGGTGAACCTGCGCGAGCACGCTGCCGGCAAACCGCTGAAGCCGCGTTTCACCAAAGGCTTCGTCTATTCCGACGGCTGGGTGGACGATGCGCGCCTGGTGGTGCTGAACGCCTTGGACGCGGCCGCCCGCGGCGCGGCGATCTACACCCGCTGCCTGTGCACCGGTGCGCAGCGCACGGCCGAGGGCTGGAGCGCGCAGCTGCAGCATGCCGATGGCCGGGTGCAGCGTGTCACCGCACGCGCGCTGGTCAATGCGGCCGGCCCCTGGGCCGGGCAGTTCCTGCATGAACAGGTGCGGCTGGCGGGCGCGAAGTCGCTGCGCCTGGTCAAGGGCAGCCACATCGTGGTGAAGAAGCTGTTCGACCACGACCACGCCTACATCTTCCAGAACCCGGACAAACGCATCATCTTCGCCATTCCGTACGAAGGCGACTTCACGCTCATCGGCACCACCGACGTGGAGCACCGCGGCGCGATCGGCACCGCGAAGATCGATGCCGACGAGGTGCGCTACCTGTGCGAGCAGGCCAGCCGCTACTTCGACAAGCCGGTGGTGCCGGCCGATGTGGTGTGGACCTACTCCGGCGTGCGGCCCCTGCTGGACGACGACTCCAGCGATGCCTCCGCCGTCACGCGCGACTACCTGCTGGAGCTCAATACCGATGCCGCGGGCGGCGATGCGGGTGCGCCACTCTTGACTGTGTGGGGCGGCAAGATCACCACCTTCCGCAAGCTCGCTGAAGAGGCCGCGGACAAGCTCTGCGAATCGCTCGGCGAACAGCGTGCGGCCTGGACCGACGGCGCCCTGCTGCCGGGTGGCGACCTGCGCGCCTGGATCGGCGCGCCGCAGCGGCCCGATGCCGACCTGCTGCGCTTCCAGCAGGCGCTGCAGAAGGCGCATCCCGGCCTGCCCGCCGCGGTGGTGCAGCGCTGGGCGCGCTGTTATGGCTCGCTGGTGAGCCAGCTGCTCGATGGCGCGGGCCCCGGCGCGGAAATCGCGCCAGGCGTCTACGAAGCCGAGCTGCGCTACCTGCACCAGCATGAATGGGCGCGCAGCCTGGACGACGTGCTGTGGCGCCGCACCAAGCTCGGCCTGCACCTGAACGACGAAGGGCGCGCCGCCGTGGCCGCCTGGTGGCAGCGCCACGCCACGCGCGGCGACGTGTCCACCAACGCCTCCCCAACCCCCAAGGAGAACGCATGGAGCTGAAGCTCGAAAGCGTCGAGAAGCAGGTGGGGCCCAGCACCCACTTGTACCCGATGGACCTGCGGCTGCAGCCGCGCGCCGTGACCGTGCTGCTCGGCGCCACCCAGGCCGGCAAGACCACGCTGATGCGCTTGATGGCCGGCTTGGACACCCCGAGCAAGGGCAAGGTCACGGTGGACGGCAAGGACGTCACCGGCGTGCCGGTGCGCGACCGCAATGTCGCCATGGTGTACCAGCAGTTCATCAACTATCCGTCGATGACGGTGTTCGACAACATCGCCTCGCCGCTCAAGCTGCGCGGCGGCATCGACCGGGCCGGCATCACGCAGCGGGTGCAGAGCCTGGCGGAGCGGCTGCACATCGAGCCCTTCCTCAAGCGCCTGCCGGCCGAACTGTCCGGCGGGCAGCAGCAGCGTGTGGCGCTGGCGCGCGCGCTGGCCAAGAACGCGCCGCTGATGCTGCTGGACGAGCCGCTGGTGAACCTGGACTACAAGCTGCGCGAGGAACTGCGCGAGGAACTGTCGGCACTGTTCGCCGCCGGCGACTCCACCGTGGTGTACGCCACCACCGAGCCCACCGAGGCCCTGCTGCTGGGCGGCTACACCGCGGTGATGGACCAGGGCGAGCTGCTCCAGTACGGCCCCACCGCCGAGGTGTTCCACAAGCCGAAGTCGATCCGCGTCGCGCGGGCCTTCAGCGACCCGCCGATGAACCTGCTGGGCGGCCAGGCCGCCTCGCTGGGGGTGCAGCTGAACTCCGGCCTGCAGCTCAACGTGCCGTTGCCCAACGGCGTGCGCGGCTTGTCCAGCGACCTCACCATCGGCCTGCGCGCGAGCGCGCTGCGCATCACCGAGCGCCCGGGCGACGTGGCGCTGCCCGGCAAGGTGGAGCTGGCGGAGATCTCCGGTTCGGACACCTTCGTGCACGTGGACACGCCGGTCGGCGAGCTGGTGGCCCAGCTCACCGGCGTGCACTACTTCGACCTCGGCGCCCAGCTCACGCTGTACCTGCATCCGTCCCAGGTCTACGTGTTCGACCCGAAGGGCGACCTGCTGGTCGCGCCGACGCGCGAGATGGGCGCGGAACCTCTCACCGTTCAAGGGACGCTCTAGCCATGGCCCGCATCGACCTCGACCTGGCGCACTCCTATCGCGCCAACCCGCAGTCCGACGAGGACTATGCGCTGCTGCCGCTGAAGATGAGCTTCCGCGACGGCGGCGCCTATGCCTTGCTCGGGCCTTCGGGCTGCGGCAAGTCCACCATGCTCAACATCATCTCGGGCCTGGTGGCGCCCTCGCACGGCACCGTGAAGTTCGACGGCCAGGACGTCAGCCGCAAGAGCCCGCAGGAACGCAACATCGCCCAGGTGTTCCAGTTCCCGGTGATCTACGACACCATGACGGTGGCCGACAACCTCGCCTTCCCGCTGCGCAACCGCGGCGTGGCGGCCAGCAAGATCAAGCAGCGCGTGGGCCACATCGCCGAGATGCTGGAAATGAGCGGCCAGCTCAACCAGCGCGCGGCCAACCTGTCGGCCGACGCCAAGCAGAAGATCTCGCTCGGCCGCGGCCTGGTGCGCGAGGACGTGAGCGCGGTGCTGTTCGATGAGCCGCTCACCGTGATCGACCCGCACCTGAAGTGGCAGCTGCGGCGCAAGCTCAAGCAGATCCACCATGAGCTCAAGCTCACGCTGATCTACGTCACCCACGACCAGGTGGAGGCACTCACCTTCGCCGAGGAGGTGGTGGTCATGACCCGCGGTCGCGCGGTGCAGGTGGGCTCGGCCGACGAGCTGTTCGAGCGGCCGCAGCACACCTTCGTGGGCCACTTCATCGGCTCGCCCGGCATGAACTTCCTGCCCGCGCGCTGGAACGGCCACACGGTGGAAGTGGCGGGCCGGCCGATCGAGGTGCGCGGCCCCACCGCGGCGCTGGCCGCGGCCGGCGAGTTCACCCTGGGTGTGCGGCCCGAGTACGTGAAGCTGGTGCGCGAGGGCACGCCCGGCGCGGTGCCGGCCGAGGTGGTGCAGGCGCAGGACATCGGCACCTACTGGCTGCTCAACGCCAGGTGCGGCAACGAGACGGTGCGGGCCCGCCTGAGCCCTGAAGGGCGGCTGTTGCAAAAGGGCGAGCCGGTGTGGCTGCAGCTCTCCGGCAGCCACACCTGTTTTTATGGCAAGGACCAGAGCCTGATCGCGAGCGGCTCCGATCCCAAACGACATGAGGTGGCTGCATGAAGCCCGTCAACCAGAAAGCCTGGCTGCTGGTGCTGCCGGTGGTGCTGTGCGTCGCGTTCTCCGCCATCCTGCCCTTGATGACGGTGGTGAACTACTCGGTGCAGGACATCATCAGCCCCGAGCGGCGTGTGTTCGTGGGCACCGAGTGGTTCATGAACGTGATGCGCGACGCGGACCTGCACGAGGCCCTGCTGCGCCAGATCACCTTCTCGCTGGCGGTGCTGCTGGTGGAGATTCCGCTGGGCATCCTGCTCGCGCTGGCCATGCCGGCCGAAGGCTGGAAGGCCTCGCTGGTGCTGGTGGTGGTGGCCCTGTCGCTGCTGATCCCCTGGAACGTGGTGGGCACCATCTGGCAGATCTATGGCCGGGCCGACATCGGCCTGCTGGGCGCGGCGCTGCAGAAGATGGGCATCAACTACAGCTACACCGGCAACTCCACCGACGCCTGGCTCACCGTGCTGGTGATGGACGTGTGGCACTGGACGCCGCTGGTGGCACTGCTGTGTTACGCCGGGCTGCGCTCGATCCCGGATGCCTACTACCAGGCCGCGCGCATCGACGGGGCCAGCAAGCTCGCGGTGTTCCGCTTCATCCAGCTGCCCAAGATGCGCGGCGTGCTGATGATCGCGGTGCTGCTGCGCTTCATGGACAGCTTCATGATCTACACCGAGCCCTTCGTGCTCACCGGCGGCGGCCCGGGCAATGCCACCACCTTCCTCAGCCAGTACCTCACGCAGAAGGCGGTGGGCCAGTTCGACCTCGGGCCGGCGGCCGCGTTCTCGCTGATCTACTTCCTCATCATCCTGCTGCTGTGCTTCATCCTCTACAACTGGATGCAGCGCGTGGGCACCGCCGACAAGCTGGAGGTCGCGGAATGAATACGTCTGTCATGAGCACGCCTTTGGCGGTGCCGCCGCGCGCGGCCACCAAGGCGCGCACGTTCTCGCTGCAAAAGCGCACCGTGTTCCTGGTGCTGTACCTGGTCTTCGCCGTCCTGCCGATCTACTGGATGGTGATGATGAGCTTCAAGACCAACGAGGAGATCCTGTCCAGCTTCTCCCTGTGGCCGCAGCACTTCACCTGGGCCAACTACAAGGTGATCTTCACCGACGAGTCGTGGTACTCCGGCTACATCAACAGCCTGATCTATGTGGCCATCAACTCGGTCATCTCGATCAGCGTGGCGCTGCCGGCGGCCTATGCCTTCTCGCGCTACAGCTTCCTGGGCGACAAGCACCTGTTCTTCTGGCTGCTCACCAACCGCATGACGCCGCCCGCGGTGTTTTTGCTGCCCTTCTTCCAGCTCTACACCACGCTGGGCCTGATGGACACGCACATCGCGGTGGCACTCGCCCACCTGGTGTTCAACGTGCCGCTGGCGGTGTGGATCCTGGAAGGCTTCATGAGCGGCATCCCGCGCGAGATCGACGAAACGGCCTACATCGACGGTTACTCCTTCCCCAAGTTCTTCTTCAAGATCTTCCTGCCGCTGATCAAGGCCGGCGTGGGCGTGGCAGCGTTCTTCTGCTTCATGTTCAGCTGGGTGGAACTGCTGCTCGCACGCACCTTGACGAGCGTGAACGCCAAGCCGATCGTGGCCACCATGACCCGCACCGTCAGCGCCTCCGGCATGGACTGGGCGGTGCTGGCCGCGGCCGGCACGCTGACCATCGTGCCGGGTGCGATCGTGATCTGGTTCGTGCGCCACTACATCGCAAAAGGCTTTGCGATGGGCCGGGTTTGAGCCGGCCTCTGTTCAATCGAATTAAGCGAGAGACGTATGCGTCGAGACAACCAAGCCCAGCGACCACCGCAGATCCGGCTTTGCCGGGCTGCTGGTGGTGCCCCCTTGAGGGGGGGCGCCGAAGGCGTTACGGGGGTGGGCCATGTTTGATTGGATGGTCTGGACCACCCCGGTGGCCGTGTTCTTCAGCTGCATCGCCCTCATGCTCGCGGGCATGACGGTGTGGGAGCTGAAATCGCCCACGACCGAGCGCAAAGGGTTTCTGCCGATATCGACCACGCGCGGCGACCGTTTGTTCATAGGGCTGCTCACCGCGGCCTATGTGAACCTGGCCTTCGTGGGCCTGAGCGAAAAGTTCGTCACCTGGTTCCACCTCGACAAGGAACCCAGCGTGTGGATCAGCTTCGTGTTCTCGATGGCGCTGTTGGCGCTCATCATGAAAAAGGGCTGACAAGCATCTTCATGGAATCCGGCCAGCACCTTCCCCGGGCCGAGGACCTCGCAGTGAAGAGGGGAAGTCACTTGAGGAGACAGAGAATGAAACTGCGCTATTCCGCGCTGGCCTTTGCAGCCGCCGCGCTGGTCGCCGGCCAGGGTGCCTGGGCCGGCGAAGCCGAGGCCAAGAAATGGATCGACAGCGAGTTCCAGCCGTCCACGCTGAGCAAGGATCAGCAGATGGCCGAGATGAAGTGGTTCATCGAAGCGGCCAAGAAGCTGCAGGCCAAGGGCGTGAAGGAAGTGTCGGTGGTCTCCGAGACCATCACCACCCACGAATACGAATCCAAGACGCTGGCCAAGGCGTTCGAGGAAATCACCGGCATCAAGGTCAAGCATGACCTGATCCAGGAAGGTGACGTCGTCGAGAAGCTGCAGACCTCCATGCAGTCCGGCAAGTCGATCTACGACGGCTGGATCTCCGACTCCGACCTGATCGGCACGCATTACCGCTACGGCAAGATCCTGCCGCTGTCGGACTACATGGCCGGCGCCGGCAAGGAATACACCAACCCCGGCCTGGACCTGAAGGACTTCATCGGCACCAGCTTCACCACGGCGCCCGACAAGAAGCTCTACCAGCTGCCCGACCAGCAGTTCGCCAACCTGTACTGGTTCCGCGCCGACCTGTTCGCGCGCAAGGACCTGCAGGACAAGTTCAAGGCCAAGTACGGCTATGACCTGGGCGTGCCGCTGAACTGGAGCGCCTACGAGGACATCGCCGAGTTCTTCACCAACGACGTGAAGCAGATCGACGGCAAGCCCATCTATGGACACATGGACTACGGCAAGAAGGATCCGTCGCTCGGCTGGCGCTTCACCGACGCCTGGCTGTCGATGGCCGGCACGGCGGACAAGGGCATCCCGAACGGCATGCCGGTAGACGAGTGGGGCATCCGTGTGGGTGCCGACAAGTGCACGCCCGTGGGCGCATCCGTCGCCCGTGGCGGCGCCACCAACTCGCCGGCCGCTGTCTACGCGCTGACCAAGTACGTGGACTGGATGAAGAAGTACGCGCCCAAGGAAGCCTCGGGCATGACCTTCGGCGAAGCCGGCCCGGTGCCGGCCCAGGGCCAGATCGCGCAGCAGATCTTCTGGTACACCGCCTTCACCGCGGACATGACCAAGAAGGGCCTGCCGGTCGTGAATGAAGACGGCTCGCCGAAGTGGCGCATGGCCCCCGGCCCCAACGGCCCGTACTGGAAGCAGGGCATGCAGAACGGCTACCAGGACGTCGGCTCCTGGACCTTCTTCAAGGACCATGATCCCAACAAGGTGGCCGCGGCCTGGCTGTACGCCCAGTTCGTGACCGCCAAGACGGTGTCGGCCAAGAAGTCGGTGGTGGGCCTCACGTTCATCCGCGACAGCGACATCCACCACGACTACTTCACCCAGAACGCCAACAAGTACGGCGGCCTGATCGAGTTCTACCGCTCGCCCGCGCGCGTGGCCTGGACCCCGACCGGCACCAACGTGCCCGACTATCCGAAGCTGGCGCAGCTGTGGTGGAAGAACGTGGCCCAGGCGGTCACTGGCGAGAAGACGCCCCAGGCCGCGATGGACAACCTGGCCGACGAAATGGACCAGGTGATGGCCCGCCTCGAGCGCGCCGGCATGGCCCATTGCGCGCCCAAGCTGAACCCCAAGGGCGACCCGGCCAAGTACCTGAGCGACAAGGGCGCACCGTGGGCCAAGCTGGCCAACGAGAAGCCCAAGGGTGAAACCATCGCCTACGACAAGCTGCTGTCCGCATGGAAGGCCGGCAAGGTGCGTTGAGCACCCGCGGCAGGCGCTGAACTTCCAGCGCCTATCGTTCTCTATCGTCCTCCAGGAGTTGACCGTCCGGGTGCCGTTGGGCCCGGGCGGTTTTTTTATGGCCTGCGTCAACTAGTGCGCACGGCCTCCCCCATACGGGGGCCCTTCTGACGCCAGAAACAGCTTGTTGCACCGTTAAGCTCGCCGAGCCTTTTTTTGGAGGAGAAGGTTCATGAAGAAAGCACTTGCACTCAGCGCCTTGGCGATCGCCTCGTTGGCCCTCACCGGCTGCGCCAGCATCATCAAGGGCGGCACCCAGCCCGTCAGCATCCAGAGCGTGCCTGATGGCGCCAACGTCACGGTGACCAACCGCGCCGGCACCAAGATCCACACCGGCACCACGCCGCTGACCGTCACGCTCAACCGCGGCGCCGGCTACTTCAAGTCAGAGGTCTACACGATCGTCGTCGAGAAGGAAGGCTTCCAGCCTAAGGAGATCACGATCACCGGCACCACCAACGGCTGGTACATCGGCAACCTGCTGTTCGGCGGCCTGATCGGCATGCTGGCGGTGGACCCGGTGACTGGCGCGATGTACTCGCTGCCGGACTCGGTGAGCGCCACGCTGGAGAACCAGCCGGCGAAGGCGACGTCGCAGGCACCCGGCGCGCTGACCATCGTGTCGACCGACGCACTGTCCGCCGAGCAGATGAAGGGCGCGCGCCTGCTCGTGGCGGCGCAGTAGCCGGCTAGCGGGGTGCGCGTGCGGCCGTTGGCCTCACTTGCGCGCCCCGCACCTCGAAGCGCACCGTCTCGCGCACACTGCCTTTGCCATCGATCAATTCCAGGCGATGTGCGCCCGGCCAGGGTGACCAGCCCATGGCGACCGCGGCGCCCAGCGCGCGGCCGTCCAGGCGCCAGCGCCAGCCCTTGGGCAGCGGCCCTGCAGGGGCGAACCGCACCCGCTGCGCCTGGGGCGGGATGTCGGGGTCCAGCGCGAGCACGCTGCGGTCGATCGGCTGTGCGATCAGGCTGGTGGCCGTGGGGCGGGCGGCCTGGGTGATGACGGCCTGCTCCGTGCCGGCAAGGTACCACTCCTCGCGCGGCGGTTCGATGGCCGGCTGAAAACGCACCGCCAGGCGCACCACCGATGCGGGCGCGGCGGGCGGCGGGCCGGCGCTCGCCTCGCGCTGTGCCAGCGCCTCCATCACCGCCCGCCACACCGGCGCGGCGCCGCTCACGCCGGACACGTCCGCCATCGGCGCACCGCTCGCATTGCCCACCCACACGCCCACGGTGTAGCGGCGCGAGAAGCCCACGCACCAGTTGTCGCGCATGTCCTTGCTGGTGCCGGTTTTCACCGCGGCCCAGTGGCGCGTGGCCAGCGCGTTGTCCAGGCCGAAGGTGACGGCGCGCGCTTCGCGGTCGGCCAGCATGTCGGCCACGATGAAACTGGCGGCCGGGTCCATCACCGGCTGGGGCACGGGCCGGGGCGCGTCCGCCTTCAGGCGCAGCGGGCCCACGCGTCCGCCGATGGCCAATGCGCGGTAGGCGTTGGCCAGGCCCGCCAGGGTGACCTCCGCCGAGCCCAGCGCCAGGCTGTAGCCGTAGAAACCGCCACTCTCACGCAGCTGGAATCCCAGCGCCTGCAGCCGCTCGTGGAAGCGCTCGGGCGTCACCATCACCAAGGTGCGCACGGCGGGCACGTTGAGCGAGCTGGCGAGCGCGGTGCGCACCGACACCGCGCCCTTGAAGCGGTGGTCGTAGTTCTGCGGGATGTAAAGGCCACCCACCGTCTCAAGCCCCAGCGGCGAGTCGTCCAGCAGCGACGCGGCGGTGAGCCAGCGTTGTTCGATCGCCAGCTCGTACAAGAAGGGCTTGAGCGTGGAGCCGGCCTGGCGGCGCGCCACCACACCGTCCACCTCCGCCGCCTGCGACAGCGCGCCGCCGCTGGAGCCCACCCAGGCCAGCACGTCGCCGCTGGCGTTGTCCAGCACCAGCACCGCGCCGTCCTCCACCTGCCGCCCTTGCAGCTCGGCGATCTGGCGTCGCAGCGTGTCGCGGGTCACCCGCTGCAAGGTGGCGTCCAGTGTGCTCTTCACCTGCGGCTGGCGGCCGTCGAGCAACTGGCGCGCGACGTGCGGCGCGAGCTGCAGGTCACCGTCCAGGCGGGCGGCGGTCTTGCGTGACAGCGCCTGTGCGGTGGCCGCGTCGAGGCCCTCGCAGCCCAGGTGCTGCACCTTCAGGATGCCGCAGGCGCGCTTGGTCACCGCGGCCGCGTTGGCATTCGGCGCACGCAGCAGCGCGGCCGCGATGGCGGCCTCCTCCGCATCGAGCCCGCTGGGGCGTTTGGCGAACAGGGTGGCCGACATCGCATTCAAGCCGACCAGTTCGCCCCGGAAGGGCACCAGGTTGAGGTAAGCCTCGAGGATCTGGTCCTTGCGCCAGCGCTGCTCCAGCTGCAGCGCGCCCGCGGCCTGCGACAGCTTGGCCGGCAGGCTGCGGCCCGACGTGCCACGGGCCGCCTGCGGCGCCAGCAGGCCGGCCAGCTGCATGGTGAGCGTGGAGGCCCCTCGGGTGCGGGTGTTCCAGAGGTTGCCGAAGGCGGCCGAGCCCACCGCCGACCAGTCCACGCCACTGTGCTGATAGAAGCGCTTGTCCTCCGACAGCAGCAGCGCGGTGCGCAGCGCCGGCGACACCTCGTTGAGCGGCACCCAGGGCAGGCGCCGCACGCTGGGGTCCGTGCGCAAGGTGTGCAGCGGCTCGCCGTGGCGGTCCAGCAGCACGCTGTCGGACGGTCGGTACGTGGCCTTCACCTGCTCGAAGGCAGGCAGCTCGGCGGCGTGGGCCGCAGACGCCACCAAGGCGAGTGCGGCGAGCCCGGGCAGCCAGGCGCACCGCCGCGGGGGCGGTGCGGGCGATGGCACGCAGCGGTTCACCGCCCGCCCTTCGTCACGGCAGCACCACCATGCGCGCATTCGGCGCCTCACCGAACATCTCGGGCGCATACATCGCTTCCACCCGCGTCTGCGGCAGGCCGAACTCGCCGGGGTTGTTCAGGCGCACGGTGTATTCCAGCGTGAGCCCGCCCTTGGGCAGGTAGCGGTAGTAGGCGCGGAAGGCTTCGAAGCTGCGTTCCTGGTAGGCCAGCCAGCCACGGTCGTCGCTGCGCTCGCCTTCGGTGGCGATCGCGCTGTCGCGGCCCAGGCCGGTGCCCAGCAGGCTGGCGCCACCGGGGATGGGGTCGTTCACCACCACCCACGTCATGTCGGCCTGCGCGTCGATCTTCAGGGTGACGCGCAGCACGTCGCCGCGGCTGAACTTGCCCGCCACCTTCTGCTCCACCGGCGTGAAAGTCTTGCTGATGCGGTAGCCGGAGGAGAACGGCTGCTCCACCGGTACGGCGGCCTTGGAGACGAAGGTCAGCCAGGGCTTGCCGCTGCCTTCATGGCTGACGTTCAGGCCACCGGCCGACAAGGGGCCTGATGCGGCACCGATGCGCGGTGCCGGCCAGCCCAGCCCCAGGCTGCCGCCCTGCGGCGATTTCGCCCAGTCCAGCGCCTGCGCCTTGCCGCCTTCGAAGCCGGCCCGCGTGCTGCCACTCACGGGGTCACGCTCGAACGCGCGCGAGAAGGCCTCCACCGCCAGCGTGCCCCACGCATTGGCCGTGGTGGTGGACCAGTGGCCGAACTGCTGGCGCTGCAGGGCGCCGGTCACCAGGCGCGGCATGTCGTCCTTCCAGCCGGGGCGTTGCAACACGGCCAGCACCATGCGCACCGCATTGACATCGCCGTTGGCCATCAGCCACCACCAGTTGTCGTCGCGCTCGGTGGAAAAGCCCAGCCGCGTGCCCTGCAGGTTCAGGCGTGCGCGCAGGATCTGTTCGGCTTCCGCGATGCGCTTGTCGCGTTCGGGAATCGCGGGCACCCGGTCCAGCACCATCAGCCAGTCGAGCACCGCACCGGTGGGCCACTGGTTGGGCAGGAGCTGGATGGACTGCAGCATGCGCGGCTGCACCTTGCCCGTGCGCGACAAGGCCTCCAGCGCGGCGAGCTTGCGCACGTCCAGGTCGCCGTTTTTCAGGAAGGCCGGCACCCAGAACTTGCGCTCCAGCCGGCCTTCGACGAAGGCGACGAGCGCCGATTCCATCTTGCTGCGCGACGCTTCCGGGATCGCGTAGTCGCTGCCCGCTTCCGCGCTCGCCGACAGCAGGTAGGTGGTGAGCGAATCGCTGCCGCTGGCGCGCTGGCCGGCCGAGGGCGGGAAGTAGTTGGCCAGCCCGTCCTCGTCCAGGTACAGCGGGATCTGCTCGGCCATGCGCTGCCAGCCGGCCGCGTCGTGCAGGCCGATGGCCACCGAGGCGCGCTGCTCCAGGCAGGTCCAGGGGTAGTGCATGAAGTAGTCACGCACGCCGGGCAGGCCATCGGCGAGCTTCGGCTTGAAGGCCACCTCGATGCCGCCGCGCATCGCGCCGGTGGTGTCGCGCAGGGCCGTCTGCGGCGGTGCTACCTGCAGCACCTGCGGCTTGTCCAGCTGCATCAGGGTGGCCTGCTGCACCGTGACCGGCACCGCCTCCACCACCTTCTGGCTGAACTTCAGGCGATCGCGCGCCCCGCCGCCTTCGGCGGAAATCGTCCACTCGAGCGACTTCACATTAAAGGGCGTCAGCACCTCCCACGCGGTTTCCTGCGCGCCGTTGGGCGGGATGCGCAGCGTCTGTGGTGCGAGCGCCTGCGTGCCTTCGGTGCCGGCGAGCTGGGCGCCAAGGTTCACGTCCATGGTCTTGGCCGTGGTGTTGCGCACGGTCACACTGGCGCGGTAGCGGTCGCCTTCGCGCACCAGCGGCGGCACGCCGGACACGATCTGCAGGTCCTGCGTGCTGCGGATGCGGGCCTGGCCGGTGCCGAACAGCGCGGCATTGGGGCCCACCACCGCGTCGGCCACCGCCACGATGCGAAAGCCGGTGAGTGCATCGTTCAGCGGCACCGCCACCGTGGCCTGGCCTTGGGCGTCCAGCGCCACACGCGGGTTCCACAGCAGCAGGGTGTCGAAGAGTTCGCGCGTGGGGAACTGCCCGCCGCCGCCGCCGGTGGCCACCGCCTTCTTGCCGAAATGCCGCTTGCCGATGATCTGCATCTGCGCGGTGGCAGTCTCGATGCCGTAGGCGCGGCGCTGGATCATCGCCTTCAGCACATCCCAGCTGTCGTTGGGCATCAGCTCCAGCAGGGCTTCATCCACGGCCGCCAGCGCCACCTCGGTGCCGGCCGGCACCGGCTTGCCGTCGGGCAGGCTCACCTTCACGCGCACCTGCGCCGTCGCGCGAATGGGGTAGGCCGGCTTGTCGGTGGACACGTCCACCTTCAGCTGGTGCTGCGCGATGCCGACCTCGATTTCGGCGATGCCATATTTGAAGGCCGGACGCGAGAGATCGACCATCGCGGTCGGCGCCTGGTAGAGCTGGCCTTCGTCACGCCAGGCCGTCCACCATTCGCTGGGCGCCTTCCAGCCCCACTGGAAGAAGGAATACCAGGGCACGTCGCGGATGCGGCCGCGCACGGCCAGCACCGAGATGAAGACGTTGGGGCCCCACTCGCCCTTGACCGGCAGCTCGATCGTCGGGTCCTTGCCGTGCAGCTGCAAGGTGCGGGTTTCGATGATGCCGTTGCGCTCGATCGCCACCAGCGCGCTGGCATGGCGGAAGGGCATGCGCACCTGCAGCCGCGCGGTCTGGCCGGGTTCATAACTGCGCTGCTCGGGGATCACGTCCATGCGGTCGTCGTTCTCGCCGCCGAACCAGAGCTCGCCCTGCTGCGTCACCCAGGCCGTGGTGGCCGCGCGCGCCGGGTGGCCGCCGGCGTCCTTGGCTTCGGCGATCAGCTCCACGTCGCCGGCCTCCTTGAGCACCACGTCGCACAGCAGCAGGCCGCGGGCGTCGGTGCTGCCACTGCAGACCTGGCCCAGATCCTGGTCGCTGTTCTGGTTGTCGTAGGCGTAGAAGCCGCCCACCAGGCGGCGCCGGGTGGACTGCACCCGGTGCACCACCGCGCGCACGGCGACGGCGGTGTTGGCCAGCGGCTTGCCGGCGGTGTCCAGCGCGAGCACCTGCGTGGGCAGCTTCTGCTTGACCGACACCCAGCGGTCGGTGCGCAGGCCCAGCACCACGGCGGACGGCCACACCGGCACCGTCTGCGACAGGGTCTGCAGCTCACCGTTGGGGTCCGGGTAGGTCGCCTGCACCAGCAGCTCCGAAGGCGCCTGCACGGCGGGCAGCGAACCCAGCGTCGCAACACCGGCGCCGTTCTTGTCCAGCGTGACGGCGATCTTGTCGGCCACCAGCCGCGCCTCCTCGTCGCTGCGGCCGCGCACCGAGCGCTCCTCGTCGTCCTCGTCGAGGTAGTCCTCGGAGAACACCGAGCGCTGGTTGGGGTCGCGCGCCTTGCGCGGCGGCGTGAAGCTGAAGCCCGGCCAGCGCTGGGCGCGTGCGCCGGCCGCGGCATCGGCCGGCCGCAACTGGGCCGACACGCGCACCGCCAGGCCGGCCGCGCCGCCGCCGTTGCCATAGTTCACCTGCAGGTTCAGCGGTACGCTGGCCGGCTGCACCAGCGCCTCCTTGGGCGGCACGATGCGCCCGGTCATCACCGGCAGGCGGAACTCCTCCACCCGGAAGCTGCCGGTGATGCTCGCGCGCTGGGTGCCGGGGCCCACGAGGCTCACGGTGTACACACCGAGCTTGGCATCCTTGGGCACCTCGAAAGTGTTCTCCGCCATGCGGCCCTGGCGCCACTGCAGCGGGAACTCGAACTTCTGGCCCGAGCCTTCATGCTCGATGCGCAACTGCGTCGGGAGCGTGTCGCGCTTGCTGAGCGACAGGCCCACCAGCTGCTCGGTGCGCGCGAGGTGCTTCATGGACACCGTCTGGCCGGCGCGCAGCAAGGTGCGGTCGAACACGGTGTGCCAGCGCTGCGCCTGCCCGGGCGCCTCTTCGTCGTCATCCGCGTAGCGGCCGCCGTTGGCGCTCAGGTGGAAGCGCCAGGATTCGATGCCCTGGTTCCAGGTGGACCACACAAAGGCCATGTCGGCGCGGCCCTTCGCATCGAGCTTGCGCGCGCTGACGAAGTAGCCGGTCTCGTGGCCGCCTTCGCCATCGCTGTTCGGGTTGCAGTAGTGCCAGGGCAGCGGCGGCAGGTGCTTCTGCACCACGGCCACGCCGTTGGCGTCTGTGCGGCCAGTCCACAGCGGGTTGCCACGGCAGTCCGACACCTGCAACTGCGCGTCGGCCACCGGCCGGGCGCTGTCCAGCGTGGTCACCCACACCGCGGAGTTGGCGGCGCCCCACTTGAAGTGCACGCCGAGGTTGGTGACCAGCGCGCTGGTGCGCACGTACATCGGCGCCTCGCGGTCCAGCAGCGCGCGGCCCAGGCGCGGCGACTCGATCTCCACCACGTGCAGGCCGGGTTCCGGCAGCGGAATGCCCACCACCTCGAAGGGCCGGGTGTCCTTGGCGTCGGCCGGCGGCAGCGCCAGCTTGCGGGCCGCCTTGTCCTTGTTGAGCAGGCTCACCGCGCGGGCCTGCACCTGGCGCCGCTCATCGATGCCGCGGTCCTCGCGTTCCTCCTCGGGCACGTCCTCCCCATAACGTTTGGCGGCCTTGGCCTTCTTGGGCGCCGCTGGGGGCGGCGGCAGCTTGATGCCCAGCTCGGACTCGACCACGCTGCGCTCCAGCACCGTCTCGTGATAGCGCCTGAGCTTGGCCAGCCACTCGATGATCTGGGCGTCATCGGTGAGCTTGAGCTCCCTCACGTTGCCCTGCGAGCCGGCTTTCACGGCGGTGACGGCGAGCTGCGGCTCCACATGGCGCAAGGTCACCGGCAGCAGCGGCTCGGCGTTGAGCTCCAGCACGCCGAAGGGCGCGGTGGCGAACTTCGCCAGCGGTGGCGCGCCGGCGGTGCGCACCGTGAGCGGGAACTGGCTGGTGTTGGCCAGCGTGCGGCCAGCGTCGTCCTTCAGGTCGGCCGGTAGCTCGATGCGCAGGCTGGCGCTGTCGGGCAGCGGCGCCTTCCAGCTGAGCGCGCTCACACCTTCCTGAGCGGCGGCGGTGGCCGGGTCCACCACGTCGCCCTTCTTGCGGCCGATCAGCCAGACGAAGCGGCGCACGCCACGGTCCCACCACGACAGCAGCTGCTCGCTCTGGTCGCCGCGGCCGGTTTCCACCTGCGGCGCACGGCGCTCGCCATCGGCCGTGACCAGCGCCACCCGCTCGGCCACCGACCGCGGCACGGGCGAGGAGAACTCCAGCCGCATCGGGCGGATCGGCAGGCAGTCGGCGCGTGCGTTTTCGCGTTCGCAGGTGAAGCTGGCGGCAAACGGCGGGCGCACCTTGTAGCCCAGCCGGCGCTCGGCCGAGTTGGGCACGCCCGAAGGCGTGGCGATGCCCTTGCCCCACACCAGGTCCACCTTGGCGCCGCTGGGCAGCGGCCGCGCGCAGCGCACGGTGAGCACCCGCGCTTGGCTGGCCTGCAGGCCCACCGCCTTGACGATCGCATCGCGCACCGGGCCGGTCACCACCTGCAGCGGCAGCCGCTCGCCGATCCCGGCGGCCTGGCAGTGGCCGAAGCGCTGCACGCTGTCGGCCGTGGCCGCGCCGTTGAGCAGCAGGGCGAACACCTGTTCTTCCTCGATCGGGCCGCTACCGTCGTCCTGGGGCGACGGGTAGGCGCGCACGATGGCCGGCCCGCCGGTGGTGAAGGAGAAGCGGGTGTCGCCGGTAATGGCGGCACCGGCCAGCGTCTTCAGCTCGGGCTTGAGGCTGGCGGTGCAGGCGGTGCCGGCCGGCACGTCGTCCTTGAAGTCGAAGACCCAGGTCTTGTCGTCGACCCAGCGGCCGGACCCCGGTGCGCCGCATTGCAGGTTCATCGGTGCCGGCAGGCGCGGGTCGCCGAAGCGCACCATGGCTTCGGAGAAGGTGGCGCGCAGCTGGCGCACACGCGCCACCTCGCCTTGCGGAGAAAAGGTCTGCACGGTGGCGGCCATGGCCGCAGCGGCGCTGCAGGCGAACGCCAGGGCCGCACATGCGCGGCGAATGATGGTTGTCAAGAACGGCCTCCCGGCCTGCGATGCGCAGGCTCCCGGGGCGTGACTATGCCGTGGCTTGCGGCCGATTCAACCCCTACCCGGGAACAGCCGCTCCATCGCCACGTCGATCACCATGCCGCACAGGCTGTAGATCAGCGAGCCGATCAGCGCCGCGCCGAAGCCGGTGACGTTGAAGCCGGACATCACGCTGGCCGTGGCCCAGAAGAGCAGGGCGTTGATCACGAACAGGAACAGCCCCAGCGTGATCAGCGTGACCGGCAGCGTCAGCAGCACCAGCAGCGGCCGCAGCAGCGTGTTCAGCAGGCCCAGCACCAGCGCGGCCACCATCGCGGCGGTGAAGCTGCTGACCTGGACACCGGGGTAGAGATAGGCCACCAGCAGCAAGGCCGCGGCCAGCAGGAGCCAACGCACGATGAGTTTCATGCCGCGCAGGATACACGGCGGCGGTGGCGTCCGGAGTCAGCCCGCCGCGTCGCGCGGCGCCAGGCGGAAGGTGTTGCGGCCGGCCGCCTTGGCGGCATAGAGCGCACGGTCGGCCTGGGCCACCAGCCCGGCCGGCGTGGCCTCGCGCCCTTCGTACAGCGCCACGCCGATGCTGCTGGACACCTCCAGCACGTGGCCCTCGATGTCGAAGGGCGGCGCGATGGCGGCCAGCAGCTTGCGCGCCACGAATTGCGGTTCGTCCACCGTGTTCAGGCCCTCGAGCAGGATCACGAACTCGTCGCCGGCCAGGCGAGCCACCGTGTCCGTCTCGCGCACCGCACGCAACAGGCGCTGCGCAAAGGTCTTGAGCACCTCGTCGCCTGTGGCGTGGCCCAGGCTGTCGTTGATCTGCTTGAAGCGGTCCACGTCCAGGAACATCACCGCCATCGGCCGCCGCGCGCGGCGTGCACGCGCCATCGCGGCCGGCAGCCGCTCCTCGAACTCGCGCCGGTTCACCAGGCCGGTGAGCGGGTCCACGCGGGTGAGCTGGTCCAGATGGCGCTCCACCAGCTTCATCGCCGTGACGTCGGTGCTGAGGGTGTACACACCGGCCACCGTGCCATCCGGCCGGAGGTCGGGAATGTAGGTGTTCTGCAGTGAACGCGAGACGTCCATCGCGTTGGACTCGACCTCGAAGGACACCCGCTCGCCGGCCAGCGCGCGCACGAAGTACGGTGCACGCTGGGCATACAGCTCGTGGCCGATCACCTCGGGCAGGTGGCGGCCGATCATGCCCGCCGGCTCCACGCCCATCCATTCGCGGAAGGTGCCGTTGGCGAACCGCAGCATGAGCTGGTCGTCGATGTAGGAGATGAGCACCGGCAGGTTGTCGGTGATCATCTTCAGGCGCTGCTCGCTGGCGGCAGTGGCCACCTCCGCGACCTTGCGCTCGGTGATGTCGAAGGAGATGGAATGGAAGCCGCGCACGCTGCCGTCCGGGCCTAAGTCGGGCACGTAGTTCTGCTGGAGGTGGCGCTGCACGCCGCGGATCACGCCGCTGCTTTCGAAGCTGACCCGTTCACCGGCCAACACCCGGGCGATCCAGGGCTGCAGCTGTTCTTCAGCGCTGCGGCCGCGCACCTCGAGCACCGTCTTGCCGATCAGCTCGCGGTGGTCGCAGCCGAGCACCACGCCGCAGTACGGGTTGGCGAACACGCAGCGTCCGCTGCTGTCGAACTGGGAGATCAGGGCCGGCGCGTTGTCGGTGATGGCGCGGATGCGTTCCTCGGACGCGGTGCGCAGCGCGGCTTCGCGGCGCAGCTCGTCCTCGCGCTGCTGCAGGGCCTCGGCCATGGCATCGAAGCGGCGCGCCACGCTGCCCAGCTCGTCGCGTGCCTGGCTGCCGATGCGTGCGGACAGGTCACCGCTTTCCAGGGCGCTGGTGGCGGTGTGCAGGATGCGCAGCGGCCGCAGCACGCGGCGCCACACGAGCAGCATCAGCGCGGTCAACAGCAGCAGCATCGCGGCAAGGGCCGACAGGCCCAGCGCGTGCAATTGCTGCTCGGCGCGCGCCTGGTCGGCGGCCGCTTCGCGCGACCAGCGGTAGGCGCCGTCGGCCAGGGACTGGGTGTCGGCGAGCAGCCGGTCGACCAGGAAATCCTGGCGCCGGGGTGTCAGTGGCGTGGCCGGCTCCTGGCCCAGCTCGGTCAGCCGCGTGAAGACGGCAGGCAGCGTCTTGGCCGCGTCGCGCAGGGCCTCCCGCGTGCGGTCGCCGTCGTCACTGCTCAGGCGCTGAGCGATGCTGGCCTGGCGCTGCCACCATTGCTGCGCCGCCCCGGGCGCGCGCTCGCGCGCGTATTCCTGCGTGAGCACCAGCAGGCCGGCGACCTCGCGCGCGGTGGCCTGCGCCTGCGCCTGCTCGGCGTCGGCCGCGCGCGTGCGCTGCAGCGCCAGCACCACCAGCACGGCACAGGCCAGCGCCACCGACAGTGCCGCGGCGGCCGACAACAGCAGCTGGGTCTTGATCTTCATCAGTGCGCCAGCCCCACCGCATCGGGCTGCACCGCCTGCAAGGGCCCGGGATGCAGCAGGGACAGCATGTTGGGCACGACGGCGGCTTTCACATGGCCCTCGCGCAGGGCCCAGCGCGCTTCGCTTTCCATGGTGCGCACCACGCCCTGGTCCAGCGTGAGGCCGTAGCGCAGGCCCGGCCAGATGGCGCTCACGAAGGCCGGGCTCAGGTCCAGCCAGCGGCCCATCAGCGCCTGCGCTTTCTGCGGCTCGCGCCGGATCAGGGCCTGGGCGCGGGCCAGCGCGCGCAGCAGCGCCACGAGCTCGGCATCGCGCGGGCCGGCCATCCGGCGGTGCGCCACCAGGTTGAAGGTTTCCACATACACGCCGCCCTCGTCCTTCAGCGTGATGGCGTCGTCGCCCAGCGCGAGCGCGGCCTTGTGCGCCAGCGGCTCCCACATCGCCACCGCATCCACCTGGCCGGACTGCAGGGCGGCCTGGGTCTGCTCGGGCTGCAGCGGCACCGACACCACGCTGGCCGGATCGATGCCATGGAACAGCAGGTAGGCGTCGAGGAAGTAGTGCGCCGAGGTGCCACGCAGCACGCCGACCTTGCGCCCCGGCAGGTCGCGTGGCTGGCGGATGCCGGCGCTGCGGCGCGCGATCAGCTTGGCGTCGTCGCGCGTGTGGGCCACGGTGGCCAGCAGCGCGAGCTCGCGGCTGTCGAAGCTGGCGAACATGATGGCGGTGTCGGCGGCGGTCGCCACGTCGGCCTGGCCCTCGAGCAGCAGGCCCAGGCAGCGCCGGCCGCTGGCGCATTCGGTCACGCGCACCTGCAGCCCTTCGGCCGCGAAGTAGCCCTCGGTCTCGGCCACGCGCAGCGGCAGCGACAGCGGCGAGCGGGCCAGCGCGAGATGCAGCACGGCCGGTTGCGCGCCCGCATGGGCAGGCAGCCACAGGGCGACGGCGAACAGCGCGGCAAGGCGCAGGAGATGGCGCAGGAGGTGGCGCAGGAGGTGAGGCAGGAGCGAGGGCAACACGGAAGTCCAGCAGGCATGGCCCGGGAGATCCCGGCGCACGGCCTCTGTGATTTCGGCACAGCATCGCCCGGCTTGAAGGCCCTTGCTGTAACGGGTGGCGACCTGCGTGGCGCGGCACGCATGCAGGTGATGCGCATGTGTTCACACGCATCCTCGATGCACCCTCGAGCGCCCCAGGTGACGCCTCGCAGCGACAAAACGCTTGTCTCAGAGGCAGAAAAGCGGCTTTCACCTATGAAAACGGCTTCTCAACACCTATGGAGGGCGATACCATTCGCGTCGCGGGGCTCACGAGAGAAAAGAAGGTTCATGCGGCCTTCACCCGGACCCGGCACATCAACCAACCATTTGATGGAGAGATTCGAAATGGCAACTGCGAAGAAGGCTGCTCCCGCGAAGAAAGCGGCAGCAAAGAAGGCGGCACCGGCCAAGAAGGCTGCCGCTCCTGCGAAGAAGGCCGCGGCCAAGGCACCCGCCAAGAAGGCGGCTGCTCCGGCGAAGAAGGCCGCGGCGAAGAAGGCCGCTCCCGCCAAGAAGCGCGCACCGAACCCGGCGTTCATGAAGGAAATGAAGCCGAGCCCGCAGCTGGCCGCCGTCATCGGCGACAAGCCCGCTCCGCGCACCGAGGTGACGAAGAAGGTCTGGGAGTACATCAAGAAGAACGGCCTGCAGGACAAGGCCAAGAAGACCATGATCAACGCCGACGCCAAGCTGAAGGAAATCTTCAAGAAGGCCCAGGTCTCGATGTTCGAGATGACCAAGCTGATCAACAGCCACCTGAGCTGATCGCCTGATCCGTTCACTCCAAAGCCGGCGCCAGCCGGCTTTTTCTTTGGGCGCTCGCCGCGTGCCCGGGCTTCAGGCCAGCTCTTCGGACAGCAGGTCCAGCATGCGGCGCAGGTCGATCGGCTTGGTCCAGTAGGCGTCGAAGCCGGCGGCCATGGCGGCGTCGATCTGCTCGCGCATCGCGTCGGCGGAAAACGCGATGCAGCGCAATCCGGCGGTGGCCGGGTGGGCGCGCAGCTCGCGGATCACCTGCAGCCCGCCCATGTCGGGCAGGTTCATGTCGATCAGCAGCAGGTGGGGCTTGAGCGTGCGCGCCAGGTGCAGGCCGCGTGCGCCGTCCACTGCCACCTGCAGCGTCCATGCGGGCCGGGTGCGGAACACCTCTTCCATCAGCACCACGTTGAGCGGCTCGTCCTCGATGTACAGCACGCTGCGGCGCGCGCAGTCGCGGCCGGCCGGCAGCGCGTCCAGTGCCGAGGGAACGGTGTCCACCGGGCTGGCGCCCGAGCCGTCGGCGGCCCACAGCACCACGGTGAAGCGGCTGCCCCGGCCCGGCGTGCTCTGCACCTCCAGCCGGCCTTCCATCGCCAGCGTGAGCTCGCGCGCGATCACCAGGCCCAGGCCCGTGCCCTCGACGCGGCGGCGTTCGGCGCCCAGCCGGTTGAAGGGCTGGAACAGCTGTGCCTGCTGGTGCGCGTCCAGGCCTTCGCCTTCGTCGATCACGCTGACTTGCACATGCAGCGCGTCCCGGGCGAGGGCCAGCCGCACCGCACCCCCCGGCCGGTTGTACTTGATGGCGTTGGACAGCAGGTTCATCAACACCTGCTCCAGCGCACGCCCATCGGCCTGCACCCAGCACGGCTCGGTGGGCGCGCCCGGCAGGCTGATGCCCTGGCGCTCGCCCTGCGGCTGCAGCACGCGCAGGCAGCTGCGCACCGCCTGGCTCAGGTCCACCGCCTGCAGCGGCAGGTGGAACTCCTGGCGTTCGATGCGCGTGAGGTCCAGCACCTCGTCGATCAGGTCCAGCAGGTGGCTGCCCGCGCGTTGCACGCCGGCCAGGCGGCGCTGCTGCTCCGGGGCCAGCGGCTGCTCCGCGTCCAGCGCCATCAGCTGCGCAAAACCGAGGATGCTGTTCAGCGGGGTGCGCAGCTCATGGCTCACGCGCGAGAGGAACTGGCTCTTGGCCTGGTTGGCGCGTTCGGCCGCTTCCTTGTCGCGGCGCAGGCGCTCGTGCGCGATGTGGTCGCTGATGTCGCGGCAGGTGCCCAGCAGCGCGGTGACGCGGCCCATCGCATCGGTGCGCGCGTCGGAAGCCAGCTCCAGGTGGCGCCAGGTGCCGTCGGCGCCCAGCACACGCACCCGCCCTTCGGTGTGGCCGCCGGGGCGCTGCGCACGCTCCAGGCCCAGGTGCACGCGCGGGCGGTCCTCCTCATGCACCATCTCCAGCCAGTCCGCCAGGGGCAGGGGCGGATGCGGATAGGCCAGCCCATGCACCATGCAGGCACGCCGGTCGAAGCTGAGCCGGCAGTGCGTGACGTCGTACTCCACCAGCCCGATGCCGGCCGCGTCGGCGGCACGGTCCCAGCGCGCTTCGGTCTCCCGCAGCGCCAGCTCGGTCTGCTTGCGCTCGGTGATGTCGGCGGTGAAGCCGTGGAACAAGGTGCTGCCATCGGCCAGGCGCTCCGGCATGGCGCGCGTGTCCAGCCAGCGCAGCTCGCCGTCGCGCACGATGCGGTATTCGCGCGTCCAGGGCCGCAGCTCGCGCACGGCCTCGGCAATGCTCTCGCGAAAGCCGGCCACGTCGTCCGGATGCAGCAGGTTCAGCGGCACCTGGCTGTTCATGCTGCTGCCGCCGTCCTGGTCGGGCGGCTCCACGCCGAACAGCGCACGCACGCCTTCGCTGGCATACAGGAAGCGGCCGCGCCCTTCGGCGTCCACCCGGTACTGGAAGATCACCCCGGGCACCTGGGATGACAGCTTGGCCAGCAGCTCATGCTGCAGCTGGGTCTCCCGCTCGGCCTGGATCTGCGAGGTGACGTTGCGCGCGGTGCCGCGCCAGCCGCGGAACTGGCCGTTTGCATCGAACACCGGGGTGGCGCTGCGCGAGACATACAGCGTGCCCTGCGGCGTGGACTTGGCCGTGATCGCGCGTGCAAACGGCTGGCGCCGCTCCAGCAGGGCGTGCAGCCCGCCGAGCTGGCGCTGCTGGCTGCGGCCCTGGGCATCCAGGCGCGGCTCGTCGGGCACCGACCGGCCGAGCTGCTGCTGCGCCGGCATGCCGGTGATGGCTTCGAACTCGCCGGAGATCCAGCGGTAGCGCAGCTGCTCGTCGAGCTCCCACATCCAGTCGCCCGACGCACGCGCCAGGTCGTGCAGGCGCAGGCTCTGGTTCTGCAGGGCCTGCTGGACGCGGCGCTCGTGCATCAGGCCGGAGACGGCGTGCGCCAGGCTGTGCAGGCCGGCGCGCTGCTCCGGCCGCAGCTCGCGCGGCTGCATGTCCATCACGCACAAGGTGCCCAGCGCCATGCCGTCCAGCGCCAGCGCCACGCCCGCGTAGAAGCGCACGTGCGGTGCCTGCGTCACCATCGGCAGGTGGGCGAAGCGCTCGTCGTCACGGGCGTCGTGCACCTCCACCACGCCGTCGTGCTGCAGCGTGTGCTCGCAGAAGGCGAGCGTGCGTGGTGCTTCCGTGATGGCCACACCGCGGCGGGCCTTGAACCAGTGGCGGTGGCTGTCGGCCAGCGAGATCACCGCCATCGGGCAGCCGGTGAGGGCGGCGGCGCAATCCACCAGGGCGTCGAAGCTCGCCTCCGGCGGGCTGTCGAGCACGCCGATGGACTGCAGCAACTGCATCCGGGCGTCGTCAGCCGTGGTGGTGCTCATCAGGCGGCGGTGTGAGCGTTGGTGAACAAAGCGTGGAATTGTGAGGCACGCCTTGCGACACGTTCTATCCACATCTGCCCCGCGGCGCATTCCTTCCGTGAAGGATGCCCGCCACCACCGCGTGGTGTGCCGCGGCCGCAGGCCGCTTCGTCCTTCAAGCCGGAGCCCCTTCTCTGAAAGGGCTGGGGTAGCGAACGTGCAGCCAGAACGAAGACTGGTGCGCTTAGCGCGTCAGTCTTCGTTCTACGAAGTCCAGCCGGTCCTGCCCCCAGAAGATCTCGCCCTCGATCACATAGCTGGGCGCGCCGAACACGCCGGCATCGATGGCGCGCTGGGTGTCGGCTTCGTAACGCTCCTGCACCGCCTGGCTGT
Source organism: Ideonella sp. BN130291 (assembly GCF_036231905.1). Taxonomy (NCBI): domain Bacteria; kingdom Pseudomonadati; phylum Pseudomonadota; class Betaproteobacteria; order Burkholderiales; family Sphaerotilaceae; genus Ideonella; species Ideonella sp. BN130291. Next base: position 29,031 of record NZ_JAZARE010000007.1, on the reverse strand, counting down.
GCGCCTGCTCGATGCGCGCGGCGGGCAGGTCGGCTTCAGCCAGCAGCTGCGCCAGCGTGGCTTCGTCGCCGATGTTGCGTTCCTCCGCCCACACCGCACGCATCACGTGCAGCGCCAGCCGCATCGCGGCCTCCTCGCCGTCCTTCATGTCCACGGCAATGATCAGCCGCGCGGCATCGTCGCCGTTGACCGGAAAGTGCTTCGGCTCCAGGTTCAGCGGCGCGCCCAGCCAGGTGCTGAAGCGGCGCAGTTCCGCCAGCCGGTAGGCCTGGCGCTGCGGCGCACGCTTGGCCAGCGGCAGGCCGCCGGACACCGGGAACACCTTGCCGCCCAGGTCCACCGGCAGCACACGGATGCGGGCGTTGTGAGCGCGAGCGATGTCCCAGAAGCGCTGGTGGCCCAGGTAGGACCAGGGCGACTGCGGGGCGAAGTAGTAGTCGATGGTCGTCTGGCTCATGGCGCGCTTTCGTGACGGCCCGGCGGGCCCATGGCGGCGCACCATACCTGAAGCGCGCGCTGTGCGCAGCGGCCGCAACGGCCACAGGGCGAAACGAAGTGGGTTAACAGGCCCTAGCCGAGCGCGAGCGCCGCCACGCCGCCTGCCATGCAGGCCGCACCCAGCATGCGCAGGCCGCGGTCCGTTTCCCCGAGCAGCCGGCCGCCGATCAGCGCGGCGAACAGCATCGACACCTCGCGTGCCGGCGCCACATGCGACAGCGGCGCCATGGTCGCGGCATACAGCACGAGGATGTAGCCCAGCGGGCTGATGGCGGCCACCAGCAGCGCGTGTTTCCAGTGCAGGCGCCAGGCAGCCTGGAAGTCCGCGCGGTCGCGCCAGGCCTCCGGCAGCATGAACGGGATGCGCATCAGGTTGCCGATGTAGTCCACCAGGATGGGCGACAGCGCCAGCACCTTCACCGAGTAGCCATCGATCAGCGTGTACAGCGCGATCAGCACGCCGGTCATGCCGCCCCACAGCAGGCCGGAGCGGATGCGGCCGCGTTCGCCCGGGTCGTGCGCGCGCCGCCACAGCGCCGGCCCGCCGGCGATCAGCACCAGGCCGGCGGTGATGCCCAGCACGCCGGCCAGGGTCCAGGCGGTGGGCCACTCGTGCAGCAGCAGCATGGCGCCGGCGGAGCTGAGCAACGGCCCGGTGCCGCGCGCCACCGGGTACACCACGGTGAGGTCGCTCTCGCGGTACCCGCGCAGCAGGGTGCGGAAGTACACCAGGTGGGTGATGCCGCTGGCCAGCACCAGCGCCCAGGCCAGCGGCGTCCAGGCCGCCATGCCGCCCATCACCGCCCAGGCGGCCACCGGCGCCCACAGCACCGCTAGCAGCAGCGAGCACAGCAGCGGAAAGGTGTGGCTGGCGCCGGCATGCTTGGCCGCCACGTTCCACAGGGCGTGCAGCAGGGCCGCGGTGATGACGAGGCCCAGGGCCAGCGGCGACATGCTCAGTGCACCCGCGACAGGCTGGGGGTGATCGCCTGCACTAGGGCCTGTTAACGCTATTTGGAGCCTCACGCTCGGGGCCCAAGGGGCGCAGACCTAGGCGCAGGCGAGGCCGCGTGCTCGATGCACGCAACGAGCCGGCAACGACGGTGTGCGCCCCTTGGGTCCCGAGCCCGGAGGGTGATCCCAGGAAACGGGCGCCCTCCGCGTTGCAAATGCTCGCCGTAGTCCCTGCTACGACTGTGCTTTGCGCCTTGATGGCGCCCGCTTCCTGGGTCACGTGAGGCTCCAAATAGCGTTAACAGGCCCTAGAACAGCAGCGGCTTCAGGTACCGCCCGGTGTGGCTCTCCGGATGCGCCGCGATGGCCTCCGGCGTGCCCTCGGCAACCACCCGCCCGCCGCCCGCACCACCCTCGGGCCCCATGTCGATCAGCCAGTCGGCTGTCTTGATCACATCGAGGTTGTGCTCGATCACCACGATGGTGTTGCCGGCGTCGCGCAGCTGGTGCAGCACCTTCAGCAGCAGCTGGATGTCATGGAAGTGCAGGCCGGTCGTGGGCTCGTCCAGGATGTAGAGCGTGCGGCCGGTGTCGCGCTTGCTCAGCTCCAGCGCAAGCTTCACCCGCTGCGCCTCGCCGCCCGACAGCGTGGTGGCGCTCTGCCCCAGCTTGATGTAGCCCAGGCCCACGTCCAGCAGGGTCTGCAGCTTGCGCGCGATGGTGGGCACGGCGTTGAAGTAACCGTGCGCTTCTTCCACCGTCATGTCCAGCACCTGGGTGATGTTGCGGCCCTTGTAGAGCACCTCCAGCGTCTCGCGGTTGTAGCGGGCGCCGTGGCACACGTCGCAGGGCACATACACGTCCGGCAGGAAGTGCATCTCCACCTTCAGCACGCCGTCGCCCTGGCAGGCCTCGCAGCGGCCGCCCGCGATGTTGAAGCTGAAGCGGCCGGGGCCGTAACCGCGCTCCTTGGCCACGTTCATCTCGGCGAACATCTCGCGGATGGGGGTGAACAGGCCGGTGTAGGTGGCGGGGTTGCTGCGCGGCGTGCGGCCGATCGGGCTCTGGTCGACATTGATCACCTTGTCGAAGGCGTCCAGGCCCTGGATCTCGTCGTGCGCCGCCGGCTCGGCGTGGCTGCTGTAGAGCTGGCGCGCCACCGCGGTGTAGAGCGTGTCGTTCACCAGGGTGCTCTTGCCCGAGCCGGAGACGCCAGTGACGCAGGTGAACAGCCCCACCGGGATGTCCACGGTCACGCCTTTCAGGTTGTTGCCGCGGGCATTCACGATCCGCATCACGCGCGGCTCGTCCATCTCGTCCAGCGTGCGGCGGCGCTCGGGCAGCGCGATGCGCAGCTTGTGCGACAGGTACTGGCCCGTCAGCGACTCGGCGTTGGCCGCCACCTCCTCGAAGGTGCCCTGTGCGATCACGCGGCCACCGTGCACCCCGGCGCCCAGCCCCATGTCGATCACATGCTCGGCGGCGCGGATCATGTCCTCGTCGTGCTCCACCACCAGCACCGAGTTGCCCAGGTCGCGCAGGTGGCGCAGCGTGCCGATCAGGCGCTCGTTGTCGCGCTGGTGCAGGCCGATGCTAGGCTCGTCCAGCACGTACATCACGCCGGTGAGGCCGGAGCCGATCTGGCTGGCCAGGCGGATGCGCTGGGCCTCACCGCCGCTCAGGGTGTCGGCGCTGCGGTCCAGGCTCAGGTAGTTCAGGCCCACGTCGTTGAGGAACTTCAGACGCGAGCCGATCTCCCGCACCACCTTGTCGGCGATCTCGGCCTTGGCGCCCTTGAGCTTCAGGCGCTCGAAGTAGGCATGGCAGTCGGCCAGCGTCGCGTGCTCCACCTCGTAGATCGGCAGGCCCTTGCTGTCGTCGGCGCCTTGCAGGAACACATGGCGCGCCTCGCGCCGCAGGCGGGTGCCCTTGCATTCGGCGCAGGGCTTGGCGGCCTGGTAGCGCGCCAGGTCCTCGCGCACCGCCACCGAGTCGGTCTCGCGGAAGCGCCGCTCGAAGTTGGGAATGACGCCTTCGAAGGGATGAGAGCGCTTCACCTGGCGTGCCTTGCCGCGCGTGCCCTCGGACTGGTAGATGAACTCGATGTCCTCGCTGCCGCTGCCGTACAGCAGCACCTGCTGCGCCTTCTTCGGCAGATCCTCGAACGGCAGGTCGATGTCGAAGGCGTAGTGGCGCGCCACGCTTTCCAGCATGGAGAAGGTGTAGGCATTGCGCCGGTCCCAGCCCTTGACCGCGCCGCTGGCCAGGCTGAGCGACGGGAAGGCGACGACGCGCTCCGGGTCGAACACGGTCACCTGCCCCAGCCCGTCGCAGCTGGGGCAGGCGCCCACCGGCGAGTTGAACGAGAACAGGCGCGGTTCCAGCTCCGGTAGCGAGTAGCTGCACACCGGGCAGCCGAACTTGCTGGAGAACAGGTGTTCCTTGCCCGCATCCATCTCCAGGCCAAGGGCGCGGCCGTCGGCGATGCGCAGCGCGGCCTCGAAGCTTTCGGCCAAGCGCTGCTGCATGTCGGGCCGGGTCTTGAGGCGATCGACCACCACGTCGATGTCGTGCTTCTCCGTCTTCTTCAGTTTCGGCACATCGGCGGCTTCCACCACGGTGCCATCGACGCGGAAGCGCACATACCCTTGTGCCTGCATCTCCTGGAACAGCTCGACGAATTCGCCCTTGCGGTCGCGCACCACCGGCGCCAGCACCATCAGGCGGGTGTCCTCCGGCAGGGCCAGCACGGCATCCACCATCTGGCTGACGCTCTGCGCCTGCAGCGGCAGGTCGTGGATGGGGCAATAGGGCGTGCCGGCGCGGGCGTACAGCAGCCGCAGGTAGTCGTGGATCTCGGTGACCGTGCCCACCGTGGAACGCGGGTTGTGGCTGGTGGCCTTCTGCTCGATGCTGATCGCGGGCGACAGGCCCTCGATCACGTCGACATCGGGCTTGTCCATCAGCTGCAGGAACTGGCGCGCATAGGCGCTCAGGCTTTCCACGTAGCGGCGCTGCCCTTCGGCATACAGCGTGTCGAAGGCGAGGCTGGACTTGCCCGAGCCCGACAGGCCGGTGATCACCACCAGCGCATGCTTGGGAATGTCGAGGTCGACGTTCTTCAGGTTGTGGGTGCGGGCCCCGCGGACGCGGAGGTAGCGGCCGTGGGGTTCGGCGGCGGGCGGTTCGGAGGCGATGTCGGTGCGTCGGTTCACGGTGGCGGCGGCCCGCGAGCAATGGCAGTGCCCGGGGAACCGGGCATCTTAACCAGCCAGGGCTTCGGATGTGGGATGGGAGCTAGCGTGGGCCTCCCATTGGCCGGGCTGGCAGGGCTGGCGTGCGGGCGCCGCCGCGTCGCATACTCCGGTCGATCCGTGTAGGGCGCGCCTGACAACTTCATCGGCTCCTGCCGACAGGGCAGCGTCGCCACGGATGGCCTACAAGTGCTGTTGCACTTGCTAGATTCTGGGCATTACGCAAAACACTGCGGTAGGAGACGACGTGTTGACGACCCGTCTGGGGCTGTTCGATGACCATGAAATCGTACGGTCCGGTTTCCGCTACATCCTGTCGCAGCACAGCGACATCGTGATCGAGGCGGAGGGAGGCACCGGCCGCGAGGCCTTGTCCGCCATCCGCTCCGGCAAGCTCGACGTCGCCCTGGTGGACCTGTCGCTGCCCGACCTGTCGGGCATCGACGTGCTGCGCCAGGCCAAGGCCGGGCAGCCGGAGGTGGCCATCCTCATCCTGTCGGCGTACTCCGAGGACCAGTACGGCCTCAACGTGCTGAAGGCCGGCGCGAGCGGCTTCCTGAGCAAGGAGCTGGCACCGGACCAGCTGGTGTCCGCCGTGCGCACGGTGGCGGCGGGCCGGCGCTACATCAGCCCGCGGCTGGCCGAGAAGCTGGCCGCCGGCCTCACGCACGACATCGAACAACCCGCGCACCTGCGTTTGTCGGAACGCGAGTTCCAGATCTTCTCCAAGCTGGTGGTCGGGCGCAGCGTCACAGAGATCGCCGACGACCTGTGCCTGAGCTCCAAGACCGTGAGCACCTACCGGGCGCGTGTGCTGGAGAAGATGGGGTTCAAGACGAACGCCGAGCTCACGCAGTACGCGGTCAAGAACAACCTGATTCCATGAGGGCGCCGCGTCGTCCCATGTTCAAGCTGCACCCATGACCTCTTCCCCTCCCTCCGCGTTCGCCCCGCACGATGACCCCAAGGTCACGGCGAGCGCCACGCTGCGGGTGCTGCTGGTGGAGGATCTGCCGCGTGTGCAGCTGATGCTGCGCGAGCTGATCGAGGAGCCCGGCCGGTTCGAAGTGGTGGGCGTGGCCGACACCGAGGAGCAGGCGCTCAGCCTGTTCGACGCGCGCCAGCCCGAAGTGGTGGTGGTGGACCTGAACCTGCGCAGCGGCACCGGCATGGGGGTGCTGCAGCGCATCCGCCAGCGCAAGACGGCCGTGCGCCCGCTGCTGATCGTGCTCACGAACCATACCTTGCCGGTGCTGCGCCATGCCTGCGAGAAGGCGGGCGCCGATCACTTCCTGGACAAGAGCCGGGAGTTCGCCCGCGTGCGGGTGCTGATCGAGGAAAGAGCCTCCGGCCAGCAGCCCCCTGTGGCCTGACGCTCAGCGTGCCGCGCTACTCCGCCGCCAGCGGCATCGTGGCGTCCTCGGTCTCTTCCTTCAGCGGGAAGGACGCGAAGATCTCGGTGCCTTCGCCGGGCGCGCTGCGCATGCTGAAGCTGCCGCCCAGCGAGCGCGCGCGCTGGCGCATGCCGGCGATGCCGTGGGTCATGTGGGCGGGCTCGAAGTTGGCAATGCCGACGCCATCGTCGTCCACCCGCAGCTCCAGGCGGCCGGGCGGCTGGCGCAGCTCCACGCGGATGGTCTTGGCCTGGGCATACTTCAGCGCGTTGGTCAGGCTCTCCTGCACGATGCGGTAGACCGCGATCGCAATTTCCGGCGGGATGCGGTCCATCACCTCCGGCACATGCACCTCGCTGCGGATGCCGGCTTTTTCGCAGGTCTCCTGCACATGCCATTCCACCGCGGCCGCCAGGCCCAGGTGGTCCAGCAGGCTGGGGCGCAGGTTCTCGATCACGCGGCGCTTGACTTCCACCGCCTCGTCCAGCGAAGCGGACAGCCGGCGCATGCGCTGCTGCACCTCCGGGTCCACGCCGGAGGCAAAACCCTCGATCCAGGAGGCGTCGATCTTGGCCGCGGTGAGGATGCCGCCCAGCTCGTCGTGCAGGTCGCGCGCCAGCCGGCCTTTTTCGCGTTCGGTGCTGGTCTGCAGGTAGGTGGACAGGGACGACAGCTCCTCGGTGCGCTCGGCCACCTGGCGCTCCAGCTCCTGCGCCTGGCGCGCCAGCTCCGCGCGGTGCTGCTCACGTTCGTAGAAGTGACGCACCGTGCGCACACCCAGGATGGCCAGGAACACCAGGTTGAGGAAGACGATCAGCCCGACGCCGATGCGCTGCAGCAGGAAGATGCGGTTGATGTCCTCGGTGCGTGCGTCGTTCAGCGCGTCCAGTTCCGCATGCAGCAGCGCGGTCTGCTGCTTGATGTTCTCCATCAGCCCCAGGCCCTTGCCGGTGACCACGATCTGCACCGCGTCGATGCGGTTGCCCTGCTGGGTGTAGTGCACCGTCAGCCGCATCTCGTCGAGCTTTTCGTCCACCAGCGGCTGCAGCGTCTGCAGCGGCGCGCGCAGCTCCGGCAGCAGCGCGCCCAGGCGCTGCAGCTCGCCCAGGGTGCCACGCACCTTTTCCACCGCGCCGTCGAAGGGCTTGAGGTAGCGGTCGTCGGCGGTGATCAGGTAGCCGCGCTGGCTGGTCTCGGCCTGCATCAGCGATTCGCGCATCAGCGTGAGCTGCGCGGTGGCGTCGTTCACCTGGCGCGCCGCGCGCCGGCTCGACTCGATCTCGGTGAAGGCCAGTTCGGAGATGGCCAGCACCACCATGGAGATGGCGGCGGTGACCAGCAGCGTGAGCAGGACACGGGGCGGCACCGCCTCGAGCCAGCGCTGCAGGGGTGTGGCGCTGGCGGGCGTGGCGGCGGGTTCGGACATGGGCTCGTCGTGGGTGTGCATCGAAGGCTGCTCAGGCAGCAGCCCTTCAGCATACGACGTGCCCGCGTCCCGCGCTATCGGCCCCGGCGGATCAGCCCCATCACCAGCGACACCACGAAGCCGATGAGGAACACCACGAACAGGATCTTGGCGATGCCGGCCGCGCCGGCGGCGATGCCGCCGAAGCCGAACAGGGCGGCGATCAGCGCGATCACGAAGAAGACGGCGGCGTAGTACAGCATGGAGGCGCTCCCTGGGCGTCAGCCGTTCAGCTGCGCGCCGTCGGCGGCGCTGCCGAGCAGGTCGTTCAGGTCGTCGGCATGCTCCTCCTCCACCGCGAGGATGTCTTCCAGCATCCGGCGCGTGGTGGGATCACGGTCACCGAAGTAACGCACCATCTCGCGATAGCTCTCGATCGCGATGCGTTCGGCCACCAGGTCCTCCAGCAGCATCTCGCGCAGGTCGGTGCCGTTGTGGTACTGGGCGTGCGAGCGCTGGGTGAGGGTGTCGGGGTTGAAATCGGGCTCGCCGCCCAGCTGCACGATGCGCTCGGCCAGGCGGTCGGCGTGTTCGGCCTCCTGCTGGGCATGCTCCAGGAATTCGGACGCCGCAAAACGCGCCTTCAGGCCCTGGGCCATGTAGTAGTGGCGCTTGTAGCGCAGGGTGCACACCAGCTCGGTGGCCAGCGCCTCGTTGAGCAGCTGCACCACCTCCTTGGTGTCCAGCCCGTAGTCGGCGGTCACCGGGCCGTCGCTGACCTGCTCGCGCGCGCGCCGGCGCAACTCGTCCACCGGCGTCAGCGCGCTGGCGGCATTGGAAGGATTCATTCGAAACTCCCTTGTTCAAACGTGAGAGGCCGGTGCCGCAGGACCCGGGGCACCGGCCTTGGAGTCAACCGCCGCGAGCGACCGCGATCAGTAGCGGCGCCGCGTGGCCAGGTAGCCCAGCAGCAGCCCGGCCGCCGCGCCGATGCCGATCACACGCCAGGGGTTCTCACGCACGTACTCGGTGGTCACCTTGGCGGCCTGGCGCGCGTTGCCACGCACGTCCATGGACGACAGGCGGTCGCGTGCGCTGGCGGCCAGGTCCGAGGTGACCGAACTCACGCGGTCGCGCAGGTCCGCCAGCCGGTCGCTGCCTTCGTCGCCCAGCTTGCTGAGCAGGCTTTCGACTTGGCTGGCCACGTTGTTCAGGTCCCGCCGGATGCGGGCTTCGCGAATGGTGTTCATCTCAGGTCCTTTCGTGTCGGGGGTTCATCGGCTCGCGGCAGGGACTGGCCGCGTGGGTCAGCCGGTGGAGCTCTTCAGGCGCACGTCGTTCTTCACTTCCTTCACGCCCTTGATGCCACGCGCGATCTCGGCGGCACGGGCCACTTCGGTGCTGTTGTTGGCAAAGCCGCTCAGCTGCACCACGCCCTTGAAGGTCTCGACCTTGATGCCCAGCGCGCTCACGGTGGGGTCTTCCACGAAGGCGGCCTTCACCTTGGTGGTGATCCAGGAATCGTCGATGACCTCGCCGGTGCTTTCCTTGTTGGGGCCGGAGGCGCAGCCGGAGAGCAGCACGCCGCCACTCAGTGCGGCCAGCAGGGTGGTCAGGGTGACAGCGGATTTGATCTTCATGGTTTCTCCTTGCTTAGCGGAATTCATCCCGGCACGGGATGGCCAACGCGGAGACGTTGAACTTCCAGGTGCCTCCGCCGTGACTGCCACTCTAGGAAGAGGGCCCGTCAGCGTCTGTCGGTTGCGGCTGATAGACCGGGTGCGGGGTGCTGAGCGCCGTGTAGGGAAGCCCTGACAAGTGCTCAAGGCAAGAGTGGCGGGTCCAGCGCAGCGGCGGTGGCGGGCGGCAGATCGGCATGCCACACCATGCCGCCGGCGTCCTGCCACCAGAGCCGGGTGCCTTCCAGCCGCACGCTTGCGCGCAGGCGGCCGGCCTCGAACCAGCGCCACTGCGGCGCCCCGTCCACAGCGGCCACCCCGGCGTGCCACTGCAAGGGGGCGAAGCGCAACGCCCTCACCCAGGATTGCGCCGCCGGGTCCGCCAGCATCACCGGGCTGCCGCTGCCGGCCCGTTGCCAGGTCCAGCGCGGGTCGTCCGCGGCCGCGGCCCGCAGCCGCTGCCAGCCCACCGGGGCCGTGAGCGCCAGGCCGCCCCGGACGTCGGCAGGCGGTTCCGGCGCGGCGGACGCCGGCCCGATGCCGCTGGCCATGTTGCGGGCGGGCGCCGGTGCTGCAGCAGCTGCGGCTGTCGCCTGGCGCTCGGGCGCGGGCACGGGCACACCGTCCGCCGGCACCGGGGCCTGCGCCAGCGTGCGTGTCGATGCGGGGGCCTGTGCAGGCTGGGCGGCGGGCGGGGCTGCCGCGCCTGGGGCCTGCAGCTTGCCGGTTGGCTCGCCCGCCGGCAGGGCGGTGTCCGCGGCTGCATCGGCCGCCTTGCCGGCCATCGCGCGCCGTTCACCCGGCGGCGCTGCCGGTGGCCTTTTGCTGGACGCGGCCTCGGCTAGCTGAAGTTGGTACTGTTCCGCCGCGGCGGCACGGGCGGCAGCTGCCTGGCTCTTGTGCCCGGCGGCGGCGGGGGCCGCGGCGGGGGCAGCCGGCGCCTCTTGCACAGCGGCAGTGGGCGCGGGGCCGGGTGCCCCAGCCGCCGGGCGCTCGGGGGCCCTGGCCACCACCGGCGCGGGCGGCTCCTGGTCCCACCACAGCAGCCCGGCAAGCACGGCCACCATCACGCCGGCCGTGCCGGACGCCCAGGCCGGGCTGGTGAGGCGGTCCAGTGCGCGCCGCCACCAGGGCGCAGCGCCCAGGCTGGCGCGTGCGGCGCGCAGGATGGCGGCGTTGATCCCCGGGGGCGGCTCGGTGTCGTGGTCGGGCGCATGGCGCAGCGCGCTTTGCAGCCGCGGATCGGTGTCGTTCATCGCCAGCTCCCGGGCGCCGCGTCGGCCGGCAGGTAGGCCCCCATGCAGGTGCGCAGCTTGGACATCGCATACCGAAGGCGGCTCTTGGCGGTTTCGAAGCCCAGCGCGAGCATGCGGGCGGCCTCGTCGACCGAGAAACCGTCTTCATGGTGCAGCAGGAACACCGCCTTCTGTTGCGGCGGCAGCTGGTCCAGGCAGTCCAGCAGGCGCTGGCCGGCGTGGCGCCAGAACAGGCGCTCCTCGTGGCTGGCGGCCGCGCCCGCGGGCGCGGGCCAGTGCGACCAGGGTGTGTCGGCGGGTTCGAAGGGCTCACCGTCCTCGGACTGCAGCGTGTCACGGCTCAACTCCCGGCCGCTGCGCCGCCACTGGTCGATCACCCGGTGGTGCGCCAGGGTGAACAGCCAGGTGCGAAAGCGCGCCGCGCCATCGGCGCGCCAGCGCCCGCGCGCTTGCACCACGCGCAGCCAGGTGTCCTGGAACACCTCATCGGCCTGGGCCGCGAGCGCGCTGCCCAGCGAGCGGCGCACGAAGCGGTAGAGCGCGCGGTGGTGGCGTGCATAGAGCTCGTCGAAGGCGCGGGCGTCACCGGCGCCGAAGGCGGCCATCAGGGCAGCGTCTTCGTCGGCGGGGGGCTCCGGCATCATGGCGGGGCAGTCTGCCATGGGCGGACACGAAAGAAGGCGGAACACCATGCGGCATGACACGCTCCAACCGGGCAGACGGGGTCAACCGGCCGCCGGGGAAGTGCAAATGAATGTGACCACTCGAGCGCCGTGGGCGCGCGCCAGCCGCTGGGCCCGGGCGCTGCCGTTGTCTGCGGCGCTGGCCCTGGCGGCCTGCGGTGGCGGCCTGTTCATCGGGGTGGGCGAGGGCGACGAGCCGCCCAGCGTGTCGCTGGTCGCCAGCGCCAGCAGCGCCGGCGCCGGGCAGACGGTGCGGCTGGCCGCCGCCGCCAGCGACGATTTCGGCATCGACCATGTGAGCTTCTACCGCGTCGATGCCGGCGGCGCCTGGGTGCTGCTGGGCAGCGACGGCGTCGGGCCGTTCGAGTGGGATGCGGTGATGCCGGCCACCAGCGCGGCCAGCGTGCAGTTCCTGGCGCGTGCGGTGGACGGCGCCGGCCAGGTGACCGACAGCGATGTCGTCAGCGTGACGGTGCTGCGCTGAGCGCTCAGGGCTGTTTAACCGGCCTGCAGCACGCGCAGGATCTCGCGGCCGTAGGCTTCCAGCTTCTTCGCGCCCACGCCGGCCACGTGCGACAGCGCTTCCAGCGAACCGGGCTGCTCGCGCGCCATCTCGGCCAGGGTGGCGTCGTGGAACACCACGTAGGCCGGCAGGTTGTGTTCGCGCGCCACCTCAGCGCGCCAGGCCTTGAGGGCGGCAAAGCGCTCCTGCGCCTGCGCGTCCAGCGTGGCGGCCGCCGCCGGCACCTTGCCCTCGCGCCGGCCGCTGCGGCGTGAGCTGCCTTTCACCGGCTCGCGGGCTTCGCGCAGCACGATCGGCACGTCGCCCTTGAGCACCGCGCGGGCGCTGTCGGTCAACTCCAGGGTGTTGTATTCCCCTTCGGCGCGCAGGTGCCCCAGCGCGACCAGCTGGCGCAGCACACCACGCCATTGCGCCTCCGACAGGTCGGCGCCCACGCCGAAGGTGCTGAGCCGGTCGTGGCCGTACTGCGCCACCTTGTCGGTGCGCTTGCCGCGCAGCACGTCCAGCAGGTGCGCCACGCCGAAGGCGCGTGGGGCAAACCCATTGCCGCCGTGCTGGCGGAAGCGGTAGATGCAGGACAGCGCCTTGCGCGCGGCCTCGGTGGCGTCCCAGGTCTGCGGCGGATTGAGGCAGTTGTCGCAATTCCCGCAAGCGTGACTGGCTTCACCGAAGTACGACAGCAGCCGCACGCGCCGGCAGTCGTGTGCCTCCGCCAGCGCCAGCAGCGCCTCGAGCTTGCCGCGCTGGATGCGCTTGAACTCCTCGCCGGCCGGGCCGTCGTCGATCATGCGGCGCTGGTTCACCACGTCGGCCAGGCCGTACACCATCCAGGCTTCGGCCGGCTCGCCGTCGCGGCCGGCACGGCCGGTCTCCTGGTAGTAGCTCTCGATGTTCTTGGGCAGGTCCAGGTGCGCCACGAAGCGCACATCGGGTTTGTCGATGCCCATGCCGAAGGCGATGGTGGCCACCATCACCACGCCTTCCTCGCGCAGGAAGCGGTCCTGGTGGCGCCGGCGGGTGTCGGCCTCCATGCCGGCGTGGTACGGCAAGGCGGCGATGCCTTCGGCCTTGAGCCAGTCGGCGGTTTCGTCCACCTTCTTGCGGCTGGCGCAGTACACGATGCCGGCTTCGCCCTCATGCTCGTCGCGGATGAAACGCAGCAGCTGCGAGCGCGCGTTGTCCTTCTCGACGATGGTGTAGCGGATGTTCGGCCGGTCGAAGCTGCTGATGAAAAGGCGCGCCTCCTGCAGCTGCAGCCGCTCGATGATGTCCGCGCGCGTGTGGTCGTCGGCAGTGGCCGTGAGCGCGATGCGCGGCACGCCGGGGAAGCGCTCGTGCAGGACGGTGAGGTTGAGGTAGTCCTCGCGGAAATCGTGGCCCCACTGGCTCACGCAATGCGCCTCGTCGATCGCGAACAGGCTCAGCAGCCCGCGCTCCTGCAGCGATTCCAGCATCGCGATGAAGCCGGCGTTGGTCACCCGCTCGGGTGCGGCGTACAGCAGCACCAGGCGGCCGCTCATCATCTCGCGCTTGACCTGCTGCGCCTCCTCGCCGGTGAGGGAGGAGTTGAGGAAGGCGGCGTGCACGCCGACCTCGTCGAGCGCACCGACCTGGTCATGCATCAGCGCGATCAGCGGGCTCACCACCACGGCCACGCCCTGGCCGGCGCGGTGGCGCACGATCGCGGGCACCTGGTAACACAGGCTCTTGCCGCCGCCGGTGGGCATGAGCACCAGCGCGTCGCCGCCGCCGGCGACATGGTCCACGATGGCGCGCTGCTCGCCGCGGAAATCGGTGTAGCCGAACACCTCCTGCAGGACGGCGGTGGGGTCGGTGGCGGCAGCGGGCACGGGGCGAGGTGGCGGCGGAAAAGCCGTGATCCTATCCGGTGGGCCGGCCGGCCCACCGTGGCCTCAGATGCTGCGCGACACCTCGTCCACCAGCGCGAGCAAGGCGCCGATGTCGGCCGGCTTGGTGAGGTGGTGCGCAAAACCCGCTTCGCGCGAGCGTTCCATGTCCGTGGCCTGTCCCCAGCCGGTCAAGGCCACCAGCACCGGCACGGTGTCTGGCCCGTTGGCGCGGATGCGCTGCGCCAGGTCGTGGCCGGTCATGTCGGGCAGCCCGATGTCCAGCAGCGCCACCTGCGGCGTCCAGTCGGCCAGCACCTGCAGCGCCTCGGCGCCGCTGTACGCCACACGGGTCTGGTGGCCGCAGCTGGTGAGCAGCTCGCCCATGGAGTCGGCGCTGTCGCGGTTGTCGTCCACCACCAGCACGCGGCAGCAGCTGCCCGGCTCGCGGCGCTGCGGTGCCCGCGCGGCAGCCGCATCGGCCGGCGCCAGGGCGAGCGGCAGGCGCAGGCTGAAGTCAGCGCCCTGGCCCGGGCCTTCGCTGCGCGCACTCACCGCGCCGCCGTGCATCTCGGTGAGCGCCTTCACGATCGACAAACCGAGGCCCAGGCCGCCCTGGGCACGCGGCACGGCCTCTTCCACCTGGGCAAACACCTCGAACAGGCGGGGCGCCTCGGCCTGCGCGAAGCCGATGCCGTTGTCGCGCACGCTGATCTCGGCATGCCCCTCGTGGGTGCGCATCATCACGGCGATGCGGCCGCGCCGCGGCGTGTACTTGGCAGCGTTGGTGAGCAGGTTGGACACGCACTGCGCCACCCGGGTGCGATCGGCTTGCGCCCACACCGGCTCGGGTGGCAGGTGCACCGCGAACGCGTGCTCCATCGCCTCGATCTGCGGCATGCTGGTCTCGATGGCCGCATGCACCGCATCGCGCAGGTCCAGGTGCTCCTTCTGCAGCGTGATCTTGCCCTGGGTGATGCGGGCCACGTCCAGCAGGTCGTCCACCAGGCGGGTGAGCTGGTTGGTCTGGCGCTGCATCACCCCCACCGCCCAGCGCTGCTGCGGCTGCGCGGCCATGCCCGCGGCCTGCAGCAGGTGCAGCGCGTTGGACAGCGGCGCGAGCGGGTTGCGCAGCTCATGCGCCAGTGTGGCCAGGAACATGTCCTTGCGCACGTCCGCCTGGCGCATCTCGTACTGGCGCTCGCGGGTGCGCAGGGCCGTGCGCACCGTGCTCACCAGCGTGGACACCTGGGTGGGCCGCTCGATCACGGTGACGTTGCCCAGGCGCAGCACGGCGCCCGCGGCCAGCGGCGACATGCGGCCGCGCTTGGTCAGCAGCAGCACCGGCAGGTCCGACCAGGACGGCTGCGCCTCCACCATCTGGTGCAGCAGCAGCAGGGAGGCGGCGTCCTTCAATGCCTCCTCGGCCACCATGAGGGCGCCGATGCCTGCGCGCGCCTGCTCCACCACCTCGTGGGCGCGCGTGCAGACCTTGACCTGGATCTGCGAGCGCTCCAGGGCGCTGCCGATCAGCGCGGCATCCTTGCCGCTGGGGGCGAGAACAAAGACTCGGCGTTCCATGCAGGCTTCAGCGCGCGGCGTCCTTCATCAGGGGATCGCCAGTGCCCTGGTACACCGGCACGCCGGTGAGCACGCCGTGGAAATCGCGCAGCGGCTCGCCCACCCGGATGCCATCGCTGCCGATGTTCATCTCACGGATGGTGCGTTCATGGGCCCCGCTGCGCTTCTTGAGCACCGACACCGCCTGGCGCACCCGGCCTGCCGCCTCGAAGTAGCGCAGCAGCACGATGGTGTCGGCCAGGTAGCTGGCGTCCACCGTGCTGGTCATGTGGCCGATCAGCCCCTGCTGCACCGACACCAGCAGGGTGGTGGTGCCGTGGTGGCCCAGGAAGGTCAGCAGCTCATGCAGCTGCGTGGACAGGAACTTCTCGTCCGGCATCGCGTTGAGGTAGCCGTTCAGGCTGTCGATCACGATCACCGACGCGCCTTCGTCGCGCGACATGCTGGCCACCGAATGGGCGAACTCCCCCGGCGACAGCTCGGCCGGATCGATCTGCTGCACGCTGAGCCGGCCGGAGTCGATCAGCGGCTGCAGGTCGCGCCCCAGCCCCTTCATGCGCTTGCACAAGGTGGCCACACCCTCGTCGAAGAGATACATCACCGCCCGCTCGCCGCGCTCGGCCGCGGCAGCGGCGAAGAACGCCGCGATGGTGGACTTGCCGGTGCCGGGGGCGCCGCTCACCAGCGTGCTGGTGCCACGCTCCAGGCCGCCGCCCAGCACCTGGTCCAGCCCCTCGACGCCGCTCACCAGCGAGCCGGAGGCCGAGATGCGCCGATGGTCGGCCGCCACCAGGCGCGGATACACCTGCAGCCCACCGCGCTTGATGCGGAAGTCATGGAAGCCGCCGACGAAGTGGACGCCGCGGTACTTCACCACGCGCAGCCGGCGCCGCTCCGCGCCGTAGGCCGGGTGCCATTGCTCCAGCGCGACGATGCCGTGCGCGATGCTCTGCAGCTGCGGGTCCTCCGCGGTGGCGGTGCGGTCGTCCAGCACGATCACCGTGCACTGCCGGCCCGCGAAGAACTGCTTCAGGCCCAGCATCTGGCGCCGGTAGCGCAGCGGGCTGCCGGCCAGCAGCCGCAGCTCGGACAGCGAATCGAACACCACGCGGGCGGGCTTGATCTGCTCCACCTGCGCCAGGATGGCCTTGGTCGTTTCGCCCAGCTCCACCTCGTCGGGTTGGAACACCGTGTACTGCTCGCTGGGCAGCAGCGTCTGTTCGTCCGGCACCACCTCCAGCACCTGGACGTTGTCCAGCTCCCAGCCGTGCGACACGGCGATCGCGCGGATTTCCTGCTCGGTTTCCGACAGCGTGATATAGAGCACCCGCTCCCCGGCACGCGCACCGGCCATCAGGAACTGCAGGCCCAGCGTGGTTTTGCCGGAGCCGGGGATGCCCTCCACCATGTAGAAACGGTTGGGGGTGATGCCGCCCCCCAGCACGAGGTCCAGGCCAGGTACGCCGGACGACACGAAGGCCGGCGTGGCCGGTGAGGAAAGGTCTGCACTCACCGCGAGCTCCAAAAAAATGATGTGTTTTGGCGGTCCTTGGCGAACCGTGTGCCCGCCCCCCGCGGACGGGGGAATTTTGCCGGGAACGCATCGAGCGGTGCGGTAAGCTGTCGAGCCGTGCGGCGCCGGCGCTGCGCCCTTTTCTGGTATCTCGTTCGGAGCAGCTCATGGCCTCGGTCAACAAAGTCATCCTCATCGGCAACCTCGGGCGCGACCCCGAAGTGCGCTACACGCCCAGTGGCTCCGCGGTGTGCAACGTCAGCGTGGCCACCACCCGCAACTGGAAGAACAAGGACAGCGGCGAGCGCCAGGAAGAGACCGAATGGCACCGCGTGGTCTTCTACGACCGCCTGGCCGAGATCGCCGGCGAATACCTCAAGAAGGGCCGCCCGGTCTACGTGGAAGGCCGCCTGAAGACCCGCAAGTGGCAGAAGGACGGCGCCGACCAGTACACCACCGAGATCATCGCCACCGAGATGCAGCTGCTGGGCAGCCGTGAAGGCATGGGCGGTGGTGGTGGCGGCGACGAAGGCGGTGGTGGCTACAGCCGGGATGCCGAGGGTGGCGGCGCACCTCGCAGCGCGCCCGCGCCGCGGGCACCGGCCCAGCGGCCGGCCCCGGCGCCGAAGTCGAGCACCGGCTTCGACGACATGGACGACGACATCCCGTTCTGACGACCACCCTCGCAGGACATCACACCGTGGCCCGTCGCCCTCCGCGACGGGCTTTTTCATGCGGCGAGTGCGCGGCGCATCGTGCAGCCAGGCGGTCGTTCCTTTCCGGGGCGCCTGCAACCTAAGGCGCCTGGATGTGCGAGCGCTCGTGCTGCGCGCGGTGAACGTCACCCAACCGACGCCACGCCTGCATCGGAGACGGTGGATCGGCGGCCCACCGCGCAGAACTGAGTGTTCGAAAGAGCGCCGTCTGGCCCGCTGCGCCGAGGGCGGCGCGGCCGGCGGCGCGCAGTAACGGTTTGTTGAAAAGCGGGAATGCGGCACATCTGCCGCTCCTGTTTTCGCTGCGCGATGACAGCGTTGACATGCGCGCACTATCGTGCCGCCTTCGAACAGCGTGAGAAGGGAACAGAGCGTGTCAAAGAAGATCGTGGAGCAGGCTGGCAGCGAGGACCTGGCGGATCCGTTGCGCCGCACATTCGCTTGGGGCCTTGGCCTGTTCCCCATGCTGCCGCTGTTGCCGGGATGCGGCGCCGGTTCCGACGAAACTGACAGCGCCGAGCAGGCGCAGGCGCAGGAGCAGACGCAGGCGGCCCTCTCGGTAGGGGAAGGGCAGGCCCGTGCACCTGCGTCGGTCAGCGGTGTCTTCCGCCACCCGGGGCTGCTGCTGACGGAGGATGACTTCACCCGCATCCGCGCGCAGATCAAGGCGGGCCAGGAGCCGTGGACGGGCTGGTGGAACACGCTGTGCGCCGATCGCTTCTCCACCCTGGACACCCGGCCCTTCCCGCTGCCGGCCGTCTACCGCGCCGACAACAGCAAGAACGCGATGTACGTCGACATCTGGCGCGCGTGGAGCCTCACGCTGCGCTGGAAGCTGTCCGGCGACACGCGCTATGCCGACAAGGCGGTGGAGTTCCTCGACGCCTGGGCCGGCACGCTCAAGGAGGTCGGCACCGTGCCGCCGGGATCGACTGCCCACGACGACCACACCTTCATCATCCTGGCCGGCATACAAGGCCACCAGTGGGCGCAGATCGGCGAGCTCCTGCGCAGCTACCCGGGCTGGGCGCCGGAGAGCCTGAAACGCTTCCAGCAGATGCTGCTGACCGTCTTTGCGCCGATCTCGTCCAGCTTCCTCAGCGACGGCCGCATCGGCTCGCACGCCAACTGGGACATGGCCTCGCTGTGCGGCGCCATGGCCATCGGCGTGTTCTGCGACCAGCCGGACCTGTATCGCCTGGCCTGCGACTGCTATGCCGGCAACAACCGCGGCAAGCTCAGGAGCTTCGGCAACGGCGCCATCGGGCACGGGGTGTACTACATGCACCCGGGTCATTTCGGGCAGTGGGAGGAGAGCGGCCGCGACCAGGGCCATTCGACGCTCGGCATGTCGCTGGGCGGCAACCTGCTGGAGATGGCCTGGAACCAGGGCGACGACCTCTACGGCCTGTACAACAACCGCTTCCTCGCGGCGGCCGAGTACGTGGCGCGCTCCAACCTGCTCGACGACAACGGCAAGCCCTACGCGATGCCGTACGTGCGCGAGCACAACCCGTCGCAGCCCCACACGGCGCTCTGGACCGAGGTGAACCAGTCCTTCCAGCACCGCCGCAATGCCTGGGAACCCATCTACAACCACTACGTCAACCGCATGGGGCTGGCAGCGCCGAACGTGGCGCGCATGGTGCAGTGGTGCGAGCCGAACTACGGGGGCAGCAGCGACGATGTGTGGTACGCGACGCTCACGCACCGTCGGCCCGCCTACGCCGGGCCGATGAAGCCGCCTTCGGGCCTCACGGCCCAGCTGCGCGGCGAGCGCGTGGTGCTGTCGTGGTGGGGCAGCGTTGGCGCGAGCTCGTATGCGGTCAAGCGGGGCCCCCGGGCCAGCGGGCCCTTCACCCTGCTGGGCACGGTGTCGGCGAACGAGCTGCTCACCTACAGCGACATGCCGCCCAACGGCGTGTGGTTCTACCAGGTCACGGCCCAGGGCACCGGCGCACCCAGGGCCGGCTCCAACGTGGTGCGCATCGCCGTTCCGGGCGAGTCTCGCCTGTCGATGCCGCTGAACGACCCGAACGGCACCGGCACCGTCGCCGCGGTATTGACCAGCGCGGGCACCTGGACCGCGGTGGAGGGCAAGCTGCTGGACGGTGCCACCTGGGGAGAGGGTCGCCGCAACGACAAGGCCATCGTGTTCGACGGCAACAAGGCGGGCCTGCAACTGCCGTCGGGCCTGTTTGGCGACCTCGACGACTTCAGCGTGTCGATGTGGGCCTATGCGAATTCGCTGCGCTGGGACAGCAGCCTGTTCTTCGTGGGGCGGGATGCGTTCTCCTGCATGTTCATCGCACCCAAGGCCGGCCGCGGGCTTCGCTTCGGCATCTTCGGCGCCACCCACAACGACGCGCAGATCCTGGAGGCCCCCTGGTTCATGCCGATCCGCCGCTGGGTCCACCTGGCCGTCACCTTGCGCGGCACCACCGGGCGCCTGTATGTCGATGGCACCGAGGTGGCGCGCTCCGACGACATCCTGCTGTCGCCGCGCCAGGTGGGCGACCAGGTCGCCTTCCTGGGCCGCAACTGGGCGCATCCGTCGTTCGACGGCCGCATCCAGGGCTTGCGTGTGTCTGCGGGCGCGCTGAGTGCGGCGGAGGTTGCGGCGCTGGCGAAGTGACCTTCTTGCGTTCGCCTGCTCGAGCAACGCGCCGGGCGGCGATCGTGGCCTCCGCGCGCAATGCCGAGCGCCTCAGGGCGCGGGCACGGTCGGCGGGCTGCCCGCGTTGCCGCCGCGGGTCTTCCACAGCGAAACCACCACGCCGCCGGCGATCAGGCCCAGGGTCACGCCCAGGGACAGCGCCGTCGGCAGCTTGCCCACCGAGTGCGCCAGGAAGATCTTGGCGCCGATGAACACCAGCACCAGGGCGAGCGCGTACTTCAGGTAGTGGAAGCGGTGGATCATCGCCGCCAGCGCGAAGTACAGCGCGCGCAGCCCCAGGATGGCGAAGACGTTGCTGGTGTAGACCAGGAACGGATCGGTGGTGATCGCAAAGATCGCCGGCACCGAGTCGACCGCAAACACCAGGTCGATGAACTCGACCATCACCAGCGCCAGCAGCAGCGGCGTGGCCCAGCGCACCATCCGGCCGGTGCGCGGGTCGGGCTCGCGCACCATGAAGGCGTTGCCTCGCAGGCCCTCGGTCACCCGCAGGTGGCGACGCAGGAACTTCAGCACCCGGTTGTTGGCGAGGCCGGGCTCCTGGTCGGCCATGAACCACATCCTGATGCCGGTGACCACCAGGAAGGCGCCAAAGAGGTACAGGACCCAGCCGAACTGCGAGATCAGCACCGAGCCCAGCCCGATCATCAGCGCGCGCAGGACGATCACGCCCAGGATGCCCCAGAACAGCACCCGGTGCTGGTACTGCCGCGGCACCGCGAAGAACGAAAAGATCAGCGCGATGACGAACACGTTGTCCATCGACAGCGACTTCTCGATCAGGAAGCCGGTGTAGTAGGCCATGCCGCTGTCCGGCCCCATGAGCCACCACACCCAGCCACCGAACAGCAACCCGGCGCTCACGTAGCCAGCTGACAGCAGCAGGCTCTCGCGCACGCCGATCTCGCGTTCGTTGCGGTGCAGCACGCCCAGGTCGAAGGCCAGCAGGGCCGCCACCACGCCGATGAACAGCAGCCAGGCCCAGGCAGGTGTGCCCATCACGTGGCTGGCCAGGATGGGCGTCAGCAGGTCCATGGGCGGCTCCAGGCAAGGCACATGCGGGGCATCGGGGACATGGGGCTCTCCGAAGTGGGGAAGGAGGCATGCTGCCCGCCGTGGCCCGGGCGGGGAAGCAGCCGGTGTCGGACAACCGCTTCGGTTTTTTCGAAGCGGCGCAGTGTAGAGCGGCCTCCTGGCCGGCAGTAACACGCCGCGCCGCAACGGTGCTCGCCGGCCGCCAAAGCCCCGTCCGCGCGCAGGGTCGGCTTTATCGCATTGCGCGCAATTGGTTAGCACGCTCAATAATGCCGTCCATGCACTGATCGGCGACTCCAGACGCCGCTCGCTGCAGCGAACAGTTAGCGTACTAACTGAGCCACAACCTCTTCGGAAGGAACCACCATGACCTCGTTCACCAAGACCGCCCTGCTCGCCGCCGCGCTGGGTGCCGCCACGCTGACCGCCTCCGCCGCCGCGCCCGGCCCTGCTGCGGCGGCAGCGCCCAAGACCACCGTCGTGCTGGTGCACGGCGCGTTTGCCGATGGCTCCGCCTGGGACAAGGTGGTGCCGCTGCTGCAGGCCAAGGGCCTGAACGTGGTGGCGGTGCAGAACCCGCTCACCTCGCTGGCTGACGACGTGGCCGCGACGCGCCGCGTGCTGGACATGCAGACCGGCCCGGTGGTGCTGGTGGGCCATTCCTGGGGCGGCGTGGTGATCTCCGAAGCGGGGGCGCACGAGCGTGTGAAGTCACTGGTCTATGTGGCCGCCTTCGCGCCGTCCGAGGGGCAGTCGGTGGTCGACATGGCCAAGGACTACCCCACGCCGGCCGGCTTCAACCACCTGGTGACCGACAAGGAAGGTTTCCTCACCCTCACGGCCGATGGCCTGGCGCAGCACTTCGCGCAGGATCTGCCGGCGTCCCGGACCCGGCTGATGGCGGTGACCCAAGGCCCGGTGCGTGCCAAGAACTTCGAGGAGAAGGCCACCGTCGCGGCCTGGAAGGTCAAGCCCTCCTGGTACGTGCTGGCGGAGGAGGACCACATGATCCAGCCGGCGCTGCAGAAGGCCATGGCGGAGAAGATCTCGGCCCAGGTGGTGCGCCTGCCCGCCAGCCACGTGCCGCAGCAGTCGCGTCCGGCGCAGGTGGCCGGCGCCATCCTGGCCGCTGCGGCCGCACCGGCCCGGTAAGGCCCGGGCCAAGGGCGGAGCCGAGTGCTTCGCCCGGGGCCGCACACCACGGCGCAGCGCGTCGGCTGCCCCTGCTAAGCTGCTGCGCTTGTCCGCACCACCGCCCACCGTGACCACGCCACCACCGCTGCTGCTGGACGAGCAACTGTGCTTCGCCGTGTACTCCACCGCGTTGGCGATGGGGCAGGTGTACAAGCCGCTGCTGCAGCGGCTGCACCTGACCTATCCGCAGTACCTGGTGATGCTGACGCTGTGGGAGCGCGACGCCATCACCGCCAAGGAGCTGGCGCAGCGCCTGCACCAGGACCCGGGCTCGATCACGCCGCTGCTCAAGCGCCTGGAGCAGGAGGGCTACCTGCTGCGCCAGCGTGACAGCAACGACGAACGCCACCTGTCCATCACGCTCACGCCCAAGGGCCGGCGCCTGCAGGACAAGGCGAGGGCGGTGAACCAGGAGTTCGGCTCGGCCTGCGCACTGCCGGACGAGGAGGTGCTGCGGCTGCGCGACGCGCTCGCCGCCCTGCGCAACCGGCTGCATACCATCGGCACGCCGGAGTGAGCGCCGCCACCGGCAGGCACTGTGCTTGCCGCTGCCGCCGGGGTGATCCCTTCCTTCATGTTCGCCACCGGCATCGAGAACAGTGCGCCCACCATCGAGGGCGGCCGGCGCCGGGTGGATGAGATGGACAAGTGCGGCCACTACGATCAGTGGTCGCGCGACTTCGACTGCGTGCAGGAGCTGGGCCTGCGCGTGCTGCGCTACGGCCCGCCCATCCATCGCACCTGGCGTGCGCCCGGCCGCTACGACTGGGAATTTGCCGACATCACCTTCGGCGACATCCTGCGGCGCGACATCACGCCCATCGTGGACCTGTGCCACTTCGGCGTGCCCGACTGGCTGGGCAACTTCCAGAACCCCGACTTCCCGGCCCTCTTTGCGGACTACGCCAGCGCCTTTGCGCAGCGCTTTCCGTGGGTGCAGCTGTACACGCCGGTCAACGAGATGTTCATCTGCGCGCTGTTCTCCGGCGCCTATGGCTGGTGGAACGAGCAGCTGAGCAGCGACCAGGGTTTCGTCACCGCGCTCAAGCACATCGTCAAAGCCAACGTGCTGGCGATGCAGGCCATCCTGAAGGTGCGGCCCGACGCGATCTTCATCCAGAGCGAATCGTCGGAGTACTTCCATGCCGACAGCCCGGCGGCCATCAAGCCGGCGGAGATCCTCAACGCCCGCCGCTTCCTGTCGCTGGACCTCAACTACGGCCGGCGCGTGGAGTCCGAGATGTACGAGTACCTGCTGGACAACGGCATGACGCGCGAGGAGTACCACTTCTTCCTCGGCAACCGCCTGAAGCAGCACTGCATCATGGGCAACGACTACTACATGACCAACGAGCACAGGGTGTTCGCCGACGGCAGCTCGATTGCGGCGGGCGAGGTGTTCGGCTACGACGGCATCACCTGGCAGTACTACGACCGCTACCACCTGCCGGTGATGCACACCGAGACCAACTTCGCACAAGGCCCCAACGGCGACGAAGCGGTGTTCTGGCTCTGGAAGGAATGGGCCAACGTGCTGCGGGTGCGCAACGACGGCATCCCGATCGTGGGCTTCACCTGGTACTCGCTCACCGACCAGGTGGACTGGGACACCGCGCTGCGCGAGCCCAACGGCCGCGTCAATCCGCTCGGCCTGTACGACCTGGACCGCAGGATCCGCCCGGTGGGGGAGGCCTTCAAGAAGATCGTCCAGGAATGGAGCGACGTGCTGCCCACGCAGAGCGTGTGCCTGCGCGTGCCGGTGTACCCGCCCAGCCAGAGCCTGTGGGCGCAGCAGCAGGCGGCCGCCGACGCCGGCCGGCCGGCGCCCGATGCACCGCCCACGTCGCCCGCCAATGCGGACGGCGGCACTTGAGCGTGACCACTGAGAGCGTCACAACCGGAGCTGCCATGACACGTCGATTCGAAGGCAAGGTGGCCATCGTCACCGGGGCGGCCAGCGGCATCGGCCTGGCGACAGCCCTGCGCCTGGGTTCCGAAGGGGCGCGTGTGGTGGTTGCCGACCTGAACCTCGCCCGCGCGCAGCAGGCGGCACAGCAGGTGCTGCAGGCCGGCGCACCGGCCGCCCTGGGCCTGGCCTGCGACGTGTCGCACGAAGAGCAGGTGGCCGCCTGTGTGGACCGGACCATCGCCGACCTCGGCGCCTGGCACGTGGTGGTGAACAACGCCGGCCGCATGATCTTCAAGCCGCTGGAGCAGCACAGCGCCGAGGACATGATCGACGTGCTCAAGGTCGACCTGCTGGGCGCCTTCTTCTTCATCAAGCAGGCCTTCGTGCGCATGCGGCCTGGCGGCGCCATCGTCAACGTGTCCAGCATCCATGCCGAGCAGACCACGCCGCTGGTCACCGCCTATGCCGCGGCCAAGGCTGGCCTGCTGTCGCTCACCCGCTCGGCGGCCATCGAGGGCAAGGCCAAGGGGCTGCGCATCAATGCGGTGCTGCCCGGTGCGGTGGAAACGCCGATGCTGCGCGAGAACCCCAACATCAAGTCGGGCCTGGAAACGCTGGACGCCGCCGACGTGGGGCAGCCCGAGGACATTGCCGCCGCCATCGCCTACCTCGCCTGCGACGATGCGGTGTTCGTGCAGGGCGCCATGCTGCGGGTGGACGGCGGCCGCCTGGACCAGTTATGAGGGCCCCGCGCCGCACCGGGCCACCCTTGCGCGGCCCCGGGCGTCTGTAGCCCGCGCCCTACAGCCGGCAACGCGCACTGCTGACTGACGCCACCTGCCGGCCTGGGCACCATGGCGGCAACTGCCTAGGAGGACCCGATGCAGGAACGTGCTGACTTTCCGCGCCTCAACCGCGCGCTCGACGACGCCGTGGCGGCCTTGCCCGCCTGCGAGTGCGCGCGCCAGCCGGCCCCCTTGCGGCGCCAGTGCCGCGAGGTGATGCTGATGCTGCTGCAGGCGCGCGAACGTGTGCGCCGACTCACCGACATGTTCGGCCCGCGCTGAGCCTGCGCGCAGGGCGCGCGCCTCCCCGGATTTCAATTGTTACGGCCACCGGCCGATGTTGAAACCAAGTTTCTGCGCCGGCGTGACAAACAAAATTTTCCGTTCGCACCCGCTTTCTACAGTGGCACCAAGCAGCGCTGCGATGCACGCTGCCCAAAGTGGTGGACGGGTGCTGCCATAAGGCGTCGAGGGCGCCACGCCACCCGTCTGGACAAGGGCCGGTGCGCTGCCGTGTGCAGCGCGGTCGGTCGAACAACGATGGTGGGGCGACAAACGATGAACACACAGACGAGCATGCCAAGCCGCACGCTGCTGGCAACGGCGGCCCTGATGGCCTTGTTGGGGATGCAGCGTGCACACGCGGCCGACGAGGCCGTGGCCCAGGCGGGCGCCCCGGCGCAGCCCAGCGCACCGGCGCAGCCGGCCGCCCAGAGTGCGGCGGCCGCCAAGGCCGACAAGGGCGACGGCAACAGTGGCGCGGTGCAGGTCGAGCAGGTGATCGTCACCGGCACCGCGCGGCGCGAGGGCCTGCGCAAGCTGGATGCCAGCTTCTCCATCACCACCGCCGATGAGGAGCAGATCAGGCAGGCCGCGCCGTCCAGCACCGCCGACCTGCTGAAGATCGTGCCGGGCGTGTATGTGGAAACGTCCGGCGGCCAGGCCGGCGCTAACATGCGGGTGCGCGGCTTCCCCACCCCGGGTGACGGCCCGTACTCCACCTTCCAGGTCAACGGCTCGCCGCTGTATGCCCTGCCGACGCTGTCGTTCTTCGAACATTCGCAGCTGTTCCGGCTGGACGACACCATCGAGCGGGTGGAGGTGCTGCGCGGCGGCCCCAGCCCGATCTTCAGCGCCGGCCAGCCCGGCATCACGGTCAACTTCATCCAGAAGGAAGCCGGCGCGGTGCCCGAGGGCGGCCTGCGCCTGACCACCGGCACCGGCAACCTGCGCCGCATGGACGGTGTGTTCTCCGCCCCGCTGGGCAACGACTGGGGCCTGATGGTGGGCGGCTTCTACCGCACCAGCGACGGCATCCGCGACACCCAGTTCCCGGCCGACCGCGGCGGCCAGTTCAGCGCCGTGCTCACGCGCAAGCTGGAAGACGGCAAGTTCATGCTCTATGCGCGGGCGATGAACGAGAAGAACGCGTTCTATACCGCGATTCCAGTGGTGCAGAGCCCCGATGGGTCCAGCGCCAGCAGCTACCCCGGCTTCGATGCGCTGCGCGGCTACTTCTACAGCAACGAGATGCGCAACCTCGTGCTGGAGACCGGCCGCCAGGTGGGCACCGACGCCAACGGCAACCCGATCATCCAGCGCGAGACGGTGCAGCGCGACCTGGCCACCGGCCGCGGCGCCACGGTGCAGACCTACGGCCTCACGCTGGACAAGAAGTTCGGCGACTGGACCATCGGCAACAAGACCAACCTGACCACCGGCAGCGTGCCCACGTATGCCATCTTCTCGGGGACGAACCCCACCACGATCGGTGCCTACATCAACGCGCAGGCCGCAGAGAACGGTGCGACGGGCGGTAGCGCCACCTTTGTGAACGGCGGCGGCGCCATCACCGACCTCAACCTGCCGGTGATCCGCAACGGCATGTGGGCGGTGGACAAGGACCTGCGCTCCTTCACCAGCGAAACGCGGCTGTCGCGCGAGCTGGGGGCCGGCAACACGGTGACCGTGGGCCTGTACCTCGCCGACTATTCCGCGCATGACCAGTGGGTGCTGGGCCAGGCGCAGCTGATGACGGTGGAGCCGCACGCCCGCCTGGTGGACGTGTCGCTCAACAACGGCATGCAGGTGTCGCACAACGGCTTCGTGCCGCCGCCCTTCTCGTTCAACCTGGACGCGCATTGGAACGGCACCACCACCGCGGTGTATGTGGCCGACGAGTGGAAGGTCAACGACAAGCTGCGCCTGGATGGTGGTGTGCGTTTCGAGCGTCAGCGCCTCGAAGGCACGATCGCCAACGTGTCCAGCGGCGACCTGGACGGCGACGCGACGACGCTCTGGAACAACAACCTGTCGTACTTCAACGGCACCACCAGCTCGTTGTCCAGCAAGCTCAGCCGCACGTCGCTGACGGCCGGCGCGAACTTCAACTTCACGCGCGAGTTCAGCGTGTTCGCGCGGGCCAACAACGGCTATCGCATGCCCGACTTCGACGTGATCCGCGGCCGCGGGGCGAACGAAACACGAGACCCGGTGGAGGACATCCAGCAGTACGAGATCGGCCTGAAAACGGCAACGCCGCTGTACACCGCCTTCCTCACCGGCTACTACGCCACCTTGAAGAACTCGCAGACGCAGCAGTTCACCAACGCGGGCAGCGAGGTGCTGCGGCCGAACTCGCGCACGCTGGGCGTGGAGTTCGAAGCCTCGGTGCGGCCCGTCAAGGGCCTGGAGCTGGCGCTCACCGGCAACTGGCAGAACGCTGAGTACCGCAACTTCAGCGGCGTGGATGGCAACGGCAACCCGTTCGACTTCAGCAGCAACACCATCGAGCGCCAGCCGAAATGGCAGTACCGCTTCACGCCGAGCTACCGCCTGCCCACCGACCTGGGCACCTTCCGGGTCTACGGCACCTACAGCTATGTCGGTGAACGGTTCGCCAACGCGGCCAACACGGTGAAGCTGCCCAAGTACGCCACCGTGGACGCGGGCGTGGTGGCCAGCTTTGCCAACGGCATCGACGTGCGCCTGTCCGGCACCAACCTCACCAACAAGATCGGCCTCACCGAAGGCAACTTCCGTGATCCGAACGCGCCGCCCAGCGCGGACGGTGTGATCCTCGCCCGCCCGATCTTCGGCCGGGCCTGGGAGCTCTCCGTCGGTTTCGTGTTCTGACCTGAGGGTGTTGCGGGGCCTGTCGGCAACGGCAGGCCCCCTTTTTTTGGCTGGACGGGAGGACAAATCGTGGATTTTGCGAGCCGGCAGCGGCAGCCCACGCGGCACCTGGTGGGCTTTGGCGCGGTGGTGCTGGTGCACGCGGTGCTCGGTTATGCGCTGGTCAACGGCCTGGCGCGCCGGGTGGTCGAGATCATCAAGCAGCCGCTGGAGACCAGGATCATCGACGAGGTGAAACCGCCGCCGCCGGAGACGGCGCCACCGCCGCCCATCCCCAAGCTGGCCCTGCCACCGCCTTCCTTCGTGCCGCCGCCGGAAGTGGCGGTGGCCACGCCGCCCGCCGCCGCGCCGCAGATCAGCACCACGCAAGTGGCACCACCACCCAGCCAGGTGAGCCTCGCGCCCGCCGGGCCTGCGTCCAGCGCGGGGGCGGTGCGGGTGGCGCCGCAGGTCAACTTCAATCGCGACTGCCAGCGGCCGGACTACCCGGCCGCCGCCGCGCGCGCCGAAGCCACCGGTGTGGTGGTGATCGCCGCCTACGTGGACCTGAACGGCCGCGTCACGCAATCACGCATCGAGCGCTCGTCCGGTGCGACGCGCGAGCACAAGCAGCTGGACCAGGCGGCGCTGCAGGCCATCACCGCCACTTGCAAGTTCAAGCCCGGCACGGTGGACGGCAAGCCCGAGCCGCTGTGGACCCAGGTGCAGTACGTGTGGACGCTCGACTGAGCCCTTCCTTCCCTTCTTTTGCCTTTGCTGTTGGAGACATCATGTTGTTGACCCCCACCCTGCGCGCCGCCGGCGCGCTCGCCCTCGCCCTGCTGTTCGCTGCGCTGTCCGACACCGCGCTGGCGCAGCAGGTGGCGCACCAGACCGTGGACAACCCCTACGGCATCGAAGCGATGTGGAAGGCGGGCGACTTCGTCACCCGCTTCGTGCTGATCGCGATGATCATCATGTCGCTGGGCAGCTGGTACATCATCTTCACCAAGC